>JBOICV010000086.1:0-45217 GCA_050740255.1 Nevskiales bacterium | reverse complement strand
GACTATTGCCGGTCGCGGCTAAAGCCGCTCCTACAAGTATCCTTTTGCAATGTCCCTTAAATTACGCATCCAGGAAGACATGAAGGCCGCCATGAAAAGTGGCGACAAGGCGCGTCTGGGCGTCATCCGCCTGCTGGCCGCGGCGCTGAAGCAGAAAGAAGTCGACGAGCGCATCACGCTCGATGATGCGGCGGTGATGAGCATCGTCGAAAAGCAAATCAAGCAGCGTAAGGATTCCGTTACCCAGTATCAGGCCGGTGGCCGCTCGGATCTGGCCGCAGCGGAAAGTGCCGAGATCACGGTCCTCGAAGGCTATCTGCCGGCGCGGCTCAGCGACGGCGAGCTCGAACAAATCATCGCTGACAGCATCGCCGCAGCCGGTGCGGCCGGCCCCAAGGACATGGGCAAGGTCATGGGTCTGGTCAAACCGAAGGTTGCCGGACGCGCGGACATGGGGCTGGTCAGCGCCCGCATCAAGGCGAAACTGACGGGCTAGAAGTCCGTCATCCCCGCGAAAGCGGGGATCTTGCCAAGATTCCCGTTTTCGTAGGAGCGCGCCTGCGCGCGATTCCTGACCTGCTGGTCGCGGCCACGGGCCGCTCCTACAATTGCCCATGGCGAAGATTCCCCAAAATTTCATTGACGAGTTACTCAGCCGCACCGATATCGTTGCGCTGATTGAGCACTATGTCCCGCTAAAAAAAGCCGGCCGCGACTACCAGGCCTGCTGCCCGTTTCATAACGAAAAATCCCCGTCTTTCACCGTTTCGCCGACCAAGCAGTTCTACCACTGCTTCGGCTGCGGCGCGCACGGTACCGCGCTGAGTTTTCTGATTGAGCATCAGCGCATGGAGTTCCGCGAAGCGGTTGAAGAACTTGCGCGCATGCACGGGCTCGAACTGCCGCGCGAAGTGCAAGCCGCACCGGCTAGCGATCATTCGCGGCTGCACCAGATCAATGAATCCGCGGCGCAGTATTTCCGCGAGCAGTTGAAACAGGCGCCGGCGGCGGTCGAGTATCTGAAGAAGCGCGGCGTCAGCGGCGAAACAGCCAAGCGCTTCGGCATCGGCTACGCGCCCCCGGGCTGGTCCAATCTGCTGGATAAATTCGGCGAAGCCAAGTTGCAGGAGCAGGCCGGGCTCGCGATCCGGCGCGAAGACGGCAGCGGTCACTACGATCGTTTCCGCGAGCGGATCATGTTCCCGATCCGGGATTCCCGTAGCCGCGTCATCGGTTTCGGCGGCCGCACGCTGGCGGATGATCCGGCGAAGTATCTGAATTCCCCCGAGACGCCGTTATTTCATAAAGGCCGCAATTTATACGGTTTGTACGAGTTGCGGCAGGCGGTGAAAGATATCCGCCGCGTACTGGTGGTGGAAGGCTATATGGACACCGTGATGCTGGCCCAGCATGGCGTGGACTATGTTGTCGCCACGCTCGGCACGGCGACCACGGAAGAACACTTGCAGGCGCTTTACCGGCTCACGCCCGAGATCGTGTTCTGCTTCGACGGCGACCGTGCGGGCCGCGAAGCCGCTTGGCGCGCACTGGAGCGTGCTTTGCCGACGCTGCGCGACGCCTGCGAGTTGCGCTTCCTGTTTCTGCCCGAAGGCGAGGATCCGGATACGCTGATTCAGAAAGAAGGCCGGGACGCTTTTCTGGCCCGCATCAAGCAGGCCACGCCGCTATCGCGTTTTCTGCTGGATCAGCTCACGCCGCAGGTGGAGTTGGGTAATGTGGACGGGCGGGCGCGGCTGGTCGAACTGGCGCGGCCCCATCTGGCGCGCATTCCGCAGACGGCTTTTCGTACGCTGCTGCTGGAACAATTGGCCGGAGTTACGCGCTTGCCCCGCGCCGATCTGGAGCAGCTCGTGGCGCAACCTGCCGCGGCTGTTACGGTGATCCCGCGAAGAGAAGAGCCCTCTGGCCGGCGAACACTGGTGCGCAGTGCGCTCCAGTGGCTACTGGAACAACCCCGGCTGGCCGATCAGGTTAGCGACCTGGAAACGCTCAGCGCGGTACCGTTGCCGGGGATACCGCTGCTGGTCGAGGTTATTGAATTATTCCAGACCTATCCCCAGCTTAATGCGGCGGCCTTGCTGGAACGGCTGCGCGACCGGCCTGAAGCGCAGCATCTGGTGAAGCTGGTGAGCCCTGATCTCGTCGGTGAACCGGCCGAGGGCGAACGCGTCTTTCTCGACGCCCTGGCCCGCCTCAGAGTGACAGCCCAGGAACTGCGCTGGCAGGCCTTGTCGGCGAAAGGCGATTTGACCGAGCCGGAAAAGCACGAATACCGTGAGTTGAACGCCCTTTTGGGCCGCCGCAAGACTTGATTCCGGTTCCAACGCCAGCCTAGCGTTCCCGTCGGAAATTTAGTAAAATTA
This sequence comes from Nevskiales bacterium, assembly GCA_050740255.1. GTDB lineage: Bacteria > Pseudomonadota > Gammaproteobacteria > Nevskiales > JBOICV01 > JBOICV01. Next base: position 42,833 of record JBOICV010000086.1, on the reverse strand, counting down.
ATGGTTTGGCCCCGCCCATGCCTGCCCCTCTCCATGAATAATCCCGACCAGCAATCCCGCCTTAAGCAGCTGATCGCGCAGGGTAAACAGAAGGGCTTCTTGACCTATGCCGAGGTCAATGACCATCTGTCCGAGGATATCGTCGATCCCGAGCAGATCGAAGAAATCGTCGCGATGATCAACAGCATGGGCATCACGGTGCACGAAGAGGCGCCGGATACCGAGGCCTTGCTGCTGAATGAAACTCAGGCCGCCAGCGACGACGACGACGACGAGGAGGTCGAGGAAGCCGCCGCCGCCGCTGCCATTGCCGCCGAGTTTGGCCGTACTACCGACCCGGTGCGCATGTACATGCGCGAAATGGGCTCGGTCGAGCTGCTCGACCGGCATGGCGAAATCCGCATTGCCAAGCGTATCGAGGAAGGCCTGGCGGAGATGATGCGGGCGCTGGTGCACTACCCGCCGACCATCCAGCACCTGTTGAATGAATACGCACGCGCCCTGAAAGGCGAGATTCGCCTGGCCGAAGTGCTGACCGGCTATAACGATTTCTCGGTCAAGGAGCCGGACGCCAACGCCGTCATTGAAGCCCCGCTGCCGGCGGAGCTGGACGACGACGTGGACGAAGACGACGAGGACGCTGAGGCCATAGACACCGGGCCCGATCCGGTCGAAGCCGCCAAGCGCATGAAGAAGCTGGACGCCGCACACAAGAACGCGATGCGCGCCTTGCAGCGCACCGGCACCGCCAGCAAGCGCACCAAGGAGTTGTGGGCCAACGTTGCGACCCTGTTCCTCGAGTTCAAACTGCCGCAACGCATGAACGATGCGCTGATCGCCAATCTGCGCGCCAAGCTCGACGAGATTCGCGGTACCGAACGCCAGATCATGAACTTGTGCGTGCGCGGCGCCGGCATGGACCGCCAGGAATTCATCCGTGGTTTTCCGGAGAACGTGCTGAACCAGGGTTGGTGGGACAAGCTGATCCGCGCCAAACGCCGCTATTCGGCAGCGATCGGCGAGCGCAAACCCGATTTGATCAAGCTGCAGCAGCGGCTCGGAGGATTGCAGACCGAGACCCACCTGACGCTGCGCGATATCAAGGACATCCACCGCTATATGTCGCTGGGCGACGCGAAAGCGCGCCGTGCGAAGAAGGAGATGGTCGAAGCCAACCTGCGCCTGGTCATCTCCATCGCCAAGAAATACACCAACCGCGGCCTGCAATTCCTCGATCTGATTCAGGAAGGCAACATCGGCTTGATGAAGGCGGTGGACAAGTTCGAATACCGCCGCGGTTACAAGTTCTCGACCTATGCAACGTGGTGGATCCGCCAGGCCATCACACGCTCGATTGCCGACCAGGCGCGCACCATCCGTATCCCGGTGCATATGATCGAGACCATCAACAAACTCAACCGCATCAGCCGCGCCATGCTGCAGGAAATGGGCCGCGAGCCGACGCCGGAAGAGCTCGCGGTCAAGATGGAGATGCCCGAGGACAAGGTGCGCAAAGTCCTCAAGATCGCCAAAGAGCCGATCTCGATGGAGACGCCAATCGGCGACGACGAGGATTCGCACCTTGGCGATTTCATCGAAGACGGCAATGCGGTGGCGCCGGTCGAAGCGGCGACCAACGAAAGCCTGATGGAAGCGGTGCACCAGATTCTGGCCTCGCTCACGCCGCGCGAGGCCAAGGTGCTGCGCATGCGCTTCGGCATCGACATGAATACCGACCACACGCTGGAAGAGGTCGGCAAGCAGTTCGACGTCACGCGCGAACGCATCCGCCAGATTGAAGCCAAGGCCTTGCGCAAGCTGCGTCATCCGACGCGCGCGAACTACCTGCGCAGTTATCTGGACGAAGGAACCTAGCCGCTCAACAGCAGGCTCCGATCAATAGCCGGTATGACGGGGCGCTATACTGCGCCCCGTCTTGTTTTCGGAACGAGAGTTGCGCTGCGGGCAAGCATGAGCAACAAAACGGTTTATCTGTACGAATTTCTGATGCAGCGCAGTTTCACCTCGCGGCGCGAGGGTTTCCTGTTGTGGCAGATTTCCGGTTTCGGTGCGATCGTCATGCCCGATCAAGCTTTTCTGCCGGCGATGCGCTGGGCACAGGGCAAGCCCTCATCCGGCAATATTCAACGCGACCTGATGCTGTTTGTGGACCGCGTTGATACGTTAATTCCCCGCTTTGGCACCAGCATAGCCGCCAAAGGCGCACTCAAGCCCTTGATGCAACTGGCCCAGGCCATGGCGATGGGCGGACTCGATCTGCTGGAATGGGGCATTCCACCCGACGTCAAGAAAGCCATTGAGATAGAACGGGCAGCGATGAGCCGCGCTATCGGCGGCAAAAGGGAAGAGCCGAAGCCGGAAGCTGAGGCCAAGGTCGGTGGCCAAGAACCCAAGTAAAATTGCGCGTCCGACATGGGCCTGTAGCTCAATTGGTTAGAGCAGGGGACTCATAATCCCTTGGTTGTAGGTTCGAGTCCTACCGGGCCCACCATTTCATCGCGGACGCTTCCCCAGCGGCTAGACTAGTCCCAGCGCGCCGGCGGTGGGAGATGAACTGGTACTACCTTAAGAACAGGCAGTGCGTCGGCCCAGTGTCAGCGGGAGAGATCATCCGGCTGGTGCGAGAAGGGGAGCTGTTGCGCAGCGATCGGGTGCGCTACGGCGCATATGGCCCCTGGCTGGCGGTATCCAAGGTTCCCACCTTGCGGCCCGTAGCACAGAGCACAAGGGCTAAACCCGCAGCAACAGGGCCAAACACCGCTCCAGGTTACTTCGCGGCGCATTGGCGTGGGTTGCTGCCGTTGTCGCAGAGTTTCTGGCTGAACAGTTTTCTGCCATTGGTGCTTCTGTCGCTGGGCTTTTTTGCCGCGGTATTCGGTTCGTTTCCCGTAGTCGACGTGCCGCCGTGGCGGTTTGCCGCGATCTTCGCAGCTTTGGCGATGCTGCTGTTGCCGTGGCAGTTCATAGGAGCCTGGCGTTCCGCGGAACGACGCAATCGGGAACGTGAGGATCCGCTAGCGACTGCGGCCTGTTTTGGTCTGGCGGTGCTGGCAGCGCAGTGGTTTGGTTTATTAACCTGGTCGGTGCCGTTTTTTGAATCCGCCATGCACCCACAGCAAGTCCTGTCGACGGCTCCCGCCGCCCGGATAGCGGCGCCAGCGGCAAAGACAAAGCCTGCAAAACCCAGCGCTGCGGCAGTCACAACGACGCCGGAAAGTATCGAGGACAGCGCGCTAAAGCGCCTGGCGGAAATCGAGCCCTTCGCGACCCTGCGAACGCATGCACCGCAGCAGTACGCCACGGCGCAAGACCTGGTAAGCCGCGCTATCGCGCAGGGTGAGACGGAGCAAGCAGCGCTAGCGCGAACCGCCGGTTTGATCCCGAAGCTGGCCGAACACTATATGCCGCTGGCGCCGGATGAGGCGATCAGTGCTTACGTTGCGGTGTTGTTGCGCGAGTTGCAGGCTTTGCAGGCGAAGAGTCCGACGCTGTGCGCCCGCTTCGCCTATCCGCAGGGCGGTGAAACCGTACGGGTTGGCGAGCATGTGGATTCCGGCTTGCTCGAAGCGGAGCGCGACTCGCTGATTCAGCTCGTGAGTCTGGCGGCGGCAAGCCCTGGGTCACACGCCGAGTTCAAAGACGTAGAAAAGGAGCTTGTAGGTGTTTATCGCCGCATTGCCGCACGCCACGGGCCGGGTATCTACAAACTCGACCAGCCCTATACGGCCGGCTTCGACGATGCCCAGTTGTGCCAGATCACCATCGATATATATGCGGAATTCCAGAGCCTGCCGCTGGCGGAGCGCGGCAAGGTGTTGAGATTCACGCTCGGCTCTTGATCGGTGCGCCGATCAGGCAATCAGCCTGGCGTGCAAATCGTAAGCATCGGCCCGCTCGATTTTTACCTGCGCGAACTCGCCGGCGCGCAGCTTGCCGGCGGAATGGATATGCACTACGCCGTCTATATCGGGTGCGTCTGCGCTAGAACGCGCTATGGCCTTGCCATCCGTGACGCTGTCCACCAACACCGTCAGCGTCTGGCCGAGTTTGCGTTGCAGGCGAGCGGCGCTGATTTCAGCCTGCACCTGCATGAAGCGCTCCCAGCGCTCCTGTTTTGCTTCCTCCGGTACCGGATCAGGCAGCAGGTTTGCCGCCGCGCCGTCCACCGGCGAGTATTTGAAACAACCCACGCGATCCAGCCGTGCTTGTCTGAGCCAATCGAGCAACTGCTCGAAATCCTGCTCCGTTTCGCCGGGAAAACCGACGATGAAAGTGCTACGCAAGCTTAGTTCGGGCTGCAATTCGCGCCAACGCTGGATGCGCGCGAGCGTATTTTCCGCGTGTGCAGGCCGCTTCATCAACTTCAGAATGCGCGGGCTGGCGTGCTGAAACGGAATATCGAGATAAGGCAGCACCCCGTTGTCGGACATCAGCGGAATGATTTCATCCACATGCGGGTAGGGATAGACGTAGTGCAGGCGCACCCAGATACCCAGCGTCCCAAGTGCTTCGCAGAGTTCGCGCAAATGGGTGCGCCATTCGCGTTCACGCCAGCGATCGCTGCGGTACTTGAGGTCGGCGCCGTAGGCGCTGGTGTCTTGCGAGATGACCAGCAATTCCTTTACGCCCGCCTTCACCAACTGCTCCGCTTCGCGCATCACCTCGCCGATGGGCCGCGAATCAAGCTTGCCGCGCATCGAAGGAATGATGCAGAAACTGCATTTGTGGTTGCAGCCCTCGGAGATTTTCAGGTAAGCATAGTGCCGCGGCGTCAGCCGGATCCCCTGCGGCGGCACCAGATCCATGAAGGGGTCATGCGCCGGCGGCAGATGCTCATGTACGCCGGCCAGAACTTCTTCGTAACGCTGCGGCCCGGTGACTTTCAATACCTCGGGATGACGTTTCCTGATCTCATCGGCCTTGGTCGCGCCCAGACAGCCGGTGACGATGACCTTGCCGTTCTCCGCCACCGCTTCGCCAATTGCCTCCAATGATTCCTGAATCGCGGTATCAATGAAGCCGCAGGTGTTCACCACCACCAGGTCGGCGTCCCGGTAAGTGGGCACGATCTGGTAACCCTCGACCCGCAACTGCGTGAGGATACGCTCCGAATCCACCAGCGCCTTGGGGCAGCCGAGGCTGACGAAGCCGACCTTGGGCGTGCGAGGACTGGGTGACCGGTTGGATGATTGGCGTCGCGGAACAGCGGGCATGGGGCGCCAAGCGCATTGGGGGGGCAGCGGGGCGCTATTTTACCCGTCACTGCGCTTGGCTGCCGTTCAGGCGCATGAAATACTCTTCTTGTTCCCTCTCCCTCCAGAAGACGGTTAGGGTGAGGGCCTTCGGGGAGCAAGCGCTATGGTTGCAAGCCGGTTCCCAGCACTGACACGCCGCGCTCTGCTGCAGGCGGGTTTCAGTGCTGCCGCCTTGGCAGTTTTAGAAGGCTCGCTACCGAGCGCATTGGCGGGTGAGGGCGGTGTGCGTCGCAACTGGCGCAACTGGTCCGGCAGCCAGATGACCCTGCCCAAGCAGTGGCTGACACCGCAGTCCGAGCAAAGCCTGATTGAAGTATTGCGCGCGGCTTCCGGCACGGTGCGCGTGACCGGCGCCAGCCACTCCTTCAGCGCGCTATGCGCGACCGACGACACATTGCTTTCGCTTGACGACATGCAGGGCTTGATCAGTCACGATGCCGAAAAACTTCAGGCGCGTGTCTGGGCCGGCACGCGCTTGCGCGAGCTGGGGCAACCCCTGTGGGATATCGGTCAAAGCCTGATCAACCAGGGCGACGTAGACCCGCAGTCCGTGGCCGGCGCCTGCGGCACCAGCACGCACGGCACCGGCATTACGCTCGGCTCATTTTCCTCGGTGATGCGCGGCGTGCGCCTGGTTACGCCGTCCGGCGAAATCATCGAATGCGACGCGCAGCGCGAGGCGGATGTTTTCCACGCCGCCAGCACCTCGCTGGGCGCGCTGGGTGTCCTCACCCAAATCACCCTGCAGAATCGTGCGGCCTACAAGTTGCATGAGCAAAGCTATACCGAAAGTCTGGATGAGGTTCTGCGCAAGCTGGACCAATACGTCGCCGACAACCGGCATTTCGAGTTCTGGGCTTTTTTTGAATCCGATCTCGCCCTGGTCAAGCTCCTGAACGAAACCGAGGCGGAGTCCACCACTAAGGGTTTGATCAGCTTGCCGGTAGACACGGTGCTGTGGCTGGCCTGTGAGCTGGCGCACGCCGTACCCGCCTGGGATGGCGGCATGCAGCGCCTGCTGACGGCGCTCGTTTCCAGCGAGGAAAAGATTGGCCGCGCTTTTGAGGTCTTTCCGAGTCCGCGCGACGTTCGTTTCAACGAGATGGAGTACGAACTACCGGTGGCGGACGGGCCGGACTGTCTGCGCGAAATTCTGGAGGCGGTGCGCAAGAAGAATCTCAACACGCTATTCCCGGTCGAGTATCGCACGGCGGCGGCGGACGACTGCTGGCTCAGTCCGTTCTACCAGCGCGATAGCGCATCTATTTCCATTCATCAATATCATCAGGTGGATTACAAACCTCTGTTTGACTTCGTGGAGCCGATTTTCTGGAAATATCAGGCTCGTCCGCACTGGGGCAAGCTGCACACGCTCGGCGCGAAAGCCTTGGCGCCGCTGTATCCGAAGTGGGACGAATTTCAGGCCGTACGCCGGCGGCTCGATCCGAGCGGGCGCATGCTCAACGCGCATCTGCATAAATTGTTCGGTGAAACATAAATGAACAGGCCCTAATGAAGCGCCGCCATTTCCTGTTGGCTGCTGCCGCGGGCTTGCTGGCCGCACCCTTCGCGCTGCGCCCGCGCGCCGCGGGCGGCAGTTATGACGCCTATTTCCAGGCGCTGAACGCCGAGCTGAAAGCCCAAGGGCCGATGCGGCCCTGCATGCTGCTCGATCTCGACCGGCTGGACCAGAACATCGCTACGCTACGCGCTTCCATCCGCGCACCTAAACACTATCGGGTCGTCGCCAAGTCGCTGCCCTCGGTCAAGCTCATTGACTACATCTTCCAGCGCGCGCAGACCCGGCGTCTGATGGCCTTCCATCAGCCCTTTCTGAATCTCGAAGTGCGGGCCTTTCCTGATGCGGACATTCTGCTGGGCAAACCCTTGCCCGTCGGTTCTGCGCAGCTTTTCTATCGGCAGCACAAGGGGGCATTCAATCCGGCGCGCCAGCTGCAGTGGTTGATCGACACTCCGGCGCGCCTGCACGAGTATTTTGAACTCGCCCGTGCCCTCGGTACGCGACTGCGGATCAATATCGAGATTGACGTCGGTTTGCATCGCGGTGGAGTGCAGGACGTCGAGACCTTGCGAATACTACTGAGCACCATTGCGCAAAATTCTGGACAACTCGAATTCGCGGGCTTCATGGGCTATGACCCGCACGTGGTCAAACTGCCGAGGATTGCCGGCAGCCGTGAAGGGTTATTCGCGGCAGTGCTGAAACGTTATCGGACGTTTACCGACTTCGCGCAGCGCGAGTATCCGCAGCTCTGGCGCGAAAATCTCACTTTGAACGGCGCCGGCAGTCCGACCTACCGGCTTTACGAGCAGGACACGCTGGTGAACGACTTGTCCGTCGGTTCAGGCCTGGTCAAGCCGACCGATTTTGATCTGGACACTTTGTCAGAACATAAGCCAGCTTTGTTTATCGCGACGCCGGTACTGAAATCCGCTAATGGCCTGCACTTGCCTGAACTCGATGGCCTTTCTCAGGCATTACGCTGGTGGGACCCAAACAACCGCCGTGGCTTCTTCGTGTATGGCGGCTATTGGCAAGCTAAACCGGAATCGCCGCCCGGACTACGCGTGAATGCCCTGTATGGCCGCAGTTCCAATCAGGAATTGCTGACCGGCTCGTCGCAAGTCGAACTCGCGGTAAACGACCACGTGTTTCTGCGCCCAACCCAAAGCGAAGGGGTGATGCTGGAGTTCGGCGATTTGCTGGTGCTGCGCGGCGGCAAAATCGTGGATCAGTGGCCGGTACTTACGCAGACCTGAACAGTCAACTACTTTTGGCGCGCGCCGAGACCACGCCTGACCAGTGGAAAAAATAGCCTGTACGGGAGATGGCGCAAGGCCTTGAGCGGGTAGGCGAGCCGCTTGGGGTAGGTAATTTCAAAATCACCGCGCTGCAGTCCGGCCCAGATCGCTTTCGCCATATCCTCCGGCTCTGCGAGAAAGGGCATGCGGAACTTATTCTGATCCGTCAGCGGTGTGCGGATGAAGCCCGGATTGATCACGCTGAGCCGGATGCCGAGTTGGTCGAAGTCGAACTTGAGCGATTCGCACAGATTGATCAACGCTGCCTTGCTCGCGCCATAGGGACCGGACATGGGCAGGCCCATATAGCCGGCGACGCTGGCGACCACGCCGATCTGGCCGCGGCCGCGCTGTTTGAAATAGGGGAAGACCGCGTCAATGCCGTGAATCACGCCCATGTAATTCACTTCGTTGACTTCGCGGAAGTATTCGGCGCCAAATTCGCGTGCGTCGTAAGGGGCGTAAATGCCGGCATTGAGCACCGCCAGATCGAGCGGGCCATGCTCCGATTCAATTATGCGTACGGCGTCACGCACCGCCGTCAGATCGGTGACGTCGCAGACCACCGGCACTATGGAACCAGCCTCGGCTTGCGCGACCACCTCGTCCAGGGGTTCGCGGCGGCGGCCTGACACGACGACTTGCCAGCCCTGCCCAGCGAGCAGTAGCGCCAGTGCCCGGCCTATGCCGGTGCCGCCGCCGGTGATCCAGGCCCGTCCCGCTGAACTGCTTTTGTTCATGTCCGCTTCCTCATGATGGATTCGTGGCAGGAAACTGTCGCTGTAATGTGTCAATCTCCGCGTCTTTACGCGCCCACAGTTCACTGACCCAGGCGCGAAAGCGTATTTGCATTTCCAGATTCTCGCGCAAATCGCCATTGAGCAAGTCATGCGGCACCGGCAGCACGCGCGCGCGCACTTTCACCGTCGCAATTCCCCCGCTGAGCAGGTTGACGAAGTTCGGCTTGACGCCGGGGGCATAGGCGATGGTGAGGTCAATGATGCCGTCGAACAAATCACCCATGGCGTTAAGCATGAACTCGACGGAATCGGTCTTGGGCCGGAGCAAGTGCTTGTACGGCGAGCCGCGCGCGATACGCTTGGCGGGCGTGCCGCGCGTGCCTTCCATGTAGTTCACCACGGTGACGGGGACGCCGCGGTATTTCTGGCAGGCGCGGCGGGTGATCTCCAGATCGCGGCCGCGCAATTCCGGGCGCTGCTTGAGCTCGGTCTTGGTCAGCCGGTACATGAAGGGTGAGTCCAGTACCCAGCAGACATAGCCGATGATCGGCATCCAGAGCAGGCTGCGCTTCATGAAAAAACGCGGGAAGGGCACACGGCCGCGGTAGATATAAAACAAGACGAGGATGTCAGCCATGGCCTGATGGTTGCCGAGTATCAGGTAGCGTCCTTCGGGATTCAGGCCATCGAAGCCCTGCACATCGTATTCAATGCCGAGACATAGATCGAACAGGAAATTGACGCTGTCCACCCAGGTATCAGCCAGCTTGACCAGCAGGCGCGTGCAGCGGCGTTGCACTTTGGGCCAGGGCAGAAACTTGAACGGTGAAATGAGCAGAAACGGGATGAATAGCGTGACGATGCTGATGCAAGCCAGTAGAAAGCCGAGCGCGCCTGCGACCGGCCCGCTGAGGTAGCGTTTGAGCATTCGCGTCGCTAAACGTGATATGCGGGGCTAAGCTCGCGCACCGCTTCCAGGCACCTCGCGAGATGTTCGGGATTCACATCTGGCGTAATCCCGTGGCCGAGATTGAACACATGCCCTGTACCTTGTCCGTACTCGGCCAGCAGGTGCGCGACTTCGCGCCGTATCGCGGCCGGCGAGGCGTACAGCGCCGCGGGGTCCAGATTGCCCTGCAGCGCCACCTTCTGGCCGACGCGTTCGCGTGCATCACCCAAGCCCGTGGTCCAGTCCAGTCCGAGCGCATCGCAACCGGTGCCGGCGAGGGCTTCAAGCCATTGACCGCCCCCCTTGGTGAACAGAATTACCGGTACGCGCCGCCCCTGGTGCTCGCGTTGCAGGCCGGCGACGATTTGCCGCAGCCAGCTCAGCGAGAATATCGCGTAGTTGTCGGCGCTGAGCACGCCGCCCCAAGTGTCGAAAATCTGCACGACTTGAGCACCCGCGGCGATCTGAGCATTCAGGTAATCGCGCACCGCGTCAGCCAGCAGACCCAGCAGTTTCTCCAGCGTCTGCGGCTCGTTGTACAGCAGGGTTTTGATGCGGGCGAAATCGGTACCGCCCTGGCCCTCCACCATGTAACAGGCCAGCGTCCAAGGACTGCCCGAGAAGCCAATCAGCGGAACCCTGCCACCCAGTTCGCGGCGGCATAGCGCCACCGCGTCCATCACATAACGCAAATCCCGAGCCGGATCAGGCCGGCCGAGCCTGGCGATATCGGCGGCACTGCGCAGCGGATGGTGAAAGCGCGGGCCTTCACCTTCCACGAAGTGCAAACCCAGGCCCATCGCATCCGGCACGGTAAGAATGTCGGAAAACAGAATCGCCGCATCGAGTGGAAAGCGATTGACGGGTTGCAGCGTCACTTCACAGGCCAGCTCGGGTGTCCTGCACAGCGTCAAAAAGTCGCCGGCTTTGGCGCGCGTGGCGCGGTACTCCGGCAGATAGCGGCCGGCCTGGCGCATGATCCACGCCGGCGTGCGTTCCACCGGCTGACGCAGCAGCGCACGTAGCAGTAAATCGTTTTTGAGTTCAGTGCCGCTCATGCGCCGACTTCACGCGCAATTTCAGCCTGGATATGCTCGGCGGCGGCTTTCGGGTCGCTTGCGTCGCGGATCGGCCGGCCAACCACCAGATAGTCCGCGCCAGCCTGGAGTGCCGCGGCTGGCGTCATCACTCGCTTCTGATCCGAAGCGCTGTTGTCCAGCGGTCGAATGCCAGGCGTAACGCAAATCAGCTTTTGCGGCGCGTGTTCGCGCAAGCGCGCGACTTCCAAGCCGGACGACACCACGCCGTCACAGCCGGCCTCCAGCGCGCGTTTCGCGCGGGACAGCACCAGATCGGCGACGTCGCACTGAAAGCCCAGATCCTGCAAGTCACTTCGATCAAGACTGGTCAATGCGGTGACCGCGAGTACTTTCAGATCGCGCGATTTCGCTTTGGCGGCCGCTTCCATCATCGTTTGATTGCCATGCACCGTGCAGAAATCCGCACCGCGTTCGGCCAGATTCTTAATGGCGCGTCCCACCGTTTCCGGAATGTCGAAGAACTTGAGATCAACAAAAACTTTCTTGTTCTCGGCCTTCAACCAATCGAGCAGGCCGAAGAAGCCCGTGGACATGGCCAGCTCCAGGCCGATCTTGTAGAACACCACGCTGTCACCCAGTTGTACCGTGAGCGCTCGGGCCGCGTTGGTATCCGGCAGATCAAGCGCGAAAATCAGACGTTCGCGTGCCGGGATAGCTTTGGGAGGGTATTTCACGCGCTCAGTTTACTAGAGCGCGCGGCGGCTTCCGCCGCCTTGCGTGCGTCAGGGCAGATCGGTGTCGCCCATCAAATAGCGGTCGCATTCACGCGCCGCGCCACGCCCTTCGTTGATCGCCCAGACGATCAGGCTTTGTCCCCGACGGCAGTCACCCGCGGCGAACACGCCCTTCACGTTGGTCGTGTATTTGCCGTGTTCCGCCTTGATGTTGCTGCGCGCATCGCGCTCGACCTTGAGCGCCTTGAGTGGTGCTTCTTCGGGCCCAGTGAAACCCATCGCCAGCAGCAGTAGCTGGGCCGGAATGGTTTTCTCGCTGCCGGCACGTTCCTTGGGCGTGAATTGGCCGTTGACGTTCTTCTCCCAGCCGATCTCCACCGTGATAACCGACTGCAGCTTGCCGTCGGCATCACCGACCAGTTTCTTTACGGTGGTGATATAGACGCGCGGGTCCCGGCCAAACTTGGCCGCGGCTTCTTCCTGGCCGTAGTCCAGCTTGTAAACTTTAGGCCACTCGGGCCAGGGATTGTCGGCCGCGCGGTCCAGCGGCGGTTTCGGCAGAATCTCGAGCTGCGTCAGGCTGCGGCAACCCTGGCGCATCGCGGTGCCGACGCAGTCGGTACCGGTGTCGCCGCCGCCGAGTACGACCACATCCTTGCCCTTGGCGTGAATCGGCGCCTTATCGGACCCGCCGTTCAAAAGCGCCTTGGTGCTGGCCGTCAGGTAGTCCATCGCGAAGTGCACGCCGCTCAAGTTACGGCCATCGACCTGCAAATCGCGCGCCTGTGTAGCGCCGGTGCAAATCACTGTCGCATCGAAGCCCTTCAGCAGCTTCTGCGTTTCGTCGTTCCCGCCGACATTCGTATCGCAGACGAACTGGATGCCTTCCTGCTCCATAAGTTTCAACCGACGCTCAACGATCTCGCGCTTGTCGAGCTTCATGTTCGGAATGCCGTACATCAACTGACCGCCAGGCCGGTCGTCGCGCTCGAATACCGTTACCCAATGCCCTGCTTTATTCAGCTGCGCGGCGGCCGAAAGCCCCGCGGGTCCCGAGCCGATCACTGCGACTTTCTTGCCGGTGCGCACTTTGGGCGGCTCGGGCAGGACCCAGCCTTCCTCGAAGGCGCGGTCGATGATGGCGACCTCGATATTCTTAATCGTGACCGGCGGGCTGGAGATGGCGAGCACACAGGAGCCCTCGCAGGGCGCGGGACAGACGCGACCCGTGAACTCAGGGAAATTATTCGTCTTGTGCAGTCGAACCAGTGCTTCCTGCCAGAGGCCGCGGTAAATCAAGTCGTTCCACTCGGGAATCAGATTATTGATCGGGCAGCCTGAGGCCATGCCGCTGATCAGTTTGCCGGTCTGGCAGAAGGGCACACCGCAATCCATGCAGCGTGCGCCTTGCTGGCGCAGCCCCGGTTCTGCCATGTGGTAATGGAATTCCTTCCAGTCGTGCAGCCGCTCGCCGGGGCTGCGGTCGGCGGGCAGCTCGCGCAGATATTCGACGAAACCGGTCGGTTTACCCATGAGTGTGGTGCTTCATTATTCTGTTAGGAACTTATATTGGTGCACGACACGCCCTCACCCGCGCTTCGCGCCGGCCTCTCCCGGAGGGAGAGGCAACAGAAATCCCCTCTCCCTCCGGGAGAGGGTTAGGGGTGAGGGCGGGCATATTGAGCGCGAACATTCTTAGTTTCCACCCACGCGCGCCAGATCGCGTGCGTTCTCTTCGAACGCGACCATGATGGCCGCATCGCCGGTGAGGCCTTGATCGTGGGCCTTCGAGATACAGGCGAGCATCCGCTTATAGTCCTTGGGAATCACTTTGACGAAGCGCTGCACGTTCTTGTCCCAGTTATCGAGCACCTGCTTGGCGCGATTGCTGCCGGTCCACTGCAGATGTCGTTCAATCAATCCGCGCACCTTGGCGATTTCGCCCAGTTCCGTGAGCGGCTCGGTGCCGACCATCTGCGGGTTCACATTGGCGGCGAAGCTGCCGCTGTCGTCCAGCACGTAGGCGATGCCGCCGGACATGCCGGCGCCGAAATTGCGGCCCGCCGGTCCCAGCACAACGACATGCCCGCCCGTCATGTATTCGCAGCCGTGGTCGCCCACGGCCTCGACCACCGCGTCCACGCCGCTATTGCGCACGGCGAAGCGTTCGCCGGCCATGCCGCGGAAATAGGCCTCGCCGGCTGTGGCGCCGTACAGCGCCACGTTGCCAATCACACTGTTCTCTTCCGCGGCAAAAGTCGCTTGCGCCGGCGGCAGCACGATGATTTTGCCGCCCGATAAACCCTTGCCGCAGTAGTCGTTGGCGTCGCCCTCGAGTACAAAAGTCATGCCGCTGGGCATGAAGGCACCGAAGCTCTGACCGGCGGAGCCGTTGAACTTGAGTTTGACCGTGTCTTCCGGCAGCCCCTTGGCGCCCCACTTTCTGGTAATTTCACTGCCCGTAATCGTGCCGACCACGCGGTGGATGTTGCGGATCGGCAATTCGGCCGTGACCTTCTCGCCGCGCTCAATCGCGGGCTTGCACAGCTCTAGCAGGGTCGTGACGTCGAGTGACTGGTCCAAGCCGTGGTTCTGCGGAATCTGGCAGAAACGACCCACCTCCGGCCCCACATCGGGCTGGTAGAGGATATTGCTGAAGTCGAAGCCCTTCGCCTTCCAATGTGCGATCGCCTTTCTGGGTTCCAGCCGATCCACCCGGCCGATCATCTCCTCGACCGTGCGAAATCCAAGCTGCGCCATGGTTTCGCGCATGTCCTCGGCGACGAAGCGCATGAAGTTGACCGCATGCTCCGGCTTGCCCGTGAAGCGTTCGCGCAGTTTCGGGTCCTGCGTGGCTACGCCGACGGGGCAGGTATTGAGATGGCAGACGCGCATCATGATGCAGCCGACCGCCACTAGCGGCGCGGTGGCAAAGCCGAATTCCTCGGCGCCGAGCAGGGCGGCGACGACCACGTCGCGGCCCGTCTTCAGTTGACCGTCCGTTTCCACGGCGATGCGGCTGCGCAAATTGTTCAGCACCAGCGTCTGATGGGTTTCCGCGAGGCCCAACTCCCAGGGCAGGCCGGCATGCGCGATCGAGGTCTGCGGCGAAGCGCCCGTGCCGCCATCGTGTCCGCTGATAAGCACGACATCGGCGTGGGCTTTCGCCACGCCCGCGGCGATGGTGCCGACGCCGACCTCGGCCACCAGCTTCACGCTGATGCGCGCGTTGCGGTTGGCGTTCTTGAGGTCGTGAATCAGTTCCTTCAAATCCTCAATCGAATAAATATCGTGATGCGGCGGCGGCGAAATCAAACCGACGCCCGCAGTGGTGAGCCGCGTCTTGGCGATCCAGGGATAAACCTTGCTGCCCGGCAACTGGCCACCCTCGCCGGGCTTGGCGCCCTGCGCCATCTTGATCTGCAGCTCGCGCGCGTTGACCAGGTATTCGCTGGTCACGCCGAAGCGGCCGGACGCGACCTGCTTGATCGCCGAGTTCTTCGAGTCGCCGTTCGGCAGCGGTATATAACGATCGGGATCCTCGCCGCCTTCGCCGGTATTGCTCTTGCCGCCGATGCGGTTCATCGCAATCGCCAGCGTCTCGTGGGCTTCCTTGCTGATCGAACCGTAAGACATCGCGCCGCTCTTGAAGCGCCGCAGGATGTTTTCGACGGGTTCCACTTCCGAGAGCGGGACCGCCTCTCCCAGCTTGAAGTCGAGCAGGCCACGCAGCGTGCACAGCTTCGCCGATTGATCGTCAATCAATTGAGCATAGGATTTATAAGTCGCGTAGTTCTCGGTGCGCACCGCTTTCTGCAAGCGGTGAATCGACTCGGGGCTGAACAGATGGTATTCGCCGTCCGCGCGCCACTGATACTGCCCACCCGCGGGCAGCGCCTGAGCGTCCACCGAACGCTCCGGGAAGGCCGCGTGATGGCGCATCAGCACTTCTTTGGCAAGCACATCCATGCCGATGCCGCCGATGCGTGAGGCGGTCCAGGTGAAGTGCTCGTCGATCAGGTCCTGGCGCAAACCCACGGCCTCGAACAACTGGGCGCCGTGATAGCTCTGCACGGCCGACACACCCATCTTGGACATCACCTTGACCACACCCTTGGTGGAAGCCTTCGCAAAGTTCTTGCAGGCGGTCTTGTGATCGACATTGGCCAGCATGCCGTCGCGGATCATCTCGTCGAGCGTTTCGAAGGCGAGATAGGGGTTCACGGCGATGGCGCCGTAGCCGATCAAGAGCGAGAAGTGATGCACTTCCCGCGGCTCGCCGCTTTCCAACACCAGGCTGACGCGTGTGCGCAGGCCTTCCCGAATCAGATAGTGGTGCAGGCTCGAAACCGCCAGCAGCGAGGGAATCGGCGCGAGTTCTTGATTCACGCCGCGGTCACTGAGGATGAGAATGTTGACGTTCTCATCCTCGATCATGCCGCGCGCCTTGGCCCAATTCGCTTCGAGCGCGTCCACCAGCCCCTGCTCGCCTTGTTTCACGCGGAACAGGCTGGAGAGCAGGCCGACGCGCAGACCCGGCAAATCGAGGTACCGCAGCTTGGCGAACTCCTCATTGGTCAGAATCGGGCCCTTGAGCTCCAGCCGCCGGCAGTCGGCCGGTTGCGGCTCGAGCAGATTGCCCTCGGAGCCAAGCCAGACTTCCGAGGCGGTGATCAACTCCTCACGTATGCAGTCAATCGGCGGATTCGTCACCTGCGCGAATAACTGCTTGAAGTAATCGAATAGCAGGCGCGGCCTGCCGGACAAAGCCGCGAGCGGCGTGTCGTTGCCCATGGAGCCGACGGCTTCCACGCCGTCGCGGCCCATCGGCGCCATCAACACGCGCTGGTCTTCAAAGGTATAGCCAAAGGCGATCTGCCGCTGCAGCAGCGTGTCATGATCCGCCGCCGGCACGTGCAACTGCGGCGGCAACTTCTCGAGATGGACCAGATGCTCGTTGAGCCACTGCCGGTAGGGTTTTTCGCCGGCTATCT
This sequence comes from Nevskiales bacterium, assembly GCA_050740255.1. GTDB lineage: Bacteria > Pseudomonadota > Gammaproteobacteria > Nevskiales > JBOICV01 > JBOICV01. The sequence goes on along the minus strand of JBOICV010000086.1, from coordinate 26,277 downwards.
GCTGCTTGAGTTCCGTGTCTTCTATGATGCGGCCCTGCTCGGTGTCCACCAGGAACATGCGGCCGGGCTGCAGACGGCCCTTGCGCAGCACATTCTCCGGCGGGATATCGTCGAGCACGCCAGCCTCGGACGCCATGACCACGAGATCATCCTTGGTCACGTAGTAGCGCGACGGACGCAGGCCGTTGCGGTCGAGAACAGCGCCCATCGTGCGGCCGTCGGTGAAGGCAATCGCGGCGGGCCCGTCCCAGGGTTCCATGAGGCTGGAGTGGTACTGGTAGAACGCGCGCTTGGCGTCGTCCATGCCGGCGTGGCCCGACCATGGCTCGGGAATCATCATCATGACCGCGTGCGGCAGGGAACGGCCGGCAAGCACCAACAACTCGAGCACATTGTCGAACATGGCCGAGTCGCTGCCGTTGGGGTTGACGATTGGCAGGATTTTCGCAACGTCATCGCCAAACTGCCCGGACTGGAACAGCGCCTCGCGCGCGCGCATCCAGTTGATATTGCCGCGCAGCGTGTTGATCTCACCGTTGTGGGCGACATAACGGTAGGGATGGGCTCGATCCCAGCTCGGGAAGGTATTGGTGCTGAAGCGCGAATGCACCAGCGCCAGCGCCGTCTCCATGCTGGCATTCTGCAAATCGGGGAAGTATTGCTCGAGCTGACGCGTGAGCAGCATGCCCTTGTACACCAGTGTCCGGCACGACAGGCTGCAGACGTACCAGAACTCGGCGCCCGCAAGAGTGGACTCGCGTAGCTCCGCGTAGGCGCGCTTGCGGATGACATAGAGCTTGCGCTCGAAGGCCGGCTCATCCGTGATATCGGCGCTGCGGCCAATGAACACCTGGCGCATGAAGGGTTCGTAGGATTTGGCCGTCTCGCCCAAACTCTTGTTATTGGTGGGCACCGTGCGCCAACCGAGCAGGCTCAAACCCTCGGACTCGACGATATCGCCGAAACGCTCCTCAAGCCGACGCCGCAAACTCACATTGCGCGGCAGAAACACGATGCCGCAGCCGTATTCGCCGGGACCGGGCAGTTCAATGCGTGCCTTCTTGGCGGCTTCGAGCAGAAATTTGTGCGGTATCTGCAATAGCAGACCGGCGCCGTCGCCGGTGTTGACCTCGGCGCCACAGGCGCCGCGATGGTCCAGGTTGCGCAGCACCTGCATGCCTTGTTGCAGGATGCGGTGCGACTTGCGGCCCTTGATGTCCACGACAAAGCCCACGCCGCAAGCGTCGTGCTCGAACTGGGGGTCGTAGAGCCCCTGCTTGGCTGGCAGGCCAGGACCAGGCGTCCTGCCCCCAAGCTTGTTGTTTCGTCTGGCGCGCATACTGATGTACCGAGTTCTCAACTTCTGATCCAGCGAAAATCCGTTCTGGGCCGCAGCGGCACCGAAGCCGCGGCCTTAGCCGAGGGCATCATCGGGCTGTATCGCGGATTGCGGCACGCTGCGCGCCCTGTTCCGCTTGCCACTAGCGCCGCAACGGGGCGTGTTCCAGGCTGCGGCCGAGGGCGGAACCGAGCACTCCAGTATAAAGCTGCTCAAATCACGATTCAATAAAAAATGCCGGCAGGACAGACGCCGAAGGCGCGGCCTTACGGCGCGGGGCTCAGTGCGTTCGGCGGGGATTGAAGATGCGGTCGTGTTCGTCGATGGCGTAACGATCGGTCATGCCGGCGATATAGTCGGCGATGCTGCGGGCCGTACCGTGTTCGCCCAACGCAGCCCGCAGCTTTTGCGCATGCTGTTGAAACTCGACTGGCAGCAAGTTGGGTGCTTCGATGAAGGCACCGAACAAATCGCGTACCACCCGCTTGGCTTTCTGGGTCATGCGCTGCACGTGGTAATGCTGGTAAAGATGGCGATGCAGCAGGCGTTTCAGCTCAGTGTTGGCCTTTTGCATCGCGGGGCTGAATCCAGCAAGCGGTTCTGGGCTGGCCCGGACCGCCGCGATATCGGCGGGCGCAACGGCCGTGAGCATGGCGCGGCTGTGCTCGAGCAAATCGGTCACCAAGCGGTTGATCATGCGCCGCACCACTTCGTGCCGCACCCGCTTTGCCATCAGCTGCGGATGTTGCTGCCGCACTTCTTCGTGGCAGGCGAGGAATAGCGATGACTCCTGCAATTGTTCGAGCGTCAGCAGGCGCGCGCGCAAGCCATCATCGATGTCGTGGTTGTTATAGGCGATTTCATCGGCCAGATTCGCCAGTTGCGCTTCCAGGCTTGGCTGGCCGCCGTCGAGAAAGCGCCGGCCGAGTTCACCGAGTTCCTTCGCCTTGGCCTTGGTGCAATGCTTGAGGATGCCCTCGCGGGTTTCGAAGGTGAGATTCAGGCCGTCGAAGTCAGCGTATTTCTCCTCCAACTCGTCCACCACGCGCAGCGACTGCAAATTGTGCTCGAAGCCGCCGTAGGCTTTCATGCATTCGTCGAGTGCGTCCTGGCCGGCGTGGCCGAAAGGCGTGTGACCCAGGTCGTGCGCTAATGCGATGGCTTCGGTGAGATCCTCGTGTAAATTCAAGGCGCGGGCGAGGGTGCGGCCGATCTGCGCCACCTCGATCGAATGGGTCAGCCGGGTGCGGAACAAATCACCTTCGTGATTTACAAAGACCTGGGTTTTGTATTCCAGCCGGCGAAACGCGGCGGAGTGGACAATACGGTCGCGGTCACGCTGATACTGGCTGCGGAATCCGGCGCCGGGCTCGAGGTGACGGCGGCCGCGAGAGCGGCTTTCATGCGCCGCATAAGCGGCGAGATTCATGCCGGTTGCGCCACACTGACGGGCGCGGCATCAGCGCTGCAAAAAGCCTCGAGGGTTTCCTGGAGCTTATGTGGATCGAAATCAGCGGTGACCAGCGCCTTGCCGATACCTTTGAGCAGCACCAGTCGGAGCTTGCCGGCCAGCACTTTTTTGTCCTGGCTCATGTGCTTAAGCAAGATCTGCGGCGTCAGTCCGCTGGGCACCGCGGCAGGCAGCCCCGCCCGGCGGATCGAATTGATCGCGCGGTCGCGTTCAGCCGCCGCCAGCCAGCCGAGACGGCAGGACAGATCCGCTGCCAGGCAGATCCCAGTGCCGACCGCTTCACCATGCAGCAAGACTTTGTAACCGGTCGCCGTTTCAATGGCGTGAGCGAAGCTGTGGCCCAAATTCAGCAGCGCCCGTTCGCCGCTCTCGCGTTCGTCCGCCGCGACGATGCGCGCCTTGTGTTCACACGAGCGGGCGATGGCGTGGGCGAGGGCTGCGGGGTCCTTGTGCAGCAGCTTCTCGATATTCGCCTCCAGCCAGGTGAAGAATTCCGCATCCCCGAGCAGCCCATATTTGATCACCTCGGCCAGGCCTGCTTTCAACTCGCGTTCCGGCAGGGTCTTGAGGGTGTCGGTATCGCTTATCACCACGCGCGGCTGATGAAATGCGCCGATCATGTTTTTGCCCAGCGGATGATTTACCCCGGTTTTGCCGCCCACCGAGGAATCCACCTGCGCCAGCAAAGTCGTCGGTATCTGAATGAAATCCACCCCACGCTGGTAGGTGGCGGCGACAAAGCCCGTGATATCGCCGATCACGCCGCCCCCGAGCGCCAGCAAACAGCAATCGCGGCCGAAGCGGTTACGCATTAGCGCGTCGTACACGATGTTCGCCGTGTCCAGGGTTTTGTGCGCTTCGCCGTCCGGAAGAATCACGGATTCATATCCGCCTGGCAGCAGGCGCTGCACTTTTTCCAGATATAGCGGTGCGACCGTTTCGTTGGTGACGACCAAGCTAGTGCTCCGGCCCAGATGCGGGCTCAATAGTTCCGCACGATCCAGCAGACCCTGCCCGATATAAATCGGATAGCTGCGCTCCTTGAGGGATACCGTCAAAGCTTGCATGCGCGAATTCATGTGCAAATTATGGCATGCAGTTTGCAGCTCTCGCCTCAAGCGCTGGTTTCTGCCAGATGAGCCTCGATCGCCTGGTTGACTTGCTGTGCCATGCGGCGCAACTGGCGGCCGTGGGTGGGTATGACGAGATCGGCGATCTCCCGGTACAAAGGGTCGCGCTGCGCCAGCAGTATCTCCAGCCGTTCGCGTGGGTTCGGCGTCTTCAGCAGCGGGCGATGAGTGCTGCCGCGGGTCCGTGCTAGTTGCTGTTCCACAGAAGCAAGCAGATATACCACAAGGCCGTTGTCTGCCAGATTGCGTCGGCTCTGTGCATCGAGCACGGCGCCGCCGCCCGTGGCCAGCACGATGCCCGATTCACGGGTGAGTACGGCTATTGCGCCACGCTCACGCTTGCGGAAACCGGCTTCTCCTTCCAGCTCGAAGATGCAGGGGATATCGACGCCGCAACGCTGTTCGATGTCGTGATCGCTGTCGACAAAGCGCAGCCCGCGCAGTTTGGCCAGCGCCCGGCCGAGCGTGGTCTTGCCGGCGCCCATCGGCCCCACCAGGAAGATATTGCCGCGTTTGCTCATGCCTGTCCTGAGCTTGTCGACGGGCCCAAATGATAAGGCCGCCGGCGACACGGCGTCTCGCAAGAGTGGGTGCGGGAGCAGGCGTCTTGCGCGCCCTCCCGCCCCAGGTTGCGTTCGCAACCGCCGGGTCGGGCGCGCACCCGGCGGATCGGGTCGCGTCCGCACCCACCTCGCTTCGCTCGGTCACCGTGACGCGACCCGTCGGGCAAGCGCGCGGCGGGTCTGTGATACGAGAGTTAATACTGGGCCACGCCCTCTTTCAGGGTCTTCGGCGTGATGAAGATCAGCAGCTCGTTTTTATTGTCTTGCTTGAGGCTGTTGCGGAAAAGATAACCTAGCACCGGTATGTCGCCTAATATCGGTACCTTGGTGGTGTTGTTTTGTGTAATGTTTTCGTACACCCCGCCGAGCACGACCGTTTCACCGTTGCGCACCTGCACCTGTGTGACGATTTCGCGCCGGTTAATTGTCGGATTGCCGTCTACCAGCCGGGTGAAGTCCGGTTCATCGCGGTTGATCTTGAGGTCCATGATGACGTTCTCATCGGGCGTGATGAGCGGGGTCACCACCAGGCTTAACAGCGCTTCGATAAACTCGACGTCCGCGATACCGGTTTGGCTGTCGCGGATCACAATCGGGACATCAAAGCCTTGCTTGATCGTGGCTTCCTTACGGTCGGCAGTGACCACCCTCGGGTTCGACAGAATCTCGCCCCGGCCCTCGGCCTGCAAGGCTTGCAGTTCCAGATCCACCAGATAATCCGCGCCCAGTATCGCGAGCGCAATACGCCCGGCGTTGCCAGGCGCCGCCGGCAGGTTTACGTTGAAGCGGTCGCCGAGGGCGGGTATCCCGGGTGGGGCGCCGCCAGCGACATTTTCAGCCTGGCCCCCGGTAGCCTGGGCACTGCCTGAAGTGCTGCTAAAGGTGCTGGAGCCCGTGCGCACACCGGTAAAGCCGAAGCGTGCGCCCAGATCGCGCGAAAAGTTGTCGTTGGCGATCACGACCCGACCCTCGACCAGCACCTGCCGCACCGGCACGTCCAGCGTCTTGATCAGCTTGCGAATCTCAGCAATTTTCTCCCGGGCATCGGAAATCAGCATTGTGTTAGTGCGCGGGTCCACGGTCACCCGGCCCCGATCGGACAACACTGTGTTGTGCGCTTGAGCGCTGCCGGTCTGCGCGCCGACGATAGCCGCTCCCGCGCCGGTAGGTCGCAAGACCTGCGCCAGGTCTTCCGCCTTGGCGTAATTCACCTGAATCAACTCGGTTACAAGAGGCGCCAATACTATTCGTGCATTCTCAGCTTGCAGGGCCGCCGCCTCACGCTTGGCCAGTTCCGACGCGGGCGCGATGAAAATGACATTACCCTGATCAATCTTGCCCAGATTACGCGCGCTCAGGATGATGTCCAGCGCCTGGTCCCAGGGCACGTTATCCAGACGCAAAGCCATCTCACCCTTGACCGTGTCGTCGATAACCATATTGACCTGCGCCACGTCCGCCACGATTTGCAAGACCTGGCGCACTTCCACGTTCTGGAAATTAAGGCTTAAGCGCTCCCCGGTGAAGATTCTTTCCGCAGTTCTGCGTTCCTGTTTCTCCGCCTCGGTCAGTGGTTGTAATTCGATGGTGAACTGGTTGCCCGCCTGATAGGCCACCTGCTCGAACAGACCGCCCTCAACCGGCGTGATGACCAGCCGGGCGCCGTTCGCACCACGTGGTTCGACGTCGATGAATTTCACCGGCGTGGCAAAGTCGAGCACTTCCAGGCGCTGCTGCAGCGCCTCCGGTAGCCTGGCGTTGCTGATATCGGCCACGATCAAACCGCCCTCATTGCGTACATCCACGCTGGCCCGTGGATCAGACAAAGCAACAATCACTATGCCTTCGCCTTTCTCGCCGCGGCGAAAATCCACGTTCGAAATCTCGCCGCGATCCCGTGAACTGCGCGTTTGCAGACTGGACGTCGCCGCGTCGGCGCCGGCCGCGCCCAAGTCCGTGGTTTGGCCGATGGTCACGAATATCTGACTGCCTTTGACGCGCACGTCGTAGGGTTCGATCCGAATCAACTCCACCACCACGCGGCTGCGGCCCTTGCCCTCGGCGGCGGCTACTGCGCGCGCCGGGCCGGTATTGATGTCCTGATAACGTTTTTCGACCGCGATACCGGTATCCAGCAGGTCGATCGAGAGGCGGGCGGGATTGTCGACCGTGAACACCAGGGGTTCAGGCGCCGGCTCCGACAGGGTCAGAATCAGCTGCACCGCATCACCCGGCAGACTGCGGTATTCGATGTTCTCGACCACGCGGCTTGGCGCGTCTTCCTGCGCCACGACCAGACCGCCGAGCGCCATCGTCAGCAGCGCTGCAAAGCCATAGCCAATGTGACGGCAATTGTTGACTGTTTTGTTCATCCGCGTTCTCCCGGCATTGCGATTAGTTGCTCAGAGCAATGCTCGCAGGTTGTTCCATATAACCGCTGAAACCATCCGGGATCAGCTCGATAAGCTGTACCTCGGCCTCACTGATGGCAATGACCTTGCCGTAGTTCTCGCCCATATAATTGCCCACGATAATGCGGTGGATGATGCCGTCGCCGCCGCGCACCAGCGCGAAACGCGTGCCCCGCATCTCGATCGTGCCCATCATGCGCAGGCTATCGAGCGGGAATTCCTCGAGCGGCTCGCGGTTGCGGTTCAGATCAGGTGCGATGGTGGAGGTCACGGTCTGCTGCGGTTGCGCGAACTTCAGCGAGACGAAAGGGTCGCGGCGTCCCGCGGGATCATAGAGAAATGGTGAATAGGGGATGATTTGCGGAATAGGATCGACGTCGGTGGATTTGCGCGCCTTGATCTCCTCGGCGTAGTTCTCAAGGTCGCCCATGCCCGCGCCGCAGCCGCCAAAAAAAGGCAGCAGCGCCAGCACGAGTATACGGACGGATCGCGCGTTCATGACTTCTTGGCCGTCGCTGTGCCCGCAGCCGGCTCTGCCGCTTCAATTTCCGCAGCGTCGAGGTAACGGAAGGTCTTGGCGGTGAGCGTCATCAGCAGCTCAGGCGCGTCCGCCGCCTTGGCGCCGGCAGCTGCGGTACCCGCTGGCTTATCTTTGGGTTTAATCGTAATGTCGTGCAGCGTGACGATGCGCGGCAAGGCCGACACACCGCTGACGAAGGCGGCCATTTCATGATAAGTGCCGATGACATTTAGCGCATTCGGCACCTCCGCATAGAACTCCCGCGGCGCCTCGGGCTTGGGCTCGAACAGCTCTTCCTCGAGACCCGCGGCCACGCGAGTTTGCGAGATATCGTTCAAGAGATTGGCGATCTCCGCCTTGCTCGGCAACTGCCGCAGCATGTCGCCGAACTCGCGTTGCATCTTGGCGAGTTGCTCCTTGTAGGCGTCCAGATTGGCGACTTTTTTCTGTTTGGTCTCGAACTCGGACTTCAGGGTTTGTTCCTGCGCCTTGGCTGTTTCCAGCTCCACCCGCTTCGGCTGAATCAGGCGCCAGCTACCCATCCCCACGATGAAAACCACGATCAGCACGCACATGAAGCCGTAAACCCAGGTCGGCCAGCCGCCGATGTTCTTGGTATCCAGCGCGCGTAGCTGGTCTACATATTTGTTCAGGTCAAGACTGCGCTTGGCTTCTACTTCGGCTTCGGCCATTACTCGAGTACCTCGCCCTCTTCGGCACCGGTGGCAGGGCCGTGTTTTTCTGCAAAGGCGGTGACTGACAAGGTGAAATTGGACAGGCGGCGGAACTGATCCTGCTGCGCCTTGATCACCACCAGCCGCGGATCGGAGAACCACTCCGAGGCGTCCAGATTCTTGAGATATGTGGAGATGCGTCCGTTCGACTCGGCCACGCCGTCAATGGTGATCTTATTGCCCTGCTGCTTGACGCTGGTGACGTAGACGCCGTCGGGGAGAATACTCACCATCTCGTCGAAGAAGTGCACGATGTCGGAACGGTCTTTCTGCAGCTGCTGAATGACCTCCATGCGCGCGATCAGATCAGCCTTGGTCTTTTCCAGTTCCTGGATTTCCTTGATCTGCCGGTCCATCTCGGCGATCTGGCCTTTCAGAAATTCATTGCGTTCGTTCTGGTTGCCTAGCGCCGTGTTTACCGCCAGCAGGCCGATTGCGACCACGCCGGCCGCCAGCGCCGCGGTCATGCCGGCGGCGACGCCGAACTGCTGCTTGCGCCGCTCACGCCGCGCTGCGCGCCAGTCCAGCAGGTTGATATGGATCGTGGCCATGACTTATGGATCGAAGGCCCGCAACGCCAAACCGGCGGCGAGCAGCAAGCTGGGGGCGACCCCGGCCAGATGTTCGCGTCGCGCCAGTAAGGGCATGCGCATGTCGGCGAAGGGCTGCGCCACCGCCGCCGGGATTTGCAATTGGTTCTGCACGGTCTCGGCGATGCCCGGCAAGGCGCCACAACCCCCGCCCAGCAGAATCTGATCCACGGTGGTGTGCGCTGCGGACGAAGAAAAATACAGCTGCAGGGTACGGGAGATCTGCTGAGCGACGTCTTCCAGAAATGTTGGCAGTACCTCATTGCCGTATTCCGCCGGCAGGCTGCCGTCGCGTTTGGCAAGCTCGGCGGCTTCTGCATCCAGACTGAAGTGGCGCATCACATCCTCGGTCAGCTGGCGTCCGCCGAAGCTGAGATCGCGCGTGTACACAGTGTCCAGACTGTGCAGCACGTTAACCTGGGTGCCGGAAGCGCCAAGATCAACCAGCACCACGGTTTTGTTCATGCCGCTGTCAGGCATCTGGTGGGTTAAGAGCTGACAGGCGTTTTGCAAAGCATAGGTTTCCACATCCACCACATGGGCCTTGAGGCCGGCCATTTCGATGGCCGCCACCCGCATCTCGATGGTTTCGCTCTTGCAAGCGGCGAGCAGTACCTGCACCTGGTCCGCTGCGCGAGTGGACGGACCGATGACCTGAAAGTCCAGGTTGACGTCGTCGATGGACTCAGGGATGTGCTGATCGGCTTCGAATTTGACCTGCTGCTCCATCTCGTCTTCCGAGAGCGAGCCGCTCATTTCAATAATCTTGGTGATGGCGGCCGAACCGGGGATGGCAACTGCCGCCTGTTTGGTACGGGTGCCGGCCTTGCGCAAGGCCTTGGAGATGGACTGCGCGACCAGTTCGGGTTCTTTGACCTGATGGTCAGCAACCGCGTTGGGCGGCAAGGGCTCGCTGGCGTAGGCTTCCAGCCGGTAGCCGTCGCCGGCGCGCGAAAGTTCGACCAGCTTGACCGCGCTGGAACTGATGTCCAACCCAATCAGTTGTTTGACGCCGGGTCGAAATATGCCCGGTAGTGGTAGCGAAATATTCACCCTTCGCGTCTCCTCTGCGCACCCGCGAAGCCTGGGACTGCCTGTATCGCTAGGCCCCTGATGAGGTTACTATATCCCAAGCATTGCGCAAAGCAACTGTAAGAAGCCTTTGCAAGCATCTGATATGTCTAGGGAACGGTTTGGAGGGCGCAAGGATTGAGGCACTCTGTCCGATTCTCACGTCAGCAAGGCCGTGTGCTGGCCTGGTTATTGGGCAGTGGCGGCGTCGTGCTCTTGGTGAGTGCGCTTGCGGTATACGGCCTGATCCGCTACGTCAGCTCGCAACTGCCGGATACCGCCGGGTTGGGGCAGGTTCCTTTCGACGTGCCGCTGCGGGTGTATTCCGCCGACGGCAAGCTGCTGGGCGAATTCGGCATCGAGCGGCGCGCGCCACTGGCCTACGCCGCCATTCCGCCGCAGTTGATCCAAGCCTTCCTGGCCTCGGAAGACGACCGCTTTTTTGAGCATCCCGGTTTCGATTGGCAGGGTTTGAGCCGCGCGGCGGTACGTCTGGTCGTGACCGGCGAGAAGACCCAGGGCGGCAGCACGATCACCATGCAGCTTGCGCGCAATCTGTTCCTGACGCGCGAAAAGACCTTCGCCCGCAAGTTCAAGGAAATCCTGCTGGCCTTGCGCATAGAGCGCGAACTGCCCAAGGAGCAAATCCTCGAGCTATACCTCAATCAAATCTATCTGGGTCATCGCGCCTACGGCGCCGCCGCCGCCGCGCGGCTGTACTTCGGCAAGACGGTGGAGGAACTCAGTCTGGCGCAGATGGCGCTGCTGGCCGGCTTGCCGAAAGCGCCGTCGCGTGACAATCCGATCACCGCGCCGGAACGCGCGCTGGAGCGGCGCAACTATGTGCTGCGGCGCATGCGCGAGCTGGACATGATTGACGAGCCGCAGTATGAAGCCGCGCTGGCCGAGCCGCTGACCACGCGCGCTGAAATCAAGAAGGAATTGCAGCTTGAGGCCGACTACGTCGCCGAGATGGTGCGGGCGGAGATGGTGTCCCGCTACGGTGAACTTGCCTATACCAGCGGTTATCGGGTGACCACGACGGTACAGTCCGGCCGGCAGGAAGCGGCCAACCAGGCTTTGCGCCGCGGCCTCTTGGCCTATGACCAGCGTCACGGCTGGCGTGCGCCGGGCAACCGCTTTGCCGGCGAAGACCTGACCGATACCCAGGCCTTGAACAAGTTTCTCGAAGAACTCCCGCGCGCCGGCGGGCTGGTGCCGGCCGTGGTGCTCGCCGCGCAGAGCAAGGCTCTGACCGCCTACACGCAGAAGTATGGCGCGGTGACGCTCAAGGGCGAGGCCCTCGAGTGGGCACAGTCCGAGGATAAGCCGCGGCGGCTAGCGCGCGCCGGCGATATCGTGCGCCTGGCCTATACCGGCGATGAGAAGCTGCCGTGGCGGCTGGCGCAGGTGCCGGATGCGCAATCCGCGCTGGTGGCGCTGGATCCGAATACCGGCGCCATCGAGGCGCTGGTCGGCGGGTTTGAATTCTCGCGCAACAAGTTCAATCGTGCGATCCAGGCGCAACGCCAGCCCGGCTCCTCCTTCAAACCCTTTCTGTATTCCGCCGCGCTGGATCACGGCTTCACCGCGGCCAGCGTGGTCAACGACGCGCCGATCGTGTTCGAAGAAGCCGGTATGGAGAAAGCCTGGCGGCCGGTGAACTACACCGGCAAGTTTTATGGGCCGACGCGGCTGCGCGAAGGGCTGGCGCAGTCGCGCAACCTGGTGTCGGTGCGCCTGCTGATGGCGCTCGGTGTCGATCGACTGCGCGATCACGCGGCGAAATTCGCGCTGCCGCGCGAACGCATGGCGCGTAATTATTCGATTGCGTTGGGCACCGCGGTGTTCACGCCGCTGGAAATGGCGCGTGCCTATGCGGTGTTCGCCAACGGCGGTTTTCTGGTGGAGCCCTATCTGATTGCCGAGATTCGGGACGTCGCCGGTGCCATGGTGTTCCAGGCGGCGCCGCGCCAAGCTTGCGTCACCTGTGCGGCGGAAGAGCAAGCGCCGCGCGCCATCAGTGCGCAGAACGCCTACATCATGACCAGCATGCTGCAGGATGTGATTGACCACGGCACCGCGACTACCGCCAAGCGTTTGGAGCGCACCGATCTGGCCGGCAAGACCGGGACGACCAACGATTTCATTGATTCCTGGTTCGCCGGCTTCAACGCCGACTTGGTGACGGTGACCTGGGTCGGCAACGATCAGCTGCAGTCGCTGGGGGAAAAGGAAACCGGTGCGAAAGCGGCCTTGCCTATCTGGATGGACTTTATGGCGGCAGTTTTGCACGGTACGCCGCCGGCACTACAGCCACAGCCGGCCGGCCTCGTCGCCAAGCTCATTAACCCGCGCAACGGCCGCGTCAGCGACAGCGAAACCGAAGGCGCGGTGTACGAGATATTCATGACGGCGCGTGCGCCGACTCTGGCGGCGGGCGAGCGCCTCAGCCCAGCGCCGACCGTGCGTGCTGAAACGGCGGAAGTGAACGAAGAGGCGATTCAGCACGCGGTGGAAAACCTGTTCTAGCCGTCACTCGCCGGCGGTATTGCGGCGGCAATGGAGAATGCATTGGGTAAGAACTCTGCGGCGCGGCAGCATCTGGCCCAGCAGGTGGCGCAGCTCATGTGGGAACAAGGCATTCAGGACTACCGCCTGGCCAAGGAAAAGGCCGCGCGCCGCCTGCATCTGGATAGCCGGCACCTGCCCGATAACCGGGAGATCGCCGAAGCCTTACGCGTGCATAGCCGGCTATTTGGCGGCGCGCAGGCCGCGCAGCGCGAGCAGGATTTGCTGGCGGCGGCGGTGGAGTTGATGGGCCTCTTGGAGAATCTGCAACCGCGTCTGGTCGGCGACCTGCTGAGTGACACCCTTACGCCGCATAGCGAGCTCGAACTTCATCTATTTACGGACGTACCGGAGCAAGCGGAGTTGCTGCTACAGTCGCGTGGCCTGAGCTGCGAATGGCATGAGCGCCGGCTGCGCTTTGGCGAGGACGACTACCGGAATCTGCCCGCGCTGCGTCTCGAGTGGAATGGCCTTGGCGTAAAGGCGGTGGTATTTCCCGTGCGAGGGCTGCGTCAGGCGCCGCTATCGCCGATCGACGGCAAGCCAATGCGCCGCGCCAGCTTGGCGGATGCAGAGATTATGCTGGCTGCGGCCTAGCTTTTTTCAAGCCCACGCCATACGCGTGGTCATTTCCTTTTCTTGACCGGCACGTAGTCGCGCCGATCCGAGCCGATGTAAATCTGCCGCGGCCGGCCGATACGCATCGTGGGATCCGCAATCATCTCGTTCCAGTGCGCGGCCCAGCCGACGGTGCGGGCGATGGCGAACATCGGCGTGAACATATTCACCGGGAAGCCCAGCGCCTTGTAGATGATGCCCGAGTAGAAATCCACGTTCGGATACAGTTTGCGACTGACGAAGTAATCGTCATGCAACGCCGTTTCCTCCAGCTTCATCGCCAGTTCCAGCAGCGGGTCCTGCACGCCCAGCTCGCGCAATACCTTATGGCATTGCTCGCGGATGATTTTGGCGCGCGGATCGAAGTTCTTGTAGACGCGGTGGCCGAAGCCCATCAGGCGCACGCCCGAATTCTTGTCTTTCACCTTGCTCACGAAGCCGGCCACGTTCTCGGCCTTGCCGATTTCGCCGAGCATCTTCAGTACCGCCTCGTTGGCGCCGCCGTGCGCCGGTCCCCACAGCGCAGCGATGCCCGCCGCCATAGCAGCGTAAGGATTACAGCCGGTGGAGCCAGCCAGCCGCACGGTGCTGGTGCTGGCGTTCTGCTCGTGATCGGCGTGCAGAATGAACAACACGTCCAGCGCCTTCGCCGCCACCGGGTTGACCACGTACTTCTCCGCCGGCACCGCAAACATCATGCGCAGGAAGTTGGAACAGTAATCCAATTCGTTGCGCGGATAGATGAAGGGCTGGCCGACCGAGTGCTTATAAGCCGCCGCCGCGATGGTTGGAATCTTGGCGATCATGCGGCGCGCGAAAATCTTGCGATGCTGCTCGTTCTTGTTGCTGGTGGTGTCGTGATAAAACGCCGAGAGCGAGCCGACGATGCCGGTCAGCATCGCCATGGGATGCGCGTCGTAGTGGAAGCCCTGGAAGAACTTGAGCAGCGACTCGTTGATCATGGTGTGATAACGAATCGTGTGATCGAACTCCTCAAGTTGTTCTTTGCTGGGCAACTCGCCTTCGAGCAGCAGATACGCGACTTCGATAAAACTGGAATGCTCGGCGAGCTGGTCCACCGGGTAGCCGCGATACAGCAGCACGCCTTCATCGCCGTCGATATAAGTGATCGCGCTATCGCAGGAGCAGGTGGAGGTGAAGCTGGGGTCGTAGGTGAATACGCCCTGCGCAGCATAGAGCTTGCCCACGTCCACGCCGGCTGGGCCGAGTGTGCCTTGTTTGACCGGCAACTCGGTCTTGGCCCCGGACTCGGGATTGACGAGGGTAAAAGCTTTGCTCATGGGCGTCTCTCTCTGCAGCGGCCAGTTTAAGCCGCTTTGATGTCCAGCCGCGGATAGTGCTTCGGATAATCGGTGCGGGCAACCCCGCTTTCAATCGCCGCCTGTGCCACGGCGGGCGGAATGCGGTCAATCAGGCGCGGGTCGAAGGGTTTCGGAATGATGTATTCCGGGCCAAAGCTCATCGCCGCCACTTCATAGGCTTCGAGCACCGATTGCGGCACCGGCAGCTTGGCCAGATCCTTGAGCGCATACACCGCCGCCAGATGCATGGCCTGGCTGATGCGCCGCGCGCGCACGTCGAGCGCGCCACGGAAAATATACGGGAAGCCGAGCACGTTATTGACCTGGTTCGGATAATCGCTGCGGCCGGTGCCGATGATCGCGTCGGCGCGCACGGCTTTCACCTGTTCGGGCGAAATTTCCGGATCGGGATTGGACATCGGCAGCACGATCGGGCGCGGCGCCATGCTTTTCACCATCTCCTGCGAGACGAGATCAGGGCCGGACAAGCCGATAAATACATCCGCGCCCAGCATGGCCTGCGCCAGCGTGCGCGTGCCCGTTCTAAGAGCGAACTGCCGCTTCTGTTCACAGCCGGCTTGGCTGAGATCGTCGCGTTCGGAATGGATCACGCCTTTGCGATCGAGCAGGTAGATGTTGTCCTTCTTCGCACCCAGCGCGACCAGCAGGGTCATGCAGGCGATGCCCGCTGCGCCGGCGCCAACGCAGACGATTTTTACATCAAAGATTTTCTTGCCCTGCAGCTCCAGCGCGTTCAGCAGTGCGGCGGCCAGCACGATGGCGGTGCCGTGCTGATCGTCGTGGAACACCGGGATATCGAGCTTCTCCACCAACTCGCGCTCGATCTTGAAGCAATGCGGCGCGCCAATGTCTTCGAGATTGATGCCGCCAAAGGTGGGCGCGATGTTCACCACCGTCTGGATGAACTGATCCGCATCCTGCGTCGCCACCTCGATATCGAACACATCGATGTCGGCGAACTTCTTGAACAACACCGCCTTGCCCTCCATCACCGGCTTGGACGCAAGTGCACCCAAGTTGCCGAGACCGAGAATGGCGCTGCCGTCGGTAATCACGGCGACCAGATTACCTTTGGAGGTGTAGCGGTAGGCGTCTTCCGGGTTCTTCGCGATGGCTTCGACCGGTTCGGCCACGCCAGGCGAATAAGCGAGCGAAAGCTCATCCTGGGTTGTGAAAGGCTTGGTGACGCCGATGCACAGTTTTCCCGGCCTGGGCTTGGCGTGATAGTCCAGGGCCTGCTGTCTTAGATCGGGCTCGCTCATGAAATGCCAACGACGCGGCGCTGACGGAGAGTCTGCGCGCTGGATCAGGAATTATACGGGGGCGTATGGTTCGCCACAAACGCCCGCGCTTATTTCACCACCTTGATGATTTGCCCTGCCGCCGGTTCACCATTGGGATAGTGGTGATTGAACAGACGCAGCAAGGACACCGCATCCTGGCCCAGCGGTGCTCGCTGTGCCAGCGACTCGTAGCTGTCACCGGCTTTTACCGGCAGGCTACGAAACCGCAGCGGTTCGGTCAGTGCCTGTTCCTCGGACTTGAGCCGATGGAAACTTTTCACCACCGCCTCGAAGGGTGCGGCCAGCGCGTAGTCCTGGTCCGATGCCTTATTGGCGGCCTGGAAGATAAAGGCACGTTCGCCCGCGTAGATAATGGCCAAATGAATGTGACGGCTGCTTGCCAGCACCGATTCTGGATAACGCGCCATATACACCGGCATGCCATTCAGCTCGAAATTGCGCTCGTCCGTGAGTCCCTTGAGTTTCAGGCGCTCCCGCGCGAACTTGGCGCCGTCAACGCGTTTGTTCAAATCCTGCGCGCTGAGCTGCAGCTTGGCCACGCCCTTGGGCGCGTATAGCAGCACGCGCTGCGGATCGTTCTGCAGGCGCCAGCTTTCCGGCGCAGTGAAGGCGATGTCGAATTCCTGGTGATAAAAATTGCGGCCGCGCTGCACTCCGTCCCTGGCCGAAGTACCGAATACCAGTCCTTCTATGCGGGCCAGATAGGCTTCCCTGCTGACGGCGGGCGTGGCGGACTCCTGCAGGCGTTGGGCCGCGCGCACCACGCCTTGCAGGCGCTCATCGCTGCGCGGATGGCTGGAGAATACGCCGTGGTACACCGCCGGGTCGCGGCCTTCTTCCTTGGCCCGCTCTTTCTCGAACTCCTCCTGCCATTTCAATACATCAATAAGCTGCAGCATGGCCTCGATGTCGTAGCCGCCGCCGGCCAGATACTCGGCACCGAGCCGGTCGGCTTCGAGCTCCAGCTCGCGGCCATAGCCGCGTATCAAGGCATTACCCAGAATATTGCTCAGATCGCCGGCCTGCCCACCGGCCTGGATCGCCACCGCCGTCGCCAGAATTTGCGCCAGCATGGCGTTACGGTGCTGACGCACCGCGTGACGCGCGGTGACATGGGCGACTTCGTGACCCAACACCGCCGCCAGCTCGGCCTCGGAATTCAGGTAGGCCAGCAGCCCGCGGAAAATATAGATGTAGCCGCCCGGCAGGGCGAAGGCATTCACTTCCGGCCGGTCGAGCACATGAAAGCGGTAGAACAAATCGCTGCGGTGGCTGCTTTTCGACACCCGGTCGCCAATCTCCTGTACGTAAGCTTGCAACGCGGGGTCTTCATACAGCGGGATTTGCTTCAGCACTTGCTGGTGCAGCTCGCGACCGATCTTGAGCTCTTCCTCCTCCGACATGAACACCAGTTCCGGGCTGCCAGTGGCCGGATTGGTGGCGCAGCCGCTCAGGCTAGGGCCGACACCGGCGAGGAGTACCAAGGGTAGAACTAGGCGGAAAATCACCGTTCAAGAATAGCCCAACGCCCGCCGCAAACAATAAAGGCGCCCGCAGGCGCCTTTATTTACCGCTATCCGATCAGTGTTTGGTGTAGCGCTTCTTGAACTTGTCCACACGGCCACCCGTGTCCACGATCTTCTGCTTGCCCGTATAGAAGGGGTGGCAGGCGGCACAGACTTCGATGTGCTGATCCTTGGCCGTGATGGTGGAGCGGGTCACGAAGCTGTTGCCACAGCTACAGGTGAACTTCACTTCGTGGTACTTGGGGTGGATTTCGGCTTGCATGGCGCGGCTCGCGTGCGCCGGCCAGCCGGCGCCAAAAAAGAGCGCGGATTCTAATGATTTACCGCCGCCGGAGCAAGTAGCGGCGGCCTGGGCGGGGTGGGTTTTCCTGGGAGGAGGTCGCGCAGCAGCGCATTCAGATGCCGCTGCCCCAGGTCGGTACAACGGACTTGCCGGCCGCTGCGCTCCAGCAGACCCTTGCTGAAGGCCGGAGTCAGCCTCGCCAGGGTGCTGCCGGTGCGCAGCCGATAGTGGTCCAGGTCAAAACCCGCGTTCAGGCGCAAGGCGTTCAGCAGGTACTCGAACGGCAAGTCTTCTACGGGTACTAACCCGTTCCGCGCACATTGCCTTGGGCCGCCTGCCGCCTGCGTATAAGCCTGCGGAAACTTGAGCTTCTCGCTGCGCCGGGCTCCGCCGTGCACGTCGGTAAGCTTGCCATGGGCGCCGGCGCCGATCCCAAGATAGTCGCCGAAGTTCCAGTAGTTCAGGTTGTGCCGGCATTGCCGGCCGGATTGCGCGTAGGCCGATACCTCGTATTGCGCGTAACCGTGCTCAGCCAGCAGCGCCTGCCCCTGCAACTGCATCTCCCAGGCCAGCTCATCATCGGGCAAGGGCGGCGGCTGGTGATGGAAGGGCGTACCCGGCTCCAGCGTGAGCTGGTAATAAGAGATGTGGCTGGGTTCCAGCGCGATCAACTGCATCAGATCGGTTCGCGCCCCTGCCAGGGTTTGCTCGGGCAGCGCATACATCATGTCGAGATTAAAGTTGTCGAAGCCGGCCGCGCCTGCCGCGGCTACGGCAGCGTGGGCTTCCGCTGCACCGTGAATGCGTCCCAGCCGTGTGAGCTGGGCGTCATCCAGACTTTGTATGCCGATGGAAAGCCGGTTGACGCCTGCCGCGCGGTAACCCGTAAAGCGCGCCTGCTCGACCGTGCCGGGATTGGCCTCCAGCGTAATTTCGATGTCCGGTGCGCAGTCGAAGCGCGCACGGACGCCGTCAAGAATCCGCGCAATCGCTTCGGCCGAAAACAGGCTGGGCGTACCGCCGCCGAAAAAAATGGTCGTTAGCGGGGGACGGGAGACTGGAGACGAAGCCAGCTCGAAGTCGAGGTCGCGCAGAAGGGCGTTCACATACTCGTCTTCGGGCAGCACACCGCTGCGCGCATGGGAGTTGAAGTCGCAGTACGGACATTTGCGCACGCACCAGGGAATATGGATGTACAGCGCCAGCGGACTAAGCACGGGTTTCCAAGGCGGCGAGCAATTGCTGCAAAGCCTGTCCACGATGGCTGAGGTGGTTTTTGATTTCCGCGGGGAGTTCCGCCGCAGTCTGATTTCGGTCGGGCACCAGAAACAAGGGGTCGTAACCGAACCCGTCCTGACCTCGGGGCGACTCCAGCATACGTCCCTCCCAGGTGCCGTGGCAGATCAGCGGCGTCGGATCTTCCGGGTGTCGCAGGTAGACGAGCAGGCATTGGAAGCGCGCGCGCCGCTCGCCGGCGCTGCGACCTTCGAGCTGGCGTAGCAGCAGCCGGTTATTCTCCTCGTCGCTGGCGTCGGGACCGGCGTAGCGGGCCGAGTAAATGCCGGGTGCGCCCTGGAGCGCATCCACTTCGATGCCGGAGTCGTCGCCAATCGCCGGCAGGCCGGTATGCAGGCAGGCGTGGCGCGCTTTCAGCAGCGCGTTCTCGACAAAAGTGAGTCCGGTTTCCTCGACCGGCGCGACCCCGAGGCTCGATTGCGGGATGACCTCTACGCCCAATGGCGCCAGCATTTGCTGCAATTCAGCCAGCTTGCCGCGGTTGCTGCTGGCCAGCACCACTTGTTTCGGCAGCATCTATTGAGGATTGCGCAATTAACGAACACCCGCGCAGTGCCAAAATCCCCCGCCGTCCACCGCAAGCGGTGTCTGGTCGCCCCCTTTAGTAAAGGGGGCAGCGAGGCGCGGCAGCGCCGAACGGGGGATTTCATGCGCCGCAGAAGATTCGTTAGCCATTTCGGAAAGACCCTAACCCTTGAGCGCGGCCTGTTGCATTTCGAGCAACTGACGGATGCCGGACTGCGCCAGGCCGAGCATGCTGTCCAGTTCCTCGCGGCGAAAAGCGTGGCCCTCGGCCGTGCCCTGCACCTCGATGAAATGCCCTGTCTCGTTCATCACCACATTCATATCGGTCTCGGCCTCGGAATCCTCCGCATAGTCCAGATCAAGCACCGGTGCACCGCGCCAGATGCCGACTGATACGGCGGCGACCTGGCCATGCAGTGGATTTTTCTTGAGCTGTTTGCGCCGGCGCATGTGGCCGATCGCGTCCGACAAGGCTACATAGCCGCCGGTGATAGCGGCGGTGCGGGTGCCGCCGTCCGCTTGCAGCACATCGCAGTCCAGCGTCAGCGTGTAGCCGGCCAGTGCGTCCAGATCGAGCACGGCGCGCAAGGCGCGCCCGATCAGGCGCTGGATTTCCAGCGTTCGGCCACCCTGGCGGCCGCGCGCGGCCTCGCGGTCGTTACGGCTGCCGGTGGCGCGCGGCAGCATGCCGTATTCGGCGGTGAGCCAGCCCTGGTTTTTTTCCCGCAGCCAGCCGGGCACGCGCGTCTCCACGCTGGCGGTGCATAGCACGCGGGTATCGCCGAAGCTGACCAGCACGGACCCCTCGGCGTGCTTGCTCACCCCGCGTTCGAGCGTGACGCTACGCAATTCTTCGAAGCGGCGGCCGCTGGGACGCTTGAGGGCAGTCATCGGGAGAAGGTCTAGTGGGGCGGCGGGCCGGGATTATACCCGCGCCCCGCAGAGCAAGACCTGCGGGCGACGCTACACCAGCCACATTATTCGGCCTAATGCAGCGCCATACCCAGCTTACGGTAAAGCTTGTTCATCACGTACAAAGGCCCGATCAACAGAAACAGCATATCGTCCGCAAACGACGGTTTGGCGCCTTCCACATGATGGCCGTAGAACTGCACCGCCCAGGCCGCAACCCATATGGCAAGGCAGGTCCAGACCAGCGGCAGCCCCGCCCGCTGAATCGAAAAAATGCCCAGCACCGACAGCACAAACCAACCGATCGCCGTGATCGTCGCCAGCGGCGACAGGCGCAAATAAAAGAACAATATCGGCAGCGCAGTAATCGTTGCCAGGTTCACCCACGGCGCGACGCCTTCCCCCAGTCCGAGCCAGCGGCCGATCGGTATCGCCCACAGCAAGCCGACCGAAGCGAAGAAAATCGCCGGCACGCAGATGATGTGTATGAAGGAATTGAGCGGGTTCTGATGGCTTTCCTGGTACTTGTCCAGAAACTGGGTTTGGGTACGCATAAACCTCTCCTGAAGGCTAGAAACTGCGCGCAGTCTAGGGCGGCACCTCGTCCCCGGCTTGTACGCCGTTGCTGCGGCACTGGCTACAATGCACCCCACTAAACACCAAGGCAAATCATGATCCGCAGCATGACCGGGTTCGCCCGGCTGGACCTCAGTGGGCCGTGGCGCGAGCTTTCCTGGGAGCTGAGAAGCGTCAACAGCCGCTATCTGGACCTGCATCTTCATCTCGCCGACGAACTGCGCTTTCTCGAACCGGAAATCCGCAGCCTCATCCCGGAACAGGTGACGCGCGGCAAGCTCAACCTGCAGTTGCGCTACGCGGGGCCGCAAGCCGCGCAAGCCGCCCTCGATCCCGACGCCGAGCGCCTGCGCCAGCTCGCGGCGGCGGCGGAAGTGCTGACTCGCGCGGGCTTCAAGCTCGCGCCGATGGACCCCATCGCCGTATTGAACTGGCCCGGCGTGCTGCGCGAGGAACATCCCGATTACGCCGCGCTGCGCGAACCGGCCTTGCAGGGTTTGCGGGAGGCGCTGGCGGTGCTGGTAAAACATCGCTCAGACGAGGGGCTGCGCCTGGCGGACTTCCTGCGCAGCCGCGGCCAGCGCATCGGCGAGTTGCTGCGGCAGGTGCAGTCCCGCCTACCCGCTTTGCGCGAAGAGCTGCGCGCCAAACTCATGGCGCGGCTGAAGGAAGCCGTGGCCGCACTGGGCGCTGTGCCGGACGCCGGCCGTGTAGAGCAGGAACTCGCGCTGGTCGCACAGCGCCAGGACGTGGACGAGGAATTGTCGCGCCTCGCCAGCCATATCACCGAACTGGAGGCCACGCTCAAACGGCCCGAGCCGGTCGGCCGCCGACTCGACTTTCTAATGCAGGAATTCAACCGCGAGGCGAATACCCTCGGCTCGAAATCGCAGGATCCTGAACTGACGCGCGTCGCGGTGGAATTGAAAGTGCTGATCGAGCAAATGAGAGAACAGGTACAAAACATAGAGTAGTGTTTCTGGACGCATCCTGGCGTCTCATACATCCCTAGTTAGTGTGACAAGGCCCAGTGAATGCTGGGCTTTTTCGTTTCAGGCTGTTGCATGGCGCTTCACTCAAGCGCAGAATCTGTGTGTACCCGTCGCGTGTACCCGGCTGCTGGGTAGCATAGATTTGCGGGTACATGGAGGCGTGCGTGAACAAACTAGCTGACGTGCAGATTCGCCAGTGGATTAAATCTGGCGAAAGATTCGATGGGCGGGGCGATGGTAGCGGGCTTTGGCTTTGCTACCGCAAGGACTACGCCCTTCCTATTTGGCGTTTCCGCTACCGCTTTGCGGGCAAGCCCCGCGTGATGAACCTTGGCAGTTACCGCGCGCTATCCCTCGCCGACGCGCGCAAGACCGCAAAGGAATTGCGGGCGCGGGTGGCGCTGGGCTATGACGTGGCGGCAGAGAAACAGGAACGTAAGCGCGAAGCAGTGGCCAAAATCGAAGCCGCCAAGAACGCGCGCACGATGGCGCAATTGGCCGATGAATACTTCGAGCGCACAATCCTCGGCCGCTGGAAGTATCCCAACATCGTCCGTAGCCGCATCGAGCGGGACATCAAGCCCGCAATCGGGAATCTGGCTGTAACCGACGTGAAGCCGCGTCATGTGGATGACTTGCTCAAGGCCGTGGTGGCGCGCGGTGCGCCGACAATTGCAAATGACGTGCTGCGCTGGCTGCGGCGCATGTTCGACTACGGCATCAAGCGGCAATATCTGGGGGTAAACCCGGCGTCCGCTTTTGACTTGTCCGACGCGGGCGGGAAGGAAGAGTCCCGAAAGCGGTGGCTGACGCGCGATGAACTGGTGAAGTTCTTTGCTGCAATGCGGGCAGCAAAGGGTTTCACGCGTGAGAATGAATTGACCGTCAAGCTTCTGCTGTTGTTGGCGGTGCGCACCAGCGAGCTACGCGAAGCGCCGTGGAAGGAGTTTGATCTTGAATGTGCCGTGTGGCATCTGCCCGAGAACCGCACGAAGACCGGAGCGGCGATAGACATTCCTCTTCCCAAACTGACGCTGGAATGGCTGCGCGAACTGCAGCGCCTAGGCTGCGGCAGCGATTTCGTATTGCCAGCGCGGAAAATGCAAAGCCGGATGCTGCCCTATATTCATGAAGGCACCATCGGTACAGCCCTAGGCAAGGTCAAGCACGGTCTGGAACCCTTTACGGTGCATGACTTCCGCCGCACAGCGCGCACGCATCTGGAAGCCTTGGGCGTTGCGCCGCATATTGCGGAACGCTGCCTGAATCACAAGCTCAAGGGCGTGGAAGGAATCTATAACCGGCATGACTATTTAGAAGAACGGCGCGAAGCGCTGGAACGCTGGGCAAAGGTGCTACGCGATTGCGAGCTTGGCAAGGGTGGCAAAGTAACGCCGCTGCGGCAGACGGGGTAACTTCTGTCTAATTTCGCCCAGCGGAGCACTGTACGAATGGAAAAGGCGGAGGAGGCCGCCCAGCGACTGCGGTTGGGTATGCCACAGGAAAACGACGCCCAGCGCGTACTTCACGCTTTCTGCGAATCAGTTTGGTACGAACGAACGCCGAGTAATTCCATATTGAAGTGGGTTGCTGATTTGATAGAAGCGATTCTTGAGAACTCTTCACACCCGGCGCGCAAGTCATTCGGGTTAAGTACGCGGGGGCGCGGCGCACCGGCGGATAACGATGGCCGACTGGAAAATATCTTGATTTATCTCTCTATCGCCAAATATCGAGGATTGACGCGCAGCAATGCCCTAGACGCCGCTAGTGATGCCTTTCACCGACATCGCAGAGCCATCGAGAAGCGAATCCAGGGGACATCGTGGAAAAGCCTTGCACTTGCTCCTGACCTAGAGGACGTTGCTACCGAGCTGCTGAAGCAAGCCGGCATCACTCCCCCAAGATCAAAGAAAGACGCCCGTAAATCGGGGAATAATCGGCGCTGATAAAACTGTTTTGGGTATAGATACTCATGTCGCGTTTTGCAACCACTAGGAGTAACGCGACATGTCAAAAGCTGCTACCAGCGGCGAGCTTCCCTCAACCGGCTACGTTCGCCAGTCTCAGTTAGTCCCACACATTGTCCCTTTCTCAGGAGCAACGCTTTGGCGGATGGTGAAGGCAGGCAGCTTCCCGAAGCCGGTCAAGCTGTCTGAGCGCGTCACGGCTTGGGCCGTGGACGACGTCCGGGCTTGGATGGAGACTCGCAAGACCACCCAAGCGGCGGCCTAGTCGTGACCGTCCAAAAGCAAAGCCCTGACGCGGTAGCACGCGCCCAAGGCTCCGTTTACAGCAAGCGCAGTTATTCTAGCAATCGTCGCCGACGCCCTGCCTACGCTAGGGAGTTGGAAGCACAGCTATCCGGTGATCTTCGACAGTTGCGCGGAACATCACCGAACGGCAAGAACGCAACCCTGTTCATCGTCCACGGCACTGAAGGGTGGCGGCGGGCTACGCTGTTGAAGCTGCGCACAGCGCTGATGTTGTTGTGTCCCGGCGAAGACCCAGAGGGCAAGGATTGGAGCCTTGCAACGAGGGCCGGGCCGCCGGTATTGCTGGTGCAGGCGGGTGAAGAATCTCAACCCAACGAGTCGGAACGACTGGCGGTTGCACTTATCCGTGATGGTGTGCAGCGCGTCCTGAGACTCTCCGATTGTTTTCTATGGGTGCGCCACGACTCGGCGGTAGCTGCATGAGCGCGGTCATTCCGTTAGACCCGCGCACGACTGCTGTGGTCGTCCAAGAATCGGCATGGCAACCCGTTGATCTGGGCAGATTCCTCAACATGGAAATCCCGCAGCGGGGGTACCTGCTAAAGCCGTGGCTCCCCGAACAGGGGCTGGTAATGGTCTACGCAGCACGTGGGGTAGGCAAGACACATTTTGCTTTGGCGACGGCCTATGCGGTTGCATGCGGTGGATCGTTTCTCAATGGGCAAGCACCGCAAGCTGAGGGTGTCCTATATCTGGACGGTGAAATGCCCGCTATTGCCATGCAGGAGCGCCTAGCGGCCATCGCTGCAGGATCGGACAAGGAACCCACCGCCCCCTTCCGGCTGTTGACACCCGATCTTTGCGAGCGGATGCCCAACATGGCTGACCCGGACGACCAGCACGCGTTAGAGCCATTGTTGACCGATATCAAGCTAATTGTGCTGGATAACGTGAGTACGCTTTGCCGTGGTGCGCCGGAGAATGAGGCCGATGGATGGCAAGTTATTCAGGATTGGATGCTCAGCCAACGCAAGCAAGGTCGAAGCGTGCTGCTAGTACACCATGCCGGGCGCAGCGGCGAAGCGCGGGGAACGTCTAAGCGCGAAGACGTATTGGATACGGTCATCAAGCTCAGGCATCCCGCCGACTACCGAACCGAGGACGGTGCGCGATTTGAGTTGCAATTCAGCAAGGCACGCGGGTTCCAAGGTAAGGACGCAGAGCCATTGGAAGCAAAGCTCATCACTGGCACCAGTGGCGAAAGTGCCTGGGTGTGGCAGACCGTGGAGGTGACGACCTATGACCGCGTGGTGAAAATGTTGCGCGAGGGTATGAAGCAGCAGGATATTGCGACAGAGCTGGTCATCAACAAATCCACGGTATCCCGGCACGCGCGCAGGGCCGAGCAAGAGGGGCGGCTGTGAGTCAGACTGCGAAAGTTGCGCGTTGCACGCCTATGGGGATGCAACCGGCAACTTTGACGGGTGCGTGCGCAACTCACTCCGCAACCAGTGTGCAACCGGCTAACCCTACCTCAGTGAAAACAAGGGCATTGGTGTTACTAGCACGCAACCGAGTAGGAAACCCCAATGCAACTACCACTGAAATCAGCACAACTTCCGGCCAGTCAACAAGCGATGAAAAGTTGCATGGTCCCCCAACTCTAGCGGATAGGCTAAAGGGCTGGGCCGTGCCGCTGGTACGGGCGGACAAGGTCGTGTGTTGGCTCGTGGCAGACGCGACCGCGAAAGCTCGCTGGTGGCAACGTGTTGGCTCAGGCGTGGCGATCTACACGGCAGCCGAAGGGGCGTTCCTGCTGACGTTACCAGACGAAGCATTCCACAACCTGCATGATCTGGTCGGACGTTTCAGCGCTCACATAGAGCCGCAGAGTGAGCGATGAGCGAGTATCAAATTGTCTACATCCAAAGGTCGCCGCGCAAGCGTAATCACGACCGAGTCAACGAGCTTCAACGGCTGCGTCGAGCCTCGATGAGGCGGGTAGATTACTACCCTAGCAATGAGGCAATTCGCGTAATTGATTCACGTCGGGAGCCGTATGCGGGTGGTGACGCATCGTCAATTATCAATCGCATCATTGTTGAGTGGGAAGCTAATGGGTAGCAGGAATTGACCTGCCTCAAGTATTGGCTGAACGCGGGCGTGTACTAGATTTTGTGTAAACGGTCATTCGGCAGGAAACTGCCGCACTTCAAGGAGTGACCATGACCGTAGAACAGAAAGCGATCAGCAACCAGTTACTGGATGGCCTGCTGGCCGATTACA
>JBOICV010000085.1:0-1586 GCA_050740255.1 Nevskiales bacterium | reverse complement strand
TCGAAGTCGGCGCCAATCAGCCAGCGGCAGAGACCGCGACGGCTTTCACAGACGAATGGCCAAACAAAGCCCGGGACATAACCGCCTGGGCAGACTCATGGCCAGATCCAGAGACACGGCCAGAATGGCTGCAACGATTAATCGAAGAACAGGAGGCAGCATGAGACTAAGAGAAACTCGCGGCGTCTGCCGATGCCACGATCCGCAATGTTCGCGCGGAACCAGGCTGTTCGCCATCGAGCTATTTGCCGATGGCGACACAGACATCTCCACGCTCGAAGAGATCGTGGCCGCAGTGATCGCTAACGCGATGCAGAATCGCAAATCACTCACGCTGATTGGTGAGCCAAGCGCCGCCACACTCGCCAAGGTGAAAGCGGCAGCGAACAATTGAGGATTTATGGCCAAAGCAAAACCGAAACAGGAAGACTTGCCCGGAATGGAATCGCGCGACCTGCCGGAGATCGAGCAGGCGGCCGAACGCTACCGGCAAGTCCGCGATGAACGCGCAGCACTGTCGAAACTCGAAGGCGAGCGCAAGGCCAAGTTGATCCAGACGATGATCAGCAACGGCCGCAGTTTCTACAGCTACAACGGCCTGATAGTCGAGCTTTCGCAAAAAGAAAACGTGCGAGTGAAGTCGAAGGAGGAACCCATCGGCGCATTCACGCAGCTGACAGCAGGCCGCACGCTCTCACTCGTCGCCGAGCAAATCAACAAAGGCGCGCTGGACCGTGACGGCGTGACGGTGCGCGCTGAAGTCTCGAGCGAGGCAGCCGTGGAAACCTTCTTCACGCAGCCGGAACGCTGCGTTGAATGCCAAACCAAAGACGGGCATCAGGCTTGGTGCAGCGAGTATGTGCTGGGCGAGGGGACGCCAGTCGAAGAGGAAGACAACTTCACTGCCCAGCGCTGCGAAGAGTCCGGATGTGGGCGGATTGACGGCGGCCACGCTCCCACGTGCAAGCACGCCGGCGCGCTCGCCTACCCGGCCTACTTGCGATATGCCGAGGCCATCGGAATAAAGAATCCGAAGAGCGCCGCGCGCAAGTGGGAACTGAGGCGCGAATACGACAAGGAAGTGCGCGCGTGGTTGGCAGCGGAGCAGGAAAAGATCGAAGCAGACCTGGTCGAAGTCGGGCCAGAACATTTCCAGTTCAAGGACCAACCCGAGTTGAAGCAGAAGAAAAAGGCGGTGAAAAGTGCCAAAGCTAAGCCAAGCAGAAATCGACGAACTCGCGCGGCGCGCTGAGCATCGCCGCAAGCTCGCCGCATTGCGCGCCAGGAAGCCCGGCAGCCATGGCTACCGGAAACCGAAGGGGAAGAAGTCGCCGACGCTCTTTGGGCGAAGTACAAAGGGAAATAGGAGCATATGAAGAAGCGGTCGTTTGCTGGAAAACCGAAGCAGATAACGGAGGAAACCATGACAGTGAGAAAATGCCCGAAGTGCAACCGGTCATTCTGGATCATCGCCAGCGCAACCAGCGATGTTGTGAGCCAGTGCAAAGCGTGCCTCGCTCCAATCATCTGGGCTGTCACGGTACGCGGCGCCAAGATGCCAATCAACGCCGCGAGTCGAAGTTTCC
>JBOICV010000084.1:0-4460 GCA_050740255.1 Nevskiales bacterium | reverse complement strand
CCCCTTGAGGGCTTATCCGCTCGGGTGGATTTCGCGCTTCCTCAGTCTTGGAGCTATGTCCAGATTACAACTGTGACGCAGGCCACTATGCCAGCCCGTGTAAGCTGTTGTATCGTCCAATCCGGTGAGACGAAGGGGGACGTTTGCTTCGTCACCGTTTTCGGGGACTGTCCGTGACCCTCGTCGAGCGCTTCATCGAGATCAACGGCTGGTCCACCAGCCGAAAGACCGCGCTACTCAGCGGTCTTGGCTTGCTGTTTCATGTCTTCGGCTCGTTGGTCGTCCAATACAGCTTCTCGCAACTGCCCTGGGTTGATCTGCATCTGATCAATCTGATCCTCTGGCCCTGGGCGCTATCCCTGGCGCTGTGCTGCCTGATCAGCTCGATGGTCGCAAAGCGGGGTCATGAAGGACGCTGGACCTTCTGGCTGTTCTTAATTTCGTATGGCGCATTCATGGTGGCGGTGGCGTATTTGGTCGGCCTTACCAGTACCGCCCTCTTTGCCTGGTATCCCCTGATTATCCTGCTCGTCGCGCTCTGGTACGGGCCAATCGAGGCTGCGTACATCATGGGTTATGTTCTTGTCCTGCTGGCCTTGACCTTTGTACTGCAATCCTCGGGCCTACTGCCCTTTGCGCCGGCCTTGCTGAATCGGAACATTGATGTGCAGCAGGCAGGTTTCTTCAGCGGCTCAATTCTATTCGCCGTGATGCTGGTCTTTGCCTTCTGCTTCACCCTGGTCCTGCTGGTTCTGGCCGCGCGTAGGTTGCAGCAGACGAAGCTGGACGAAGCCCACCAGAAGCTGGATCGCAGCGTCGGTCTCATCCGCCGCTATGTCCTTCCCAGCTCGCCGACAAAATCATCAGCGGCGAGCACTCCGAAGTCTTCAAGCCCGAGCGCGCCAAGCTCACCATCTTCTTCTCCGATGTCGAAGGCTTCACCGACGCCTCCGACCAGCTCGACGCCGAAGACCTCGCGGCGGTGCTGAACGAGTATCTATCCGAGATGACGCTGATTGCCGAACGCCACGGCGCCACCCTCAACCAGTTCGTCGGCGACGGCATCATGATTTTCTTCGGCGCGCCGCAGGCTACCAGCGATCAGGACCACGCCCTGCGTGCGGTGCGCATGGCGCTGGACATGCAAGCACGCCTGCTGGAACTGAAGGATGTCTGGCTCAAGCGCGGCATTCGCAAACCCTTCCGCGCCCGCATCGGCATCAACACCGGCCATGCCTCGGTCGGTGACTACGGCTCCGAAGGCCGCAAGGTCTATTCCGCCATCGGCATCCAGACCAATCTCGCGGCGCGCATTCAGGCCCACTGCGAACCGGGCAAGGTGTTGATCAGCGACACCACCTGGGCATTGGTGAAGGACGATATCCCCTGCACCGACAAGGGTGAGTTGCAACTTAGGGGCGTGCACTACGCGGTGAGGGTGTACGAAGTCGCGTAGTGCAAATTGGTGAACTTCGCTCGAGTTAGGAAAATCCTCCGGTCTTGATTCGCGCTCAACGCGCGCATCAAAACCACCTCCTTTGCCAAAGGAGGTCGAGCGGACAAGCCCTTTGAGGGCTTATCCGCTCGGGTGGATTTGGCGCGCCCTTAGCTGATACTTGAGCACTTTGCCCGATGGATTCGTTGGCAAAGCGCTCATGAACTCAACAAAGCGCGGCACCTTGTAGTTGGACATGTGCTCGCGGCACCAGGCAATGAGTGTTTTCTCGTCGAGTGTGGCACCGGGCCGTAGCACCACATAGGCCTTACCGACCTCGCCGAGACGCTCATCCGCTACTCCGATCACCGCGACCTGCGCAATCGCCGGATGCGCCGCGAGCATACGTTCGATTTCGGCTGGATAGCAGTTGAAGCCCCCCGCGATATACATGTCCTTGAGGCGGTCGGTAATGCGTACATAGCCGCGTTCGTCGAGCACGCCGATATCCCCGGTGTGCAGCCAGCCTTCGGCATCTATCGCTTCGCGCGTCGCGGCGGGATCGTCGAGATAAGCCTGCATGACGTTATAGCCGCGCACCACGATTTCACCCGCCCGGCCTGGCGGCAGCGCCTGGCCTTCGGCATCCACGCAGCGCACCTCAACATCGGCAATGGCCTTGCCGCTGGTCAGTGCAATGGTTTCAGCGTCGTCGCCCGGATCGCAGAGCGAGACGACGCCGCAGGTTTCGGTCAGCCCGTAACCGGTCAGCACGATTCTGAAACCCAGTTCAGCGCGGATGCGCTCTATCAGCGAGGGCGCGATCGCCGCCGCACCGGTGATCGTCGCGCGCAGCGATGACAGGTCGGTTTGCGCACGTCCAGGATCATTCAAGAGGCTAATGAACAGGGTCGGTGGACCAGGCAACACGGAGATGCGTTCGCGCGCGATGCGTTGCAGGATTGCGCCCGCATCGAATATCGCGTGCGGCAGCACTGTGAGGCCGGCGAGCAGACCCCCGAGCCAGCCGACTTTGTAGCCGAAGGCGTGGAAGAAGGGATTGGCGATCAGATAGCGGTCTTCAGGGACCAGGCCCATCGCCTTCGACCAGTCGGCGATCACGCGCAGGTTCTGACGGTGATGGGTCACGACCCCCTTGGGTAGACCAGTGGTGCCGGAAGTGAACATGATATCCATGCGGTCTTCCGGTGTGACCGCCGCGCTGCGGCGCGCAACTTCCGCCACCGGCACCTGCGCCGCGCGCTGTAGAAAATCCTGCCAGCCGAAGTCAGCCGGCTGGGCGTCGCGCATCACCACGATTTGTTCCAGCGTTGGCGGGCGGTGCGCCGCGAGCAGGGTGGGGTAGTGCTGGTTAAGAAAGTTGCCGGTACAAAACAGCATCCGCGCACCGCTCTTCTCCAGTACATACCCGGCTTCATTCCCGCGCATGCGCGTATTCACCGGCACCAGCACCGCGCCGATGCTATGGATGGCGAGGCCGGTGACAATCCACTCGGCACAGTTCTGCGCCCAGATCGCAACGCGATCGCCAGGCTGGATGCCGAATGCCAGCAAAGCCTGCGCAGCCTGCTGACGCAAGCGGTCCAGCTCCGCGTAGCTCCAGCTTTGGCCGTCCTCGGCAATCACAGCGGTACGGCTCGCATAGTGCGTTACCGCTTCCAAAAAAGCGGCCGGCACCGTAGGTGCGGACTGCACCGCCGTTCGCGCCTCCCGCCTCCCGCCTCCCGCCTCTCGTCTATTCATGTTGAATATCGCACGCGTACCAGCGGCGTCAGCGGCACCGCCTGGCAGGCCAGAATCCAGCCTTCGTCCATTTCCTGCTGGCTGAGGACGTGGTTATGCCGCAATTCCACGTCGCCTTCTTCCAGATGACACATGCAGGCGGCGCAGGCGCCAGCGCGACAGGAAAATGGCGGCTGTAATCCGGCTGCTTCCAGGGCTTCTATGATCAACTGGCCGGGTTGCGCCGCGACCTTATGTATGGCGCCGTCCAGTTCCGCTTCAACGTACATCTGCTCGCCACCGGCGACGACTGTTGGCGCTGCCGGCACATCATCGGCGTCCTCGGGCAGTGAGACGAAGCGCTCGATATGGATCTGGCTGTGCGGTACGGCCAAATCGCGCAAGGCCGCCGCCGTTGCGTCCATGAATACGGTCGGGCCGCAGATGAAGCATTGCGCCTGCTCCCAGCCGCGGCTGAGCTCGCCGAGCTGTGCCTGCGACGGGATACCCTGCACCGTGTCCAGCCAATGAATCACCTGCAAGCGCTGCGGGTGCTCGCGCGACAGACGTGCGAGCTCGGCGCCGAAAATAACCGAGCGTTCGTCGCGGTTGGCGTAAATCAACCGGATCCGGCCGGTGCCGCCAGCAAGCACGCTGCGGATGATGGAAAACACCGGTGTGATGCCGCTGCCGCCCGCAAACATCAGGAAATCGCCATCGAGCGCGCGCGGCGTGAAGACGCCCGCCGGCGGCATGACTTCAAGCGTGTCGCCTGCCCGCAGATTCGCGCACAGCCAGTTTGACGCTCGCCCGTCCGCCACGCGTTTGACGGTTACGCGCAGCGGCTCATCAGCAGTCGGCGTGCTCGACAGGGAATAGCAGCGCGGCAGCGGCTTGTCCGCGCAGGGGATATGCAGTTGCAGGTGCTGGCCGGGTTTAAAGCGAAATGTCTCCCTCAGGTCCGCAGGAAGATCGAAGATGATGGAGCGGGCGTCGGCCGTTTCCTCAACGACTTGATGGATTTTCAGACGATGATACTGAGGCCGGGCCATGCAGCTAGATTAGAGCCTAGTCAGGCGAATCAGATGAATTCCACCCACGTAGCTCCGCTGGTCTCCCTCGCGATGCGGATTCCCGCGACGGCGATCTTCGCCAGCAGATCCGTCCGGCGCGCGGCCTTCCGGGCGATGGCCAGCGCGTCGGCCTTCAGACCGAACGGGTCCACCTCGAACTGCACGGCGAGGCAGTCGACGGCCCCGAAGGACGTCGCCAGGTCCTCGGC
>JBOICV010000083.1:0-16389 GCA_050740255.1 Nevskiales bacterium | reverse complement strand
CGCAAAACGTCCGGCCGCCCTTTTGCTTTTTTCGGAGCCTGATTTGCCGCTACAGACGCCGCTGTATCCGTTGCACCTCGAAGCCAGCGCACGCATGGTGGATTTCGCCGGCTGGGACATGCCGGTGCAATACCAGTCCACCATCGAAGAGCACCACGCGGTACGCCAGGGCGCGGGCATGTTCGACGTCTCGCATATGACTGCGGTGGACATGCGCGGCGCCCGAGTAAGCGAATTTCTGCGCTTTCTACTCGCCAGCGATGTTGCCAAGCTCGCACCGGGCAAGGCCTTGTATTCCTGTTTGTTGAAGGAAGACGCCGGCATTCTGGATGACCTGATCACTTATCACATGCGCGACGACTGGTTTCGCACTGTCGTCAACGCCGGCACGACGACCAAAGACGTCGCCTGGTTTCGACAGCATGCGCCCGCCTTTGGGGTAGAAATTCAGCCGCACCGCGAGCTTTGCATCGTCGCCGTGCAAGGTCCGCAGGCGCGCGAGAAAGTTGCGGCCCTGCTTACGGCAACCGAGCGCGAGCAAGTCATGGCTTTGGTCAGCTTTTCCGCGGCGGACCTCGGGCATATGTTCGTCGGCCGCACGGGTTACACCGGCGAGGATGGCTTTGAGGTCATTCTGCCGGCGGCAGCAGCGATTGAGTTGTGGCGCAAGCTGCTCGCCGCCGGGGTCGCGCCCTGTGGTTTGGGCGCGCGCGATACGCTGCGGTTGGAAGCCGGCATGAATCTCTACGGCTTGGATATGGATGAGGCTAATCATCCGCTGGAGTCCGGGCTGGGCTGGACCATCGCATGGGAGCCGAAAGAGCGGGACTTCATCGGCCGTGCGGCGCTGGAAAAGCTGCGTGGCAAGTCGCCTCGTAAACTGGTGGGCCTGGTGCTGGAGGAACGTGGCGTGCTGCGTTCGCATCTGAAAGTGCGCTCGGATGCCGGCGCGGGCGAAACGACCAGCGGCAGCTACTCGCCCACCATGAAGCAGGCGATTGCGCTGGCGCGCGTCCCGGCGGCTTGCGGCGCCAGGGTAGAAGTTCAGATACGCGGCAAATGGCTGCCCGCACGGGTGGTGAAATATCCCTTCGTGCGCAACGGCAGAATATTGGTGTAGGAGCGGCCTTGGCCGCGAAATAGTCGGATCGCGCGCAGGCGCGCTCCTGCGGAGAAAACAGGAGAAGCAGATAAATGAGCAAAATCCCCGCGGAACTGAAATACGTCAAATCCCACGAGTGGCTGCGGTCCGAGAGCGACGGTAGCGTTACCATCGGCATCACCGATCATGCGCAGAACGCGCTGGGCGATCTGGTGTTTGTTGAAGTGCCGCAGGTCGGCCGCGCTGTGAAGGCCGCAGAAGCTTGCGCGGTGGTTGAGTCGGTCAAGGCTGCATCCGATGTTTACGCGCCGATCGCCGGTGAGGTGGTCAAGAACAATGCTGTACTGGCCGATCGGCCGGAACTGGTGAACCAGGACCCCTATGGTGAGGGTTGGCTGTACTGCCTCAAGCCGGCCAACGCGGCCGACCTCGCCGGTTTGCTCGACGCCGCTGGCTACGCCCAAACACTCAAGGACGAGGGTCACTAAACCATCGCCATGCCGTTCATCCCTCATACCGAAACCGATATCCGCGAGATGCTTGCCGCCATCGGCGCGAGCAGCATCAATGCACTGTTCGACGAAATTCCGGCGGAGCTAAGAACCGGCCGGCTCGACGCCGTGCCCGAGGGTCTGGCTGAAATGGAAGTGGCGCGCCTGCTGAGCGCGCGCGCGCAACAGGACGGCCGCGCGCTGTGTTTCATCGGCGCGGGTGCTTATGAGCATCACATCCCGGCCGCGGTGTGGGAAATCGTGCGCCGCGGCGAGTTCTATTCCGCGTACACGCCTTATCAGGCCGAGGCTAGCCAGGGCACACTGCAATTGCTTTACGAATTTCAGACCATGATGTGCGGGCTGACGGGACTGGATGTTTCCAACGCCTCGCTATACGACGGCGCCAGCGCCTTGTCCGAGGCCATCCTCATGGCCGTGCGCGCGCACAAGACCTCCAAGTCCGCGCGCATCCTCCTGCCAGCGAATGTGCATCCGCATTACCGGCAGGTGGCCAGCAACATAGTCACCCTGCAGAACATCACGCTGGAAAGCCTGCCTTACTGTGCCGACACCGGCACCACGCTGCCGGATGCGCTGAAGAAATACCAGGGACAGGACATCACCGCGCTAGTCATTCAGCAGCCCAACTTCTTCGGTGGGCTGGAAGATGTCGGCGCGCTCACGGCATGGGCCAAGGAGAACAACACCCTCGTCATCGCGGTCGTCAATCCAGTTTCGCTGGCCTTGCTCAAACCGCCCGGCCAATGGGGCGTGGGGGGCGCGGACATCGCCTGCGGTGAAGGCCAGCCGCTAGGTTCGCCGCTGGCCTCCGGTGGCCCTTATTTCGGCGTCATGTGCTGCAAGCAGGAGCATGTGCGGCAGATGCCGGGCCGCATCATCGGCCGCACAGTGGATCTGGATGGCAAGCCGGGCTACACGCTCACGCTACAGGCGCGCGAGCAGCACATCCGCCGCGCCAAGGCCACCTCGAATATCTGCACCAACCAGGGCCTGTTGGTCACGGCCGCGACCATTCATATGTCGCTGCTGGGTCCCGACGGGCTGGAACGAGTGGCGGCAAGCTGCATGGCCAATACCGCCGAGTTGTTGAACAAGCTGAAGCGGCTGGCGGGTGTGGAGCTGTTATTCGACGGCCCGCGTTTCCACGAGGCCGTAATCCGCGTCCCCAAGCCTGCCGCGGAGGTGCTGGCCAGAATGGCGCAACTCGACGTGCTCGGGGGCTATGATCTTGGCCGCGAATACCCGGAGCTCGGACAGGCCATGCTGGTGTGTGCGACCGAAACAAAAACCCCGGAAGATCTGGACCGTTACGTGGCCGCGCTCAGCGCGGCGCTTGAATAGGAGTAAGCATCATGGCAACTATCACGCTGAAGGGCAGTTCCATTCATACCAATGGCGATTTACCCAAGGCCGGCAGCGCCGCGCCGGATTTCAAACTCACCGCCGCGGATTTGAGCGACAAATCCCTGGCGGATTTCTCCGGCAAGCGCAAAGTGCTCAATATTTTTCCATCCATTGATACCTCTACCTGCGCGATGTCGGTGCGTCAGTTCAATCAGCGTGCCGCGGCCTTGAATAATGCGGTGGTGCTGTGCATCTCGGCCGATCTGCCGTTTGCGCAAAAACGCTTCTGCGCCGCCGAAGGGCTGAGCAAGGTGGTAGCTCTATCCATGATGCGCGACCGGCACTTTGCCAAGGATTACGGCGTGCTGCTGCAGGATGGCCCGCTTGCGGGTCTGACCGCACGCGCCGTGCTTGTGCTGGATGCCGGCAACAAGGTGGTGCATAGCGAGCTGGTGGGTGAGCTGGTCAACGAACCCAATTACGAAGCCGCGCTAAAAGCGCTGGCCTGAGGAGTCTGCATGTCGCCTTCAATGAGTACGACACTGCGCGCCGCCGCCACACTCGCCGTCGTGCTGCTGTCCCTGCTGGGTGTGCTATTCGTATTTGATTTGATTCCGCGTGAAACCCTCCAGCACTATGCCGTAAAGATCCTGCTGCTGATCGCGATCATCGCCGGCGCCGGTCGGGTGCTCGGTGTACTGCTGAGAAAAGAGCGCGCTCCCTGAGCTCATCATGGCCGAAAAATTAATCTTCGAACTGTCCCGTTCCGGCCGGCGCGCCTACGCCCAGGCGCCGCTGGATAGGGCGACACCCACCATCCCTGAAGCGCTGCGCCGCAGTACGCCGACCCGTTTACCCGAAGCGTCGGAACTCGACGTGGTGCGCCACTACACGCGCCTGAGCCAGAAGAACTTCTCGATAGATACGCATTTCTATCCGCTGGGCTCCTGCACGATGAAATACAACCCGCGGGCCTGCAATACGCTGGCTATGCTGCCGGAGTTTCTGGCGCGCCATCCGCTGGCGCCGGAGTCGCATAGCCAGGGCTTTCTCGCCTGCATGTATGAGTTGCAGGAGATCCTCAAGGAAGTGACCGGCATGCAAGGCGTGTCGCTTACGCCGATGGCCGGTGCCCAGGGCGAGTTCGCCGGCGTGGCGATGATGCGCGCCTATCACAAGGCCCGCGGCGATCACGCGCGCACGGTGGTGCTGGTGCCGGATGCGGCGCATGGCACCAATCCCGCCACCGCAACCATGTGCGGCGGCACCGTGAAGGAGATTCCCACTGACGACAACGGCGATGTGGACCTGGCCGCGCTGAAGGCTGCGGTCGGCCCGCAGACCATGGGCATCATGCTGACCAACCCCTCCACGCTAGGCGTGTTCGAGCGCCGGATCAAGGAGATATCGGGAATCGTGCATCAGGCCGGCGGTTTGTTGTATTACGACGGTGCCAATCTCAATGCGATTCTCGGCAAGGTGCGGCCGGGGGACATGGGCTTCGACGTGATTCACATGAATCTGCACAAAACCTTTTCTACGCCGCATGGCGGCGGCGGGCCGGGTTCCGGTGCGGTGGGTGTGAGCCAGCGCTTGTTGCCCTTCATGCCCATTCCGCTGGTCGGAAAAATATCCCCCTCCCTTAATCCCTCCCCACTGGGGGGAGGGAAAAACAGTGCTCCCCCTCCTCTGGGAGAGGGTGAGGTGGCAAGGCTTGTTCCCCCTCCCACTAGGGGAGGGGCGAATAAACTTCCCTCCCCCCTTGCGGGGGAGGGTCAGGGTGGGGGGGGACTTTACCGCTGGCTTGACGAGCGCGATCTGCCGCAGAGCATCGGCCGGCTTTCAAGCTTCGCCGGCAATGCGGGCGTGCTGCTGCGCGCCTATATCTATGCGCGCCTATTGGGACGCGAAGGCATGCATCGCGTCGCCGAGTTCGCCACGCTCAACGCCAACTACCTGATGGCGCAGCTTGCCAAGCGCGGCTTCGACATGGCCTACAAGAGCCGCCGCGCCAGTCACGAATTCATCATCACGCTGAAAAAACAAAAGCAGGAGCTTGACCTTACCGCGACCGACGTTGCCAAGCGCCTGCTCGACTACGGCATCCACGCACCGACCATATATTTCCCTCTGCTGGTGCCCGAATGTCTGTTGATAGAACCGACCGAGACCGAGAGCAAGGAAACGCTCGACGGCTTTATCGAGGCGCTATGCGCGATCTGGGACGAAGCAAAAGCCGACATCCAGAAAGTGAAGGGCGCGCCCTGGACCATGCCGGTGCGGCGGCTCGACGATGTGCGCGCGGCGCGTCAGCTCGATCTCAAATGGTCGGGTAATGTTGCTTAGTGAACGCCAGGCGCGAATCGCCTTCGCGCTGTTCATGGCTTTCATGATCACCATGATCATGTCATTCGTGATTACGCTGTTCAATCTGCGCGCTGCCTGGACGCTAGGCCACTGGTTGCAAGCATGGGCGCTGGTCTTCGTCATTGCGTTTCCGCTCATTCTCGTTCTCGCGCCCATCGGCCAGAAACTGGTCGGCCGCTTTACTCAATCGGTGTAAGTATGTCGGTACTGATCTGTGGTTCTCTCGCCTTCGACACCATCATGGTGTTTCCCGGTCATTTCAAGAACGAGATTCTGCCCGACAAGGTCCATATCCTGAATGTTTCATTTCTGGTGCCGAAAATGCGCCGCGAGTTTGGCGGCTGCGCGGGCAACATCGCCTACAACCTGCGCCTGCTCGGTGGCGCGGGCGCGCCCATGGGTACGGTGGGCCGTGACTTCGCACCCTATGCCCAATGGATGGATGAATGCGGCGTGAGCCGTCAGTACATCAAGCCGATCGCCGAGGCTTACACCGCCCAGGCCTACATCACCACCGATCTGGACGATAACCAGATCACCGCCTTTCACCCCGGGGCGATGAACGAATCGCACCGACAGCCAGTGCCGGTGGACGCCGGCATCACGCTGGGCATCGTGTCGCCCGACGGCCGCGATGGCATGCTGCAGCACGCGGAGCAATTCGCCGCCGCGGACATTCCCTTCATCTTCGATCCCGGCCAGGGCCTGCCGATGTTCGACGGCGCCGCGCTGCAACGATTCATCGAGCTCGCCGACTATCTGGTGGTCA
This sequence comes from Nevskiales bacterium, assembly GCA_050740255.1. Lineage (GTDB taxonomy): Bacteria > Pseudomonadota > Gammaproteobacteria > Nevskiales > JBOICV01 > JBOICV01. The sequence goes on along the minus strand of JBOICV010000083.1, from coordinate 10,292 downwards.
ACGACTATGAATCGGAAATGCTGCGCGCGCGCACCGGCTGGGATTTCTCCCAGATCGCCGCCCGGCTCAAGGCCGCCATCGTCACGCGTGGTTCCCAGGGTTCGCTGATCTACGCGGACGGCAAGACCTACGAAATTCCGGTTGCGCGCGCCGAAGCGCTGGCTGATCCGACCGGTTGCGGCGATGCCTATCGCGGCGGGCTGCTATACGGCTTGCAACAGGGCTACGATTGGCAAACGACCGGGCGGCTGGCCTCGTTGATGGGCGCCATAAAAATCGAGCGGCCCGGTACGCAGAACCACCGCATTTCCGCCGCCGCCTTGCGTGAGCGCTTCAAGCGTGAGTTCCGCTACGATTTGGGCTGATGCTGTGGCGCCGGGCGCAGTAGACTGAACTCGTAGCGACGGGTTCGGTCAGAAGGTGTCCTGGAGGAGGCTGCTATGCAAGTGTGGTTGCGCCACCCTATCCGCTGGCTCGACACCACGCGTGTTGCCGACTTCATCGCGCCTTTTCTCCTGCGGCTGTATCTCGTGCCGATTTTCTGGATGGCGGGCATGAGCAAGTACGATCATTTCGACAGCACCGTCGAGTGGTTCGGCAATCCGGAATGGGGACTGGGCCTGCCGTTTCCGTGGTTGATGGCCTTTCTGGCGACGGCTACCGAATTGATCGGCGCAGTCTGCCTCGCCCTGGGCCTGGGACTGCGGATAATGTGCGTGCCGCTGATGGTCACCATGCTGGTGGCGGTTTTCTCCGTGCATTGGGAACAGGGCTGGCTGGCCATTGCCGAAAGCGGCTCGCCGGCCTCCATGAATCTGATGACCACGCTGAACAAGCTGCAGCAAGCCAATCCCGAAATTTACGAACAACTGCTGGCCTACGGCAAGCCGGTCGTGCTGAACAACGGTATCGAATTCGCAGCGACCTACTTCCTCATGCTGCTTACATTATTTTTCGTCGGAGCTGGCCGCTACATCAGTATCGATTACTGGATTCGGCGCTACTTCCACCCCGAAATGGCGTGATTTATTGCTTTAACTCAGCATTGAGTCCCCCGCAGCGACCCTCTATAATGCGCGGCCTTCTGGGGCCATAGCTCAGCTGGGAGAGCGCTTGCATGGCATGCAAGAGGTCGGCGGTTCGATCCCGCCTGGCTCCACCAAGTCCCTCCGATTGATTTGTTCATCAGCCGGTTGTTGGTTGTTACAGCCTCGTCCCCATCGTCTAGAGGCCTAGGACATCGCCCTTTCACGGCGGTAACCGGGGTTCGAATCCCCGTGGGGACGCCATTATCAGACGGGCAGTTCGCGCAGCACGCCGGATCAGGCCGCTTTCACCATTTCGATGCGTGGGCGCAGTCCGGCACGGGTTGCCAGGGTCAGCAGCATGTCCAGGCTGAATTCGCGCCACTCGCCCTTTTTCAGCTTCGACACGCGCGGTTGCGTTATGTGTAGCCGCTGGGCGGCTTCGGACTGTGTCCAGCCCTTGCGCTTCAAGTGCTGTTCGATGCGCAGCATGAGTTCCGTGCGCATCGCCATAACCCGAGCTTCGGCTTCATCAAAGCCCAAGTCAGCAAACACATTGCCGCTGCCCGGCGTGATGCGCTCATCGTTCCAGCGTGGGTCAGTTTTCCTCATGGCTCTCATCCTCTAATCAGTTTGTACCGCTTTGCCGCCAGTTCAATATCCGTACGCGCGGTCTGTTGGGATTTTTCCGGAATGCGTGCAGCACATACACCACATCCCCAAACCTGGCGGCATAAATTACGCGCCATGCACCGCCATGGTGTACGCGAATCTCATACGCACCCGGCCCGACTGCCACCATTGGCTTAAAGTCCGTCGGCATTAACCCGGATTGCACCCGCATTAACTCAACGCCCAAATGTTGGCGCACTATTGCCGGAAAGTCCCTGAGATCGTCACGGCTGCTGCCAACGAAGTGCAGGAACTTCATGGAAGGATTATACAAGTATTTATATATTATTCAAGTAGCGTTCAGCGAGCATCCGCCGATAAATCGGCGCCAGCCCTTGGCGAATCGAAGTACCGTGTCGTTTGCCTTTGGCAAAATCCTGCAAACTAGGCACCGATGGCCGCGGTCTGATTAGGCCGCTCACGAGAGAAGCCAAGCATGACCCTGCGGAGCGTTGTATCGCTAGTGCTGGCGGCGGCGTGCCTTGCCGCTTGTTCCGAAGCGCAGCTGCCGGTCTCTGCTGGCACCGGCCCAAACGCAAGTCTGCCGCCGCCGGAAAAAACGCTGATTCCGACGATAAACATTGCCCCGGCCAAGGGCTGGCCGGCGGGTGGCAAACCCATTGCTGCGGACGGTGTGAGCGTCGTGAAATTCGCCGACGGCCTAGATCATCCGCGCTGGCTTTATGTACTGCCCGATGGTGGCGTGCTGGTGGCTGAGACCAACGGTCCCCCTCGGCCCGCTGACGAAAAAGGTTTCAAGGGCTGGGTCGCGCAGAGAGTGATGAAAAAGGCCGGTGCCGCCGTGCCCAGCGCCAATCGCATCACCTTGCTGCGCGACACCAATGGCGACGGCGTGGCCGACGTCCGTGCGACTTTTTTGGATGGGCTGAACTCGCCTTTCGGCATGGCGCTCGTGGGCAGGGATTTCTACGTGGCCAATACCGATGCGCTGCTGCGCTTTCCCTACACTCCCGGTCAGCAACGGATTGCCGCGCCGGGCGTCAAGCTCACCGATCTCCCCGGCGGCGAACTCAATCACCATTGGACCAAGAATCTGATCGCCAGCGTCGACGGCAAGCGCTTGCTCGTGGCGGTCGGCTCGAACAGCAATATCGCCGAGAACGGGATGGAAGCAGAGCACGAACGGGCCGCTATTCTGCTGGTGGATCCGAAGACCGGCGCCCGCAGTGTTTTCGCCTCGGGCTTGCGTAATCCGGTGGGCATGGCCTGGGAGCCCACGAGCGGCGCATTGTGGACCGCGGTCAACGAACGCGACGAGCTGGGCCATGATCTGGTGCCGGACTATATGACTTCGGTGCGCGAAGGCGGATTTTACGGCTGGCCATACAGTTATTTCGGGCAGCGCGTGGATGAGCGAGTGCAACCACCGCGACCGGATCTGGTGGCGAAGGCGATTGCGCCGGACTATGCCCTGGGGCCGCACACCGCTTCGCTGGGTCTGGCATCCGCGCAAGGCACTAGCCTGCCGGCGCCATTCAAGAATGGGATGTTTGTTGGGCAGCATGGTTCCTGGAACCGCAGGCCGCATAGCGGCTACAAGGTTATTTTCGTGCCCTTCAGAGCTGGCAAGCCGGCCGGCGAACCGATTGATGTGCTGACCGGCTTTCTCAGCGAGCAAGGCGATGCTTACGGGCGGCCGGTCGGTGTCGCGCTTGACCGCGGAGGCGGATTATTGGTGGCGGATGACGTCGGCAATGTTATCTGGCACGTCGCCGCCGCGGGTAACGCGGTGCAGTCTCCGAGCCCTTGACCGCCAGCGCCCGCCGCCATGTGTGCGAGCGCGGGGTCTTCGGTTGTTTTATCAAAAAGCCGGGCTGCGTGGTCGTTCGCGCTCTGCGCGTTATTCATTGCCGACTGCGCGGCCGCCGCCGATCCGCCGGCGATCGAACTGGGGCCGATCGTCATTACCGGCGCTCGCGCAGAGCGCAGCACTTTCGAATTGCCCTTTGCCGTTTCGCAGGTGGAGGCGGATGAACTGAGCAGCGCCGGCGCCCAGATCAATCTGAGCGAAGCCCTGGCCCGCGTGCCGGGCCTGCTGGTCAATAATCGCAGCAATTACGCGCAGGATTTGCAAATCAATTCGCGTGGCTTTGGCGCGCGCGCGAGTTTTGGCGTGCGCGGCTTGCGGCTTTACGCCGACGGCATTCCGGGCACGGCGCCGGACGGTCAGGGGCAGGTTTCGCACTTCGATCTGGCCAGCGCGGAGCGGGTTGAGATTCTGCGGGGACCCTTTTCGGCGTTGTACGGCAATAGCTCGGGCGGGGTCATCTCGGTAAGCAGCCGCTCACCCGAGGACAAGCAACTTTGGGCCAGTGCGAGCGCGGCAGAATTCGGGCTGCGCCAATTTCGTTTCGGCGGACAGGGCCGTTTTCAGAACACCTGGAGCGCGCTGGCCAATTATTCGGATTTGGAAATCGACGGCTTTCGTCCGCACAGTCGCGCGGAGCGGCGGCTGGCTTTCGGGCGGCTTGGCTTCGACGGGACTGGCGATAAGCTGGTGTTCACCGCCAGCGATCTTGAGCAACCGGCGCAAGACCCCTTGGGACTCAGCCGGGTGCAGTTCGAGCAGACTCCGCGGCAAACCGCGCCGCAAGCCGAACAGTTCGATACGCGCAAAGATACCGCGCAGTCGCAGGCCGGCCTGTCGTGGAACCGGCGGCTGGACGCCGGGCCGCTGCGCGATTTGCAAATCGCCGGATTTTCCGGGCGGCGCGCCGTGACGCAGTTTCTGGCAATCCCGGTCGCCGCGCAGTCGGACCCGCGGCATTCGGGCGGGGTGGTGGACTTCGAGCGGTCATTCGGCGGCTTGGACGCCCGCACAAGGCTGCGTCTGGGCGCAGTGGAACTGATTGTCGGCCTCGCCTATGAACAGCAGGATGAAGATCGCCGCGGCTACGAGAACTTCGTCGGTACGGGCACAACCCAGCAACTGGGCGTGACCGGCGCCTTGCGCCGTGATGAGTTCAATCGGGTGGACAGCTTCGACCAGTATCTGCAGGCCGAGTGGCGGTTCGCGCCCGCCTGGTCGGGCACGCTCGGTGTCCGTCGCGGGGAGCTGCGTTTTTCCAGCCGCGATCGGTATTTCGCCAACGGCGATGATTCGGGCCGCCGCAATTTCTCCTATGTCAATCCGGTTGCAAGCTTGAGCTTTCAGGCCGCGCCCGCCGTCAATCTATACGTCAGTAGCGGCCGTGGTTTCGAATCGCCCACTCTTAATGAGCTGAGCTATCGCCCCGATGGCGGTTCAGGATTCAACCGCACACTGGAGGCGCAGACCAGCCGGCAGTTCGAAATCGGCGCCAAGCTGAGAAAGGCTTCAGCTCAGCTTGAAATAGCCTTGTTTCACGCCGATACGGACGACGAACTGGTTATCCAGACCAATGCGGGCGGACGCTCCAGCTTTGCCAATGCCGGCCGCACGCGCCGGCAGGGGGCAGAGCTCGCGGCCTACTGGAACCTGACGACGGAGTGGCAAAGCCGACTCGCGCTCACTTGGCTGGATGCGAGGTATCAGGACGCATTCCTTACTTGTGCAGCCGTGCCTTGCACTATGCCCACCCTGGAAGTGCCCGCGGGCAAGCGTATTCCGGCGACCGCCAGGGAGAGCGCCTACCTGGAGCTCGCCTGGCGTCCGCGGTCCACATTCAAACTCGCGCTGGAAGGCCGCGCCGTATCGCGGATCGCGGTCAACGACGTGAACAGCGATTTCGCCTCCGGCTATGGCTTGCTGGCGCTGCGCGCCGAACTCCAGCATGACCTCGGTCCCTGGCGTCTGCGCACGCTGGCACGGCTGGATAATGTGCTGGACCGGACTTACGTCGGCAGTGTCATCGTCAACGAAGCGAACGGCCGCTTCTTCGAGCCGGGTGCGCCCCGTGCCGCTTTGCTAAGTCTTAGCCTGGAGCAGCGACTATAACGCCTGGTCCTAGCTTTGCCGATGCTAGAATCGCGGCTGGATTTTTCCCGATTTATGCCCATGCTGGTTCACCCCAATTTCGATCCGGTCGCCATCAAGCTCGGTCCGGTCGCCATTCATTGGTATGGGCTGATGTATCTGGTCGGTTTTGCGGGAGCCTGGTGGGCCGGACTGCAGCGCTGCAACTCCAAGTACGGCTGGACGCGACAGGAAGCCACTGATTACGTGTTTTACGGCGCCCTCGGCGCCATTCTCGGCGGTCGGATCGGCTATATGCTGATTTACGGCTGGGATCGGCTGCTGGAAAACCCGCTGTCGCTCTTCTACATCTGGCAGGGCGGCATGTCTTTCCACGGCGGCCTGATCGGCGTCCTCATCGCCAACTGGTATTTCGCGCGCGCTACCCAACGGACCTGGTTCCAGGTCGGCGATTTCATCGCGCCGATGGTGCCGATTCCACTCGCTTGCGGGCGGCTCGGCAATTTCATCAACGGCGAATTATGGGGGCGCACCACGGATCTGCCCTGGGGCATGGTGTTTCCCGGCGCCGGATCACTGCCGCGCCATCCTTCGCAGCTTTACGAATTCGTGCTGGAAGGAATCGTACTGTTTGGAATTCTGTGGTGGTATTCCTCGAAGAAGCGGCCGGACGGCGCCGTGATGGGTTTGTTCGCGCTGTTGTACGCAATATTCCGCTTCGCGGTTGAATTCCTGCGCCAGCCCGACGCGCATATGGGCGAGCAGGGCGTGGTATTCCTCAACTGGATGACCACCGGCCAGTTGCTTTGCATCCCGATGGCCCTGATCGCGGCCGGCATCATTTTCTACGCCTACTCGCGCCGGCCCGCTACGGCATGAAGCCCCAGAGATGAGACAGTACCTGGACCTGATGCGCCATGTGCTGGAGCACGGCGTCGAGAAACATGATCGAACCGGCACCGGCACGCTGTCATGCTTTGGCTATCAGATGCGCTTCGATCTTGGCGCCGGTTTTCCGGCGCTGACGACCAAGAAGCTGCATCTGAAGTCCATTATTCACGAACTGATCTGGTTTCTGACGGGCGAAACCAACGTCCGTTATCTGCGTGAGCATGGCGTGACGATCTGGGAAGAATGGGCGGATGCCCAAGGCGAGCTGGGTCCCGTTTACGGCGCGCAATGGCGCCGTTGGCCGGCGTCGGGCGGCGGACATATCGATCAGATCCAGCAACTGATCGAGCAGATCAAAACCAATCCGGATTCGCGCCGGCTGATCGTCAGCGCCTGGAACGTAGGCGACATTCCCAGGATGGCCTTGCCGCCCTGTCACCTGTTGTTTCAGTTCTACGTGGCAAACGGCCGTCTCTCCTGCCAGCTTTACCAACGTTCATGCGACGTGTTTCTCGGCGTGCCCTTCAATATTGCGAGCTATGCGCTGCTGACCTATATGATCGCGCAGCAATGCGATCTGGCGCCCGGAGAATTCGTCTGGACCGGCGGCGATGTGCATCTCTATTCCAATCATCTCGAACAGGCACGGTTACAGCTCACGCGTCAGCCTTACCCCTTGCCGCGGCTTGAGATTGCACGCAAACCCGCTACGATTTTCGACTACCGTTACGAGGATTTCTCGCTGGTCGGATACGAGTCGCACGCCCACATCAAGGCGGCGGTCGCGGTGTGAATGGGTGTTGTCTCAATTTGCCGTCACACCGGCGTGGTCCCGGCTTTCGTCGGGAGCTGTCCAGGGTTTGAAAAGACTGGATTCCGGCCCCCGGCCTAAAGCACGCCGGGGCAGGCTCCGCCGGAATGACGAACTCGGGAATCCGGCGGCAAACTGAGACACCAGGTCTGAATGAGCTGACTGGACACCGGCCTGCGCCGGTGTGACAGTGCTCCATAAATTCTCGTCATGCCGGCGCAGGCCGGCATCCAGGAAAGTGCCGAGGCAGCCCTGCGTTTATATCCTGGCCAGCAAACCCAACGGTACTATCTATATTGGTGTGACCTCAGATGTTATTAAACGTGTCTGGGAACACAAGCATGAGCTGGTGCCTGGCTTCACTAAGCGCTACAAAGTTCATCGTCTGGTTTATTTCGAGTTACACCAAAGTATGCGCGAAGCCATTACTCGTGAGCGGCAGTTAAAAGAATGGCATCGCCCCTGGAAAATACGCCTTATTGCGGAACGCAATCCGGAATGGCGAGATTTGTGGTCAGAACTGACGGGGCAAGGCCGTCGGTCTGCGCCGATGTGACAGTAGCGCACGAAAGAGCATGTCGCACGTCTCGTTAATCGTCGCCGCCGACGAGAACAATCTGATCGGCGCCGATAACCGGCTGCCCTGGCATCTGCCCGCGGACCTCAAGCACTTCAAGCAGGTCACCATGGGCAAGCCCATGCTGATGGGGCGCAAGACGCTGGAGTCCATCGGCCGGCCTTTACCCGGGCGACGCAGTATCGTGCTGACGCGCGTACCGGGATTTACCGCTCCCGGCTGTGAAATCGCCGGCAGCCTCGAACAGGCGCTGCTGCTGGCCGACAGCGCCGGGGAAATCATGGTGATCGGCGGCGCCGAGATATTCCAGCAGGCGCTGCCACGCGCCAGCCGTATATATATGACGCGCGTCCACGGCCGCTTCGAAGGCGATACCTATTTTCCAGAGCTGGAGCAGGGCGCATGGCGGGAGACCAGCCGCGAAACTCACACCCCGGACGACAAGAACTTATGGCCCTACAGCTTCGTCGTGCTGGAACGCAGCTATTGAGCTTTCCAGCTTGAGTGACAGCGCCCTCACCCCTGCCCCTCTCCCGGAGGGAGAGGGGATATCTTTAGCTTCTCCCTTCCGGACAAGGTGGGGGGATATCTTTAGCTTCTCCCTTCCGGACAAGGTGGGGGGATATCTTTACCTTCTCCCTTCGGGAGAAGAGCCTGTCCTGAGCCCGTCGAAGGATGGCGCGAAGCGCCGGATGAGGGCGTCCCTACCCGCGGGTTCTGTCATCTTTTCAGGAGAGATCAATAAATCCGCCTGGGACCATCCTGTCGGTCATTCCAGCGCAGGCCGGAATCCAGTATCTTCCTACTGCGGATACCGGCCCCCGGCCTAAAACACGCCGGGGCAGGCGGCGCCGGTCTGACGATCAATCGGGAGAAAGATCATGAGTGCGTTCGAGCAAGCCCAGAAGGATTCCAAGACGCTGACCCAGCGTCCCAGTAACGATGACATGCTGTTCATGTACGCCCACTTCAAGCAAGCGACGGCGGGTGATGTACAAGGCTCGCGCCCCGGCATGATGGATATGGTCGGCCGCGCCAAGTACGACGCCTGGACGAAGGTCAAGGGTACGAGCAAGGCCGACGCCGAAAAAAAATACGTGGATAAAGTCAATGCGCTGCTGAAGACCCATAAGTGACTGTCCACCCGGCCGGATGGTCATCCGGGGCGGCGCCAGGAGCAGTGCTTACCCGGCTTGAGATGACAAGCGCGGTGGGCTCGGCTATTCTCAGGCTCGTGGGTGCCGTACTAAGGCATCCGCGATTCCAATATAACTAAGCAGTTAGACGGAGGATGTCATGGCGCGCGTCACTCATTTGAATACCCAAGCCCGTTTTTTTCTTGCAGCACGCGTATTGGCTGCAGCGCTGGGGCTTGGCCTGCTTGCGCCCGCCTGGGCGGTGACCGCCACGATAACCGGCACCTCCTGTGACGCGGCGGCCGACCCGGACTTCGAGGCCGCCTTCAACACCGCGCTGGGCACCGCCGGCGTAGACCTGATTGTCTTCAGTTGCCCCTTCGCCGGGCAGACGATTACCACCACCAAGCTCATCGGCGGCCTGCTTACTATTGACGGCGACAACCCAGCCGGGCCGGGCAATATGGGGATCACCCGCTTGGCTGCGGGCCTTCAGCCCCAGCGGAGCTTTACCGTCACCGCCGCCGGCAACCTGAGCTTGAAGGACATCGCCTTCGGCGGCGGTAACGCCTCCGACGCGGTGTTTCCCGGCAACTCAGGCGGCAAGATTTTCAATAGCGGCACGGTCTCGCTCCTGCGCGCGACTCTAGCTACCAGCCCCGCGACGGGCGACGGCGGCCTGATTTTCAACGAAGGCACGCTGAACCTGACGGGATCCAGTTTAGCCGGCGGGAGTGCCGTGAGAGGCGGCGGGATTTTTAACACGCCCACCGGCGCAGTGACGGTTAGCGGTTCTGTTATGGGCGCGAACACCAGCACGGCGGGCTTCAGCGGCGCTGCGGTGCACAATGCCGGCGGTTCGGTCAGCATCAGCAAGAGCTCCATCGACGCCAATACGGCGCCGGCCACGGGCGGCAGCCTCTTCAACGGCCTGGGCCTCACTACCGCCGGCCAGATGACTATCACCAACAGCACCGTCAACGGCGCCACCGCGCCGGGCGTGCTGACCATAGGACCGAATGCAAGCGTCAGCATCATCAACAGCACCCTGTCGCCGACGCTGGCCGGCAGCAGCGCCGCGACGGCCGACTCCGGCGCGCTGCTAAGCCTGAGCAATACCGCGCTGGTGGCGCCCGGCAGCGATTGTGTGGAGACCAATGGCGCCAGCATCAGCGCCGCGGGTTTCAACGCGGCCGCGGATGCCAGTTGCGCGACCGCGGTGGGCGGCAGCACCAACTTTATCGGCGTGGGCGGCGTGGCCGAC
>JBOICV010000082.1:0-7363 GCA_050740255.1 Nevskiales bacterium | reverse complement strand
GAGCACACCCATGCCCATGCGGCTGATGATCGCCTCGTTGAGCTGAGCGAGATTGGCCAGATCGAGGTGGCTGCGCGCCGCCAGCGCTTCGCTGGTCTTGGCGCGCTGTGCCAGCGCGTTGGCGGCGAGACTGGCGAGAAAAATCAACGTGCCGAGCAGTCCACCCTTCGTAAGGTCGGCTTCGGTGCCATCGTATTTGAAGAAGCGCAGCGTCTCTTCGCCCAGCAGACCAAGCGCGGCGACGGCGGCGAGCAGGGCTGCGATCCGTGGTGAGGTGAGCGTTGCTGCACCCGCCACCGGCGTAATCAGCAGTACACCCAGTCCGCTGTCCACGCCACCACCCGCGTAGACCAGCAGCACCAGGGACAGGATGTCGCAGGCCGCATGCAGATAAATCTGCCAGGGGAGACGCGGACTGCGCAGCGTCAGCGTGATGGTGGTCAGCAGGGTGACAGCGCCCACCAGCAGACAGGCCAGCGCGAACAGCGGCGCATTGACCTCTTCGATGACGCGCGGCGTGCGGCCGCTGAGATACAGACCGATGGCCGCTATCGCCACCGCCCAGCGGTAATAGGCCAGCGTGCGCAGTGCGCGCCAGGCATCGCCGCCCTCTCTGGCTAGTGCCGTGCTGTTGATCGGTACTGCGGCGCTCACGGCCCGGTTCCCAGCCGGGCGTGCTCCTGGCTGCAAAAACTTTGGCTTCCGACCTGTATCGCTTCGCTGCCGGGCAAATGCACGCCGCAACGTACGCAGCGCACCATGGGGGCGAATTGGCGATCGGGCGGTCGGTTCTGAGCCATAAACCGGCGCCAGAGGAAATAAGCGACGCCTATGAGGACGAGGAATAGCAGGATGCGCAGCAGCATGGTGATAGATCGGACGGGTTCTGTAGCTAACTCTAGCCCGCGGCCCAGCCCTTGGCGAACGGCCTAGCTTTGTGCGACTTTGCGCGCGGGCGGGCGATAAGGGAGAATCGCGTCTCCGTTTCGGGACCCAGACATGAATCTGCACGAATACCAGGCCAGAGATTTGTTCGACAAATTCGGTATCGCCATCGGCCAGGCGCGCCTCGCGCGCTCGCCGGACGAGGCGGTTAGCGCAGCCCAAGCGCTCGGTGGTAGCCGCTGGGTGGTCAAGGCGCAGGTGCATGCCGGTGGCCGCGGCAAGGCCGGCGGCGTGAAGCTGGTGGACTCAACCGAGAAGGTGCGTGAAGCCGCCAAGGGCATGCTCGGCAAGCAACTGGTGACCAAGCAGACCGGCGCAGCCGGCCTGCCGATCCATTCGGTACTGGTGGCGGTGCCGCAGGATATCGCGCGCGAGCTGTATTTGAGCGTGCTGGTGGACCGCTCGCGTGAATGCATTCTGTATATGGCTTCGGCCGCCGGCGGCATGGATATCGAGGAAGTCGCCGCCAAAACGCCGGAAAAAATTCTGACCCTGCCGGTGCATCCAGCCGCCGGCTTGTCGCCCTTCGTCGCGCGCCGTATCGGATTTTTCCTGGGCCTGAACGCCGAGCAAGTCGGCCAGCTCGGCAAGATGCTGGCCGGCATTCATCGCCTGTTCATGGAAACCGACGCCAGCCTGATCGAGGTCAATCCGCTGATCGTATCGCCCAATGGCCAGCTATCGGCGCTGGACGCCAAGATCAATCTCGACGACAACGCGCTTTACCGCCATCCCGAACTGGAAGCGCTGCGCGATCCCAAACAGGAAGACGAGCACGAGCGCGAGGCTGCCGAGCACGATCTCAATTACGTATCGCTGGAAGGGGATATCGGCTGCATGGTCAACGGCGCCGGGCTTGCCATGGCGACCATGGACATCATCAAGCTGCACGGGGGTCAGCCGGCCAACTTCCTCGACGTCGGCGGCGGCGCCACCAAGGAGCGCGTGACCGAGGCTTTCAAGCTCATCACCTCCAACCCCAAGGTCAAAGCCATCCTCATCAACATTTTCGGCGGCATCGTACGTTGTGACCTGATTGCCGACGGCATTATCGCCGCGGTAAAAGAAGTGGGTTTGAAAATTCCGGTCGTCACCCGCCTGGAGGGCACCAACGTCGAGAAGGGCCGCGAGTTGCTGGCGAATTCCGGTTACAAGATCATCCCCGCCACCGACTTGACCGATGCCGCGAAAAAAGCGGTTGCGGCTGCTCGTGGTTGAACCGCAAGAATCCCCCCGCGCTGCGCGCGGCCCCCTTTACCAAAGGGGGCAAAAGACCGGCTCACCAATGACCGGAAGTGGAAAGGGAAATAATTCCCCCCTTTTGAAAAGGGGGGGCAGGGGGGATTTTCAAATGCCGACGGCTGAACCGCAAAAATCCCCCCGCGCTGGGCGCGGCCCCCTTTTTCAAAGGGGGCAGGACGCTACTTCCCTCCTTTCAAAAAGGGGGGACAGGGGGGATTTTCAGATGCCGATGGCTGAACCGCAGAAATCCCCCCGCGCTGCGCGCGGCCCCCTTTTCCAAAGGGGGCAAGAGATTGATTCCCCCCTTTACCGAAGGGGGCAAAAGACAGACTCGCCGATGACCGGAAGTGGAGGGGGAGGTAGTTCCCCCCTTTCAAAAAGGGGGGCCAGGGGGGATTTTCAGACTCGCTTCGCCTATCGTCCTGACCTGAAGTCCAAGGCGCGAACGCTACGTTCCCGATTGACGGATGCGGAGCAGAAGCTCTGGTTTAGACTGCGCCGTAAGCAGATATGTGGTGTGCAGTTTTACCGTCAGAAACCGCTAGGCTCGTATGTCGTGGACTTTTTCGCCCCCAGCGTTCGACTCGTAATTGAGTTGGACGGTGCGCAGCACCAGTCCGCTCGGCAGAAAGCCAGCGACACCATCCGGGATACGTGGCTGCGCGGTCAGGGCCTGGACGTTTTACGGTTCGATGATCGGCAGGTGTTGCAGGAAATAGCGCAGGTATTGGAATTGATTCATGCGATTTGTGTACGGCGTGGGAATCCCAGCGGGGAAGTTTCGCCAAAGCAAACATTCAGCAGCTCAGGAATTAGTCAATGAGTATTCTCGTCAACAAGAAAACCAAGGTTATCTGTCAGGGCTTTACCGGGAAACAAGGCACCTTCCACTCCGAGCAGGCGATTGCTTATGGCACCAACCTGGTCGGTGGCGTCAGTCCTGGCAAAGGCGGTAGCAAGCATCTGGACCGGCCGGTATTCAATACGGTATACGACGCGGTGCAGACGACCGGCGCCGATGCCAGCATGATTTACGTGCCGGCGCCGTATGCGGCGGACGCGATTCTCGAAGCGGCTGATGCCGGGATCAGAGTCATTGTCTGTATTACCGAGCATATCCCGGTGCTGGATATGATGAAGGTCAAGGCGGCGCTCAGCGAGAAAAAGAATACGGTGCTGATTGGCCCCAACTGCCCCGGCGTGATTACGCCGGGCGAGTGCAAGATCGGCATCATGCCCGGCCACATTCATAAGCCCGGCAAGGTCGGCATTGTCTCGCGCTCCGGCACGTTGACCTATGAAGCCGTATTTCAGACCACCAATATCGGCCTGGGTCAGAGCACCTGCGTGGGCATCGGCGGCGATCCGATTCACGGTATGGGTTTTGTCGATGTGATCGCGCTGTTCAAGGACGACCCGCAGACCGAGGGCATCATCATGGTCGGCGAGATCGGCGGCACCAAGGAGGAAGAGGCCGCCGAGTACATCAAGGCGAATGTAAAAAAACCGGTGGTGGCGTATATCGCCGGCGTTACCGCGCCGCCCGGCAAGCGTATGGGCCACGCCGGCGCGATTATCTCCGGCGGCAAAGGCACGGCGGACGCGAAATTTGAGGCGCTGGAATCGGCCGGTGTGAAAACCGTGCGTTCACCCGCGGATCTTGGCAGCGCCATGAAGGCGGCGCTAGGCGCGTGAGGCGAGAGGCGGGAGGCGGGAGGCGTATTGGCGCCCTCCCAGTCCCTCCCCCGCGAGCGGGGGAGGGTTAGGGTGGGGGTGTTGCGCATAGCTCTGGCCCAGGTCAATCTCTGGGTGGGCGACGTAGCCGGCAACGTCGACAAGCTGATTCACGAAACGCGCCGAGCGCGCGATGAGCTGAAGGCGGACCTCGTTGTTTTCCCCGAACTCGCCGTCATCGGCTATCCGCCCGACGACTTGCTGCTGCGCTCCGGTTTGCCGGCCGCGATAGAGGCGGGCTTGGAGCGCCTGCGCGTAGCGGCGCAAGGCATCGCGATTCTGCTCGGCTATCCGGAATTCACCGCACAAGGCCGCTACAACGCCGCCGCGTTGTTCGCAAATACGCGCCGGCTGGCGCATTACCGCAAACAATGCCTGCCCAATTACGGTGTGTTCGACGAGAAGCGTCACTTCCTGCCGGGCCGTGAAGCCTGCGTGGTAGAGCTGAAAGGCGTGCCGCTCGGTATCACGATTTGCGAGGACATCTGGTTTCCAGAGCCCGCGCTGCAGGCGCGCGACGCCGGCGCGAAACTGCTGATCAATTTGAACGCCTCGCCCTTTCACATCGGCAAGTCCGCTCAGCGCCAGCAAATCCTGCGGTCGCGCGCGGAGGAAGTCGGTTTGCCGATTATCTACGTGAACTGCGTTGGCGGTCAGGACGATTTGATTTTCGACGGCGACAGTCAGGCGGTGGACGCGCGCGGCGATTGTGTATTTCGCGCACCGGCTTTCGAGGAAGGCGCCTATTTGCTGGAAGCTGCAAGCGACGGCAAGCTGCGCTCGATGCAGCCGACGGCCGTCGAGCTGGCGGAAGACGCGCTGGTGTACCGCGGTTTAGTGCAAGCGATCCGCGACTACGTCGACCGCAACGGTTTTCACGGTGTTTTATTGGGTTTATCGGGCGGCATTGATTCGGCCCTGACCCTGGCGCTCGCCGCCGATGCGCTGGGACCGCGCCGCGTGCGCGCAGTGGCAATGCCTTCGCGTTATACCGCCAGGATGAGTCTGGAAGACGCCGCCGCCCAGGCGCAGGCCATGGGCGTGCGTTACGACGAAATTTCCATCGAACCGTTATTCGAGCGTTTTCTGCAGGTATTGGCGCCGGAATTTGAGGGACGTAAAGCCGATCTGACGGAAGAGAATCTGCAGTCGCGCTGCCGCGGCGTGACGCTGATGGCGCTGTCCAACAAGTTCAACGATATGGTGCTGGCCACGGGCAATAAGAGCGAGATGGCGACCGGCTACGCCACGCTGTACGGCGATATGTGCGGCGGCTTCGCGCCGATCAAGGACGTGTACAAGACGCTGGTCTATCGGCTGACGCGTTATCGCAATACTTTGTCGCCGGTGATTCCGCAGCGGGTGCTGGAGCGGCCGCCCAGTGCGGAATTGCGGCCCGATCAGAAAGATCAGGATTCCTTGCCGGCCTATGAGGTTCTCGATCCGATTATCGAGGCCTATGTCGAACGCAGTTGCTCGATCGGCGAGATCGTGGCGATGGGTTTTGACGAGGCTATTGTGCGCCGTGTGGCGGCGTTGATCCGCAAGAGCGAATACAAGCGGCGTCAGGCGCCGCCGGGGCCGAAAGTCACACCCTGCGCGTTCGGACGAGAACGGCGTTACCCGATTACCGCGGTGTACGGCGACCTGTAGCCTAAGAGGCTTTTAGCGCCGGTGGTGTTTGCGCCGACGCGTCTTTCTTCTTACCGAAAGGCCAGCGCAAGAACGGCGTTTTTCCTTGGCCGTCGTACTTGGGAAAGTTGTAGCGCAGCATCTTGTCCGCGTTGGTGGCAAGGTCCTTCAAACCGAGTTCCGCATAGCTCTCACGCAGCACGTCCAACGCGCGCGCAACGCTGGGCGTACCCTGATACTTGTCGAGCACCAATTGCGCGCGGCGGCTGGAGGCGACATAGGCGCGACGGCGCAGATAGTATTCGGCGATATTGAGTTCGTACCGCGCCAGGATGCCGCGCAGATAAACCATGCGCTGGCGCGATTCGGACGAGTAGCGGCTGGTCGGATAGCGCTGAATCAACAGCCCGAAAGCGTCGAAGGCCTGGCGCGCCGCGTCCGGACTGCGCCGGGTGGAGTCCACGCCCAGCAACTCCTCGAAACCTTCTTCGATCTGGCTTTGATAGATCAGGCCGCGCAGATAATAGACGTAGTCAATCGCCGCGTGGCGCGGATGCTGCTTGATAAAGCGCGCGGCGGCGGTTAGCGCCAGTTCCGTGCCGAAGGCGCGATGATGCGCGTAAATGGTTTCGAGTTGGCCCTGGGTAGCGTACGGGGTGAAGGGGTAACGCGCGTCCAGGCGCTGGTAGAAATCCAGCGCGCTGGCGTTGTCGCCGGAATCGAGGCTGGCACGGCCGCTCTTGTATAACTGCTCCGCGCTGAGTTTTTCAATCACGCGTTCCTGGTCGCGGAACGGATTTTTGCGCACCGTGCCATCGCTGGAACAGCCGGCCAGGAACATGCAAGCAAGAAACGGGGATAGCCAGACGCGCATGCTAATCTTGAAAATTGCGACTGAAATTGGGCGATAAGTATACCCGCCTACAGACTGTGACGACTCCATGCATTGAACACTTGACGGCGCCCGCCACCGCGGCCGGCCAACGTCTGGACAAGGCGCTGGCCGGATTGTTGCCGCAGTATTCGCGGGCGCGCTTGCAAACGTGGATTGCGGCCGGCGCGGTGACGGTCAATGGTGTCTTGCCGCGGCCGCGCGACAAGCTGGCTGGCGGTGAAACCATCACCGTTGCGGTGGCGGAAGAAACCGTCGTCAGTGCGGCGGCGCAGGCCATACCGCTGGAGATAGTGTACGAGGATAGCGCTATCCTGGTGATCAATAAACCCGCCGGGCTGGTGGTGCATCCGGGTGCCGGCAATCCGGCCGGTACGCTGCTGAATGCCTTATTGCATCACGCCCCGGAGCTGGCAAAGTTGCCACGCGCCGGTATCGTGCACCGTCTCGACAAGGACACCAGCGGCCTCCTGGTGGTCGCGCGCAAGCTCGAAGTGCATGCCGCATTGGTCGGGGCTATGCAGGCACGCTTGGTCGAGCGGGAATACGAAGCCGTGGTCTGCGGCGTCATGACCGCCGGCGGCACGGTGGATGCCGCCATCGGCCGGCATCCACAGGATCGCAAGCGCATGACCGTGCGCGCAAACAGTGGTCGCGGCGAACGCGCAGCCGTAACCCACTATCGCGTATTGGAGCGCTTTCGGGCGCATACCTATGTGCGCGTGAAGCTTGAAACCGGCCGCACCCATCAGATCCGCGTGCACTTTCAGCACATTCGTTTTCCGATCGTGGGCGATCCGGTATACGGTCGGCGCCTGGCTTTGCCGCCGCGGGCAAGGCCCGAGCTTGAAGCCGTTTTGCGTGCGTTCCGGCGTCAGGCCCTGCACGCGCGCCGGCTCGCGCTCAGCCATCCCCTGA
>JBOICV010000081.1:0-3380 GCA_050740255.1 Nevskiales bacterium | reverse complement strand
AGCGACGACAGTTCCAGAAAGGGTGTGCCCGGATCAAGTAATTGATCGAGGCGCTCCCGCACCAGCAGCTTGTTCTGCTTGCGCAAGCGTTCAACGTCACGCTCCGGCCGGTCGAAGCGCACCTTGCGCTGTTTCTCGCGAAATTCCTCCGCCAGCCGCCGGTTATGCGCGGCGTTGGCCTGGAATTCTGCCGAGGCCGGGTTGAGTTTGGATTCGATGCGCTTCATCGTGTCTTCGTCTTTGTAGACTCCGCCTCAGTCGCGGCTGAAGCCGCTCCTACAGGCTCCAGCGTCAGTAGCAACGCGTCGCGGTCAAAAGTCTGGCCCTTGTCGAAGTGCACCGCCTGCACGACGCCATCGCGTGGGGCAAGAATCGTGGTTTCCATCTTCATGCTTTCCATTACCAGCAGGGTCTGACCTTTGGTCACTGCGTCGCCCGCACTGACCTGCACCGACACGAGGTTGCCCGGCATCGGTGCGCGCACACCGTCGGAGGCGGCGCCATGGGCCTGATGTGCAAGTCGCTCCAGCGGATGTTCGTAAACAAGCTGATGGGTCTCGCCGTCCAGGTGGATAAATACGTTGTCGCCGCGAGTGGCAATGACCACCTCGCAAACCTCACCGTTGACCGTAAGCCATGATTGGCCATCGGCACCCGTTTTTATATCAACCGGAATGATTCGATCGCTGAGGTGCAACCGGTAACCGCTCGCCGCCCGCGACAACTCCAGGTTGTGTTCGGTGTCGCCAATTTTGAAGGCGTGGTGCATTGGTTCCTCGCTAGTTGCGCCAGGGGCCTATCGCCGCATGCATGTCCGGCACGCTGTCAGCGACATCGCGCATCGGTCGTGTCGTAAGACTTGCCACAGCCAGCAGCTTGTTCAGGGTTGTCACCGCCATTGCGGGCTCCGCCGCGATCTCCGGGTGCGCATCGAGGAAGCCCGTGTGGATCGCGCCCTCTATGAAGGCCGGGTGATTCAGCAGGCGCCGCAGGAAGGCGGTATTGGTTTTGCAGCCTAGTAGCACCGTCTCCGCCAGCGCCTTGTCCGCGCGGGCGATAGTCTCACCGCGATCGGTGCCGCGCACGATGAGCTTGGCGATCATCGGGTCGAAGGCTGCGGTAACCTCGCCGCCTTCGAGAATGCCGCTATCCCAGCGCACACCTTCACCCGCCGGGGGGCGCAGCGTGAGAACGGGTCCTGTGGTCGGCGTGTAGCCGCGGCCCGGGTCTTCGGCATAGATGCGGAACTCGATGGCGTGACCCTGCGCTTTGACGTCCTTCTGCGCGTAACCCAGTTTCTCGCCCGCCGCGATGCGCAACTGTTCCAGCACCAGATCCTTGCCGGTGATTTCCTCCGTCACTGGATGCTCCACCTGCAGCCGGGTATTCATTTCCAGGAAATAGAATGTTCCATTGCCGGTGTCGGAACCGGCACCGGGGGCCCCGCCCTGCCCGAAAATGAACTCGACAGTGCCTGCATTGCGATAACCCGCCGAGCGCGCAATACCGGCGGCGGTCTCGCAGATCTTCTGCCGTAGCGCAGCGTCCAGCGCCGGCGATGGCGTCTCCTCGGCGATTTTCTGGAAGCGGCGCTGCACCGAGCACTCGCGCTCGAGCACATGCACGACGTTGCCGTGACTATCGCCCAACACCTGTACTTCGATATGGCGCGGGTTCTCGATGTAGCGCTCAACATACAGGCGCCCGTCGCCAAAGTAGCGCTGGCCTTCGCTGCGCGCGCTTTCGATTTCCGCGTCCAGCGTCTTGAGATCACGCACGATGCGCATGCCCTTGCCGCCGCCGCCAGCGGAAGGCTTGATCAAAAGCGGTGCACCTACCTTGCGGGCGCGTGCGTTAAAGGTCTTCGGATCATCGTCCTCTATGGCCGATGGGGCGACCGGGAAGCCGCCTTTCTCCACGAAATTGCGCGCGCGCACCTTGTCGCCCATCAGCTCGATCTGCTCCGGCTTGGGGCCGATAAAAATCAGGCCGGCAGCTTCCACGCTGCGCGCAAAGCCGGCGTTCTCCGACAGGAAGCCATAGCCCGGATGGATAGCACCCGCACCGCTGGCCCTGGCCGCTGCCAGAATCTGTTTGCCGTCCAGATAGGCCGCGACCGGCGTCGCGCCGGTGATCTCGACGGCAGCATCGGCCTGCTTGACCGCCAGCGTACTGCGGTCCGCAGAGTGGTAGACGACAATGCCATTCAGGCCCAGCTTCTGCACCGTGCGCAGCACGCGCACGGCGATCTCGCCGCGGTTTGCAACCAGTACCGACTGGAACGGCCAATGTTTGGTATTCGTCATGATCTGACCCGTGGGGCCTTGTCGTTCTTTTGGGGCAAGGCTCTCTCAATGCGGCTGGCAATCTGCGTCAAGCGCTGCATTTCCTGTCTGAGATCGGCGGTAGTGATGCCGTCGCAGAGCGCGGTCGTAATCTGCCCGGCGATCGCATCGATATCCAGATCGCCGCGGCCGCAGACGTAATTCCAGGTGTGATGTTCAATACCGCCGTAGACCAGATCGCGTAGTAGCGCCGGTGGAAGATCGGCACGAAACTCCCCGGCCGAAACACCATCATTGATGACGTCGAGTAAAAACTGGGTGTAGCGGCGGTTCATGCCATGCAGGTCGGAGCCGTGATAATCCTGTTCGGAGCGAACCTCGCGGAACATCAAACGGCACAGCAACGGAAACTCGCGTACCGCGCGCAGATGACGCCAGATCAACAGCCGCAGACGAGCCCGGTGGCCGACAACACCCGCAAGATCGCGCGCGTAATCGCCGAACATCTCTTCGTACCAATGCTCAAGTACTTTAAGCAACAGCTCGCGCTTGCTGTCGAAGTATTTGTAAATCGTGCCCTCGACCACGCCCATGCGTTCGGCGATTTCCGACACCGCCGTATTCTCATAGCCCTGCTTGCAAAATACATCGCGTGCCGCCGCAAGAATTTCGTCCACACGCTGCTCACGCGCGAGGCGCGGAGCGTGCGTACGCGCGGGCTTTCTGCTCATTTAGCCGTCCAGTTCGGGTTACGTTTCTCCTGAAATGCCGTCATGCCTTCCCTGGCGTCGGCGGTCGAGGACATCACCGGCACCATGGTCTGCGCATATTCCAGCGATTCACGCAGTGACATGTCGCGCATCGCGTTATAGGCCTGCTTGCCGAGCCGGATTGCTGTTGGCGACTTGTCAGTGATGCGATTAAGTAACCACTCGATTTTGGAATCCAGCTCCGCGCGCGGCACGAGGTAGTTGACCACGCCCCACTCGAGCGAGTCCCTGGCCGAGAACGGTTCACCGGTAATGCACATCTCCTGCAGGCGACGCGGGGGTAATACGCGCAGCATGTAGGGGAGAATCATCATCGGCGTGACAC
>JBOICV010000080.1:0-1165 GCA_050740255.1 Nevskiales bacterium | reverse complement strand
ACGCAGGCGGCGATTGATTTCGCGAACGTGGTCGCCCTGACCAGCCAGGCGCAGGCAGACCGAGCCGCGGCCACACAACAAGCGCTCGAACTCGAGCAGCAACTCACCGCGCAGGCCACACTCACGCAAGGCATGGCCACGATCATTGCCACGCAAACGCAGGGCGCCGCGGCCTACTGGCAGCATGTGACGGCCACACAGCTCGTTGCGACCCAGCAGATCGAGCGCAGCAAAGTGCAGGCCGCGCAGATGCGCGTGTGGATCTGGAACATTGCCTTGGTCGTGGTGCTGGGGCTGATCATTGCGTATTTCGGCAGCAAGGTCTGGCGCAGCTGGAAACTGTCGCAGGCAGAATTTTTTCAGGCAACCGCCTTGCCGCCCGATCAGCATGGACGCTTGCCGGTAGTGACCACACAGGCGCTGGGCAGGAACAACAAGCTGGTGAATCCAAACCTGGCGCACCGCGCGGTGATCGATCCGGAGCATGATGATCTGACGACGGAGCAAGCCTTGGCCAACACGCAGTTGCACGTGGGCCTGGAAGCCACGCGGGCGATCGCGCAATCACCCCTCCTCAAGCGCTTACTCGGCAAGCCCGCCGTTTCCACAGAAACGCCAATGCCGAATGCCAATGTAGATATCGCCGCGCCCATGCTGAATTTATTGGCGGAGGGCAACGGCGCGCCGGCGTGGTCCCTGATGGAAAACTGGGACGGGCAAGGCGATATTCCGTTTGGAGTCAGTGCGCGCGGCCTCGATCGATTGTCCCTCGCACAAACGCCGCACGGCGGAATCTTCGGGCAGACCGGCAAAGGCAAGAGCCGTTATTTCCTGCGGCCGTTCATTGCCGCCGCGATCGCCAGCGGACAGCGCGTCGTCATTCTGGGGAAGCAAGCGGACTTCTGGCCGTTCGAGGCGCATCCGAATGTGAAGATGGTGCCGGTTCGCCATATCACCCAACCAGAGGAAGCTGCGCGCTATGCCGGATATCTGAAGCGCATCGTCGAGGAGATGAATCGGCGTGACGATTACCTGACCTCCAGCCATCGCTCGACGTGGGATCGAGCAGGCCGGGAGAATACCGTGGTCATTTTGGATGAGCTGGGGAACGCGCTTGACATGATGCCGCGCGACGTCGCGCAGGATGCTTATCGCTGGGTGCAGG
>JBOICV010000079.1:0-17815 GCA_050740255.1 Nevskiales bacterium | reverse complement strand
GAACTCGTCGCCGATCTGCCCTCACCGCCAGGCAATCTCGCTGTCAGCGCGGACGGCCGGCTGTTTTTCAGTTTCCATCCGGAGGCCAAGCCGGAGATCCAGATTGCGGAGTGGCGCGACGGACAGGCCGTGGCCTGGCCGAACGAAGCCTTTCAGATGGATGTGGGCGAGGAGCGCTATTTTCGTAGCGTGCTGTCGCTGCGCATCGATCGGCAGAATCGCTTGTGGACGTTGGACGCCGGTCATCACGGCATGGAGGCTGGCCGGCTGCTGGCGTTTGATATCGACTCCGGCCAAGTCGTGCACGAGTACGTTTTTCCGGACGAGATCGCCGGTCCGGGTTCGCATCTGAATGACTTCCAGGTCTCACCCGACGGCCGTTGGGTCTATATCGCTGAGGCCAGCTTTTTCGGCAAGACACCCGCCATCGTGGTCTACGACGTCAAGCGCAAGCGCGCGCGGCGCGTGATCGAAAACCACACCAGTGTGGTGGCGGAAAAATATCTGCCCGTGGTACAAGGCCGCCGCATGCAGGCCTTTGGGCTGGTCGCCATCCGTCCCGGCGTGGACTCGATCGCGCTCGACAAGCGCGGCGAGTGGCTGTACTTCGCGCCGGTGACCAACAACCACCTGTACCGCATTCGAAGCGCTGATTTGCGCGACAGCACCATCAGTCGCGAAGACTTGCTGGCACGCATCGAAACCTTTGCCGAAAAGACGATGTCTGACGGACTCACCATGGATAACGACGACAACGTCTATATCTCCGATCTCGAACACTCAGCCATCCTGGCGCTGACACCGGAGCGCGAGCTGCGTACCCTGCTCAAGGACGAACGGCTGCGCTGGCCCGATGGTTTTTCCTTCGGGCCGGATGGCTGGCTGTATGTCACTTGCAGCAGCCTGCACCAGGTCATCGGCAAGCCGCCCTGGAGCGTCGCGGCTCACGCTCCCTACCAGATTTACCGCTTCAAGCCCGGAGTGGAAGGGGTAGCGGGGCATTAGTAGCTGGGCACTAAAAACTACAGCGCGGTAAAACATGCTCAAGTACAATGCCCGCCACCGATTTACCCGCTTTCCCTGCGTATGTTTGCCCCCCTGATTCTGGCGCGGCGCGCCGCCTTGGCGGCCTGCCTGCTGACCCTGCCGACACTGGCGCAGGCCTTCGGCTTTCCTGACGTCGCCCAGCGCGCCAAGGCGCAGGCCGCAGAAGCCTTCCGCTCGCCAGACGGCCAGTCGCCGGATGAGCTGCTGGAGTTGTCCTACGATCAATACCGCGACATCCGCTTCAAACCCGATCGCAGCATCTGGCGCAAGGACAAGCTGCCCTTCGAAATTCAACTCTTCCATCCGGGCTTCATTTATAACCGGCCGGTGCAGATCAACCTGATCACGGACGACAAACCGCGCCGCCTGCCGTTCAATCCGCTCGACTTCGACTACCGCACCAACCGGCTCAGTCGTGATGACCTGCAGAACGTCGGTTTTGCCGGCCTGCGCGTGCACTATCGTTTGAACCGTCCCGACATTGTCGACGAGGTCTTGGTGTTCCAGGGCGCCAGTTACCTGCGCGCCCTCGGCCGTGGTCAGCGCTACGGACTGTCAGCGCGCGGCGTCGCGGTGGATACCGCCTTGCGTTCGGGCGAGGAGTTTCCGTTCTTCAAGGAATTCTGGATCGAGCAGCCACAGGACGACGATCGGGAGCTTACGTTTTACGCTCTTCTCGATTCTCCCAGCATGACCGGCGCCTATCAGTTCCGGCTGCGGCCCGGCACGGAAACCGAGCTGCGCGTGCGCGCGCGGCTTTTCATGCGCAAGTCGGTGGACAAACTGGGGCTGGCGCCGCTCACCAGCATGTTTTACTACGGCGAGAATCAGCGCGGCCCGCATCCGGACTACCGCCCCGAGGTGCACGACTCCGATGGCCTGCTGATCCATACCGATGAAGACGAGTGGATTTGGCGGCCGCTGGTCAACCCGCGGCGGCTGCTGGTGACCTCGTTCGCGCTCAAGAATCCGCGCGGCTTCGGTGTGATGCAGCGGGATCACAATTTTGCGAACTATGAGGATCTCGAGGCGCGCTACGAGCTGCGGCCCAGCGCCTGGATCCGGCCCGAAGGCGATTGGGGCCCGGGACGAGTGGAGCTGGTGCTGATTCCCACACCCGACGAGACCAACGACAACATCGTGGCCTACTGGGTGCCCGAAGCTCCGGCGACCGCGGGCCAGATCGTGGATATCGAATACCGGCTTGGCTGGCAGATGAAAAAACTCGCGCAGCCACCCGACGCCTGGGTCGCGCAAACCCGCATCGGCGCCTGGCCGATGCGCGAACCCGACGACCGGCTGCGCGTCGCGCTGGATTTCACCGGCCCGGCATTGGCGCAGTTCAAGGGTGGTGCCGAGCCCACCGCACGTATTTGGGCCAGCGAAAACGGCGAAATTCTCGAACAGCAAAGTTTCCGCAACGAGGTTACCGGCGGCTGGCGGGTGTCCTTTGTCATGCGGCGCAAGACCGCGGGCGAACCGGTTGAGTTGCGCGCCCACCTGCAGCACAACAGCAAAATGATCTCCGAGACCTGGAGCTATATATTGCCGCCATAGGAAACCTCCACGCGGCTGACGCCAGGATCGCTGCCTATCTCGCGCTGCTTACGCCACGCGCGCCGGGGGGCCATCGCGAACAGCAGGCCGCGGAGCGCCGCGGCGCGCTGGGAACGGTCAATGCAGGGCTCGCCGGTTTGCCACCGGATACGCCGCCGGAGACGGCGCTGCAGACCTCTATCACGGCCCGCCTGCAGCGCGCGGCGGCGACCGAGGATGCGTCCAAGCTGCCGCTGGCGCATGATCGCGCGGGACATCTGCGTCTCGTCACCACGCCGGAGATGCTGCCGGCCTCGATGGCGCCGGAACCCTTGCTGCGCAATCCCTTCAGCCGCTTATTCGGCCTGTTGCGCGGCCGCCGCTTGACACTCGCCAGCCGCGATCCAGCCGCCACCAATAACAGGTCGGCGCGGGTACCCTGGCAAACCCAGGCCAATCTGCGTCGCTTGCTGCTGCTGGGTCTCACGCTGGGCCAGACCGTTTGGGCGGTGTACTACATGCTCGCGGTGCTGCCCTATCACGGCGCGCACTGGCTGGAATTCGCGCTGCTGTTTGTCTATGCAGTGCTATTCAGCTGGGTGTCGGCTGGCTTCTGGACTGCGTTATTGGGTTTTTACGTGCTGCTACGAGGGCGCGAGCGGTTCGCCATTTCCGCCAGCGCGGGTGCAGACCAGCCCATCGCCACAGAAGCGCGCACCGCCGTCTTGATGCCGATTTGCAACGAAGACGTGGCACGCGTTTACGCCGGCTTGCGGGCAACTTATACCTCGCTGCATCGAGCCGATGCGCTGCAGCACTTCGACTTCTTCGTCCTCAGCGACACTTCCCATCCGGACTTGCGCGTGGCGGAACTCGAAGGCTGGCTGGCGTTGTGCCGCGAGATGAATGCCTTCGGCCACCTGTTCTATCGCCGCCGCTTGCTGCGCATCAAGCGCAAGAGCGGCAACATCGCCGACTGGTGCCGCCGCTGGGGCAGCAAGTACCGTTATATGGTGGTGCTCGACGCGGATAGCGTGATGAGCGGCGCCTGCCTCAAACGCCTCGTGCAGTTGATGGAAGCGAACCCGACCGCAGGCATCATCCAGACCGCGCCGCAGGCCGCCGGACGCGAGACGCTTTACGCACGCATCCAGCAGTTCGCCAACCGCGTCTACGGACCCTTGTTCACCGCCGGGCTGCACTTCTGGCAGTTGGGCGAATCGCATTACTGGGGACATAACGCGATCCTGCGCGTGGCGCCCTTCATGCGTCATTGCGCGCTGCGCCGCCTGCCGGGCGGCGGCGCTATGGGCGGGGAAATCCTGAGTCACGATTTCGTCGAGGCCGCCCTGATGCGCCGCGCGGGCTGGGCGGTATGGATGGCCTATGACCTGCCGGGCAGCTACGAGGAGATGCCGCCGACCCTGCTGGAGGAATTATGGCGTGACCGACGCTGGTGCCTGGGTAATCTCAAGAATTTCCGACTGTTCCTGGCGCAGGGTCTGCATCCGGCGCATCGCGCGGTGTTCATGACGGGCGTGATGGCCTATCTTTCGGCACCTTTGTGGCTGCTATTCCTGGTGCTCTCGACTGCGTTGTTAGCGATGCACGAGCTGGTGCCGCCCGATTATTTCCCGGAGCAACACCAGTTGTTCCCCGTGTGGCCGGAGTGGCATCCGGAATGGGCGGTCGGACTATTCGCTGCGACTTTCGGCCTGTTGCTGCTGCCCAAGCTGCTGGCGCTTTGCCATCTGGCGCTGCGGCCCCAGCACGCGCGGCTTTACGGTGGACCGCTCAAGCTGGTGTTCAGCACGCTGGCGGAAATCCTGTTCTCCAGTCTGCTGGCGCCGATCCGCATGCTGTTTCACTCGCGCTTCGTCGTCACCGGCCTGCTGGGTCTGGACGTGGGCTGGCGCTCACCGCCGCGCGCGGACGCGCAGACACCCTGGACGCTGGCCGTTCGGCGCCACGCGGCGGATACCGTAATGGTGGCCCTGTGGGCCGCGCTGGTGTACTGGCTCAACCCGATGTTTCTGGGCTGGCTGCTGCCTATCATCGGGGCTTTGCTGTTGGCGATTCCCTTGTCCGTCTTTTCCAGCCGCGCAGGCCTCGGTCGTGCTGCGAGAGCCGGACGCTTATTTCTGATCCCCGAGGAGTCCATCCCGGCCCGCGAGCTACGCTGGACCCAGGCTGCGCTACGCCGCAGTACGGTGCGAGCGGATGGCTTCCGGCGCGCCGTCACCGAACCCCTGACTAATGCCCTGCTCTGCGCCGCGGGCCGCACACGCGAGCGTCTTCCTGCGACTACAAAAGCCTGGCGCAGCCATCTGGTGGAACAGGCCCTGCAGCAAGGGCCGGGTAAGCTGAACGAAATCCAGCAGAACACGCTGCTGGGCGACCCGGCCTGCCTTACCCGCCTGCATCTGGAAGTGTGGACTGCCGCTCAGACGCACCCCGGCTGGGGTATAGCCGCGGGTTAAACTAGCCCCATGAGTTCCAGCACCCCGTCCGCTCCAGTGATTGGCGTCAAGTTGCGCGCGGCGGACAAGATGGCGCGCATCCCGATAAAGATCGAGCCGACCACGCAGCCGCTGCGCAAGCCGGAGTGGATCCGCGCGAAGTTTCCCGGCGGACCGGAAGTCGCGAGGCTCAAGAGCATTCTGCGCGAGCACCGGCTGCACACGGTTTGCGAGGAGGCGAATTGCCCAAACCTCGGTGAGTGCTTCGGCAAAGGCACCGCCACCTTCATGATCATGGGCGACATCTGCACGCGCCGTTGCCCGTTCTGCGACGTGGCGCACGGCCGGCCCAATGCGCTCGACAGCGAAGAACCGCTGAATCTCGCCAAAACCATAGCGGCAATGAGTTTGCGCTACGTGGTCATCACCTCGGTGGATCGCGATGACCTGAAGGACGGCGGCGCGGCGCATTTTGCCGCCTGCATCCAGGAAACACGCCGGTTGTCGCCGCAAATCCAGATTGAAGTGCTGGTGCCGGATTTCCGCGGGCGCATGGATCCGGCATTGGTGATTTTCAAGGACACCCCGCCGAACGTGTTCAACCACAATCTCGAAACCGTGCCGCGGCTTTATCTGCAGGCGCGGCCCGGCTCGGACTACGACTGGTCGCTGGATTTGCTGCAGCGCTTCAAGCAAATGCATCCCGGTGTGCCAACCAAGTCCGGTCTGATGCTGGGGCTGGGCGAAGAAATTTCAGAAATCGAGCAGGTGATGCGAGATTTGCGCGCGCACGACGTGGACATGCTCACGCTCGGGCAGTATCTCCAGCCGAGCAGGCATCACCTACCCGTGAAGCGTTACGCGCATCCCGACGAGTTTGAGCGTTTGCGGGTGCTGGGGGAGGAGATGGGGTTCAGGCATGTGGCGAGTGGGGCGATGGTGCGGTCGTCCTATCACGCGGATCATCAGGCGGAAGGACTAATTTAGATTCATGGACCGCGTGCGGTACTCGTACACGGTCGTGACCCTAAGCTGCATGTATCTGTCGTTGGGCTGCGCCAAGATGGATAACGCTGAAGCTCGCAGTATTCTGGCGGAAAAACTTTCCATCTATCGCCAAGTCCCCTATGCTGATTTGGCTACGATGGTGAAGTCGCGGGCCGTCCATTTGGAGAGCCGCGGCAAGTCTGGAACTTTGTACCAGGTTGATATCAGTGTGTACTGGGATGATGAACCGGCGGGGGATGTGCGTGTGTTGGGTGCAATTGACGACGGTGGTTGGCGTCCCTTTTTCCCGCTGACCGATAGCTTCATTAAGGCACCCGATAATACCTTTGTAGACGAATAGCGCTAAGTAACGCTTGAGCGCACGCTTCTTTTTTAGTCCCCGCGAATTACTAGAACTTTTGTTCCGCCCTTGCTGGGCGGGACCCATTTTCTTTGCGCGGCCAAAGAAAATGGGCGAAAAGAAAGGCCGCCCGGCGGCTTGTTTCGCGCTGCGCTTTCCTGCTCCGCGCGAAAGCCCGGGGCAGTCCATCCGTGGACCGCCCGCTCGCCGGGGTATTGCTCCGCTGGAGCAATACCTCAATCCGGCTCGCCCCTGCGCCGAACGGGGATAAAGCTTCCTTCCAACCTCTCAGGTAGAACGTAAAGCTTGGGGCGGCCAAGGATGGCCGCGAGGAAGGCGCCGTATGCGCCGCCGAGCAGCGCAGCAGACGCGGGGGGCAGCGGGCCGTGGATGGCCCGCTGAGCGCTAGTGCCACAGGGATGTGGCATTTGCGCGACCCCGAGCACGCAAGCTGCGCAGGGCATCCTTTCGCGTCGGGAACGCGAACGACGGCGCAGTCGGCGCGAGTTCTTTGGTGACTTTCTTTCGATAAAGAAAGTCACCCCGCCCAGCACGGGCGGAACAAAAGCTGTAGTGAATAGCAGGCGCTAGCAAGAGATGCGCCCTCACCCGCCACTTCGTGTCGCCCTCTCCCCGAGGGAGAGGGGAAAAGAAAAAGATTCCTGCGTTCGCGGGAATGACGGGCAGTGCGCAGGCAACAAAAAAGGCGGCATAGCCGCCTTTTCTGCGAATCCCTGAAACTTAGTTGACGATCAACTCCACACGGCGATTCTGCCGCCGCCCATTGGCGCTATTGTTGCTGGCCACCGGCCGGCTCTCGCCGTAACCACGAACCTTTACCGACCGCGCGTTAGCGCCGCGCGAAATCAGCGCGCGACGAACGGCCTCGGCACGGCGTTCCGACAGATCCGCGTTGTACTCCACGGTGCCGATCGAGTCGGTATGCCCTTCCACCAGCACCGCGTGCTTCGGGTCTTCGCTGAGATAGGTCACCAGCTTGTCGAGCATCGGTCCGTACTGGGCGGAGACGCGGTCGCTGTCGAAGGCGAATAGCACGTCGCTCATGGTGATCACGAGGCCGCGGTCTTCCTGACGGGTGCTGACGCCGTTCTGCTTCATGCCCCTGAGCGCATCAATCTCACGCTCGAGTTTCTCCAGACGCATGCGATTGGCGCGCGCCGCCCGCTCGTGAGCCAGCGCCAGTGCACGCGCTTCGCGGGCAACCTGATCGTTCTCGGACAGGACGCGCTGCCAGGTGCGCTCGGCTTCGGCCGAACGGCAACGGGCTTCGGCTACCTCAGCGTAACGCTCGGCGAGATAGGAGTAGTGAATGACGTATTCGGCTTCCTCTTCATCCAGATCGCCTTCTTCGTCGTACCAGGTGTATTCGGCGCGGCCCAGGTTTTCCTGAGCCTTCTTCAGATCCAGCGGCGCGTCGCCGCCGACGCAGGGATTCTGCTCGGCCCGTGCCACCGCCTGGCGGGCCCGCTCCAACTCCTTGTAGCCGGGCTCGTTCTCCGGCCGGCTGCCACTGCAGGCCGCGAGCGCGGCGGTCAGGCTGATAAGGGCGGCTAGTTTGATTGTTTTCATTTTCACTCCTCCGCTCCCGCCTCAGTGTCCACCATGCGCTTCAGCTCGGTACGCAGGGCTTCGATGCTGCGCTGCAATTCGACCACCTTGGTTTCGGCATTGGTGGCCTGGGCATTGGCCAGCGCGACTTCCGCATCGGCCAGCGCTTTTTGCGCCCACCAGATGGCGAGGATGTATTCCCATTCGTAATCGTCGATGGTATCGATGTCATCGGGTTCGGTGTCGTATTCGACTTCCGCTTCCTCCACCGCGTAATCCCAAGCGGCGCGCGCTTTATCAATGTGATCGTAGGCGCGGGCCACTAACAGCGGATGGGTTTCGTCGGCACCGATCGCCTGCGCCGCGGCAAGCGTCTGCTCGGCACGCGCAATCTCCTGATTGGGAGCGATTTGTTCGGTAGGAACGATGGTGATGACGCGCGTCCGCACTTCCTGCTGCGGTGTGGTCGCGCAGGCGGCCAGCAGCACGACCGGCAGCAGCGTAAGCCATGGTCTCGCACGAAACGACATACAGCCCCCTTTTACTTGATTCTCCCTCACGTTGCCGACGCCGAAAAGGCCGCAACTTGGGCTTGGGCACTAAGCATACCGATTTTGCGAAAATCCACAAGTAATCCGTACTTGGCGCGGTTTCTTAAGAAACATCTGACCCCACCCCCCGCAGCTCGGCCAGCCGCTGGGGGGTGCCGATATCCCGCCAAAAACCGGTATACATCTCACCCGCCACCCGATCCCGCCGCATGGCTTCACGCAGCAAGGGAACCCAGGAAAAAGCCTCCTCCGGCACCGTCTGGAACAGCTCGGGCCGGAACAAGCCGATGCCGGTATAGGTGTGGCGCGGCCGGCCTTCGCTGCGCACCCGCTGACCCTCTAGCGCGAAATCCCCGGCCGGGTAATGCGGCGGATTCGCGGTAAGCACCAGATGCGCGAGATCGGATGCAACCACATCTCGCTGAGCGAGATTGGCGTAGGGGTAATCGCTATATACGTCGGCATTGATCACCAGAAACGCCGCTGTGCCGAGCAGTGGCAAGGCGCGCTTGATGCCGCCGCCGGTTTCCAAAGCGGGCCAACCCTCATGCGAATAGCTGATCTGCAACTCCCAGGCCGAGCCGTCGCCGAGCGCCACTGGAATTTTCTCGCCCAACCAGCCGGTGTTGATCACCACTTCGCGCACGCCGGCCGCCGCCAGTTTTTCCAGATGATACACGATCAGCGGTTTACCGCGCAGCGGCAGCAGCGACTTGGGTAGCGTGTCGGTGTGCGGGCGCATGCGCTCTCCGCGTCCAGCCGCCAGCAGCATCGCCTTCACGCGCGCAAATCCAACTGATCGAACAAACGGAGCAACGGCATCAGTTCGCTATACAGCGGCGCGATCTCGCGGATATAGCGGATGAAGCGCGGCGTGTCGGTCAGATAGTGCGGCTTGCCGTCGCGATAATTGATGCGCGCAAAAATGCCGAGCACCTTGAGATGACGCTGCACGCCCATCAGATCGAAGTCACGGCGGAACTCGGCGTAGTCGGCGGCTACCGGCAGGCCTGCCGCTTGCGCCTGCTGCCAGAAGTCGCGCCGCCAGCCCGCGACGCGTTCCGCCGGCCAGCTCAGAAAAGCATCCTTGAGCAGGCAGGCGATGTCGTAGCTGATGGGTCCGTAAACCGCGTCCTGGAAATCGAGCACGCCCGGTGCGGGATCGGAGATCATAAGATTACGCGGCATGTAATCGCGGTGCACGTAGACCCGCGCTTGCGCCAGCGCTCGCGTGATCAAGCGCTCGCAGCTTTGCAGCCAGTCGGCGCGCTGTTCGGCAGAAAGATCGCGGCCAAGATGACGCGCGACATACCAGTCGGGAAACAACTCCAGTTCGCGGCGTAAGAGGGTTTCATCGTATGGCGGCAGCACATCCGGTGCGGACGCGCCCTGCCATTTCACCAGTGCTTTCAGCGCCGCGGCCATGAGTGGCTCGGTGTTTTGCTCGGTAAATCCCTCCAGATAAGTCTGGGCACCGAGATCGCTCAGTAGCAAAAAACCCTGTTGTAAGTCTTGCGCCAGAATCTCGGGGGCGTGCAGGCCGGCAGCGTGCAGCAGAGCCGCAATCCGGACAAAGGGTCGGCAATCTTCTTTTTCCGGGGGCGCGTCCATCACCACGTAACTGCGGCCCCGCCGGGTCGTGCGGAAGTAGCGGCGGAAGCTGGCGTCGGCCGAAGCTGGCAACGGCGCGCTGCAGTCTGGTCCCAACTTTTGCTTCAGCCACGCCATGAGCAGTACCAGGCGCGCGTCAAGTGCGGCGCTGGGAGCGGGATGTGTTCGATGGTTCATACGAGCGACCAACAAATGCGCCATGGCATTGCTCGGGCGCGGGCATCCTCGCATAATGAGCCGCGCGTCACAACGGGCGTGCGCGATCACCTAACCATCAGAACTTAAGACGAGGCGCTCTGCGTGCTACTGCCCCTGCCGATCCGCGTTGCCGCCTTCTGCTTCTTGTCGCTGATCGGCGCCGCGGCGGCGGCCGAGGCTCCGCAGAAAGAGCTCCTGCCCAACCGCGTCGGCGTGTGCCCGCTGCCGCCAGGCCGGCAACTGGAAATGCCGCAGGATCCCGACGCGCCGGCGAAGATCACCGCCGACAGCGCCGAACTTGGCGAGGACGGCAGCACCGAGCTGCACGGCAAGGTGCGCCTGGAGCAAGAAGGCAAGGCGATCGAGGCGGAGAACCTCTCTTACAACCGGCAAACCGGTGAAGCGAAAGTTTCGGGCGGGGTGCGCTTCGGCGGTCCGGATCTGTACATCGAATCGGAGAGCGCCGAGGTTGATCTGAGTTCCGAGCGCGGTGAGTTCCGTGATAGCCGCTTCCATCTGCGCGGCACCGGCACGCGCGGCAGCGCCGCGATTTTGAAGAGCACGGAAAGCGGCGTGGTCAACCTGGAAAGCGCCGACTACACCACCTGCGATGAGGAACGCGGCAAGCCGTTCTGGAAGTTCAGGGCACGCGAGATCGAGCTCGACAAGAATACCGGCTGGGGCGAGGCCTGGGGAGCGCAGTTGCGGATCAAGGATGTGCCGGTGTTCTATCTGCCTTATATCTGGTTCCCGATCGATGACCGGCGCAAATCCGGTCTGCTGCCGCCGCTGCTTGGCACCTCCAGCCGCACCGGCTTCGATCTCGCGCAGCCCTACTACATCAATATCGCGCCGAATTACGACGCCACCATCACGCCGCGATTCATGAGCGACCGCGGCCTGCAACTCGCCAGCGAGTTCCGCTATCTGTGGCGCTTCGCCGAGGGCGAGATTGGCGGGGAGTATCTGAGCAACGATCAGGAAACGGACGAGAACCGCTACCTGTTCCTGTACAAACATCGAGGGTATATCACGCGCGATTCCGCGTTATACATGGATTATCGCCGCGTCAGCGACAACGACTACTTCGCCGATCTCAAGACCACGCTGAGCACCTCGGCCGCAACCCATCTGCAACAAAACGCCCTCGTCGCCTGGCAGCCGGCCAACTGGTTCTCGAGCACGGTGCTGGTGTCCGATTTTCAAACCATCAGCCGCACGCTGGTGCGCTTCGACCGGCCCTACGCCCGCTACCCCCAGCTCCGGCTGAACTTCAATACTCCCAATACCCGCGGCTTCCGGCTTGAGCTTGACGGCGAAGCCACGGTGTTTGCGCATGACGATCCGGCACGCATAGAAGGCAGCCGCTTCGATCTGCGTCCGGCCGGCAGTTACATCTTCGACAATGGCGCGAATTTCGCGAGGGCCGAGGCGGCCTTCCGCTACACCGCCTACCGTCTCGACGAAACCGTGAATGTGGTGGTGCCGGATGAGCGCATCGAGCGCAGCCTGCCGCAGTTCAGCCTGGATCTCGGCCAGCGCTATCAGCGGCCTTTGCGCAGCGGCTGGATTCAGACGCTGGAGCCGCGACTGTTCTATCTCTATACCGAGTTCGAAGACCAGACGGACATCCCGATTTTCGATGCCGGTGAGCCGGACTTCGTGTTCGATCAGCTGTTCGTAACCAACCGTTTCACCGGCGTGGATCGAATCGGCGACGCGAACCAGATCACCGCTGCCGCCACCACCCGTTTCATCGATCCGCGCGACGGCTTGGTGCGCTTTTCCGCCTCGCTGGGCCAGATCCGCCGTTTGGACGAGCCCAGAGTCACACTGCCTGCCGGGCGGCCGCTGAATGAAGACCATTCCGACATCGTCGGCGCGCTCGAGTATCGCTACACCCGCAACTGGAGCAGCGGGCTGGCCTGGCAGTACGATCCGGAAGAAGGCGAAACCAACCGCGCCAGCGCGCGCCTGCGTTACGCCGACGACACCGGGCGTCTGCTTGGCGTGGCTTACCGTTTCCGGCGCGACCTGCTGAAGCAGGCCGATTTCTCCTTTGCCTGGCCTGTTTCGAGCGCCTGGAGCGCGATTGGC
The DNA here is from genome assembly GCA_050740255.1 of Nevskiales bacterium. Classification (GTDB taxonomy): domain Bacteria; phylum Pseudomonadota; class Gammaproteobacteria; order Nevskiales; family JBOICV01; genus JBOICV01. The sequence goes on along the minus strand of JBOICV010000079.1, from coordinate 5,399 downwards.
CGTTACACCTACTCTTTGGAAGACGATATCGATTTCGAAACCCTGCTCGGCGCCGAGTATCGCAGTTGCTGCTGGGCCATCACGGCAGCCGCGCGGCGCTACATCCAGGACGCCTCGCTTGAACACACCAACGGCTTTTACGTGCAGCTTGAGCTGACGGGCCTGGGCCGACTGGGCGATAATTTCGCTAGGCTGCTGGAAAACGACACGCTGCGGAACGCCTATTATTGATTGCGGTCTGATTCTCCTCTGAAGGTTTGATTCCTCCCATGTTGATGCGCGTTCTCTCGTCGCTGCTGCCCCTGCTCGTTGGCCTTTCGCTATCCGCTGCCCTGCATGCGGCGGCCGAACCCTTGGACCGCATCGTGGCGGTGGTAAACGAGGAGCTGGTGCTCGAAAGCGAATTGGACGCGGCGCTGGGCGAGGTCGTACGCCAGATGAAAAGCCAGGGCGCGTCGGTAGCCGATGTGGCGGCGCTGCGCCGGCAGGTGCTGGAGCGCCTGATTCTGACGCGGCTGCAAACCGACCGCGCCAAGCGCGCCGGCATGGAGCCCAGCGAGGCGGATGTCAATCAGGCGCTCGGCGGTATTGCCGAGCGTAACCAGCTCAGCCTCGATCAACTGCCCTCGGCGCTGGCGCAGGACGGCATCGACTACGCCGCCTATCGCGAGCAAATCCGCAACGAGATTCTGCTGAGCCGCTTGCGGCAGAAAGAAGTGGAGAGCCGCATCTCCGTCAGCGAGCAGGACGTCGCGCTGATGCTGGAGAGCGAAGGGCAGCAGCCCGTGCAGCAGCGCGAGTATCAGCTGCGCCATATTCTGATTGCGGTGCCGACCGGCGCCAGCGCGCAGCAGCTTGAACAAGCCCGCGCCGAGGCTGTCGGCGTGTTGCGCAAGCTGGAGCAAGGCGCGAACTTCGCCGAGCTGGCCATCGCTTCTTCCGATGGTCAGCAGGCGGTCGAGGGCGGCGATCTGGGCTGGATCGCCAGCGATGTATTGCCGACCGCCTTCGCCGAAACGGTACCGCGGCTCAAGCCTGGACAAACCAGCCCGGTGCTGGAGGGTGGCAACGCGTTCCATATCGTGCGGCTGGAAGCGGTGCGTGACGCAAACCCGCGCCCCCAGGCCCAGCAAGTGCGCGCACGCCATATTCTGCTGCGCCCCAACGACAAGCGCGACGCCGAGCAAACGGCTGCTCGCATCCGCGAGCTGCACCAGCGCCTGGCGGAGGGCGCGGATTTCAGCCAGCTCGCCGAGCAGCACTCGGACGATCCGGGCAGCCGCAAGCAGGGCGGCGATCTGGGTTGGCAGGCGCCATCGAGCTTCGATCCGGATTTCCGCGCGCAGCTTGAGAAGCTCGAAGTGAAGCAGCTCAGCGCGCCGTTCCAGACCGGTTACGGCTGGCATATCGCGCAGTTGCTGGAACGCCGCGACGCTGCTGGCGGCGCTGACAGTGAGCGCCGCGAAGCCGCGTATGCGGCGCTGCGACGCCGCCGCGTCAACGAGGAATACGACATCTGGCTGCGCCGCCTGCGCGATGAGGCCTATGTGGAAATCCGGCTAGGGAAGGAACCGCCCACCAAACCAATACCCGCGGCTGGCGGCAAGCAGAGCTAGTTCGACACTCACGCTGGCGCGACACCGTGTCGCGGACGCTCGTTTGCCGCACAATTCCGTAATGCTAATCGCCCTGACACCCGGAGAGCCGGCCGGCATCGGTCCCGATCTGGCGATCATGCTGGCGCAGCGCCCCCTGCCCACCGCGGTGCTGGCGTTGGCCGACGCCGAGCTGCTGCGCGAGCGCGCGGCAATACTCCGCCTGCCGCTTGAGTTGCTGCCCCTGCCCGCCAAGCAGCCGGCGCCCCCTGCGCCAGCCGGCAAGCTATATGTGCTGCTGGAGGGGCCGCGGCTGGCCGCATCCGCAGTGCCGGGTCGGCTCGATCCACGTAATAGCGCCTATGTGCTCGACTGTTTGCGCCGCGCGGTAGCATTGTGCCGCGACGGTATCAGCGCGGCCATGGTGACCGGCCCGGCGCACAAGGGCGTCATCAACGACGCCGGCATCGCCTTTTCCGGCCACACGGAATTTCTCGCTGAGCTTTGCGCTGTGCCGCCACCCGTGATGCTGCTGGCGGCGGGCGCTCTGCGCGTCGCGCTGGCAACCACCCACTTGCCGTTGAAAGATGTGCCGGGTGCGATCACGACGGATGGCCTATATCGCACGATCGAAGTGCTGCACGCCGCGCTGATCGAGGACTTCGGCATAGCGCGGCCGCGGATTCTGGTATGCGGACTCAACCCGCATGCCGGTGAAGGCGGCCACCTCGGACACGAGGAGCTGGCAGTGATCAAACCCGTGATTGAAAGCCTGAGCGCGCTGGGCATGCAACTGCAAGGCCCCTTGCCGGCCGATACCGCGTTCACACCCGCCTGGCTCGAGCGGGCGGACGCCGTGCTGGCGATGTATCACGATCAGGGTTTGCCGGTGCTGAAGAATCGCGGCTTCGGCCAGGCTGTCAATATCACGCTGGGGCTGCCGATCGTTCGCACTTCGGTTGACCACGGCACCGCTTTGGATCTGGCCGGCAGCGGCAAGGCCGATGACGGCAGCCTGCGCGCAGCACTCGAAACTGCGCTGGCCATCGCGCAGAGACGCGCGGGATGACGAGGAAAAATCCCCCCTTTCCCCCCTTTAAGAAAGGGGGGAACACGCAGGAGGCGCAAAGTAATACGAAAAGTTTCGCCCCCCCTCGTAAAGGGGGCAGCCGCGTAGCGGCGGGGGATTTCCCTGCGCACATGCCGCGCAAGCGCTTTGGCCAGCATTTTTTGCACCAACCCGATGTCATCGCGCGCATCGTTGACGCCATCCATCCGCAGCCGGGTGAGCACATCATTGAGATCGGCCCCGGCCTGGGCGCGCTGACGCTGCCGCTGCTGCAAGGCCTGGGGCGGCTGGAGGTGGTGGAGCTGGATCGCGACGTGATTCCCTTGCTGCAGACGCGCTGCGCGGGGCACGGTGAACTGATCGTGCATGCCGCGGATGCGCTGCGCTTCGATTTTTCCCCGCTGGCGGCCGGCGCCAAGCTGCGGCTGGTGGGCAATCTGCCCTATAACATCTCCACGCCGCTGCTGTTTCACTTACTAGGCCAGGCAGAACATATCCGCGATATGCATTTCATGCTGCAGAAGGAAGTCGTGGAACGCATGGTCGCGGCGCCCGGCAGCGCCGACTACGGCCGCTTGACGGTGACGCTGGCCGCGCGCGCGCGCTGCGAATTGCTGTTCCGCGTAAAACCGGGGGCCTTCCTGCCGCCGCCGAAGGTGGATTCGGCGGTGGTGCGCATTCTGCCGCAGCCGCCGCCGTTCGCCGTGCGTGATCTGGCGGCCTATGACCGTGTAACGACGGCGGCCTTTGGCAAGCGCCGCAAAACCCTGGCCAATGGGCTGAAAGGCCTGCTGTCCGCCGAGCAGATCAGCGCCGCGGGGCTGGATCCGCGCATCCGCGCCGAGCAGCTCAGCCCGGCGCAGTTTGCGATGTTGGCGAATCAACTATGAGCACCTACGCCATCGGCGATGTGCAAGGCTGTTACGACGAGCTGCGCGCGCTGCTTAAGAAAATCCGCTTCAATCCGAACAAAGACCGCCTGTGGTTTACCGGCGACCTGGTGAGCCGTGGCCCACAGTCGCTGGCAACTCTGCGTTTCGTAAAGCAACTCGGCAAAGCCGCCGTCGTGACGCTCGGCAATCACGACCTGCACCTGCTGGCCTTCCATGCGCACCCCGGAATTCGCCGCAAGCCCGATCCGACGCTGGTGCAAGTCCTGGCGGCGCCGGACTGTACGGAGCTGATGGACTGGCTGCGGCGGCGGCCGCTGCTGCATCACGACCCGGCGCTCGGCTTCACCCTGGTCCACGCCGGCTTGCCGGCGCCGTGGAGCCTGACGCAGGCCAGGCGCTGCGCGCGCGAAGTGCAGCAACAATTGCGGGGTCCGCGCTACCGCCGACTGCTGAGGCAGATGTATGGCAATGAACCCAAGCGCTGGTCGCCGGGGCTCAGGGGCAGCCAGCGGCTGCGCTTCATCATCAATAGCTTCACGCGGATGCGTTACTGCCATGCCGACGGTGCGCTCGCGCTCGATAGCAAGGGTCCCTTGGGGACACAGCCGGCGGATTGCCTGCCCTGGTTCGCCCTACCCGGCCGACGCAGCGCGGGTGGAAAAATTGTGTTTGGCCACTGGTCGGCGCTCGGCCAGGTACGCTGGCCCGAACATGGCGTTTATGGCGTGGACAGCGGCTGCGTCTGGGGCGGCGCGTTGACTGCGCTGCGCTTGGAGGACTTGAAAACTTTCAGCCTGCCCTGCCCCACTCACCAGAGCGTCGGCGACTAATGCGCCGGCTGTTCCATGGCTGACGGCGCTTCAACATCTCTGTGCCGCTCGTGCGGCTGCCAGCCGAGCACCCATAGCAGAATGAAAAAGCCCAGCACATAGCCGACCGGCACATGCCAGCCGCGTTTCAGCCAGCCGCCCACCGACTTCGCACGCGGGAAAATATTGGCTAAAGCCACGCCCGCAGACGAGCCGAACCAGATCATCGAGCCGCCGAAGCCGACGGCGTAGGCCAGCATGCCCCAGTCATAACCACCCTGATCGAGCGCCAGCTTGGTCAAGGGTATGTTGTCGAACACCGCCGACAGAAAACCCAAGCCGAACGCCGTCTGCCAGGACGCGGCTGGCAATTCTTCCACCGGCATCAGCGAGGCGCACAGCACCAGCGCGACCAGGAACAAACTGCCCTTGAGCGATTGCGGCACCACCTGCCAGTCGGTCTTCATGAAGGGCGCGCACAGCAGAATCGCAATCCATACACCCACCGCCGGAAAGTCCAGCAGCACATTGGTGAGGATGGTGCCGGCCAGAATCAGCGCGACGGCGGCGAGGCGCTCCCAGCGCAGTTGTGCGCCGGCCGGGGCGTCTTTGCGGATCGGATGAACTTTGTGCTGCTGCCAGGCCGCCACCAGACCGAAAAACAGCAACGCCGGCACTGCTGCCACAAAGGCATGCAGCACATCCGTCCAGGCCACGCCATCTATCCACATCATAGTGGTGGTGGTATCGCCCAGCACCGAGCCCGCGCCGCCGGCATTTGCGGCGGCGACAATGGCGGCCAGAAAACCGATATCCACATGGCCTTTATAGACGTGCATCGCGATGGTGCCGCCAATCATGGCGGCGGCGATATTGTCCAGAAAAGCCGACAGCACGAACACCATGGACAGCAGTACAAAGCCACCCATGAAGCCGTCGGGCAGCCAGCGCGGCAGCAGCTCCGGCGCCTCCGACTGTTCGAAATGACGCGCGAGCACCTCGAAGCCCAGCAGCAGGCCGAGCAGATTGGTTA
>JBOICV010000078.1:0-122542 GCA_050740255.1 Nevskiales bacterium | reverse complement strand
GTGTATGACCTTCAAAGTACGCGCTACCTTCTCATGGCGATGAACAACGAACACGACGAAACGGTAGAAATGCAATTCCCGCCAAACTACTTCACCACTGCAAACATGAAGGCCGTCGCCCCCAAGTAGAGGGACGTGGATCCGCCGGCCGTGCGCCCTGCCGGTTGTGACATGGCGCGGCGAGCGTCTCGAGTGGCTGTTCCGGCAGGGGTTCCAGGACTGGTTCTGGCAGGAGATACAGCTGAATCGCGCCGCCTTTCCTCCCTCTTTCTGACTCCGAGGCTACTATGGACGCTACCTGGATCGATACCCTTATCCTGCCCTGGCAGCGCCGCAAGATTCTGAGCGGTCCCGCGGCATCCTCACGCAAGGACGTGCACTTCGTCCAGTTGACCGCCGCCACGCTGCGCTACCGAATCTCCGGCCAAGGCCCCAAAACCATCGTGCTGGTCACCGACCCGCCGGTCGTACTCGAGCAGTATGACGATCTGATCTGGTACCTTGCTGGCGACTATCGGGTCGTTGTGTTCGAGATGGCGGCATTCGGCTTCTCGCTGCCGCACCTCGGCACGCCGTTTCATTTCGAGAGCGCGGTGGGAATCGTCAGAGAATTTCTGACAAGACTCGATCTTGGCCCCAGCGTGCTTGCCTTCCCCTGCGCTGCCGCCTACATGGCAATCGCGCTGGCCGGGTGGCACCCGGAGCTGGTATCGGACCTTGTGATCATTCAGGCGCCTGACTGGCATGAAGAGCAGAAGTGGAAGCGCACCCGTGATCCCAAGAACATTCTGGGTCGGCCCTACATCGGGCAGATCCTGATCTCACTGCTGAAGAGACGCCGGGTCGGCGACTGGTACCGGCTGGCCCTCGGAAACCCGGCGCTGCTGGATGAGTTTTTGCAGCCAACCCTCGAAGCCTTTGGGCGCGGCGCCCGATTCAGCCTCGCTTCATCGTTTCAGAAGTATTTGACTGAAGCCGAGCCCGCGTTCGCGCCGGTGAGGCAGCCGACATTGATCGTTTGGGGTAAGAACGACAGGTCTCACTGCAAGACCGACATGGCCTCAACGCTGAGGTACGCCCCGCACGCGCAGCTGGTGTACCTGCCAGAGACCGGTCACTTTCCGGAACTGGAAAGGCCGAAAGAGTTCGCCAACTTGCTGCACGGGTTCTTCAGAAATTCTTCCACGGAGTAGGCGGGCGGCCACATTTAAACGCCAACAGAGGTAGACCATGGATAACCGGACAATCAAGACTCAAATTCATCAAGGTGGCGTGGGCCTCATTACGCTGGCAAGACCCAGTAAACGCAATGCGCTATCCATTCAGCTGTTATCGGAGCTGGCGGACCAGCTGCAGGCGTGGAGTGACGAGGCGACCGTAAAGTCAGTGGTAGTGACAGGGGAGGGGAGCGCCTTCTGCGCCGGATTCGACACCTCCGAACTGACGCAACCGCAACTGCACCGGGAAATCGCTCGAACCTCGGGCCGATATCACCGTAACCTGTGGTATTTCCCGAAGCCGGTTGTAGCCGCCATCAACGGGCCTGCCCTCGGCGGAGGCTTCGACCTCTCGACGCTGTGCGATCTGCGCATCGCCTCGAATACCGCGAACTTCGGGCATCCCGAGGTGAAACTCGGCGTGCCACCGCTTTTTACACCTTTGCGGTGGCTGATCGGGGATGGCCTGGCGCGCGATCTTTGCCTGACGGGACGCAGGATCGACGCCGGGGAGGCGCTGCGAATCGGCCTCGTCAGCCGCATCCTTGAGCCGGCGGTGCTGACGAATGAAGCCTTACAGCTGTGCAGATCGATCACAGAGTCGCCCACATCATGCCTCAGGACTACGAAGCGATACCTGACCGGCAACGTCGGCTTGGGCTTTGAAGACTCCTTCCGGGTAGAGCACGACGATGTCTTCGCTGCGCTTATCTCCGGGCAAAGTGCCTCGCCCGGCGTTCCACGGTGACGGCAACACCCGTCCGATGCTGCGATTCAAATGGGTTCTACCCCGTCTCCACGGACGGTTGGGTTAAGGCTGCGAATTTCTGATCCTGTTTCGCAACTCTACGCCGCATTCTTGGGTTGTGAAAACGCTCGATGTAATCGAAAAAGTCCGCTTTACCCTCGTCTCGGGTCCGGTACCGCCGGTGAGCGACACGCTCGCGCTTGAGCATTCCGAAGAAACCCTCGCAGGCCGCGTTGTCGCTACAATGACCAACCCTGCTCATGCTGCAAATCAGCGTGTTGCGATTCAGGAATCGCTGGTAGTCGGGTTGACGATAATCATCTCTTATCGAGGGTGGGTAGATCAGCCCCTATGGGGCCGTCACTTGGTGCTGATAAATTCGGTGATACCGCAAGTGGCGGCGGGGCTTGCTCGAACCACCCCCCTCTGGTGGTGTTACCCGTCAGTGGTGCGAATACGACATTAGGTCTTGTTGCGTGATGCGCAACGCGCTATCATCGGCGCATGATTCAATCGTTCCGACACAAAGGGCTGAGGAAGTTCTTTGAGTCGGGAAGCGCGGCGGGCATCCAACCCCATCACGCCAAGCGGCTGCGGATGCTGTTGGCGGCTCTGGATACGGCTCAGTCTGTTGACGACATGAACGTTCCAGGGTTTCGCCTTCACCCTATGAAGGGATCCGAACGCGACCGCTGGTCAGTCTGGGTAAATGGAAACTGGCGCTTAACTTTCGAATTCAGGGACGGACGCGCCTACGTCCTGGATTATGAGGACTACCACTGATGGCCATGCACAATCCCCCTCATCCCGGCGAGTTCATCGCGGCGATTTATCTCGAGCCCAACAATCTTAGTGGACGCGAGCTCGCTTCAAAGCTCGGTGTGTCGGCGTCTACGCTGCACCGCATCCTCACCGGAGCCAGCGGCATCAGCCCTAAGATGGCACTGCGCCTTGCCAAGGCGCTTGGCCGCTCTCCCGAGAGCTGGCTCGCCATGCAGTACAACCATGACCTTTGGCAGGCTAAACGGCACGTCAAACTCGGAAATGTCGGCAGAGTGCGACTTACAGCGGCCTAACCGAATCGTTGACGGACGTCGATTTGTACACTGTCCACGGCAATCACCAAAATGCTTCGCTGGAACCGAATTTAGCTGGCTCCAAATCCACACATAAAGTATTGATCCATATAGGTACAAACTGGCAGTTTTTGGCACCTTCGAATCAGCCCCCTTCCCGTATAAGTCAGGCGCTTACCGAGGACAGAGACAGATCTTGAGGTGGTAGCGCCGAAAGGTGTGAGAGTTCGAGTCTCTCCGTCCGCACCACTATAAGCACCTCGCTAAGCCCCTCCGAACTCGGGTTATGTGAGAGTGCCAAGCCCTTTCCCTGGGCTTGGCCCTATCGGCTCGCTAAAGCCTGTCCTGAGCCCCGTCGAAGGGGGCTCGCTCGGCTTCGCTACGACGACTCAACAACTGGCAGATTGCCCACGCCAGGACAAGAAGTTCCAACGCGAATGACCAATGCAGCAAGAAGTTCAGCCACCACGGCGTGTAGAGTGCCGGCACGCTAAATAGAGAAAACGGCGTTTCGCTGAATGGTGCAAACCACCGGATGTCTCCCACGATCGAGTCGAGACACATATGGACAAAGCCATTGATTGAAAACACTAGCGCGAGAACGCGCAAGTAGCGGCTCGCCTGGTGGACCCAGATCGTTGTTGCCACGCATAACCCCACCCACAGCACCGGGAAGTGGGTGAAGTAGCTGTGGTGATGATGTTGCCGATGATCTATCGCGTAGAAGTAAAGCAGATCCAGATCCGGGGCGAGCGCACCCAATATCCCGGCCAGCAGCAGCGAAGTCGCTCGTGTCCCGGTGTACCCGAGTCGAGACAGCAGCAGCCTCGTGACGAGGTAAGCAGCGGGCGCATGTGCGATAAACAAGAACGCGTCTCCCGGATCAGTAGTTGTCGGTTGCAGGCGCAGCAAGCAGTACAAGGAACGCGATCGACGCCGCCGCCCATCCGACAAGCACTGTGACAAGAAAGGTGCTTCGCGCGTACCGCGCAGCCGTGCCACGTGTTGAGTCCCAGTGACCCGCCGCGAGCGTGATGAGCAAGGCTTCTACCAGGTAGGCGGGATGCGTGAGGTATGCAATGACGCCGCCGATGCGGATGCGTTCCAGCGTGACTCCGATCAGCTCACGCGACAGCGGATAGAACAGCGGCGTGCCGTGGGACAGCGCGTCCAGCAATAGATGAGAAATCCCGCCGGCGGCGATGAGCCCGGTCATCGTTCGCAGGTAAGGCCAGCTCCTAGTGCGACCCATCACGAACCACGCCAACACCAGCGGCAGGTGGACGAACACGCTATGCGTCCACAGTACGCTGTGGCCAAAGAAACCGCGGAGTAGCAGGTTGTAAATCACGTCCAAGTCGGGCGCCGCGGTTGCGCCGAGCGCGGCCAGCCATAGACTCGCGCGCTGAGTTCGGCTCCACTTCGGATTCCAGCTCGGCTGCGAGACAACCGCAGCGAAGTAACCGGGTACCAGATGGGCGATCAGCATTTTGTTTTTCCCCTGCCTTCGAGGACGCAGTTCATGCGCCCGCACCCTTGTCTGCACCGCGCGGAGGCGGCGGCGTCTGCCGCAAGGCATACCAGTCGATGCGGCGCGTCGCGTACATGACCGCGGTCAGTGCGAGGAACAGTCCACCGGCACCAGCGATGAGCGCAAAGTCCTGGACCTGCAGTAGCACATAGAGGTAGCCGTAGAGACTCCCCAGCACTCCACCCAACACTAGAGCGCGCGCCTTGCTTCTCAGCGCGGAGAGGCTGTATGCGGTGACCTGCGTAGTAACCAGAACCGCACCCATCAGATAGGCAGCGCCAAACCCGATGTGTTCTGCAAGTGCCAGCAACAGCAGATAGAACAGGCACAGCGATCCGCCAACCAACAGGTACTGGATGGGGTGCACACGCAAGGCGCTGAGCACCTCGTAGAGCCAGATCAACACGAACGTCAGGCTCAGGAACAAAAGGGCGTACTTAACGCTGCGCTCCGCCATGCGGTACTCGTCCACCGGCGTAACGAGATCAACGCCAAACACCGATTCGCAAACCGCCTTGCTGTAGTCCTCGCCGTGTTGCCAGAGCTGGGGATAGTTGCGTCCAAGATATCCAAGTGACCAGTTCGCGCGAAAACCTTCGGTGGAAATGTCGGGCTTGTCGGGCAACCAGCTCCCCTTGAAGCTTGGATGCGCCCAGTCGGACGTGAGTGACACCTGCGTGGACTTGGCCACGGGAGCAAACCGCAGGCCGTTACTGCCCTTGAGGTTTAACGGAATCTTGAAGTTGAAGCGCTGACCCTCCATGCGTCCACTGAGGACGGCGCGGATCCCCGGAAGATCCGCTTGGCCAAGGCGGGGTGCACCGGGCCGGAACTCGACCGGGTGGCTGTTCCACTCAAGTTTTACCGGTTGCTGGATTGCCCTCGGATCGCTCACATACAGCGCCAACTCGGCGCGGTCCCAGAACACATCCTCGGCGGCAATACCACGTTCGCCCCAGTCTGGAGTCGCAAATTCGCCCTCTAGCGCGAATCCACCGCGATACACCGAGAACTCAAAAATGCTGCGGTAGCGGGATTCACTGTCCAGGTTTCCATTTATCTTGAGTGCTTCCGGGAGCAGGCGGAGGGCCCTGACCTCTTGACGTAGGGTCACCTCGCCGCTGCTCTTGGTTTCGCTCCAGCGACGCACATAAGGTATCGACAGGACCGGTCCTATCACCGTCTGCGTGTTGCCCCACATCGAGTTCACCTCGTTGCGGGCGGCATCGCGCGTCTGTTGCCGGGCGTTGATCTGCCCGCTGATCAGGCTGACCGGAATCTGCAGTAGCAGCACCAGGAAACCCAGCAGCAATACCCTTAAGAGCGGCGAGTGCCGCAGTCCACCCACACCAGCAGCCTCGATCTTGATCACGTCGTCTCCCTCCCTCGCTCGGCAGATGCCGGATGAAGAAGAGGCTAGGGGACCGGTTTGAAGGGACGAGGGAGTCTGCGTGAAGTACGCGTGAAGTTTGCGCGTCAGGCCGGCAGCGTCAGCCGTGCCTCCACACCACCGCTGGCTGCATTCGCGACTACAAGGCTGCCGCCATGAAGCTCCGCTACCTCTCTGGCAAAGGTCAGTCCGAGTCCAGTGCCTTTCGTGCCATCGGGCCTGGCGAGTGAGTAGAACCGTTCAAAAAGACGGGCCGCTGCAAAGTCCGGCATTCCGGGGCCGTGATCGCGTACGCACAGCACCGACTTGCCGTCCACCAAGTTGGCCGTGACTTGGATCTGACCGGAGGGAGATGAGAAGTCCAACGCGTTCCGGACCAGGTTCTCGACGGCTTGGCGCAGCAGAAAACGCTCACCATGCCATTTTGTACCGAGGGACACCTTGACGTGCAGGTCGAGACCGCGTGTCGTGACGATTGACCGCAGGCCTTCCACTATTTCCTGCACCAGCGCGGCCACCTCGATGGACTCCGGCTGCTCAATGTGTGTACGTTTTTCGACAGCGGCTAGCTGCAGCATCCGGTCGACGAGATTCTGCAATCTCACCACTTCGCGCGCGATGTTCTCCAGGAAGCGTTGCCGCTGCTCAGGTGGCAGCGGTTCGGAGAGCAGCTCGCCGGCAGCCCTGATTGCGGCCAGGGGACTCTTCAGTTCGTGGGTGAGCGTCTGCACGTAGCGCTCCACGTAGTCCTTGCCCTCCAGCGCGGTCTGCATCTGTTCCAGAGCCTGCGCCATTGCGCCGATCTCGTCATTGCCGAAGCGCGGCATGACCGCGCGTTGCCCGGACGTCACGCTGCGAGCGTATCCGGTGAGTTGCCGCAGTGGCCGGCTCACCCACGCATATAGGACGAGGCCAAGCACCAGCGTGACGGCGAGCACTACTGCACCGGCCAGGAGCAGTTCCCGCTGTGCGTTGGCGACGAAGTAGGAAAGGTTGCGCTTGGGCTTGCCAATAGCGACGACGCCGATCACGCGCCCCTCGTCGAGTACCGGCGCGCTGACATACGACGTGGTGCCGTCCGGATTGTCCGGATCCTCGGCGGTAGAGCGTGCGCCGTACTCTCCCTTCAGCGCCCGCAACACATCGTTCCAGCGCGAGTAGTCGCGGCCCAGGTCCTTCCCGGCCGAATCGAATACGACGATGCCGCGGGCATCGGTGAGGTAGACGCGGATATCGACGCGATCGCGATCCAGCTCGTACACACGTGCATTGAACCGGCGCTGGTACAGGCGATCGAAGGCCTCGGACAGGGAGTCGCCCGCTGACTTCGGCGACTGCAACTCCTTGCGCAGCAGCTCGGCGAGCAGGTAGGCCGTGTCCACGAGCGGTTCCTCCTGCGCCTCCAGGTATCTGGGCCGCAGCTCCGTCGCCACCCAGTACACCAGGCTGCCGAGACCGGCGCTGGCGATGAGAAGGAAAACGAGGAATATCCGGCTGCGGATCTTCACGCCGGAATCTCGAGCGAATAACCCATTCCGCGGTGAGTTCGGATCAAGTCTTCGCCGGGATGGACGGCGTGCAGCTTGGAACGCAAGGTTTTGATGTGTGTATCCACGGTACGGTCGAGACTATGGTCCGGGTGCTCCCAAGCCTTGTCCATCAACTGCTCGCGCGAGTAGATTTTCCCAGGGCGTTCCAGCAGGGTTTTCAGAAGCCGATATTCATAGCGTGTCAGGGCGAGCGGCACACCCTGGTATTCGATGCGGCGGCGTTCTGCGTCGTGCCGGAAGGGTCCGTACTGCATGGGCTCTTCTGTCGAGATGGGCGGTGTGCTGCGGCGCAGGACGGCACGGATTCTCGCCGTGAGTTCGCGCGGGCTGAAGGGCTTGGCCATGTAGTCGTCGGCTCCAAGCTCCAGCCCGACAATGCGGTCTATATCCTCGCCCCGCGCTGTCAGGAAGATGATGGGGGTCTGGCCCTTTTTCCTGAGCTCGCGGCAGACATCGAGTCCACTCATATCCGGCAGACCGATGTCCAGCACGACCAGGGACGGCTGCGTCTGGTCGAATAGCTTGAGAGCATCACGACCCGTCTCAGCCCAGGAAGCCTGATAGCCTTCCGTCTTCAGCGCATACAGGACGGAATCGGCGATGCTACGCTCATCTTCGATCAGCAATATGTGCGGCGGCATGTCACTGAATTTGAGGGGCATGCTGCGGGAGTATATTCTCAAAACCACGCGCTACACTTGCGCCTGACGCCCCCGGACTTTGAGGTTGGAGTTCGACTATGTCCGTGCATCGAGTGGCCAAGTTGCGTCCTGCCGACGCCGGATCACGAATCCCGCTTTCTCGCAAACCCGTGACGCCTAGGCAGATTTCGATTGCCCTGTGCCGCGGCACCGTGGCATTTGTCTGGTTGTATCAAGGCCTCGTTCCAAAGCTGCTCGGTCCGAGCGCCGATGAATTGGCCATGGCAATGGCCGTGTTCAACGCTCCGGAGATAGCGATGAAGATGTCTCGCCTTGCGGGGGTGTTTGAAATTGCATTCTCGGTTTGCGTTGTGTTGTTCTGGCGCAGAGCGTGGCCACTGTGGATGACACTGATGGCGATGCTGGGCCTGTTGGCCTTCGTTGCGATCTTCATGCCGCAGCTCCTGACGGGAGCGTTCAACCCGGTAACAACCAACCTCAGTGTCGCGGCGCTGGCTGCGGTAGCGTTGCAGTTGCAGCGTGAACCGATTGACAAGAATGGCTGAGAGGAGATCGGTTGTCGTACTGGGCGGTTATGGAAATTTCGGGCGCCGCATCTGCGCTGCGCTATCTCGAGACGGCGATGTTCGGGTCCTTATCGCAGGCCGCGACCTCGCCAAGGCAAGGGCACTGGCCGATCAACTGGGATCGTCAGCCGAGCCGCTGGAGCTGGACTACCGGGCGCCGGAGTTTCTCGGCAAGCTGAAGCGCATCGGTCCGTCCGTTGTGGTGCACACCTCGGGTCCTTTCCAGGGGCAGGACTATGCTGTGGCCACGGCATGCATCGCGGCTGGCTGTCACTATCTGGATATCGCCGACGGCCGCAGCTACGTCGCGGGTATTGAACGCCTTCACCATCAGGCCCTTCGCGGTGGCGTACTGCTTGCGAGCGGGGCAAGCACCCTGCCGGCGCTTTCAAGTGCGGTGGTGGATCGATACGCACCGCAGTTTTCAAGACTTGAGGAAATCCGGCATGGGATCAGTTCCAGCGCCAAGCCGCCTGGCCTCGCCACGATGCAGGCAGTGTTCGGCTACGTCGGCAAGCCGTTTCAGCGCTGGGAGCAAGGCAACTGGACTACCGTCTACGGTTGGCAGGATCTGCATCGAAGACGGTTTCCAGAGCCATTGGGATGGCGCTGGCTCGCCGCCTGCGATGTGCCGGATCTGATTCTGTTTCCGCAGCGCTACCCGGGAGTCAGAACGGTAATCTTCCATGCCGGACTGGGGTTTTCCAGCACGACCCTGGCCACGTGGCTCTTCTCGTGGCTTGTACGCTGCGGACTGGTCAAGGACCTGCCGTCGTATTCACCAATGCTCCATGGGCTTGCCTCAGCACTTGAGCGATGGGGAACAGCGTGGAGCGCAATGCACGTGACCCTCACCGGCCGCGGGTGCAAGGAACGGTCGCTGGCCCTGACCTGGCACGTCATGGCAGGTAACAACCACGGCCCCGAGATTCCCTGCATGCCCGCGATCCTGCTCTCCCGCAAGTTGCTGCGCGGCGAAATCGCCGCTCGCGGCGCCATGCCCTGCATGGGGCTGCTGACGCTGGATGATTTTGCGCCCGAGTTCGCGCGCTGGGGCATAACGACGCAGATCGAACAGCTGTCGTCGTGATGAACGCCTATGCGTTCTGGAAACTCGTGCACGTCCTCAGCGCGGCTGTGCTCTTCGGCACGGGCCTTGGCATCGCGTTCTTTGCCTGGTTTGGTTACCAGCGCGCGCTCAAGATTGGTCAGATTGACGGGCTTCGCTCCATTCTCTGGCTTACGGTGCTTGCTGATACCTGCTTTACGGCACCGGCCGTGGTGCTTCAGCTTGTGAGCGGGCTGGTGCTGATGCACCTGAACGCCTGGCCGCTGCTCAGCCCGTGGTCAGTCGTGGTGCTTGGCCTTTTTGCGTTGGTCGGAATTCTCTGGCTTCCCGTCGTCGTGATTCAGATCCTGATGAGCCGGGAGGCTAACCGTGCCCAATCCGTCGCCGAACTGAGCGCCCGGTTCCATCGACGGTTTGTGTCGTGGTTCGTGCTCGGAGTTCCGGCGTTCATCGTTGTCGTTGTCATTTTCTTTCTGATGGTGATGAAACCACTACCGCTTGCGACGGGGTAGGTGCTGGTCAATGACGGCGTGGAGCATAGCGTAGAGGTCTGCGTGACCGTTCCCGCAGCGCGGACCTAGCTCCGGTCTGCGCTATCATGAGATTCGTTATACCCCGCATCACAAGACTAAAAAGCGCGCGGGGCGCAATGCCGCGACACACCGGCAAGTGACAGAAAAGCGAGGGGAGTGCTCATGATGTCGGTCCACGAAATCGTGCTGGACGTACAAAGGAACTGGATGCTTTACGCCTCCATGCCCTTTATCGCAGCGGCGATTGGTTATGTGACCAAGATCGTGGCGATCCGCATGATGTTCGAGCCGCTGGAATTCATCGGCAAGCCGCCCTACCTGGGCTGGCAGGGCATCGTGCCGCGCAAAGCCGCGATCATGGCCGGCATCGCCTGCGACACGATGACCACCAAGCTGCTCAAGCCGGAGGATATTCTGGGCCGGCTGGATCCGGAGCGGATCGCCGAGGAGATCGAGGGGCCACTGCTGGCCGCGGTGGAGGACATCACGCGCGAAGTGGCTGCGGAATTTCGTCCCGGGCTGTGGGAATCCATGCCGGATACGCTGAAAAACCTGCTCATCCGCCGTATCCAGGCGGACGCGCCGGCGATGGTCGCGGGCCTGATGAAAGACATCAAGGCGAATATGGACTCTGTCTTCGACTTGAAGGACATGGTGATCAGCAATCTGCTCAAGGACAAGCGGCTGCTCAACCGCGTGTTTCTCGAAGTCGGGTCGAACGAGTTCAGGTTCATCCGTAACTCAGGGATTTACTTCGGCTTCGCCATCGGCTGTGTGCAGGCCCTCACCTGGGCGCTGACGCACTCGAGCTGGGTCATGCCGATCTTCGGCGGCTTTACCGGCTGGTTCACCGACTGGCTGGCGCTTCGGATGATATTCCGGCCGCAGGAGCCGAAGCGTTACCTGGGGCTGTTCACCTGGCAGGGCCTGTTCCTCAAGCGCCGCAGGGAGATTTCCGGGGAGTATGGCGCGCTCATCGCCCGGGAAATCGTTACGCCCAAAAACGTGATCGAGGCGGTGCTCAAGGGCCCGCTGTCCGACAAGCTCTTCAGCATGGTGATGAAACAGGTGCAGAAAGTGGTGGACGAACAGGCCGGCCTGGTCAAGCCGCTGGTGGTGTTCGCGGTCGGCAGCACCAAGTACCAGCAGATGAAGCGGCTGGTCGCCGAGAAAATGATGAAGCGCCTGCCCGACACGATGAAACACATGGAAAAGTACGCCGGCGAGGCCATGGATTTGGAAAACACGCTGCGCACCAAGATGCAGGAGCTGACGCCGGATGAGTTTGAGCGCCTGCTGCGCCCGGCTTTCCAGCAGGACGAGTGGAAACTGATCGCGGTCGGCGCTTTCCTCGGCTTTATGGTCGGCGAGATGCAGGTCTTTTTCATGCTCCACATGGGGCATTAGACTGCGACCCCGATTTTGCCGGGCCGTGCCCCAAGCTTGGCGCGCGCCACCCCATCACTGAAAAATTGCTGCTCGGTGGTCCATTGCCATGAAAGGCCAGACTTTTTTGCTGTGTTTGCATAGCCCGCCACCGTTAAAATCCAGTAGACTTGACTAAGAAGGGGCGACAACGCCTCCCCATCGGCCTCTGGTCGTTACTCGCAGAGAAATATGAGTCCCGCAGTCGCGTCCGGCGCGCCCCTGTGGCCGCTGATTCTGTACATCGCCGCCGTGTTTGTCATCGTGGGCGTGATGCTCGGCGCCTCATTTGTTCTTGGCGGGCGTACCCGCAACTACCGCGCCAAGCAGGAACCCTACGAATCCGGCATCCTGCCTGCGGGTGGATCGCAATTGCGGTTATCGGCCAAGTTCTATCTGGTGGCGATGTTTTTCGTGGTATTCGATCTCGAAGCCGTGTTCATTTTTGCCTGGGCCGTAGTGGCGCGCGAGGCCGGTTGGCCGGGTTATATCGAGATGATGATTTTCACCTTTGTGCTGCTGGCGGGTCTGGCCTATCTCTGGCGGCTTGGCGCGCTCGACTGGGCGCCGCGTTCCCGTGGCCGGCTGATGGAAGAGCAGGGGAAGAAATAATCATGGAATGGTCGCTGACCCGCATTGATGTTATGCACGAACTGCCGCAGGACACCGGCGTGCGGCCCAATGAAAACCTGCTGGAGAAGCAGGTCCATCGCAATGTCGCCCTGGCCAAGCTGGACGATTTGATCAACTGGAGCCGCAAGAATTCGCTGTGGCCCTTCAACTTCGGCCTGTCCTGCTGCTACGTGGAGATGGCCACCGCGTTCACCACGCCGCACGACTTGGCGCGCTTCGGCGCCGAGGTGATCCGCGCCTCGCCACGGCAGGCCGATTTGATGGTCATCGCCGGCACTCCTTTTATAAAGATGGCGCCGATCATCAAGCGGCTGTACGAGCAGATGCTGGAGCCGCGCTGGGTGATGTCCATGGGCTCCTGCGCCAATTCCGGCGGCATGTACGACATTTACTCGGTGGTGCAAGGCGTGGACAAGTTTTTGCCGGTCGATGTTTACATCCCCGGTTGCCCGCCACGGCCGGAGGCTTTTTTACAGGGTTTGATGTTGCTGCAGGACGCCATCGCCAAAGAGCAACGCCCGCTCTCTTGGGTGGTCGGCGACCAGGGCGTTTACCGCGCGCCGATGCCCAGCCAGCGCGATGCCAAGCTGGCCGAGCGCCAGGCCTCAACCACCTTGCGAACGCCGGATTCGGTATGAGCGCGGTAGCCGAAGCGGTTCGCAGCGATCTGCAGCATGAGGTCGTGCGCGAGTTATACGCCCGCTTTGGGGAGCAGAATTTCACTCCGCAGGAAACCTGTGACGGCGTACCCACGCTATGGCTTGAAGCAGGCCGGGTGCTGGAAGTACTCAAGCATCTGAAAAAAGGCGTGAGCAAGCCTTATTCGATGCTGTACGACCTCACCGCGGTGGACGAGCGCGTGCGCAGCAAGCGCAACGGTATGCCCGCCAGCGATTTCACCGTGGTTTATCGCCTGCTGTCGGTTGAGCGCAACAGCGACCTGCGTCTCAAAGTCGCTTTGCAAGGCGAAGAACCAGCGCTGCCTTCCGCCTGCGGCGTGTTCAGCAACGCCAACTGGTATGAGCGTGAGGTGTGGGATTTATTCGGTGTGCGCTTCACCGGTCACCCTGGCCTGCGGCGCATCATGATGCCGCCGACCTGGGAAGGTCATCCCTTGCGCAAGGACTATCCGGCGCGCGCCACCGAATACGACCCTTTTACCTTGTCGGAGGAAAAGCAGGAGCGCGAGCAGGAAGCGCTGCGCTTCAAGCCGGAAGAGTGGGGCATGCAACGTTCCAGCGAAGATACCGATTTCATGTTTCTGAACCTCGGGCCCAATCACCCGAGCGTGCATGGCGTGTTCCGCATTGTGCTGCAACTCGACGGCGAAGAAGTGGTGGATTGCGTGCCGGATATCGGCTATCACCATCGCGGCGCCGAGAAGATGGGTGAGCGCCAGTCCTGGCACACCTATATTCCCTACACCGACCGCATCGACTACCTCGGCGGGGTGATGAACAACCTGCCCTATGTGCTGGCGGTGGAGAAGCTCGCCGGCATCAAGGTGCCGCCGCGCGCGGAAGTGATACGGGTGATGCTGGCGGAATTGTTCCGCATCACCTCGCACCTGTTGTTCTATGGCACCTATGCGCAGGACGTGGGTGCGATGTCGCCGGTGTTCTACATGTTCACCGACCGGCAGAAGGCCTATGACATCATCGAGGCCATCACCGGTTTTCGCATGCATCCGGCGTTCTATCGCATCGGCGGCGTCGCCATGGACTTGCCGCAGGGTTGGGAGCGGCTGGTGCGCGAGTTCCTCGACTGGATGCCCTCGCGCATCGACGAGTACGAGAAGGCCGCGCTCAAAAACCATTTGCTGAGGAAGCGCACCATTGGTGTGGCGGCCTACAACACCGCTGAAGCGCTGGAATGGGGCGTCACCGGTCCCGGGTTGCGCGCGACCGGTCTGCCCTATGACCTCAGAAAAGCCCGGCCTTATTCCGGCTACGAGAACTTCGAGTTCGAGATTCCAATCGCCAGGAATGGCGACTGCTACGACCGCTGCGTGGTGCGCGCCGAGGAAATACGCCAGTCGCTGCGGATCATCGAGCAATGCCTCAATAACATGCCGTCAGGCCCTTACAAGGCCGAGCACGCGCTGACCACGCCGCCGCCGCGGCCGATGATGCTTAACGACATCGAAACGCTGATCAATCATTTCCTGGGCGTGTCCTGGGGTCCGGTGATCCCCGCCGGTGAATCGGAGCAATTGATCGAAGCCACCAAGGGCATTAACAGCTACTACCTGACCTCCGATGGCAGCACGACGAGCTATCGCACCCGCATCCGCACGCCGAGTTTTCCGCACCTGCAGATGATTCCCTATGTCATCCGCGGCGCCATGATTCCGGACCTGATCGCCCTGATCGCGTCCATAGACTTTGTGATGGCCGATGTTGACCGCTGACCCTCACCCTCACCCGCGCTGCGCGCGGCCTCTCCCAGAGGGAGAGGCAACATACCCCCTCTCCCTTTGGGAGAGGGTTGGGGTGAGGGCGCGATGAGCAACTTTATGCTGAGCGCGGAGGAACGCGAAGCGATACAGCACGAGCGTTCTCATTACGAGAATCCACGGGCCGCCTCCATCGAGGCGCTCAAGATCGTGCAGCAACGGCGCGGCTGGGTATCGGATGACGCGATCAAGGCTATCGCGCCGCTGCTGAACATGTCGCCGGCGGAGTTGGACGAGGTGGCGACTTTTTACAGCCTGATTTTTCGCCTGCCGGTAGGCAAGCATGTGATCAAAGTCTGCGATAGCGTGAGCTGTTATCTCACCGGCTACGAGCAGCTCAAATCCGCGCTGGAGCAGAAGCTGGGCGTCCGCTGCGGTCAGACCACGCCTGATGATCGCTTCACCTTGTTGCCGATCTGCTGTCTGGGCGCCTGCGACAAAGGCCCTTGTCTGATGGTGGATGACGACCTGCATGGCCCGCTGACGCCTTCGGGCATCGACGCCATGCTGGAGCGCTACCCGTGACGACGCACGAGAAATTCTGCGAACTCAGACCGCTCACTGCACGTATGCGTGAGGACGGCACTGCGCCGGATCGCAAGGCCTACGAAGCGGATGGCGGCTATCAAGGTTTGCGCAAAGCGCTAAAGATGGCGCCATTGGAAGTGGTGAGCCTGGTGCGCGATGCCAATCTGCGCGGGCGTGGCGGCGCCGGTTTCCCCGCCGGCATGAAATGGGGTCTGGTGGCGCAAGGCGTGCAGGCATCCAAGACCAAGTATCTGCTGTGCAACGCCGACGAGATGGAACCCGGCACCTTCAAGGATCGCCTGCTGATGGAACGCGATCCGCAGCAGCTGGTGGAGGGAATGATTGTCGCCGGTTATGCCATGCAGGCCAGCATGGGCTATATCTTCCTGCGCGGCGAGTATGTGCTGTCGGCCGAGCGGCTCAACCAGGCCATCGCCGAAGCGCGCGCGGCCGGTTATCTCGGCCGGAACATTCTGGGCACCACCTGGGATTACGAGCTGCACGTGCATACCGGCGCGGGCCGTTACATCTGCGGCGAAGAGACGGCCTTGATCAACTCACTGGAAGGCCGCCGCGCGAATCCACGCGCCAAGCCGCCATTCCCGCAGGTATCCGGCTTGTGGGGCAAACCCACCGTGGTCAACAACGTCGAGACCTTGTGCAATGTGCCGCACATCCTGCACTACGGCTCGGACTGGTTCCGGCGCCTGCCCGGCGGCAAATCGAAAGACGGTGGGACCAAACTCTATGGTGCCTCCGGCCGCGTGCAGAAGCCCGGTTGCTGGGAGCTGCCGATGGGTACGAGTGCGCGCGAGATTCTGGAAAACTACGCCGGCGGCATGCAGCCCGGTTTGAAATTTCGCGGCCTGCTGCCGGGTGGCGCGAGCACCGATTTCCTGCTGGAAGAGCACCTGGATCTGGCGATGGACTTCGACACCATTGCCAAGGCCGGTTCGCGTCTCGGCACCGGCACCATGATTGTGCTCGACGACCAGACGAACCTGATGGGCATGTTGCGCAATCTGGAAGAATTTTTCGCGCGCGAAAGCTGCGGCTGGTGTACGCCTTGCCGCGACGGGCTGCCCTGGACGGTAAAGATTCTGGCAGCGCTGGAGCGCGGCGAGGGCAGGGCCGAAGACATCCAGTTACTGGAACGCATGACCAAGCTGCTCGGTCCCGGGCGCACCTTCTGTGCCCATGCGCCCGGTGCGATGGAGCCCTTGCAGTCTGCGCTCAAGTACTTCCGCGCTGATTTTGAGCGCGGCGTGAAACCAGCAGCCAAGGTGGCCTGATGGCAAAAATTCACGTTGACGGCAAAGTCTACGAAGTCTCGGGCGCCGAGAATCTGCTGCAGGCTTGCCTGTCGCTCGGGCTGGATATTCCTTATTTCTGCTGGCATCCGGCCCTGGGCTCGGTCGGCGCCTGCCGCCAGTGCGCGGTAAAGCAGTTCAAGGACGAGCACGACCAGCATGGCAAGCTGGTGATGTCCTGCATGACGCCCGTCTCGGACAATAGTTTCATTTCAATTGGCGACGCTGAGGCGCAGGAGTTCCGCAAATCGGTGGTGGAGTGGCTGATGGTCAACCACCCGCACGACTGTCCGGTGTGCGAGGAGGGCGGCCATTGCCATCTGCAGGACATGACGGTGATGGCCGGCCATACGCAGCGTCGTTATCGCTTCCAGAAGCGCACTCATCGCAATCAGGAGCTGGGACCCTTCGTCGCGCATGAGATGAACCGCTGTATCGCCTGTTATCGCTGCGTGCGCTATTACCGCGACTACGCCGGCGGCAAGGATCTGGGTGTGTTTGGAGCGGCCGAGGACGTTTACTTCGGCCGCGCGGAAGACGGCGTACTGGAAAGCGAGTTCTCCGGCAATCTGACCGAGGTTTGCCCGACCGGGGTGTTCACCGACAAGACCCATTCGGAGCGCTATACGCGCAAATGGGATATGCAGTTCGCGCCCAGCGTCTGCGCCCATTGTTCGGTCGGCTGCAATATCAGCCCCGGTGAGCGTTATGGCGAAATCCGCCGCATCGAAAACCGCTATCACGGCGAGATCAACGGCTATTTCCTCTGCGACCGCGGCCGTTTCGGTTATGGCTATGTGAATGAGCGTGATCGTCCGCGCCGGCCGCAACTGCGCCGTGGCGAGCGCCTGGAGGAAGTCACTCCGGCGGTGGTTCTCGCCGAGCTGGGCGCTGTCTTGCGCGGCGGCAGAAAGCTGGTGGGCATCGGCTCGCCGCGCGCGTCGCTGGAAGCGAATTTCGCGCTGCGCCAACTGGTGGGAGCGGAGAATTTTTCCACCGGCATGGCGGCGCATGAACAGAAAATCGTCGCCCACATGCTACAGGTGCTGCGCCAGGGGCCGGCGCAAACCGCGTCGCTGTCCGACGTCGAGCTATCCGATGCGGTACTGGTGCTGGGCGAGGATGTGACGCAGACCGCGCCTCGCCTTGCGCTCGCCATCCGGCAGGCCGCGCAAGGCAAGGCGCTGGAAGTGGCGGCGCAGCGTCATATCCCAATCTGGCAGGCCGATGCGGTGAAGGATGCCGCACAAGGCGCCAGGCATCCGGTATTTGTCGCCGCCGTTGGCACTACGCGTCTGGACGATATCGCGGCGAAGACTTACCGCGCCGCTCCGCAAGAACTCGCCCGGCTGGGCTACGCCATTGCGCATGCCATTGATGCCGCCGCGCCCGCGGTAGCTGACTTGGCAGATGCGGTCGGCGGACTCGCGCAAGAGATTGCACAGGCCCTGAAAGGTGCAAAGCGGCCGTTGATTGTCGCGGGCAGCGGCGCAGCGCAGGCAAGCTTGATTGACGCGGCCGCGAACGTGGCTTGGGCTTTGCATGCACAAGGCATTCACGCGCAAATCTCGTTGCTGCCTGCCGACGCCAACAGCTTCGGCGTGGGTTTGATGGGTGGACTGGACGTCGAAACGGCGCTCGCGCGCGCTGCCACGGCGGATACCCTGGTGGTGCTGGAAAACGATTTGTACCGACGCTTGCCCGCCGAACCGCTCGATGCAGCCCTCGGCAATACGCAGCGGCTGATCGTGCTTGACCATATGCACACTGCGACCACCGCGCGCGCCGCGGCGCTGTTACCGGCGGCGAGCGTATTCGAAGGCGACGGTACGCTGGTCAATCAGGAAGGCCGGGCGCAACGCCATTTCCAGGTCTTTGACCCGGCCGCATTCGATAAATCCGTCGCCACCCAGGAATCCTGGCGCTGGATCGAGCAGTTGCTGGAGCAAATCGGCGGTGCGGTGGCCCCCGACTGGAAGAGCTTCGATGAAGTGAGCGCCGCCTGCGCCGCGGAAATAGACGCGCTGGCGAAGATCACGGAATCGGCACCTTCCGCCAGGTTCAGGATGCGTGGCATGAAACTGGCGCGCGCGCCCCATCGCTACAGCGGCCGTACCGCGATGCGCGCACACCTGTCGGTGCACGAACCGCGCGCAACCCAGGATCCCGATACCGCGCTCGCCTTCTCCATGGAAGGTTATGCCGGCACCGCGCGGCCCGCGCCGCTGATTCCATTTGTCTGGGCGCCGAGCTGGAATTCGCCGCAGGCGCTCAACAAGTTTCAGGATGAGGTGGGGGGTCCGATGCGCGGCGGTGATCCCGGCGTGCGCCTGATCGAGCCCACGGTCGCCGCTGCGAAATACTTCAGGCAGATTCCGGCGCCATTTTCTGCCGGCGCGAATGGCTTGCGTGGAATCGTCGTGCACAACCTCTTCAACAACGAGGAGTTGTCGGTACGCGCCAAGCCCATTCAGGCGCGCGCACCCGCGAAGCTGCTGGTGCTGAACCCGAAGGATGCCGCCAGACTGAAACTGGAAACCGGCGATCAGGTGCAATGCAAGCTCGCCGGCAGCGACTGGCAACTGGCTGTCGCCGTGGATGAAGCCTTGCCCATCGGTATGGCGGGCCTGCCCGGTGAATTGGCGGGCCTGCAGCTCAGCGGCGTGGCGCTTGAGATCACACCGCA
The DNA here is from genome assembly GCA_050740255.1 of Nevskiales bacterium. Lineage (GTDB taxonomy): Bacteria > Pseudomonadota > Gammaproteobacteria > Nevskiales > JBOICV01 > JBOICV01. Next base: position 103,163 of record JBOICV010000078.1, on the reverse strand, counting down.
GCTCGCCGAGGTTGAGGTATGACCTTCCTGCTGCAGTGGCTTTTCCCGTGGCTGTCGCCGGAGACGGTCGCTACTGTTGTCAAAGTCCTCGACGTCATTTTCATTTTGCTCGGCGTCATCGTCACGTCCGCGCTGCTGATCTGGGGCGAGCGGCGGCTGCTGGCGCTGGTGCAGGACCGCTATGGCCCGAACCGCGTAGGGCCATTCGGCATCCTTCAGGTGGTCGCCGACATGGTGAAGATTTTCTTCAAGGAAGACTGGATTCCGAACTTCGTCGACAAGCCGACCTTTGTATTGGCGCCGGCGGTGGCCATGATCACCGTCCTGCTGGCCTTTGTCGTCATTCCGATTACGCCAACGCTGGGCGTGGTGGATATGAATGTCGGTCTCTTGTTCTTTTTCGCGATGACCTCGCTCGGCGTCTATGCGGTGATGCTGGGCGGGCTGGCGTCGAACAACAAGTACTCGCTGCTCGGCGGCTTGCGCGCGACCGCGCAGATGCTGGCCTATGAGATTTTCATGGGCCTTGCCCTGATGGGCGTCGTGGCGATGGCGGGATCCTTCGATCTGCGCACGATTGTGCTGGCGCAGAAGGAATGGTGGTTCGTGTTTACGCAGCCGCTGGGGTTCGTGCTGTTCGTGATCGCCGGCTTCGCCGCCACCCACCGCACACCCTTCGACCTGCCGGAGGCCGAGCACGAGCTGACCGCCGGCTTTCATACCGAATACTCGGGCATGAAGTTCGGCATGTTCATGGTCGGCGAGTATGTCGGCGTCGTGCTGGTCTCGGCGCTGATCACGGTCTTGTTCTTCGGCGGCTGGCTGGGGCCGACGTTCGGCTGGGCCTGGCTGCAGGCCTGGCAGCCCTTTTTCTGGTTTTGCATCAAGACTTTCATTTGCATCTGCTTCTTCATTCTGGTCCGCGCCGCGCTGCCGCGTCCTCGTTACGACCAGATGATGGATCTTGGCTGGAAGCTGATGCTGCCGCTCGCCGTGCTGAATGTAGCGGTCACCGGCGCCTACGTGGTCGGGAGCGCCTGATGTTCAGTTATGTACGCACGCTCTGGCTGATTTTCCTGCACGCGTTCAGGAAGCGCGACACCATCCAGTATCCGGAGCAAAAGCCCTACATGCCGCCGCGCTACCGCGGACGTATCGTGTTGACCCGCGATCCCGACGGCGAGGAACGCTGTGTCGCCTGCAATCTCTGCGCGGTGGCTTGCCCGGTGGCCTGCATCTCGCTACAGAAGGCGGAGAAGCCCGACGGCCGCTGGTATCCGGAGTTTTTCCGCATCAATTTCTCGCGCTGCATTTTCTGCGGCTTCTGCGAAGAAGCCTGCCCCACCAGCGCGATTCAGCTTACGCCCGACTACGAGCTGTGCGAGTACGACCGGCAGCAGCTGGTTTATGAAAAAGAACATCTGACGATCAGCGGTACCGGCAAGGTGCCGGGCTATAACTTTTACCGGGTGGCCGGCATGAGCATTGCCGGCAAGGACAAGGGCCAGGCGCAGAACGAAGCGCCGCCGGTGGACGTGAAATCCCTGTTGCCATAAAAGCAAACCAGAACCGACATGCAGGCGGCATTTTATCTCTCGGGAATGGTCGCGCTCGCCGCGACCTTCCTGACCATCGTCAGCGCGCGTGCGGTGCACGCACTGCTATATCTCATTCTGTCGCTGCTGGCGGTCGCCGTGACGTTTTACACCCTCGGCGCCCCTTTCATCGCCGCGCTCGAGGTGATTGTCTATGCCGGCGCAATTGTGGTGCTGTTCATCTTCGTCGTGATGCTGTTGAATTTGGGCGAACCGGCGGTCATCCAGGAGCGTAGCTGGCTTAGCCCACGCATCTGGGTTGGACCCTCGCTGCTGGCGCTGATTCTGCTGTGTGAACTGGTTTATCTGCTGTGGAGTGGCGAGCAACAAGCCGTCAGCGGCAAGGTGGTGGACGCCCGCGCGGTCGGCCTTGCGCTCTATGGCCCTTACCTGCTGGTGGTGGAGCTGGCGTCGATGTTGTTGACCGCCGGGCTGGTCGGTGCCTATCACCTGATGCGCGATAGCGCTGCGCGCAAACCGCGCGACTATGGCCGGGGGCAGCTACCGTGACCGCTGCGATGGTGCCGATGGAGCATGGTTTGCTGCTGGCCGCGGGCTTGTTCGCGCTCGGCTTCCTCGGCTTTCTGGTGCGCCGCAATCTGCTGTTCATGCTGATGAGCGCGGAAATCATGCTCAACGCCGCCGGTCTGGCCTTTGTCGTCGCCGGCGCGCGCTGGGCTCAGCCGGACGGGCAGGTGATGTTCGTGCTGGTGCTCACGCTGGCGGCCGCGGAAGTCTGTATCGGACTCGCCCTGCTGCTGCTGCTTTATCGCCGTTTCCAGAGCCTGGACATTGAAGCGGCCAGCGGGATGCGGGGCTGATCATGCTCGATCTGCTCTTCCTGGTGTTTGCACTGCCGCTGGCCGGGTTTCTGATACTGGCTTTTGCACGCGGACGCCTGGGTGAGACTGCAGCCGCCTGCGTCGGCGTCGGCTCGATTGGCGCCGCCGCGGCGCTGACCGCCTTGATCGGTTGGCAATTCCTGTCGCATCCGCCGGAGGGACAGGTTTACACCCAGGCCTTGTGGCAGTGGCTCAGCGTGGACAGCCTGACCGTGCGTTTCTCGCTGCGCCTGGATGCCTTGTCGCTGGTGATGATGGGCGTGATTACCGGCGTCGGCTTTTTCATTCACCTGTTCGCCGCCTGGTATATGCGCGGCGACGAGGGTTACGACCGCTTCTTCTCCTATATGAATCTGTTTGTCGCCAGCATGCTGTTCCTGGTATTGGGTGACAACCTGCTATTCCTTTATATGGGTTGGGAGGGCGTCGGCCTGTCGAGCTACCTGCTCATCGGTTTCTGGTACAAGGACGCGGCCAACGGTACTGCTGCGCGCAAGGCCTTCGTCATTACGCGTGTCGGCGACACTTTCATGGCGGTGGGTTTGTTCATTCTGTGGAACGAGCTCGGCACGCTGCATATCCAGGACGTCATGGCCCGTGCGTCAGAGCAATGGGCGGTCGGCGCTCCACTTGCCACTATCTGCGCCTTGCTGATTCTGGGCGGCGCCGTTGGCAAGTCCGCCCAACTGCCGCTGCAAACCTGGTTGCCGGATGCGATGGCCGGCCCGACGCCGGTCAGCGCCTTAATTCATGCCGCAACCATGGTGACCGCCGGCGTCTATCTGGTCGCGCGCACGCATGTGCTGTTCGAGCTGTCGCCTGTCGCCCTGGCCTGTGTCGGCTGGGTTGGCGCGCTCACGGCGCTGCTGGCCGGCTTCACCGCACTGACGCAGACCGATATCAAACGGGTTCTGGCTTACTCCACTATGAGCCAGATCGGCTATATGTTTCTGGCGCTGGGCGCGGGTGCGTGGAGCGCGGGTATTTTCCATTTGATGACCCATGCTTTCTTCAAGGCGCTGCTGTTCCTTTCCGCCGGCTCGGTGATTCTGGCGCTGCACCACGAGCAGGACATCTTCAAGATGGGCGGCCTGCGCAAGGACCTGCCCTTCGTGTTCTGGTGTTTTGTGGTCGGCGGCGCAGCGCTGGTGGCGGTGCCGCCCACCGCGGGTTTCTTCAGCAAGGATGAAATCCTGTGGCAGGCCTGGGCGACGGGTCATCACGGACTGGCTGTCGCGGGCCTGTTCGGCGCCTTCCTGACGGCGATCTACACCTCGCGTTTGATATTCATCACCTTCTTTGGCGAAGCCCGACACCACGGCGTTCACCCGGGTCACGGCCCGGTACACACGCTGCCACTGGCCGCGCTGCTACTGCTATCGCTGGTCGGCGGCTTCATTCATCTGCCACTGGAAAGCGTACTGCCGAGCGCCAAGATTCCCGAGGACGTTGCGCATGGCAAACACGGCTTCGAGTTCCTGTCGGTGGCGATCGGACTTGCGGGCATCGCATCCGCCTGGTTGTTATTCCTGAAACGTCCGCAACTCGCGCTAATGCTGCGTGACAATTTCAGTCCGCTGCATCGTTTTTGGAAAGCCGCCTGGGGTTTCGACTGGCTATATGAACTGCTGTTCGTGCGGCCGTATCTGTGGTTCGTGCGCGTCAATCGCAACGATGGTTTCGATGTCGCCATTGGCGCGATCCCAACCGTTCTAGGCGCCGCGCATGGCCAACTGGCGCGCACCCAGAGCGGCCGGTTGCGCTGGTACGCGGCCGCAGTGGGGGCGGGCGCCTGCCTGCTGGTGGCCGGAGTTGTGTTGCTATGAGACGAGATGCCACGACGGAGTTGCTTCCGCCTCTCCCTCGGGGAGAGGCCGCGCGCAGCGCGGGTGAGGGCGCATGATTCTGGCCTGGCTGATTCTGATCCCCTTCATCGGCGGCTTCCTGTGCTGGCAGGGCGAGCGCTTCATGGGCGTGGCCTTCCCGCGCTGGATTGCGCTCGGCACCATGTCGCTGGCGCTCGGTATTTCGATCTGGTTGTGGCTAACCGGCGACTTCGCGCTGCCGCCGGCGGGCGGACATCCGCAGTGGACGATTGAATTTCAGCGACCCTGGATTCCGCGCCTTGGCATCTCCATCCATCTGGCCCTGGACGGCTTATCGCTGCTACTGGTCGCCCTGACCAATTTGCTCGGTCTGATGGCGGTGATCTGTTCCTGGCGCGAGATTGACCGCAACGTCGGCTTCTTCCACTTAAACCTGCTGTGGAATCTCGGCGGCGTGGTCGGCGTGTTCCTGACGCTCGACCTGTTCCTGTTTTTCTTCCTGTGGGAAATGATGCTGGTGCCGATGTACTTCCTGATCGCGCTGTGGGGGCATAACACCCCCGGCGGGCGCACCCGGCTATACGCGGCGACCAAGTTTTTCATCTTCACCCAGGCCTCGGGTCTGGTGATGCTGGTGGCGATTCTGGGGCTGGTGTTCTTCAACTACCAAGCCACCGGTGTCCTGACTTTCGACTACGAAGACCTGCTCAAGGCCAAGCTCGACCCCGATGTGGCCTGGTGGCTGATGCTGGGCTTCTTCCTCGCCTTTGCGGTCAAGACACCCACCGTGCCGCTGCATTCCTGGCTGCCGGATGCGCACTCGCAAGCGCCGACCGCCGGTTCAGTGGATCTGGCGGGCATTCTGTTGAAGACCGCGGCCTACGGCATGTTGCGCTTTGCGCTGCCGCTATTCCCCGACGCCTCGGCCAGTTTCGCGCCGGTCGCGATGTGGCTGGGTATCGGCGGCGTGATATACGGCGGCGTAATGACTTTTGCGCAGAACGACATCAAACGTCTGGTCGCGTTTTCCTCGGTCTCGCACATGGGCTTTGTGCTGATCGGCATTTACGCCGGCACCCAGCAGGCGCTGCAAGGCGTGGTGCTGCAAATGCTGGCGCACGGTATTTCAGCCGGCGCGCTGTTCATTCTCTGCGGCGAAGTGTATGAGCGCCTGCACACCCGCGATCTGCGCGAAATGGGCGGTTTGTGGTCGCGTCTTCCTTATCTGCCGCCGATCGCGCTGTTCTTCGCCGCCGCCACGCTGGGCCTGCCGGGCTTGGGCAATTTCCTCGGCGAGTTCCTGATTCTGATCGGCACCTGGAAAGTGAACATGCTGGTCACCTGTATCGCGGCGATCGGACTGGTGCTGGCCGCGGTCTACGCCTTGATGATGGTGCAGCGCGCATTCCATGGGCCGACGCGTGACGAACACGAGAAGCTGGAAGACCTGAACGCGCGCGAACTGGTGATGATGCTGACGCTGATGGCGATACTGGCCTGGCTCGGGCTTTATCCGCAACCGGTGCTGGACACCTCGGCGGCGAGCATGACCGCCGTGCGCGAGGTTTATAGCGCTGCGCAAGCTGCGCTGCTGGCCGGAGCGGCACCGTGATTCTTACCCCCGCGCAGTGGATTGCGCTGCTGCCGATTCTGATTGTCAGCGCCACGATTGTGGTGGTGATGCTCGCGATTGCCTTTCGCCGCCATCACTGGTGGAACGCGACGCTCAGCGTGGTCGGCCTCAATCTGGCCTTCATCGCCTGCTGCACCATCTTCTTCGGTCCCATGCTGCTGCCACAGCTGGTGCCGCAAATTCTGCCGCAGCAGGTTACGCCGCTGCTGGTGGTGGATAGTTACGGTCAGTTCTACGTTTCGATCTTGATTGCCACCACGCTGGCCTGCGCCACGCTCGCGCACGCGTATATGGAAGGTTACGCGGGACATAAGGAAGAGCTGTATCTCTTGCTGCTACTGTCCGCACTGGGCGCGATGGTGCTGGTCTGCAGCAATCATCTGGCGTCGTTCTTCATCGGGCTCGAACTATTGTCGGTGCCGCTGTATGCGATGGTGGCCTATCAGCTGAACAATCCCCGTTCGCTCGAAGCGGGCATCAAGTATCTGCTGTTGTCGGCGATGGCTTCCGCGTTTCTGCTGTTCGGCATGGCGCTGCTCTACGCTCAGACCGGCGCGCTCGATTTCGCCGGCCTGGCGCGCGGACTGGCACAGGCAGAACAGGGCAATTTGTATTTTCTGGCGGGCGGCGCGCTGATTTTGGTAGCGGTTGGTTTCAAGCTCTCGGTCGTGCCCTTCCATCTATGGACGCCTGATGTGTTCGAGGGTGCGCCGGCGCCGGTGGCCGCTTTCCTGGCGACCGCCAGCAAGACCGCGGTGTTCGCCGTGCTGCTGCGCTTCTTCGTACAGGCCGATGGTCATCAGCAGCCGGCTTTGCTCAATGTGCTGACCATACTGGCCATCGCCTCGATGCTGATCGGCAACGTGCTCGCGCTGCTGCAGGACAATATCAAGCGCCTGCTGGCCTATTCCTCGATTGCGCATTTCGGCTACTGCCTGGTGGCGCTGATCGCCGCGGGTCCCTGGGCAGTGGAAGCGGTCGGGGTTTATCTGCTCACCTACGTCGTTACGACGCTTGGCGCCTTCGGGGTCGTGACCCTGGCGTCCACTGCAGGTGAGGACAGCGAGGCGGATTTGCGCGATGACTACAGCGGCTTGTTCTGGCGCCGGCCTTACCTCGCCTCGATTCTCACCGCCATGATGTTGTCGCTGGCCGGCATTCCGGTGACGGCGGGTTTCATCGGCAAGTTCTACGTCGTGCTGGCCGGCGTGGACGCGCGTGAATGGTGGCTGGTGGCAGCCGTGGTGCTGGGCAGCGCCATCGGCCTGTACTACTACCTGCGCGTCGTGATCACGCTGTTTGCGGTGGAACCCGGTGTGCACCGCCGGCGCGATGCCGCGCTCAACTGGGGCCAGCAAATGGGCGGCGCCATGGTGCTGGTGCTGATGCTGTTCATGCTGGTTATGGGACTGTATCCGCAACCCTTGCTGTATCTGGTGCAACAGGCGCCGTTGCTCGGACACTGAGCACCACACGTCATTCCGGAAGCCGCGCGGCGGCTATCCGGAATCTTTACCCAGCCGGCGCTACGCTTGGCATATCATTGTCGCGGTATGAATCTCGACACCACCCCGCATGTAATCGTATCGTTGCTGGCGCTGGGCATGGCGCTGGCCTTCATCATCGCCGACCGTAGGTCGCCGACCAGCCGCGCGCTGGCCTTGTGTCTCGCCAGCGTGGGCATCTCCATTGCCGTCAACATGCTGATTTTCTTCAAGCATTACCTGGCCGAGGTGCCGTGGTGGAGCGGCGTTTTCGTGCTGCCCGAGGTGGTCGGCTTCATCTATGGCTATGAGTGGCTGCTGCGCGTGCGCCGCACGGTTCCCAGCCGCAGCCTGCGCACCAGTTTTGCGGATAACCTGCTGCGCCTAGCGCAACTGCTCGCGCTGTTCTACGGCGTGATGTCGCTGTTTTTGCCGGAGCTGCGCGCGCGCGAATTCTTCGGCGTCATCATGAATGGCGCTCCCCTGACGCGGGACGGACTGCTGCTATTCGCCTTGCCGCTGGTGCTGTCACTGGCACTCGCCGGGATATCCGGCCTGATGCTGCTCAACCGCCGCCCGGACCGCTCGGAAACTCAGCGTCTGATCGCCTTCTTGATTGGTGCGCCGTTCATGGCGTCGGGTCTCGTGCTGCCGCTCAATGTCGCCCCGGTTGCAACGGCCATTGGCCTGCTGATTTTCCTGATCGGCGCGGTGCAGTATCACGTGATTCAGGGCCAGCGCGCGCAGTTCATGTCGCGTTTTCTCTCACCGCAGGTGGCGGAAATGGTGCGCGAGCAGGGTCTGAAAAGCGCCACGGTTGAGCAGACCCTCGAAATTTCCGTGGTGTGCTGCGATCTGCGTGGTTTCACCGCGTTCTCCAAGGGCACGGCTTCGCAGAAGGTTATCCAGATTCTGCGCGAATACTACGATGCCGTCGGCGCTGCTGCGGCCGAGTACGGCGGCACCATCAAGGACCAGGCCGGCGACGGCGTATTGGTGCTGGTAGGCGCGCCGATCAGCTTTGCCGATCACGCTCAGCGTGCGCTCGACATGGCGCGGCGCATGCGCGAATACGGCATGCGGGTTACGCGGCAGTGGTCGGATAGCGAACTGCAGCTAGGGATTGGTGTGGGCGTCGCCAGTGGCTTCGCAACCGTTGGGGTGATCGGCGGTGCCTCCCGGCTGGAGTACACCGCGGTTGGGCCGGCGGTGAATCTTGCTTGCCGGCTGTGCAGCGAAGCCACGCATGGCGAAGTACTGGTGGATACGCGTACCGCTGAACTGACGGGTGAGGGCAGCGCCGGCTTGAAACCCGGCCAGGCGCTGACGCTCAAGGGTTACGCGAAACCCGTACCGAGCTATGTGTTGTCTGCACTCGCAGCCTGATGCGGGCTGATTCGATTTGTCTTTGAAGCCAGCCAGCATTTGCACTTGCGTGCTTTTGCTGGGCGCGCTGCTGAGTTGCTCGCGGTCCGGCGGCGAGCTGCAGGTTGTGACCGGTCCCACGATGGGCACCGTTTACACCGTCAAATACCTCGCGCCCAGGCGGACGGTGGATGAGGAAGAGCTGCGCCAAGCGATTGAACAAATCCTGGCGCGTCTGACGCAGCAGTTCTCGACCTACGATCCCGACTCCGAACTTTCCCGGCTCAATGCCGCTGCTGCCGACGAATGGCTGCCGATTTCTCAGGAGATGCTCACAGTGATGCGTGCCGCCTTGGAGCTTAACCGGCTCAGCGGCGGCGCCTTCGACATGACTGTCGGCCCGCTGCTGGCCTTGTGGGGCTTCGGCGCTAGCCTGCCTAAGCGGGATCGGGTGCCAAGTGATGCCGCCATCGCCGCCACGCTGCGATTGGTTGGAGCCGAGCAGATCGAGCTGCGCGCAGAACCGCCGTCCGTCAGGAAGAAACAAAGCAAGGTGACGCTTGACTTGAATGCGCTGGTGCCCGGCTATGCGGCCGACCAGATTGCCGCAAGGCTGGAAAAATCCGGCGTCCAGCACTATCTCGTGGACCTCGGCGGTGAATTCAAGCTCAAGGGCCATAATGAGCGCGGTGAGCCGTGGGCCGTCGCGATAGAGCAGCCGGAGTCCGGCGCGCGCAGCGCCGCGGCAACGCTCAAACTGACTGGCGTTGGCCTGTCCACCTCGGGCGATTATCGTAATTTTTTTGAGCTGGACGGTCAGCGCTACTCCCACGAAATTGACCCCCGCAGCGGCCGGCCGATCCGGCACTATCTCGCTTCGGTCACCGTGATTGCGGGTAGCGCGATGCAGGCCGACGGCCTGGCAACCGCCCTGCTGGTGCTCGGACCGGAGGCAGGCTATGCGCTGGCGGAGCGCGAGAAGCTGGCGGCATTGTTTGTCCAGCGATCCGGACAAACATGGACGCAACGTTCAACCCGCGCGTTCCGCGCTTATGGGGATTCAAAATGAGTGTGTTGGTAATAGGTTCAGGTCTATTTGCACTGGCGGGTATCGGCATGGGTTTGGCGGCGCGGCGTTTCCGGCGCGGCGCCAGGGCTGTGGTCGCACCGCCCGCGATCGGAAACGGCGAAAGTCGGAAAAGCCCGGACTGCCCGGTGTGTCTTGCGCTGGGCGCGCATGAGGCGCGAATCAAGCCCAAGAACGGTGCTTAAGCTGCGGAAATCTTGCAATGTTCGTCCCGAATCACTATGATGCGCCGCTGTTTCGGGTGCGGGGTGGAGCAGTCTGGCAGCTCGCCGGGCTCATAACCCGGAGGTCGTAGGTTCAAATCCTACCCCCGCTACCAAAAAGTGGTTAAAGAGGGCCCCGGACAGGGGCTTTTTTTATTGCCGGAGTATTTATTGCCGGAATATGTTGACGGAACGATTGAGGACGTTGCTCGAGCCCGCGGTGCAAAGCGTGGGTTGCGAATTGTGGCATCTGGAGCTGGAAGGCCAGGGCCACGGGCAGCGGCTGCGTGTCTATATAGACGCGCTGGCGGGTGTGCGGCTGGAAGACTGCGAGCGGGTCAGCCGCGAGCTGAGCGCCGTGCTGGACGTGGACGATCCGATCCACGGCAGTTACCAGCTCGAGGTGTCCTCGCCGGGACTGGATCGCCTGCTGGTGCGGCCCGAGCATTACGTGCGCTACATCGGGCAGGAAGCGAAGTTTGTATTGCGCCAGCCGGTGGAAGGCGCGCGCAAGTGGCGTGGGCGCATCCTAACGGTGGAAGCGGATGTGGTACGCATCGTCAGCGAGGGCCGCGACCTGACCCTGCCCTTCGTCAACGTGACGCGGGCGCGGCTGGTGCCGGATTACGAGCGTGAGTTTCAGAACAGACATCATTAGCGTCATGCAAAGGTACGTAGCATGAAAAAAGAAATGTTGCAGGTTGTGGAAGTCGTTTCTATGGAGAAGGGCGTCGACCGCGGCGTGATCTTCGAGGCGCTGGAGGCGGCGCTGGCTTCGGCCACGCGCAAAAAGCACGGCGATAGCATCGGCGTGCGGGTCGCGGTGGATCGCGAGACCGGCAACTTCGACACTTTCCGCCAGTGGCAAGTCATTGCGGATGAGGCCGAGCTGGAGAATCCGAATGCGCAAATCAAGCTGACCGAGGCGCGCGAGCAGGATGCCGAGCTGGAAGTCGATGACTTCATTGAGGAACCGATGGAGTCGGTCGAATTCGGCCGCATCTCCGCCCAAGCCGCCAAGCAGGTGATCGTGCAGAAAGTGCGCGAAGCCGAGCGTGCGCAGGTCATCGAGGCTTATCGGCCGCGCATAGGTCAATTGGTATCCGGCCTGGTCAAGCGCATCGAACGCGGCGCGCTGATACTGGATTTGGGCGGCAATGCCGAGGCGATCGTGCCACGCGACCATCTCATTCCGCGCGAGCCGGTCAAGCCCGGTGACCGCATCCGCGGCCTCCTGCTGGAAGTGCGCCTGGAGCTGCGCGGTCCGCAACTGCTGGTGTCGCGCAATTCGGCGCGCTTCCTGGTCGAATTATTCAAGCTGGAAGTGCCGGAAGTGGGCCAGGGCCTGATCGAAATCAAGGGCGCGGCGCGCGATCCGGGTCTGCGCGCGAAGATCGCGGTGCAGGCCAAGGACAAGCGCATCGATCCGGTCGGCGCCTGTGTCGGCATGCGGGGCGCACGGGTGCAAAGCGTGTCCAACGAGCTGGCCGGCGAGCGCATTGACATCGTATTGTGGGATGAGAATCCGGCGCAGTTCGTGATCAACGCGATGGCGCCGGCCGACGTGGACTCGATCATGGTGGACGAGGACGCGCACGCGATGCAGATCGCCGTGTCGGAAGAGAAACTCGGACGCGCCATCGGCGTCGGCGGGCAGAATATCCGGCTGGCTTCCGAGCTGACCGGCTGGACCCTCAATGTCATGACCGCGGCGGAAGCCGAGAGCCGCAACGAGGTCGAGGCAGTGAAGGTCAAGCAGAGCTTTGTCGAGCAGCTTGGCGTGGATGAAGAAGTTGCCGCAGTGCTGGTGCAGGAAGGCTTCACTACCGTCGAGGAAGTGGCCTACGTTCCTGAGTCCGAGATGCAGGCGATCGAAGGCTTTGACGAGGAAATCGTGCACGAATTGAAGAATCGCGCGCGCGACGCTCTTTTGACCAAGGCCATCGCTACCGCCGAGCACGCTGAGGACACGAATCCGTCCCAGGACCTGCTCACACTGACCGGCATGGACGAGGCGCTGGCCGAGAAGCTCGCCGCCGGCGGGGTGCGCACGCGCGACGCGCTGGCGGATCTGGCCACCGACGAGCTGGTCGAGTTGGCCGGCATGGAAGAGGCACGCGCCAGCGAATTGATCATGGCGGCGCGCGCTCACTGGTTTCAGGGTAAGTAGGCTGCATCATCCAGGCTCATTGCCGGGGAATAGAGATGTCCAAGGTCACGGTCAAGCAGCTCGCGGAACAGGTCGGCACACCAGTCGAACGCTTGCTGACGCAGCTCAAGGAAGCTGGCGTCTCGGTCAGCGGCGCCAGCGATGTGCTGGGTGATGACGACCGTGCGCGGCTGCTGAACTTCCTGAAAGGCGAAACCGCCGCAGTCGAGCCCAAGCGCATTACCTTGAAGCGCAAAACCACCAGCGAACTCAAGTTGTCGGGAACTCGCGGCGCTGCCACCAAGACGGTCAGCGTTGAAGTACGCAAGCGCCGCACCTATGTAAAGGCCGGCTCCTCCGACGAAGAAGTCAAGGCCCAGGCCGCCGCCGCCGCCGAGGAATCGCGCGTCGTGTCGGGACGCGAGGCTGAAGAGGCAAAACGTCGTGCGGACGAGGAAATGAAGCGCATGGCGGCGGACGAAGAAGCCCGCCGCATGGCCGAGCGTGCTGCGTTGCCGCCGGGCGCGCCAGGCGGCATCAGCCCGGAACTGGAGGCGCTCCGCCGCCGTGCTGCTGAAAACACAATGCGCTCGCGGCAGACGCCAAGCCAGGCGCCGCGACCCGGCGCACCCCGCGGCGCAGTCGCGCCGCGTAGCCCGACCGCACCCCGTCCCGACAAGGGCGGCGGCCGCCGGGTCGGTGGCAAAGAGCGCGATCGCCGCGATCGCGATAAAGATCAGCAGGAAGGTTCCTTGCGCGGCAAGCGGCGCAAGACCCAGCAGGATGATTTGCAACTCGACACCGCACACGGCTTCGAAAAACCGGTCGAGCCGATCAAGCGTGAGGTGGACATTCCGGAGTTCATCACGGTAGGCGAGCTCGCCAGCCGTTTGACGATCAAGGCCGCTGAGGTCATCAAGGCGCTGATGAAGCTCGGCGCCATGGCCACCATCAACCAGAATATTGACCACGACACGGCTTATCTGGTGGTGGAGGAGTTGGGGCATATCCCCAGGACCGCCAAGCCGCAGGACGCCGAGACGGAGCTGCAGGCTGCCATCAGCGATGTGAAAGCCGAAGCCGTGCCGCGGCCACCGGTGGTCACCATCATGGGTCATGTGGATCACGGCAAGACCTCCTTGCTGGATTACATCCGCAAAAGCCGCGTCGCGGCGGGCGAAGCGGGCGGCATCACCCAGCATATCGGCGCCTATCATGTGACGACGCCAAAGGGTGTGATCACCTTCCTGGATACCCCCGGCCACGCGGCCTTCACCAAGATGCGTGCGCGCGGCGCCAAGGCCACCGACATCGTGATTCTGGTCTGCGCGGCCGACGACAGCGTCATGCCGCAAACCAAGGAAGCGATTCAGCACGCCCGCGCCGCCAACGTGCCGATGGTGGTGGCGGTAACCAAAGTGGATAAACCCGACGCCAATCTGGATCGCGTGCGCACCGATTTGTCCAAGGAAGGCGTGATCTCCGAGGAATGGGGCGGCGATATCCAGTTCGCAAACGTGTCGTCGGTCACCGGCGTGGGCATAGACAAACTGCTGGATGCGATTCTGCTGCAGGCAGAAGTCCTGGAACTCAAGGCGCCGGTCGATGCGCCGGCGCAAGGGTTGGTGATCGAATCCAGCGTGGAAAAAGGCCGCGGCTCGGTCGCCACGGTGCTGGTCAAGTCCGGCACCTTGCGCCAGGGCGACACCCTGCTCTGCGGCCAGTATTTTGGCCGCGTACGCGCGCTATTCGACGAGCGCGGTCAATCGCCCAAGGAAGTCGGCCCGTCGCTGCCGGTGCAGGTGCTCGGACTTTCGGGCGTGCCGGATGCGGGCGACGATTTCATCGTGCTGCCGGATGAACGTCAGGCGCGTGAAGTGGCGCTGTTGCGCGAAACCAAACGGCGCGAAAACAAGCTTGCGGCCCAGCAGGCGGCGCGGCTGGATCAGATGTTCAAGATGGGCGAGGGCGTGGCCAAAGTCCTCAATCTGATGATCAAGGCCGACGTGCAGGGTAGCGCCGAGGCCATCAACGAGGCCTTGCAGCGGATTCCGAGCGAGGAAGTCAGAATCCGCGTGATCAGCAGCGCGATCGGCGGCATCTCCGAATCCGATGTGGAACTGGCGCTGGCCTCCAAGGCCATCATCATCGCCTTCAACGTGCGCGCAGAGGCGCAGGCGCGGCGTGTGATTCAGGAATCGGGCGTGGATGTGCGCTATTACTCGATCATCTACGACCTGCTCAACGATATGCGGGATGCCGTGTCGGGTCTGCTGGGTACCGAGGTGCGCGAGCAGTTCGTGGGCTACGCCAAAGTCAGGGAGGTCTTCACGTCCTCCAAGTTCGGCCAGGTCGCAGGCTGTCTGGTGACCGAAGGTTATGTCGCGCGCAACCTGCCGATTCGTGTGCTGCGCGACAACGTGGTGATTTTCGAGGGTGCGCTGGAGTCGTTGCGCCGCTTTAAGGACGAGGCCAGCCGCGTGGAAGCCGGCACGGAGTGCGGGATCGGCGTCAAGAACTATCGCGATGTGAAGGTGGGTGACCAGATCGAGGTGTTCGAGCGTATCGAGGTCAAGCGTAAAGTGAGCGACGCGGCTTAGGTCGCGGAGAGTGTTATGCCGCGTGAATTTTCGCGTGCCTCGCGCGTTGCCGACCAGGTTCAGCGGGAGCTGGGCGAGTTGCTGCGCGAATTGACGCGGGACGCCAAGCTCGGGCTGGTCACGGTGACCGAAGTAAACCTGTCACCGGATATGACGCACGCCAATATCTTTGTGAGTGTGTTGGGCGGCCCCGATCATGGCGAGGCAGCCCTGTCGCTCTTGCACCAGCAGGCGGGCGCCTTGCGCCACTCGCTGGGCCGGGCCATACGCCTGAAGAAAGGTCCGCCGCAACTGCATTTCCGCGCTGATCAACTGCCCGAAAACGCGCAGCGCCTGACGTCGCTGATTGATCGCGCTGTGGCCGAGGATCGCAGCCATCACGGCGAAGATTGAGCAGCCGTCATTTGCGCCCAGGCTGCAGCTTCGCCGCGTAGATGGCATTTTGCTGCTGGATAAACCGCTTGGCCTAAGCTCCAACGCGGCGCTGCAACAGGCCAAGCGACTTTTCCGGGCGCAAAAGGCCGGGCATACCGGCAGTCTCGATCCGCTCGCCACCGGCCTGCTGCCGATTTGTTTTGGCGAAGCCACCAAGCTGTCTGCTTTTCTGCTGGAGTCGGACAAGCGCTACCGCGTCGCCGCCCGGCTCGGCCTACAGACCGATACCGGCGATGCAGAGGGCAAGCCCATCGCCCAAATGGCGGTGCCGCCGCTGGCAGCGGCGCAAGTCGAGGCGATGTTCCGCCGGCATCTGGGACCGCAACAGCAACGTCCCCCAATGTATTCGGCACTCAAACACCAGGGCCAGCGGCTGTATGCGCTCGCAAGGCAGGGCATTGAAGTGGAACGCGCCGCCCGTCCCATCGTCATCCACGAGATGAATCTGCTGGGACTGAGCGCGGACACACTTGAATTCGAGGTGCGCTCCTCCAAGGGCACTTACGTACGCACGCTGGTCGAGGATTTGGCGCAGGCGCTGGGCACTTGCGCGCACGTGTCCGCGCTGCGCCGACTGGCAACGGGTCACTTTTCCGAACCGATGTACAGTCTGGAGCAATTAACGGAGCGAGGCGCGAGCGGTAATGAAGCGCTCGACCGTTGTCTGTTGCCGGTGAGTAGCGCAGTGCAAGGCTGGCCGCAACTGGTGCTGGATCGGGACAGCGCGTTTTATCTAGGCCGTGGGCAGGCCGTGCGCCTGGCGCAGGCGCCGGCCAGTGGCTCGGTTGCCTTGTTCAATCAGGAGCAGCGTCTTCTGGGCATAGGCCGCGTGCTGGAGGATGGCCGCGTGGCGCCGCAGCGCCTGCTGAATCTGCCCGCCGAGCTTACTGAAAACTAACGATTTGCTTACTGAAAAATAACGATTTCACACGCCGCGCTGCACAATTACACTGCGATAATTGCACTAGACTTGAAGAAAAGCGGGCTTGGGGGGAAAGGTCATGCGTAAGTTAATCGTTTGTGCGCTGGGTCTGGTCGGTCTGGGTCTGACAGCTTGCGGCGGCGGTGGCGGCGGATCGTCAACCGCCGGCGCCCCGACCACCTTCAAAATCCAGCCGGGCCCGCAGGCTTCGGACCAGGCGGCCATCGCGTTCTTCGATGCGCGCGAGGGCGACACCATCGAGTTCGGCGAGGGGTTGTTTGAGCTGCCCACCGGCCTGATTGTCACCGGCAAGCGCGGCGTCAGCATCCGCGGCGCCGGCAAGGACAAGACCTTTCTCGATTTCACCGACTCGGACAGCTCCGAGGGCATTAACGTCAACCACGTCGATGGCATCACCATCGAGAGTTTGACGGTGCAGAACACGCCCGGCAACTCCATCCGCATCTTCCGTTCCAATTTCGTGACCCTGCGCGAAGTGCGCGCGCTGTGGACCGATTTCGATACCTGTCCGACCGATCCCGGCGCGGACAATAGCTGCGCGCAGAACGGCGCCTACGGCCTGTATCCGGTCGAGTGCCGGCATGTGTTGATTGAGGATTCGGAGTCCTTCGGCGCGTCCGACGCGGGTATTTACGTGGGCCAGACTTCTGACGTGATCGTGCGCCGCACGCGCGCCGAGTACAACGTGGCCGGCTTCGAGTTCGAGAACACCTATCGCGCCGTGTTCGAAGACAACATCGCCACCAATAATACCGGCGGCTTTCTCGTGTTCGATTTGCCGGGGCTGTCGCAGTACGGCCAGAAGAACGTCGTGCGCCGCAACAAGTCCTTCAACAACAACACGCCGAATTTCGCGCCGGTAGGCAATATCGTGGGTCTCACGCCGCGCGGCACCGGCATGCTGATTCTGGCTTCCGACCAGCTCGAGGTTTACGAGAACGAGATTTACGACAACGATACCGTCGGCATCGCGCTGGTGAACTTCGCTCTGGCCGATCCGGCGCAGCCGGACCGGAAATACGACTTCTACCCGGAAGGCGTACACATCCACCACAACGTTTTCCGCAACAACGGCGGCAACACCCAGGAGCCGGATCTGAACCGCGGCGAAGGCTCGTTGTTTCCCTTGCTGCTGCGCCTCAAGAATCTGGGCAAACCGGCGCACATCGTCTGGGATGGCGCGGTGGACAGTCCCAACGGTTGTACCGAAGTGCCGAAGGACCAGGACGGCGTAGCGCTGAATCAAGCCAACCCGCAGGAGGACGCGCGCGGCGAGGCGCGCACCGATGAGCGCGGCCGGCCCAATTATCAACGCTCCGATCCGGAGCCGAGCTGCAAGTACAACGCGTGGAAATTCGATCAAAGCGGCGCGCTCAAGCAACCTGAGAACGGCCTGTGCGTAGAAGACAACAATACTTTCGAGAATACGACGCCGCAGACCATGCTGGCAGACCCGTTTCTCAATGCCAAGCTGACCTCGAGCGACCCGGCGCAGCTCGTGCAGGATTTGCTGGTTCCCGCTTCCAACGATTTGACGCCGCACCGCTGCACCCTGTCGGCCCGCCCTGCGCCGACGCTGCAACTGCCGTTCCGCCCCAACCCGGCGAGCGGTGAAGCGCGGCCGAGCCAGAGCCAGGTCAATCAGGCCTGCAACGCCGGCCGGGCGGGCCAGGTGAATTTCGATGCACTGCTCAAATACAACTGCCCGCGGCTCGATCAATATCATTTGTTTGCGAACCCGCAGGACCCGCGCAGCAACCCCACCGGCGGCGTGCCGTTCGAGTTGCAGAGCGCGTTGTTCTCGGATTACGCCAGCAAATACCGCTTCCTGTTCATGCCGGCCGGCAAATCTGCCGTGTACCAGGATCACAACGACGCGGTCACCGCGACTTTCGATTTCCCGGTGGGCACCGTCTTCGCCAAGACTTTTTCCTTCAAGGACGGCCAACAGGAAAACATCGTCGAGACACGCCTGCTGATCAAGCGCCAAACCGCCCAGGGCGTGAACTGGGTGGGCCTCGCCTATATCTGGAAGGGCAGCGGTGCGCAGCGCGTGGCCGAGCTTGCGATCGAAGGCGGCAGCGCGGCCGTGAACTGGGACTACGACGACCCGGATGCGGAGGCAAAAAATCCTACCGGCGAGCGCGCGCACTACACCGGCGCCGCCAGTCGTTATGCGATTCCTTCGGCGCTGAGCTGCATTACCTGCCACGGCGGCGATGACCGCGAGCCGGGCGCCGCACCGCTCGGCCTCAAGCCGCGCAATCTCAACCGGGAATATGACTACCCCGGCGGCACGCGCATGAACCAGCTGCAGTTCCTCGCGCAGCGTGGTCTTCTGACCGGCCTGCCGGCCGATTTGTCGCAGATCGAAAAGCTGCCGCGCTGGAACGTACCAGGCGACAGCGGCGAGCTGCCGGATTCCGATGCCGATATCCACCAGCGCGCGCGCGCCTTCCTCGAAGTGAACTGCATGCACTGCCATCATCCGAATGGCGCTGCGAGTAATTCGGGCCTGTTCCTGGACTACTACCGCGCGGTGAATAATCAGTACGGCATTTGCAAGAAGCCGGTTGCTGCGGGCAAGGGCGCGGGCGAGAACCGCCGTTACGACATCGTGCCGGGCAATGCGGATGCGTCCATTCTGGCGTTCCGTCTCGGCTCGGTGGAACCGGGCGTGAAGATGCCGCCGGTGTCGCGTTCGGTGGCCCAGGGCGAGGCGGTGGCCTTGATCATCCAGTGGATTAACGACGTGCTGCCGACTGCGGACACCGAAAACGAGGAGGTTTGCAGCGGCGCGCTCGGTGGTTTGCCCCTGCCAATTCCAGGCGGCCTGCCCCTGCCGGGACTTAGCCCCGACGCCTTGCCGCTCGACGCGCTGCCGCTTGGCGATGTGCCGCTGAGCACGCTGTTGCAACTCAACCAGTTGCCGGTGACCTTGCCCCTGCCCAGCGTGGATGGAATATTAGGCCCCGGCGTGCCCGGCATCACCGAACTGGTCGGAGTACCCCTGCCGCTGCCGTAACTCCCGGCGGTTGGAAGGTCCCGCCCCGCCGCCGCTGGGTTTCGCCACCGTCGTCCCGACGGCAATGCGCCTGTTTTTTCTTGTGATTCCGTTAATGCGCGGGTAGAATACCGCCCCTGCAAAAGGTCCAGAAAACTTAAGTTTGGAGTTGAATATGACGGTTGCCACCGGCAAGAAAGCCGAGATCATTACCAAGCACCAGCGCGCGAAGGGCGATACGGGTTCGCCGGAAGTCCAGGTTGCCCTGTTGTCCGAGCGCATCAACGATTTGAGCCAACACTTCGCGGCGAACAAGAACGACAACCACTCGCGCCGGGGCTTGCTCAAACTGGTGAACCAGCGCCGCAATCTGCTGGACTACCTCAA
The DNA here is from genome assembly GCA_050740255.1 of Nevskiales bacterium. Classification (GTDB taxonomy): domain Bacteria; phylum Pseudomonadota; class Gammaproteobacteria; order Nevskiales; family JBOICV01; genus JBOICV01. The sequence continues at coordinate 83,610 of JBOICV010000078.1, read as the reverse complement.
ACACGCCGACAGCGCCCGCTACCAGACGCTCATCACTGAGCTCGGTTTGCGCCGCTAACCCCATCCCCCGACCGCGCCTCTGGCGCGGTTTGTGTTTGGATCCCCAGAATTTCACACGATTTCAGCCACAGCCAGACAACCCCATGAGCTTTCCCGTTAAACCTGTCAGCAAATCCTTCCAATACGGCGCGCATACCGTCACCCTCGAAACCGGCCACATGGCCCGTCAGGCCACCGCCTCGGTCACCGTCACCATGGGCGAGACCGTGGTGCTGGTTGCGGTAGTCGCCAAGAAAGAGGCGAAGGAAGGGCAGGACTTCTTCCCGCTGACCGTGGATTACATGGAGCGGTTTTACGCCGCCGGCCGCATTCCGGGTGGCTTCTTCAAGCGCGAAGGCCGCCCGACGGAAAACGAGACGCTCACCTCGCGCCTGATCGACCGGCCGCTGCGTCCGCTATTCCCGGATGGCTATTACAACGAAATCCAAGTGGTGGCGACGGTGTTATCGCTCAATCCGGAAGTCGGCGGTGATATTCCCGCATTGATCGGTGCGTCCGCCGCGATGACGCTGGCCGGCGTGCCCTTCCAGGGGCCAATAGGCGCGGCCAAGGTGGGTTATGCCGACGGCCAGTACATTCTCAACCCGTCCGCCACTCAGCTCAAAACCTCGCAGCTGGAACTGATCGTCGCCGGCACCAAGGACGCGGTGCTGATGGTGGAATCCGAAGCCAAGCAGTTGTCCGAGGAAGTCATGCTCGGCGCGGTGCTGTTCGGCCACGAGCAGATGCAGGCCGCGATCAAATCCATCAACGAGCTGGCGGTCGAGGCCGGCAAGCCGAAATGGGACTGGCAACCCGCCGCTGACGCGGCCGAGCTGTCGAACGCCATCAATGCGCTGGAAAAGCGCGCGACTGAGGCCTACGCGATTACCGCCAAGGAAGCCCGCCGCGACGCGATCGACGCCGTGCGCAAGGACGCCATTGCACAGCTCGCCGGCGGCGCCGCGCCGAAGTTTTCCGAAGGGAAGGTCAAGGACGCTTTCTACAATCTCGAAGCGCGCGTCGTGCGCAATCGCATTCTCGACGGCCAGCCGCGCATTGACGGCCGCGACCGCGTAACCGTGCGCCCGCTATCCATGGGCGCGGGCATTCTGCCGCGTACCCACGGCTCGGCGGTGTTCACTCGCGGCGAGACCCAGGTGGTCGCCGTCGTTACTCTCGGCACCAGCAGGGATGCGCAGTTGATTGACGCCGCCGCCGGCGAGTCCGACGACGTATTCCTGTTCAACTACAACTTCCCGCCCTATTGCGTGGGCGAGACCGGCCGCCTCAACGCGCCCAAGCGCCGCGAGATCGGCCATGGCCGCCTGGCCAAGCGCGGTGTGCTGGCCGTGTTGCCGGACCTGGAAAAAGAATTCCCTTACGTGATCCGCGTGGTCACCGAAGTGATGGAGTCCAACGGCTCCTCCTCAATGGCCTCGGTCTGCAGCGCCTGTCTGGCGCTCATGGACGCGGGCGTGCCGATCAAGGCGCCGGTGGCCGGCGTGGCCATGGGCCTGATCAAGGAAGGCGAGAAATGGGCCGTGCTGACGGACATTCTCGGCGACGAGGACCATCTCGGCGACATGGATTTCAAAGTGGCGGGCTCGGTGGGCGGCATCACGGCGCTGCAGATGGACATCAAGATCACGGGCATCACCGGCGAGATCATGCAGACCGCGCTGGAGCAGGCCAAGGCTGCGCGCCTGCACATCCTGGGCGCGATGACCAAAGCGATTGAGAAGCCGCGCACTGACCTTTCGCCGTGGGCGCCGCGCATCTTCACCATCAAGATCAATCCCGAAAAGATCCGCGACGTCATCGGCAAGGGTGGCAGCACCATCCGCGCGATCACCGAGGAAACCGGCACCACTATCGACATCACCGACGATGGCATCATCAAGATCGCGGCGGTGGACAAGACCAAGGCCGACGCCGCCATCAAACGCATCGAAGACATCACGCGCGACATCGAGCCCGGTCAGGTTTTCGAGGGCAAGGTCGTGCGCCTGATGGACTTCGGCGCTTTCGTCTCCCTGATGCCGGGCCGCGACGGTCTGGTCCATATCTCGCAGATTTCCGACAAGCGCATCGAGAATGTCAGCGATGTGCTGAAGGAAGGCGATGTGGTGAAGGTAAAAGTGCTCGAGGTGGACAAGCAAGGCCGCGTGCGGCTGTCGATGAAGGCGGCGGAACTCGAACGCGCCAGCTAAACGCCGTAGCCCGCTTGTCTGCGGCGTAGCTGCTCAGTTAGCATGGCCTGAATAAGCACGGCGGCGATGAGCCCGCTGTGATTTTTGCTCTGGGTATAGCGCCGGACTACAAAAGCGCTGGGCAAAAAAAGAGCCCCCAGGTTATGGGGGCAAGGTGCGAGAAAGGCCTTGCGGCCTTTCGGAGGAGACTTCACGGCCGCCACATTTGTGGGGGCCGTTTTTGTTTCGGTACTGAACCGGGCTTAATTTAGCTACCGTTCAGTATGTTGCGTTGCACTATACGCTCGCCAAACCCCTCTGTCAACCGCGATTGAGAGCGTACAATGGAATCAAGCACTTAGCGCAAGTGACTGGGACGCATTACCGTCCTGTTTGCGCGAGAGCAAAAAAATAATATTATAAAACAGAGGTTTAGCGATAAGTGCCGCGCGCAGCTTAACGGCGACGTCGGACCAGACGCTCGCGCACCTGGCTGATGCTGGCTTTCGGGTCCAAGTTACTGAGCCCACTCAGAAATTCGCGCCGCACTGTCTTCCACAGCGGCAACTGCTCGGCGGACAGTTCGCGCAGCACTTGCAGGGGGTTGCTATGGCCTAGCAGCTTGGTGAGACGCTCTTTGAAGTGCAGTTGCTGCTGCTCAAAAATCTGCAGCGACAACTCCAGATAGCGGCTCATGCTGTTCTGCATCGAGTCGCCGTAAAAGCGGATGATTTGCACCAGAACGTCGGTGCTGAAGATCGGATTGCCGCCTTCCTCTTCTTCCGAAATGACCTGTAGCAGGATCGATCGAGTGATGTCCTCGCCGGTATGCTTGTCTATCACCTGGAACTTGCTGCCTTTCAACACCAGGTCGCGCACTTCCTGCAGCGTGATGTAGCGGCTGACCTCGGTGTCGTACAGACGTCGGTTCGGATACTTCTTGATGATGCGGATGTCGCTCATGCCATGCGCGCGACGCGGGCTTGCTGACCAGAGGGTAAAACCATCATAACAGGCCCTATCGCTCCACCGCGAGCGCGATGCCTTGGCCACCACCGATGCACAGCGTGGCCAGCCCCTTGTGCACACTGCGCCGCTGCATTTCGTACAACAGCGTGACGAGGATCCGCGCGCCGCTGGCGCCGATTGGATGCCCGAGCGCAATGGCGCCGCCGTTCACGTTCACTTTCGCCGGATCAAGTCCCAGATCTTTCAGCACGCAGAGCGACTGCAAGGCGAAAGCTTCGTTGGCTTCGACCAGATCGAGTTCGCCCGCAGTCCAGCCGGCTTTCTCGAGGCAACGCCGGCTGGCGGGTATCGGGCCGATGCCGAATTGCGTGGGCTCCACGCCGGCGCTGGCATAGCTTTTTATGCGCGCCAGTATCGGCAGGCCCAATAGCTTGGCGCGGGCTTCGCTCATGACCACCACTGCCGCTGCGCCGTCGTTGATGCCGGAGGCGTTGCCGGCAGTGACGGTGCCGGTTTTGTTGAAAGCGGGTTTCAGCGCGGCCAGTTTGTCCGCGGTGGTGCCGGCGCGTGGATATTCATCGGTATCAACGACCAATACGTCGCCCTTTTTCTGGGGAATGCGGACCGGCACCATCTCCGCCTTGAACTTGCCGGACTGGATCGCGGCTTCCGCGCGCTGCTGTGAGTTTGCGGCGAACTGATCCTGCGGCTCGCGGGCGATGCCGTACTGATGACTCAGGCTCTCGACAATCATGCCCATGTGCTGACGGTTGGAGGCTTCGATCAATCCATCCTTGAGCATCGTGTCCACCAGTTCCCAGCCGCCCATGCGCTGCCCTTGGCGGGAGCGGGGCAGGACGTGGGGGGCGGCCGACATGTTTTCCTGGCCGCCGGCAATGATGATTTCGGCATCACCGGCGCGGATAGCCTGCGCGGCAAGCGCCACGGCTTTCAGCCCCGAACCGCAGACTTTGTTCACGGTGATGGCGGGTACCGATACCGGCAGGCCGGCGGCAATCGCCGCCTGACGCGCGGGATTCTGGCCGCAGCCGGCGGTGATCACCTGGCCCAGGATGACCTCATCCACCCGCTCCGGCGCAATGCCGGTTTTCTCCAGCAAAGCGCGGATAACGCTCGCACCCAGCTCGTGCGCGGGCAGGGCGGCGAGACTGCCGCCGAAGCTGCCAATCGGCGTACGCAAGGCGGCGACGATGCAGGCGGTGTTCATGCAAGCTCCTTTATGACCAAGTCCTAACTGCCGGCCAGTCGTCTGGCGACGGCCTGAATCATGGCGGTGTTGCGGATATGAATATCGGGATCGCTCAGGAAATGTGCACGCCCGACCTCCGTCACGGTCGGCCCCTCGGACGCGATTTCATCGCGCACCAGTGCCAAGCCGTCATTCGGCCCGTAACGGCGCAAAGCGTGATAAGTGAACTGATGAGTGAATACGCGTATGTCGCCCGACATGGGCACGCCGAGGTAGTTCACCACCAGGACGTTTTGTGGAATTTTTAGTGGCGCCGCACGCTTCTGGCCGATGGCGTAGCGCATGCTCTCCAAACCCGTAAGATCGCCATAACCGTTAAGGCGGAAGATGAAGGTCGCAAACCAGCGCCGGGTCCAGTGCAGATAATCATCCGCGATGGGGCTGCCCTTGAGCGCGCCGCAGATATTAATCCAGGCCTTGATCAGCCGTGTTTCCTCGGGCTTGAACAGCTCGCTGAGCGCGAACGCGGTCTCGGGGCCGCCCTTGCTGCCGCTGACGAGAATGATGGGCCGCCCGGTTGCCAGATAAGGCCGCAGTCCGGCCACGAGCTTGGCGGCGTTGACTTCCACCGTATCGTTTTCGCCCACCGGCAGTAGCACCGGCTGCAGGCCGAACTGCTGCAACAGCCGGCGGGTGGAGGCGAAATCCGCACCGGTCCAGGGCTTGGATTCATAGAGCCAGCCCGGCACGAATACCACGCGATAAGGCAAGGTCTTCAGGTAGGGAGATTCGCGCCCCTCCACAGTCTGCTTTACAAGCGCGAGTTCGCTTTCGAAACGCTGCTGCCAGCGCTGGTTCTCGGGCTGGGACAGCAGGGCGCGTGCCAGCACCAGCGCCGCCGTGTCAGGCGAGTGCCGCGCGCTGATAGCTTGTAACTGTTCCGTGGTCGGCAGCGCGGCGGCATGGTCGTTGCCAAGCTGGTCGAACTCGTGGTCCAGCTCCGGCCGCGCCCGCTGGCCGGCGAGATAGCTCTCCAGGTAGTAGCGCGCGTGGCTGGAATCCACCGCGGTGTCGAGGGCATGCTCGGTGACCGCCCCGCGTGCCTGAATGCGAGCGAGATGCGGGCCGCAACCGGTGGTGCTCAGGAGTAGCACCGTAGCAGTGGTACAGGCCAGCGCGTGCCGAAGACCTTGGATCATGACAGTGATGCGGATTTTCTGGCGCAGCGTCACGAAGCCGTGTGACGGCGCGATGAATTAACTGGCAGCTTACTTGCCGAGCTGACGCTCGCGGATTTCCTCGAGGCTTTTACAGTCCACGCACTGCGTGGCAGTCGGCCGTGCTTCCAGACGGCGGATGCCGATTTCGGCGCCGCAAGAATTGCAAAATCCATATTCGCCACGATCGAGACTGGAGAGCGTTTCATCAATCTTGCGGATCAGCTTGCGTTCGCGGTCGCGCGTGCGCAGTTCCAGGCTGAACTCCGACTCCTGGGTGGCCCGGTCGGTCGGATCGGGGAAGTTGGCGGCCTCGTCCTGCATGTGATGCACGGTGCGGTCGACTTCCTCCATCAGTTGCTTACGCCAGGCCAGCAGAATCCTGCGGAAGTGTTCGAGCTGGCGCTCGTTCATATAGGCTTCGCCCTTCTTTTCCTTATAGGGCGTAAAGGCGTCGAAACCTTCGGTGGGGGCCGTTTTGGCAGGGGCTTTTGTGGGGGCGGCGGCGCGCAGCGGCTTGACAGGCATTGAATATCCTTTGTTACTCGGCCAGACGGTCAAAACAAGCCGGCAGATATACCAGACCCGGGCAGGCAAGACAACGCCGTTTTTTGCTTGTATTTGGGGCGGTGTTACCCTATCGGCGTATATGCCCTTGAAGGCTTTGCTGTTCGATGTGGACGGCACCCTGGCGGATACCGAGCCACACGGGCATTTGCCGGCCTATAACGAGGCCTTCGAGGAGTTGGGCCTGGCCTGGCGCTGGAGCCCGGAGCTGTACCGGGAATTGCTATTGCTGCCCGGCGGGCGTGAACGTATCCGCCATTACCTCAAACGCAACCCCCTGCCGTCCGGCGCACGGCGCGAAGATATAGAGCGCGACGCGCAGGCCTGGGTGGATCGCATCCATCTGGTGAAGTCGCGCCACTTCCGGCGCCTGGTGACCCAGGGCCGGGTGCCGCTGCGCCCCGGCGTGCGGCGTCTGATCGGAGAGGCGCGCGCGGAAAATCTGCGGGTGGGTATTGTCACCAATGCCAGCCAGCGCACGCTGGAGCCCTTCCTGCTGCACACCCTGGGTCCGGAACTGCGGGCCGAGGTGGACTACGTCATCAGCGGCGAGCAGGTGCTGCATAAGAAGCCGGCGCCGGATATTTACAAGATGGCCCTGCTCAAGCTGGGTCTGAAACCGGACGAGTGTGTGGCGATTGAGGACTCGGAAATGGGTCTCGCCTCGGCCCGCGCCGCCCGTATCCCCACCTTGATCACCTTTAACGAGGATACGCGGCACCACGACTTCGAAGGCGCGATGCTGGTGCTGGATCAACTGGGCGAGCCGGACCGGCCTTTTACCGTGCTGGAGGGCAAGGCCGGAGACGCGCGCTGGGTTACGGTTGCCCTGTTACAGCAACTGATGGCGCGGGAGTATGCGCGTGAGGAAGAGGAGTAGATACGTTGCGGTTGTCGCGGTCGTTCGTCTCTTCCGCGAACACCAGGTTCCCCCCTGAGGGAGGGGATTAAGGGGAGGGGTAAGCGACGTAGCGAGCGCTTCTCTTCGCTTCGCCCGCTACGCGGCGATTCCCTCGACGCTTGTGTTGCTCGGCTGCGCCGAACGGGGGCAAAGCGCTCTTCTAATCGCTGCGGCAGTCCGTAGCCAGGATGGAGCGACGCGACATCCGGGGTAACCGTGTTTGATTTTCCCGGATTCCGGTGCTTCGCACCTTCATCCAGGCTACCTTGCTCAGAATGTAATCTGAACCAGGTCATCCAGAGCACTGCCCATATCGGGGAAAAGAAACGAGTAACCAAGCTCAAGCGTTCTTCGAGGCTTCACATTCTGACCCTCCAGCAGTATCGATGCGCGCTCTATGCCAACCAGGCGCTTTATCAGCCAAGCTGGCACAGACCAAACAACAGGACGGCGCAAGCGCGAGGCAAAGGCGTATGTGAATTCCTTGTTTGACACGATGCCCGGTGCTACAGCATTGAACCGGCCTGATGCTTCGGGGTGATCAATGACATGCGTCAGAACGCCCACCATGTCCTTGATGTGAATCCACGGAAATGGCTGCCGGCCGTGGCCAAGAGTTGCGCCCAGACCTAGACAGAACGGCAACCTGATGATGGGCAGAAAGCCACGTGCGCGCCCGATGCGCCAGAGCTTTCCGATTAGAGACTTCCTTTCAACAGCGCCCAGCACGACGCCGATTCTGACCCTAGCGTGTCGAACCCTGGAAGTATCAATCCCCTCCGCCGCAGCTTCCCACTGCGCCACGAGTTCCGCGGGAAAATCTATGCCCGTGGGTTCAGATTCTTCCGTCAGTTCTGGGTATGCTTGGCCCGGCACCACTTTAGCGGAGCCGTAAAAGCATTTGCCCGCGGTCGACACAAAGACAGATAGTGGTGCACTCATGCCGTTCAGTGCGCAGACGAGTGCACTTGTTGTTTCCACGCGGGAGCGAATGACTTCGTCCCTGTATTGTTCTGTCCAGCGTCGCCGCGGATCGAGGATGTGCTGTCCCGCGAGGTTCACGACTGCGTCAACGGGAGGAACGTGACCGTTACGAACGTCAGACCAAGTGATGCGGTCCGGGCCGGGTGTACGGGAGATGATTGTTACGCTGTCGCCCCGCGAGCGAAGCTGCTGCGCGAGAGCGCTACCGATGAATCCACTACCTCCCCCTATCAGTACGTGCACGCACCCTCCCGAGACATCCAACGCTTACTACTTGTTATTGCTTCCGCTCACCACGAATTTCCGCGAAGAACGCATCGTTCTTCGGTTTGCGGCCCAGGAAATCCCGCACCAGTTTGTCTGCTTTGACCTCGCCGCCGCGCGCCAGCACCTGCTCGCGGAAGCGGCGACCGACTTCAGCGTCCATCAGGTTTTCACCAAAGGCCGAACGCATGTCCAGCGCCAGCGCTTCGGCCCACATATAGCCGTAGTAGCCCGCTGCATAGCCACCGGCGATATGCGCGAAGGTACCGGGAAACTGCGTGCTTTCGACGTAGCCGAACGGCGTCTTGCCCTCCAACTCCTTCCACGCTTCCATGGCCGGCTTGGGGTCTTCACCAGCCAGCTCCATGTCGAAACTCGCATAGAGATGCTGACGGCCGTAAAGCAGGCCGCTGCCGAGCCGGCGCGAGGCATCGAGTCTTGCGGCCAGATCGTCGTCCACTAGCGGACAGCTCGCGCAGACGCCCTTCATAAGCCGCAGGGTTTCCGGCCGCCGCGCCCATTCCTCGTACATCTGCGAGGGTGCTTCAACGAAGTCGCGCGCGACCGAAGTGCCCGCCTGTGCCACATAGCGGGTATGCGACAGAATTCCGTGCAGGGCGTGGCCGAACTCATGCAGAAAGGTCTCCACTTCCTGCGGATTCAGGCCTTTGCGGTCGAAGTTGGTGACGAGCACCGTGATCGGTGTGCGCTTAAGCAGTCCGCTTGAGCCGCGCATCGGGAAGGCCGCCGCATGCCCGTACTTGCCGGGGCGGGGGTACAAATCCAGATAAATGCTGCCGATAAATGTCTTGCTGGCGGCATCCGACACGTCGTACAGCAATACATCCTTGTGCCAGAACGGCGCCTTGCGCGGTGTGAACTTGAGGCCATAGAGATCGCTGGAGATTTTCAGCACCCATTCGCGCGTCTCATTGGCCGGGAAATACTTGCGCAGCGCTTCCTGATCCACGTTGTGGCGCGTACGGCGCAGGCGTTCGAGGTAGAACTCCTTGTCCCAGGGCGAGAATTGAATTGTGCGCGGATCGCCGCCGAGGTGCCGTGCCTTCATCTCGCGCAGCATCAGCATGTCGCGGCCCTCGACTTCGTCGACGACCTCGCGCACTTCCTGCAGGAAATCCAGCACGGTGTCGGGCTCTTCAACCATGTTGCGGGCCGTGACCAGCTCCGCAAAGCTGTCCATGTCATGCAGCTCGGTCAGCTCGGCCCGCAGCTTCACGATTTCATCCAGTATCTCCAGGTTGCGCGGCGTGCCGCGGGACTGGAAGGCCTTGTAATAACGCTCGCGTGCGGCCGCGTCCTCCGCAAAGGTCACGAAGGGCATGTAGTCCGGATAGTCGAAACTGAGCAACAGACTGCCGTCCTTTTCCTTCTTGTGCGCCGTCAGATAGTTTTCCGGCAAGCCCTTGAGTTCGGCTGGCGCGAAACGCAATTTGGTCGCGTTCTCGCGCAGATTGCGGTCGAATTCCTGATCCAGCGCCTGGGTTTTTTCCAGAATCTCTTTGGCGCGCGCACGTTGCTTTGGCGGCAAGTTGACGCCGGTGTCGGTAAACGCGTTCAGCAAGTCGTCGCGGAGCTTTTCATCAATGGGATTTGATACTTCGACCGCATCCACTTGTTGGTATAAAGCCTCGGTCTGGAACAGACCGGCCTGAAACGTGGCGGCCTTGACGGTGCAGGCTTCGCCCGCGTCGCGGATGCTCTTTTCGGGATGCACGTAGGTCAGCAGTCCGATGCTACCGAGTACATCTTCCAGCGCGGCGTCCATTCCGTTCCAGCCAGCGAACAGCCGCTCCGGCGCGGTTTTCTCAAGTAGTGCCGCATGCTGTTTCGCCTGTCCCAGGGCCTTGTCACAGGCCTTAGTGAGGGCTGCGGCGGAGGGATACAGCGTGACCTGCGGCGGCGCGGCGGCCAGTGCGCTCAGGCTGGTCAGCGACAGGCATAGCAAGAATCCCAAGCGGTGCATGCGGGCTCCGTATTTGTTCGGTTAAGGCAGGACTACTGCGGACGGCGGCACCCAGCCGGCTGCGCGGTGTTCGGCGACCACGGTTGTGTATAGCCCACCGCGCACGTTGAAATCGGCCGTAAGCCGCATAAAGCGCGGGGCGCAGGCGCGGACGAAATCCGAGAGAATCCGGTTGGTCACCGCCTCGTGGAAGGCGCCCTGGTCGCGGTAAGACCAGATGTAAAGCTTGATGCTCTTCAGCTCCATGCACAGCTTGTTCGGCACGTATTCCAGTGACATTTCGGCAAAGTCCGGTTGGCCGGTCTTCGGGCAAAGACAAGTGAATTCCGGCATGCGCATGCGGATGGTGTAGTCGCGGCCCGGCTCCGGATTCGGAAAGGTTTCCAGCTTGCGGCTGGGGTGGCTTGGCATGGGGAAAATACCGGATTTGCGAGATTGGCAAGCGTAACAGTTAGGTTACACTAGCCCGCTTTCCAGCATCCACTGTTTTTCCACCAAATTCCTCGCGTACCGCGATGCGTTTATCTGCGATCAAGCTTGCCGGCTTCAAGTCCTTCGTTGATCCCACGACGCTGCGGGTGCCCGGCAAGCTAACCGGCGTCGTTGGACCCAACGGTTGCGGCAAATCCAATGTCATTGATGCGGTTCGCTGGGTATTGGGTGAACTGAGCGTGAAGCAGTTGCGGGGCGAGGCCTCGCAGGATGTGATTTTCAACGGCTCGCGCACGCGCAAACCGGTGGGGCGTTGCTCGGCCGAACTGATTTTCGACAATTCCGACGGCAAGCTAGGCGGGCAGTACGCGGCCTTCGGCGAGATCTCGGCCAAGCGCGAGCTGTCGCGGGACGGCGAGTCGCATTACTACATCAACAGCACACGCTGCCGTCGGCGCGACATCATTGATTTGTTCCTCGGCACGGGGCTTGGCGGCCGCTCCAATTACGCGATCATCGAGCAGGGCATGATGGCCCAGTTGATCGAATCTAAGCCAGAAGAAGTGCGGATGCTGTTGGAGGAAGCCGCTGGTATCTCCAAATACAAAGAGCGGCGGCGTGAAACTGAAAGCCGCATCAAGGAAACGCGCGAAAATCTGGCGCGTCTCAACGATATCCTCAGCGAGCTGCGGACACGGCTGGATCAGCTAAAGCGCCAGGCGGACAATGCCGGCAAATACACTCAGTTCAAGGATCAGGAGCGGCGGTTCAAAGCCGAGCTGATCGTGTTGCGTGAACGCGCGCTGCAGGCTGAAGCAGAAGAGAAAGGCCGCGGCATGGTCGAGGCACGCCAGGCGTTGCAGCAGAAGCAGGACGTGCTGCGCGCGCTGGAACAGGAACGGGAGCAGCTTCGGCTCCGGTACAACGAGGCGGCTCACGCTTGCCAGGCCCTGCAGGGCGAGTTTTACGCCGCGGAAGGAGAGCTGGGGCGCATCGAGCAGTCATTAACGCACTCGCGCGAGCTGCAAGAAGTAAAACAGCGTGAGTTGCAGAGTCTGGCCGCGCAGTTGACCGAATTGAGTGAGCGCGCACAGCAGGAGAGCCGGCAGCAGGCGCAGGTGCATGAGCGCGTGCGCGCACTCGAGGGTGCAATCGGCAGTGCAGACGCCGCCGAGGATGAAGGCCGCGAACAATTGACGACGGCCGAGACCGCTGCGCAGGACGGGCTGGAACGCTGGGAAAGATTCAACCTGGAAGCGCAAACCCCGCTGGCGCAGGAAGCCGCGGAGCGCGCACGCGTCGAGCAATTGCAAAGGCAGTCGGCGGACCTTGGGGAGCGGATGGCGCGGCTGGACGCTGAAAACGGCAATCTCGTCCTGACACCACTCGAACAGCAGTTGGCTGCAGCGGCTGCAGCGCTGAGTCAGCACGCGCGCGAGCTGGAAATCACGCAGCAACAGGCCGCCGATCAGGATCGGCAACTGGCCACGTTGCGTGACCGCCGCGCCGAGCAGGAAGGCCAGTTGCATGAAGTGCGGCAAACGCTGCAGGACGCACGCGGCCGGCTGGCTTCTTTCGAAGCATTGCAGCAGGCGGCGCTGCGGGAAGACGATCCGCGCTTGCAGGAATGGCTGGCGCGGCAGGGCTGGCCACAGGTCAAACGTCTGGCGCAATGCATTGAAGTGGAAGCGGGTTGGGAGCGCGCCGTCGAAGCGGTGCTCGGCGACTTCCTGCAAGCCTTGTGCGTGGAAAGTCTGGACGCGAAGCTGCCGGCGGCGAACGACTGGCCGGCGGTTCCACTGGCCTTGCTGGAGGCTGCAGCCGTCAGTCCACCGGGCGGCGGCCTGTGTGTGGCCCACAGTCTCGCCACCAAGGTGCGCGGGCCAGCGGCGGTTCAGGCCTTGCTGGCGACCGTATACGCGCTCGAAACCGAAGCCGAGGTCGCGCAGGTGCGATCGCGCCTGCAGCCGGGACAAATGCTGGTGACGCGAGCGGGTTTGTGTCACGGCCCGCATTGGGTAAGACACGCTGGCACAGGCGGAGAGGATGCACGCGGCGTGGGTGTGCTGGCCCGCGAGCAGGCGATAAAGAACCTGCGTCAGCAGGTTGCGCAACTTGATGCGCGCGCGGCCGAGTTCAATAACCAATTAAACCGGGTGCGTGATCAGCAGGCCACCGGTGAACAGCAGCGCCTGGCGGCACAACAGACGGTGGAAGTGTTGCGCCGCCGCCACGGCGAGCAGCTCGCCTTGCAGCAGGCGCAGGCGATGCGCCTGGATCAAGCGCGAACGCGCGCTGCGACGGTAAGCGCCGAGTTGGAGCAATTGCGTTCTCAGCGCACAGGGTTGGAACAGGAACTTGCCAATGCCAGCGGGCGCCAGCGCGAACTCGCCGCGCAGGCGGCGCAGCTTGGTGAACAGCGCCGCTTGCTGCAGGACGAGTTGAAATCTCTGCGCGAGCAGTTAGCCGCCGTACGGCAAACACGCGAAACCAATGCAACGGAAACGCAGCGTCTGCGGGTCGAGCTGGCGGGTCAGCAGTCAGCGGCTGAGGCGCTGATGCGCGCAATCGCCGAGTTGACGCAGCGCCGGACCGCCATCGAGATACAAAGCAGCGTACTGGAACGCGACTTGCAAATGGCGCAACAGATTGTAGCGGCGCCGCAGGAAGCACTGGCGCAGGCGCAGGGCAAACGCAGCACCGTGCAGACGCAACTGGAGCTTGCACGCAAGACTCAGAACGACATCGAGGAAGCCAGCGGCCAGTTGGTGCAACGCGTGCACGAGACAGAACAGGAACTGGAGCAGTTGCGCGATGCGCAGCAGCAGGCGCAGCTCGCGCAACAGGCCCTGGACGTGCGCCGCCAGGGTTTGCTGGAGCAGTTGCGCGAAGCGGGCTTCGAGCTGGCCGCCGTGGCGGCGGGTTTGGAGGAGGCCGCGACCGCGGCTGCGTGGGAAGAACAGCTCGCGGCCACCGAGCGGCGCATATTGCGGCTGGGGCCGATCAATCTTGCCGCGATCGGCGAATTCGAGGAACACAAGACGCGGGAGGAGCAGCTTGCCGCCCAATACAACGATCTCACCACTGCGCTGACGACGCTGGAAGAGGCGATCCGCAAGATAGACCGTGAGACGCGCACGCTGTTTCAGGAGACTTTCGACAAGGTCAACGCGACCTTCCAGACGATTTTTCCGAAGCTGTTCGGCGGCGGCGAGGCGATTATGGAGTTGACCGGCGACGACTTGCTGGAAACCGGCGTGCGGGTGATGGCGCGTCCGCCCGGCAAGCGCAACAGCACCATTCACCAGCTTTCCGGCGGCGAGAAGGCGCTCACCGCGGTCGCCATGCTGTTCGCGCTGTTTGAGCTGAATCCCGCGCCGTTTTGTATGCTGGACGAGGTGGACGCGCCGCTGGACGACAGCAACGTGGCCCGTTTCTGCGATCTGGTGCGCGAGATGTCGTCGCGGGTACAGTTCGTTGTAATCACGCACAACAAGCTGACCATGGAATTGATGGATCAGCTCAATGGTGTGACCATGCAGGAACCCGGCGTCTCGCGGCTCGTCAGCGTAGACGTCGAGCAGGCTTTGGCGTTGGCGGGTTAAGCAGTTCTGGAAGAGCGCATGAACTGGGTGCAGTGGCTGTTATTGATTCTGGGCGTCGTGTCCGTGCTGGTGATGGTGGTGATTGCGCGCCGCCGTCCACCGGAAGGCCCGTGGACGGGTGCCGACGAGGAAACCCCGAAGCTGCCGGAGGTTGATCTTGCGGACGGAACCGGACCGCAGGCGCCGACGCTGGATGACGGTGAAGCCCCTGCGGCCGCGACCACCGGTCGGCGTGCACCCGCGTTCCGCATGAACGACGGTGACGAAGCCGCCTGGTCAACTTTTACTCCCAGAGCCGATCCGGCTTCATCCGTGCGCGACGTGGCGGCGGAGCCGGAGGAAACGCTGACGCCGGTCGAGCAGAAAGTCATTCTGCTGCATGTGATCAACAAGACGCGCACGCCGTATAGCGGTCCCGAGCTGCATCGTGCACTCGGTGATTGCCGGCTGCGTTTCGGCATGCAGGATTTCTATCACCGCACCACCGAAGTGAATGGCGCGCCGGAATCGGTGTTTTCGGTCGCCAGCATGATCAAGCCCGGCACGCTCGACCCGATGGCCGCGCAGGAGCTTAAAACGCCTGGATTGACTTTCTTCCTGGTGTTGCCCGGCCCGGTCGAAGGTTTGCGCGCTTTTCGCGAGATGCTGGACACGGCGCAGGATCTGGCTGCAAAACTCAAGGCGGATCTGCTGGATGAACATCGTCAGCCGCTGACCAGTAAGTCGGTGCAAGCCCAGCTCGAGGATATCGCGCGGCGCGAACGCCGCCGCTAGCACAATGGCGGGCGCCGGCGCGAAGAAGCGTATCGAAACGCTGCGCCAGCAGCTCGAAGACCATAACCACCGCTACTACGTCCTCGACGATCCGAAGATTTCGGACGCCGAATACGACGTGCTATTTCGCGAGCTGCAGGAACTCGAAGCTCAAAATTCAGAACTGATCACGCCCGACTCACCGACCCAGCGTATCGGTGCCGCGCCGGCAGAGGGATTCGCCGAGGTGCGGCATACCGCTCCCATGCTCTCGTTGAACAACGCGTTCACGGTGGGTGAGGTCTCAGCTTTTGACCGAACGGTAAAGGACGCACTTGTGGACGGACTTCTCTTACGTTATTCGCAAATGCATCATTGGGTCGATGCCGGCGACAAACCTGCTCCCGCCTTGATGTTGCGGAGCAGTGATGGACCAGAGAAGTTTGCTGATTGGTTGCGTAACAAGTTTGGGCGCTTTGCAACAAAGAATTTTTATCACGCGATATTAAGTGCGATCACAGCATTTCATGATCAACCCGCCAACCTCGAACAGATAAGAGCTAAGTTTCGTCGAACCATTGTCGAAGCGGCTCGTCCAGAAATAGAACTTACCTATTCGGCTGAGCCCAAGCTCGACGGTTTGGCAGTAGCATTACGCTACGAAGGCGGGCAATTCACGCGCGGCGCAACGCGCGGCGACAGCATCACCGGCGAAGACGTCACCGCCAATCTCCGCACCATTCGCGCCATTCCACTCCGGGTACGCGGCAAGGTGCCGGCCACGCTGGAAGTACGGGGCGAAGTGTGTATGCCCCTCGCCGGCTTTGAACGCTTCAACCAGCAGGCCGCGGCACGCGGCGAGAAGACTTTCGTTAATCCACGCAACGCTGCTGCTGGCGCGTTGCGTCAACTCGATCCGAGTCTTACGGCACGGCGTCCGCTGGCTTTTTTTGCGTATGGGCTTGGCGGCACCGCTAGAAAACCCGTGGCCACATCACAATCGGAGCTGCTCGTGCAACTGCGCGAGTGGGGCTTCCCGGTGTCGCCGCTGGCAGAACGCGTGGAGGGTTTGCAGGGCTGCCTAGCATATTATAAAAAAATCGGCCGCAAGCGCCCAAGCCTGCCTTACGAAATTGATGGCGTAGTGTACAAACTAGACAACTTTGTCCAGCGCGAAGATGTGGGTTTTATCGCACGGGCACCGCTTTGGGCGGTGGCACACAAGTTCGCTGCGGAAAAGGCTGAGACCGTACTGGAGAACATCGAGTTCCAGGTTGGCCGCACTGGCACGCTTACGCCGGTCGCGCGCCTGCGGCCGGTGTTCGTTGGCGGCGTTACAGTAAGCAATGCCACGCTGCACAATATGGACGAGGTCGCGCGCCATACTTTCCGTATCGGCGACACAGTCAAGGTCGAGCGTGCGGGAGATGTCATCCCACGGGTCGAAGGATACATATGCGCGTTACCGCGCGGCAACGATATCGAACTTCCGCGGAACTGCCCGGTCTGTGGCGGGGATGTAGTCCGCGCTGCGGGCGAAGCAGCCGCACGCTGCGCCAATGGCCTGACCTGCCGCGCACAACTGCACGGTGCCCTACTGCATTTTGTTTCACGTCGCGCGATGGACGTCGAGGGACTCGGTGATAAGCTGCTACATCAGCTGATCGAAAAAGGTCTGGTGGAGAATCCGGCTGACATCTACAAGCTCAAAGTTTCGCAGCTCGTCGAACTTGAACGCATGGCCGAGAAATCGGCGCAGAACGTCGTCGCAGCAAT
Source organism: Nevskiales bacterium (assembly GCA_050740255.1). GTDB lineage: Bacteria > Pseudomonadota > Gammaproteobacteria > Nevskiales > JBOICV01 > JBOICV01. The sequence goes on along the minus strand of JBOICV010000078.1, from coordinate 66,717 downwards.
AAAACGCCGGAAGGAAACTACGTTCACACGCTTTCTTTACGCGCTAGGCATCCGCGATGTGGGCGAAACCACCGCGCGCGACTTGGCACTGCACTTCGGCGACTTGGAGCCTTTAATCGAAGCTGCCAAGCAAGACGCGAAAACTGCCAATGCAAAGAAGGAAAAAGACCGCTACCCCACCTTACGTCGAGTTCCGGACGTCGGTTCTGTGGTGGCGGCCAAGATTTGCCAGTTCTTCACTGAGCAGCATAATCTCAAAGTGGTCCAGGCACTCAGAGAATATGGTGTGGACTGGCCTGCGCCCCGCGCAGCTTCTTGTAAGCAGTTGCTGTCTGGTAAAACCTTCGTGTTGACTGGCGCACTGCCCACGCTCACGCGCGATCAGGCCCAGGAACTGATCCAGAGTGCAGGTGGCAAAGTCAGTAGTAATGTCTCTAGCAAAACCGACTACGTCGTCGCAGGCAGCGAAGCCGGCTTAAAGCTCGCCAAAGCGGAGAAGTTGGGCATCACGGTGATTGATGAGGCCGCACTGATCAAGTTGCTTGACTGATAACGATCAACCAAAAAGCGGGCATTCTCGAATTGCCTAACACTAGAGGCGTACAAGTATTGCAAGTATTTATGGCGTGCTTGTACGGAGCTTAAGCGCGCATAATTGCAGCCACTTTCTTTTTCGCGTTTTCCAAAGCCTTTTTTGTCCGGTTAAACTCACCTTCAGCATGCTCGACATCTGCTAGTGCCGCTTGGAGGTCTGAACCGGGAAGCCAGCTGGCAACAACGCCAACCTGATGATTATTGGCGCTCACAACGCCCTCGGCGCTACCATTCAGGATGCTGAGCCGATGTTTGCAGTACTGACCACTTTTCCCTGCTTGGCATGTACAGAAAGCGGCGAGATGCTGATCAACCCTCTGGAATGAAACCTTGTAAGGCTCAGCAGCCGACCCTTGCACAAGGAATTCGATGGTCTCCATTCTTTAATCTCCGGGAGCGAAGTGAACGCATCCCAACTGAGTAGTGTAGATAGCAAAGCTTATCGGAACTCATACGTAGAGCGCAGCCGAGCAACACTTGCAACACAGTAAAGGCTCAGATTGGGAAGGGGAGCGTTCAAGCAACCTGCGTGCCAGCGAGTGTTAGTGGTGCGCCACCCATGGATTTCATTACGCGCACCGGCAAGCCGTAGACTTCACTGAGTAGGGCGTCGGTAAGCACTTCGGTGGGTGCGCCGTGAGCAGCGACTTGGCCGTGGTGCATCACCAGCACCTGATCGGCATAACTGAGGGCAAGATTCAGGTTGTGCAGAATCACCAGCACGCCGATACCGCGTTCACGCAACTTCTGCAACAGATGCACCGTTGAGCCGCAACTGCGTTACCGAGTGGTGGCGCGCCCGTCTCCGCGATTTTATTCACCGGGTGCGCGGGCTTCGATAGCGAGCGCGTGGATATCGTTTTGCATCAAGTTACCGAGCGCGGCATAAACCATGCGATGACGCTCGATTTGCGACTTGTCGATGAAGCACTCGCTGCGGATGAAGACGCTGAAGTGTCCCTTGCCGGTCAAGGTGCCCGCATGACCGGCGTGGGCCGCGCTGTCATCCCGGACTTCAATCTCGTCTGGCGCCAGCGCGCCCACGAGACAAGTACGAATGCGCTTAACCCGCTCGGCACTCACGTTTCAAGTATTGCCCGGCTGCTGCTCGGGTTTGAGATGGCGCGCGAGGTATAGGCCTTGCAACAGCACAAACAGCAAGGTCAAGCCCAGCATGCCGAACAGCTTGAAGTTAACCCAGGTCTGCTCGCTGAACTGGTAAGCGACCCACAGATTCAGCACACCGCAGAACAGGAAGAAACCGGCCCATAACGCATTCAACCGCCGCCACACGGTATCCGGCAAACTCAAATTTGCGCCCAGCAGACGCTGTATCAGCGGACGCTCGCCGATGAACTGGCTGCCGAGCAACACCAGCGCGAAGATCGCATAAAGCACCGTCGGCTTGAGCTTGATGAACGTTGGGTCACGCAGTACCAACGTCAAACCGCCAAACACCACCGCCAAGCCCGCAACTGCGAGCTGCATCTTTGGCGGCTTTCTTGTCATTGCCCAAGTGATCCCCGCCTGCAGCAGCAGCGCGGCAATCAAAACGATGGTGGCGAAGTAGATATCGCGCAGGTAATAGGCCGCCGCGAACAGCACGATCGGCAGGTAATCGAGCAGGATTTTCATAGGGCGGGCAGTATATCCGACCCTATGGCCGAGTATTTAGAAATACACCCCCAAAATCCGCAGCCGCGGCTGCTGCGGATCGCCGCCGAACGGCTGCGCGCCGGCGCGGTAATTGCCTATCCGACCGACTCTTCCTACGCCCTGGGCTGCCACATCGGTGACAAGGCCGCGATGGAACGGATCGCGCGCATCCGTGGCTTTCAGCGCCGCCATCACTTCACGCTGGTATGCCGCGATCTGTCGGAGATCGCGACTTACGCGCGGGTAGACAACCCAAGCTATCGCCTGCTGCGCAAGCTGACGCCCGGGCCGTATACCTTTGTTTTGCCCGCCACCCGCGAGGTGCCGCGGCGCTTGCAGGATGAGAAGCGGCGCACCATTGGTTTGCGCGTGCCCGATCACCTTGTCGCGCAAGCGCTGCTGGCTGAACTGAACGAGCCGATCATGAGCGTGACCCTGCAACTGCCCGGCGAAGCCTATCCGGTCAGCGATGTGAACGAGGTGCTGGAGACCCTTTCACCCCTGGTGGATGTGGTGGTGGATAGCGGCAATTGCGGGCTTGAACCTACCACCGTGCTGGATTTGTCGGGCGAGGGCCTGCGCCTGTTGCGTCCAGGCAAGGGCAGCGTCAGCGAACTCGGTCTTTAGCCGAAGGGCGGAAATTCCGCGTGCCGCGGCAGGTCATCCGCGAACTTGACCCAGGGCAGGCGCTTTGAGTCCCAGTAATGCAATTGCGGCTGCATCTGCTCCGGATGATCCAGGCTGCCGACCGTCAAATCAATCAGGCCGGGAATATAACTGGCAGCGAAGCTGATCTGGGTGCCGCAGCGCGCGCAGAAACCGCGCTTGGCGTCCGGCGAAGAGGCGTATTCGGTCGGTTTCCCGGCAACGAACCGCACCTGAGTCTGCTGGAACATGGCCCAGGCCACCGCTGGCGCCGCATGTGCACGCCGGCACATGCTGCAGTGGCATAGCGCGACCGCGACGGGTTCCCCGCTCGCTTCATAACGCACCGCACCGCATTGACAGCCGCCGCTTATAGATGAATGTGGCATAACTTGCTCCGTAGGTTGCGGCATCTTACCTGCTTGCCGCGGGCCGAAAAAAGCCAAGGCCGCGACCCATCTCCGCTCCCGTATAATTCGCCGCCTATGTCTGAGTTGAATCTGATCCAGCAAATTTGCATCTGGGTGATCCCGGTGGTTTTCGCGATCACCGTGCATGAAGTCGCTCACGGCTATGTTGCACGGATGTTTGGCGATTCCACCGCCTATATGCTGGGCCGCCTTACGCTGAATCCGGTCAAGCACGTGGATCCGGTGGGTACTCTGCTGGTGCCGGGCCTGCTACTAATGATGAAAAGCGGTTTCCTGTTCGGCTGGGCCAAGCCGGTACCGGTCAGCACACGCTATTTCAAACACCCACGCCGTGACATGGCAATTGTCGCGCTGGCGGGTCCGGTCGCCAATCTCGCGATGGCCTTGTTCTGGGGGCTTTTGCTCAAACTCGGACTCGCGCTGGGCGGGCAAGGACTGGCGCAGGGTCTGATTTATATGGGCGCGGCGGGCATTGCCATCAATCTGGTGCTGATGGTGCTGAATCTATTGCCGCTGCCGCCCCTGGACGGCAGCCGCGTGCTGAACGGTTTTTTGCCCGAATCGGCTGCGCGTACAGTGGATCGCTTTGAGCAGTATGGATTGTTTCTGGTCGTTATCCTGCTTGCGACCGGCATGTTGAGCCGCATCATGAATCCGATGTTGCAGGCCGCGCAGACCGGGTTGATGACCATTCTGGGCTTGCCCAGTATTCGCATCTTTTGATCATGCGCCCGGTCGTTCTCTCCGGCATCCAGCCATCGGGCCAGCTCACGCTTGGCAACTACATCGGCGCACTCAAGAACTGGGTTGCGCTGCAGGAAACCCACGACTGTCTGTTCACGCTGGTTGATCTGCACGCGATTACCGTGCGGCAGCCGCCAGCCGAGCTGCGCCAGCGTTGTCTCGAGTTCATCAGTCTGTATGTGGCCTGCGGGATTGATCCGGAAAAAAGCGTGGTGTTCATGCAGTCGCATGTGCCACAGCACGCTCAGCTAGGCTGGATTCTCAACTGCTATACCCAGGTCGGCGAGCTGAACCGCATGACCCAGTTCAAGGACAAGTCGCGCCAGTTCAGGGAGAATATCAACGCCGGCCTGTTCGACTATCCGGTGCTGATGGCGGCCGACATCCTGTTGTATCAAACCAGTCTGGTGCCGGTTGGCAATGACCAGAAACAGCATCTCGAGCTGGCCCGCGACGTGGCCATCCGTTTCAACAATCTGTATGGCGCTACAGATAGTCCGGTGTTCCGCGTGCCGGAGCCGTATATTCCAGAAGTTGGCGCCCGCGTGATGAGCCTGCAGGAGCCGACCACCAAGATGTCCAAGTCGGACGACAACGCCAATAACTACATCGCGCTGCTTGATCCGCCGGATATCGTGAGCAAGAAACTCAAGCGCGCGGTGACGGACTCGGGCTCGACCATCGAATACGACGAAAAACGCCCGGGCGTCGCCAATCTGATGACGATTCACTCGGCCGTGACGGGCAAGTCTTTCGCGCAGATCGAGCAGGACTATGCAGGGCAGGGTTATGGCAAGTTCAAGAATGATCTGGCCGAAGCCGTCGTGGAGTTTCTGAAGCCGGTGCAGGCGCGTTATCAGAAGTTAATTGGTGACAGCGGTGAACTCGCGCGCATGCTCAAGGATGGCGCCGAACGCGCCCAGGCGCGCGCCGAGCCGACGCTGAAGCGCGTGCACGACGTCCTGGGATTTGTGCCCCAATGAACAGCGAGATTCTTGCCTGCATTCCCCTCCCCCTGAGGGAGGGGCTAGGGGAGGGGGAGTGACCGTACAGGAACAGGACGCCGCTCCTCCCCCCCTCGCCCAAGGGGAGGGGGAGATTATCGCCAGGCTGCCCAAAATTCGCGGCGAGCCGATAGAAAAATGGCCCGACGATCTCTACATTCCGCCGGATGCTCTAGAGGTTTTTCTTGATGCATTCGAAGGTCCGCTGGATTTATTGCTTTATCTGATCCGCAAACAGAACGTGGATATCCTCGATATCCCGGTCGCGCGGATCACCGACCAGTACATGCAGTACATAGATTTGATGCAGAACATGCGCATCGAGCTGGCGGCCGACTATCTGGTGATGGCGGCAATGCTGGCCGAGATCAAGTCGCGCATGTTGCTGCCCAAGCCGCCAGTGACAGAGGGTGAGGAAGGCGTCGACCCGCGTGCCGAGCTGATCCGGCGCCTGCAGGAATACGAGCGCTTCAAGCAGGCCGCGGAAGCGTTGGAGCGTCTGCCGCGTGTCGGCCGCGAGATTTTTGTAGCCCAGGCCCGGTCGGAGCGGGTGATTGCACCGGAACGTCAGCCGCAGCCGGAGCTGAAGGAATTGATTCTCGCGTTCCGCGAAGTGATGCTGCGTGCGGAGTTGTTCGCGCACCACCATATTCAGCGCGAGCCCTTGAGCGTGCGCGAACGCATGAGCCAGATTCTGACGCACCTGCAGGAGACGCGTGAAGCCGAGTTCTCGACGCTGTTTCCGCTGGATGAGGGTCGCATGGGCGTGGTGGTAACCTTTCTGGCGATTCTGGAACTGGTGAAGGAATCGGTGCTGCAAATGGAGCAGCCCGAAGTATTCGGACCGATTTTCCTGCGGGTGGCGGGCGCCGGCGGCAGCCGCGCGGTCGCCGCGAATGAAGACCTTGCTGAGACGGAAGATGGACAATCCGCAAACTGAATCGCTAGCAGACCTGCCGCCGGAAGCACCGGCCGCGGTCGAATCAGAAGCGTTGCAAGACATATTAGAGGCGGTGCTGCTGGCGGCCGACCAGCCGCTGCCGCTGGAACGGCTGATGGCGGTGTTTCCCGAGCAGGAGCGGCCCGACAAGAAAGACTTGCGCGCAGCGCTGGATGCGCTGCGCGAACGTTATGCGGATCGCGTAGCCGAAGTGCTGGAAGTCGGCAGCGGCTGGCGTATTCAGGTGCGCGAGCGTTTCGCACCTTATATCGCACAGCTCTGGGAAGAGAAGCCGCCGCGCTATTCGCGCGCGCTGCTGGAGACGCTGGCACTGATTGCCTACCGCCAGCCGATCACCCGTGGTGAGGTCGAGGAAATCCGCGGCGTGATGCTGTCGCCCAGCATCATCAAGACCCTGCTTGAGCGCGAGTGGGTCAAGGTGCTGGGTGTTCGCGAAGTGCCTGGCCGGCCTGAACTGCTCGGCACCACCCGCCAGTTCCTCGACGACTTCAATCTGCAATCGCTCGAATCCATGCCGACGCTGCCGGAGATCCGCGACCTCGACGCGCTGGCGAGCGCGCTGGAAAAGCTGCAACCGACGGATGCGGCGACTGCGCAGGCGCCTGCTGACGCCGGCCCGGTTTCGAGCCCCGAGTAAGGCCAAGTGATTTTTGTAGGAGCGACTTCAGTCGCGACCTTACGCAGTCGCGGCTAAAGCCGCTCCTACAGAGGTGGATAACCCAATGGCTGAGCGTATTCAGAAATTACTTGCGGCGGCCGGCGTCGCTTCCCGCCGCCAAATCGAGCGCTGGATTGAAGAGGGCCACGTTCAGGTCAACGGCCAGCCCGCATCGCTTGGGCAGAAGATCAGCGCGGCTGATCGCGTCGTCGTCAACGGCCATCGCGTAGCACTCGAAAAAGCGGGCGAGCAAGTGCGCCGCGTGCTGTTATACAAGAAGCGAGCTGGCGAAATAGTTTCGCAGGCTGATCCGGAAGGGCGCGCCAGCGTTTTCCACCGCCTACCCAAGATTGCGCATGGCCGCTGGATAGCAGTGGGGCGCCTGGATATCGCCACTTCCGGCGTGCTGCTGTTTACCAATGATGGCGAACTCGCGCGCCGGCTGATGCATCCCCAGTATCAGATCGAGCGTGAATATGCGGTGCGGGTGCACGGGCCGGTGACCGATGAGATTCTGACGCGGCTCAAGCAGGGCGTGTCGCTGGAGGACGGGTTGGCGCGTTTCGAGCGTTTAACCGAGCAGGGCGGTGAGAGAGCCAATCGCTGGTTTCACGTCACCGTGCGCGAGGGCCGCAATCGCATGGTGCGACGTTTATGGGAGTCTCAGGGGCTGGAGGTGAGCCGGCTCATACGGCTGCGTTATGGCCCTATCGCCTTACCGGGCGGCATCAAGTCCGCCAGTGCGATCGAACTCGCACCCGCAGACGTCGAAGCCCTGGAGCAGGCCGTAGGATTGGAACGCATTCTTATTCATAGCCCGTCCCGGACTCGCTCCGGCGGAACGACAGGGCGCCAGTCGCGGGGACGCAAACCGGTGCGTGAACGTCGGAATCCGACCTCAAAAAGATTTCCGCGCTCGCGGGAATGAGCCCAGAAAAAGTAAACCGGCAAGTGATTCGCTTCTATTTCGATTACATCTCGCACAACGCCTATCTGGCGTGGACGCAAATTCATACGCTGGCCGCTCGCTACGACCAGGAAGTTGAGCCCGTGCCGGTCCTGTTTGCCGGCCTGCTCAAGCATTACAGTCAGCGCGGACCGGCCGAGATTGCGCCCAAGCGCGACTGGATGATCAGGAACGTGCTGCGCAAGACCGTGGACTTGGATATACCGTTTGCGCCGCCGGCGTCGCACCCTTTCAATCCCTTGCTGGCGCTGAGAGTCAGTTGCCTGCCCCTGCCGCAGGACACTCGACTCCGGCTGATTGACGCGCTGTTCCGCGCGGTCTGGGTGGAGCGCCGCGCGGTGCAGCAGGTCGAGGTGGTGCAGGACGTGCTTGCCGAGTTGGGACTGGATGCCGCGGCCATGCTCGGACTGGCGCAGACCGTGGAGATCAAGCAGCAGCTCCTGCGGCAGACCGAGCAGGCGCTGGCGGAGGGAATATTTGGTGTGCCCACGATGCGGATAGACGAGGAGTTGTTCTGGGGCTTCGACGATCTGCCCTATCTTGAACGCTGGCTGCAGGGCGACGATCCGCTGGTGAACGCCGATCTGGCAGCATGGGAAACCGTGCGCCCCTCCGCGCAGCGCAAGCTAACTGAATGACTAGCTCATCGGCGCCGCCGTCTTTTGCCCAGGCGCTGCGTTACTGGTTAAAGCTCGGTTTCATTTCCTTCGGCGGCCCGGCCGGACAGATCGCCATCATGCACCAGGACTTGGTGGATAAGCGGCGCTGGATATCCGAACGTCGTTTTCTGCACGCGCTCAACTACTGCATGGTTCTGCCGGGGCCGGAGGCGCAACAGCTCGCCACCTACATCGGCTGGCTATTGCACGGGGTGAAAGGCGGCATCGCGGCTGGCGCGCTATTTGTGCTGCCCTCGCTGTTCATCCTCATTGCGCTGTCCTGGATATATCTGGCCTGGGGCAGTGTGCCCGCAGTCGCCGGCGTGCTCTACGGTATCAAGCCGGCCGTGGTGGCCATAGTCCTGTTCGCTGCCTGGCGCATCGGCACGCGCACACTCAAAAACGGGCTGCTATGGCTGCTCGCGGCGGCAGCCTTTGTCGCCATATTCGCGCTGCGCCTGCCATTTCCCGCCATCATTCTGGGTGCAGGACTGGCCGGGGTGATCGGCGGACGTCTGCTGCCTGGCAAGTTCCGCATCGGCAGCGGGCACGGCATGGACCAGGCCAAGCTGCACCCGCCTGCGATCATTGATGACGACACACCTTCTCCGCCGCACGCGCGGTTTTCCTGGCCGAGACTTTTGCTGACCTTGCTGGTGGGGCTGGGCCTGTGGGCGGGCGCCATGGGCCTGCTGTACGCGTACGTTGGCGGCATGAACGTTCTCACACAGATGGGGACGTTCTTTACCAAGGCTGCGCTGCTGACTTTTGGCGGCGCTTATGCGGTGCTGCCCTATGTGTACCAGGCCGCCGTCGAGCAGTATCACTGGCTGACCGCGCCGCAGATGATTGACGGGCTGGCGCTGGGTGAAACGACGCCGGGTCCGCTGATCATGATCGTGAGTTTTGTCGGATTCGTGGGTGGCTGGTCGGCAGAGCTACCCGGCCTGTCGCCGCCAGTGCTGGCGGGGATCGCCGGCGCCGGTGTGGCCACGTTCTTCACTTTTCTGCCTTCGTTTCTGTTCATCCTCATCGGCGGGCCGCTGGTCGAGGCGACCCATGGCGAGCTGCGCTTCACCGCGCCGCTCACGGCGATTACGGCGGCGGTGGTCGGTGTGATCGTCAATCTCGCGCTGTTCTTTGCCTGGCATGTGTTCTGGCCACAGGGCTTTGCCGGCGCGCCGGACTTTGTGGCCATGCTCATCGGCGTGGCAGCTTTCGTCGTTCTAGTGCGCTACCGGCAGGACGTTCTGCGCGTGATTCTGGCCTGCGCGCTGCTCGGGCTTGTGCTCAGTTTTGTTTCAAGCTGATACTGCGTCTTCCCGCGGAAACGACTGGAGTGTCATGACCGATCGCGTGTTAGTGGAAGTCCAGGATCACATCGCTCAGGTGCGTTTCAATCGCCCGGAGAAGCACAACGCGCTGGACTACGATCAGTTCCGCGCGATTCTGGAGGCAGGCCAGTCGCTGCTGACGCGTAAAGACGTGCGCGCGGTGGTGTTGTCCGGCAATGGGCCGAGCTTTTGTTCCGGACTGGACTTCAGCAGTTTCGCCGAGGTGCCGAAGCTGATGCAGCACGCCTTCGCCCCGGTGGAGGGCGAAGTGGCGAACAATGCGCAATATGTGCCGTGGGTATGGCGGCGGATCCCGGTGCCGGTGATCGCCGCATTGCACGGCGCGGTTTACGGCGGCGGCTGCCAGATTGCCTTGGCCGCCGACATCCGCATCGCTCATCCGGAGACCAAGCTGTCGGTGATGGAAATGAGATGGGGCTTGATTCCGGACATGACGGGCAGCCAGTCGCTCCGGCAACTGGTCGGTATTGATGTGGCGAAGGAATTGACCTTCACCGCCCGCGTGCTCGACGGCCGCGAAGCGCGGGAACTGGGGCTGGTTACGCGCCTGGCGGACGACCCGCTGGCGGCGGCCTTGAAGCTTGCCCAGGAAATTGCTGCGCGCTCGCCGACCGCGATGCGCGCAGCCAAGCACTTGCTCGACGCGAACTGGCACGCCGATGAAAAGAACGGTCTTGAGCTCGAAGCTCGCTTGCAAAAAGCCCAGTTGGGCTCGCCGAATCAGATGGAAGCAGTGATGGCGGGCATGCAGAAGCGGCCGGCGAAATTCAGCGATCCGAAATGACGTTCATTGTTGAGCCATTTCCCGAATGGCTAACGGATTTTCTACAGCTCATGAAATCCCCCGCTCGGCGCGATCGCGCCTCGCAGCCCCCTTTACTAAAGGGGGCGGAACGCCTCCGACACGGCGCCGCAAAGCGTGGGGGCGGGAGGAGGCGTATGCCGCGGCTCCCGCGCCCATTGCTTCGCAAACTCCATGTCGCCGCGGCACACCGCTTGCGGTGGACGGCGGGGGATTTCGCACTGGCGCGGGTGTTAGTCAAGTGCACAATCCTCAGTAGAATCTCGCGGTGGGATTTATGGCGGCGCCGGGATTGCAAGCGCCTGTCCATGAATCGCACTGCTGTCACTACCCAGCAAATATAAGAACGCGGGGGCGACTGCTGCTGGTAAGCGCGCCGCCGTACTGGATTCAGCCGGAAATGCGCGTGCGCGCAAATCGGTTTTCACCGGCCCGGGATCGAGACTATTCACGCGTACCTGGGTGGTGCTCAGCTCGCGCGCGAGCAGGTTCATCAAATGCTCGAGGCCGGCTTTCGCCACCCCGTAAGCGCCCCAGTAGGGCCGCGGCGTGCAAGTACCCAGATCGTTCACGAAGACTACGGAGGCGGCTGGCGCCCCACGCAGCAGCGGCAGGCAGACTTGCGTCAATAAAAATGGCGCGGTGAGATTCACCTGCACGCAGCGCAGCCACAGGCCCGGTTCGTGTTCGGCCAGCGGCTTCAGATGGTCGAATAGCGCGGCGCAATGCACCAGCCCATCCAGACGGCCGAATTCGCGCTCGAGCGTCGCCGCCAGGTCTTCGTAGTCTTTATAGGCTGCGCCTTCCAGATTCAGCGGATACAGCGCGGGTTCTGGCCCGCCGGCGGCTAGGATCGCGTCGTAAGTTTTTTCGAGTTTGCTCACGGTGCGGCCCAGTAGGACAACAACGGCGCCCGAATGCGCGCAGGCCTGCGCCACCGCGCCGCCAATGCCACCGCCCGCGCCAGTGATGAGTATTACCTTGTCCTTGAGCAAACCCGTCGGCGGTGTATAACGCAGCAGGTCAAGCATGCTGGACTCCGCGTTGCCGCTGGTCCGGCACCGCACTCAGAATCTCCAGCGGCGAATTCACCAATTGATCCGCGCCCCAGCTCTCTGGCGGGCTGTCGAGTTCCGCATAGCCGTAAGTCACGCCGATACTGGGCATGCCCGCGCGGCGGGCGGCCTCCATGTCACGCGCCGCGTCGCCCACGTAGACACAAGCCGCGGGAATGAGGCCCGCACGTTCGCAGGCCAACAGCAGGGAAGCAGGATCAGGCTTGCCTCTGGCGACTTCGTCCGCGCAGGCGATAGCGGCCGGCGGCGCTGGCCAGTCGAGCGAGCCGATGAGGCGATTGGTGAACTCACGTCCCTTATTGGTCACTACACCCCACTTGAGACCCCGCAAGGCAAGCTGTGCGATCAATTGCGGAATTCCCGGGAAAGGCTTGCTTTCGCGCGCGACATTGGCGCGGTAAATCGAAAGAAAGCGATCGCGGATGGCGGGATAGTCCGCGTGCTCGGGTCCGAAGCCGAAACCGATCTTGACCAGGCCGCGCGTGCCGGTGGACGCAAACGGCCGGATGGTCGCGGCGGGTAGCGGCTCCAGCCCGCGCTCAAGCATGACCTGGTTGAGCGCAAAGCCGAGGTCGGGCGCGGTATCCACCAGCGTGCCGTCGAGGTCAAACAATACGCACTTGATCATTGAGAGGCCGACTTTATGCAGTGCATGAGGTAGTTCACGCCTCCAGCATCGCCGCCGATACGAAAATGCTGCAGCAGGGGGTTGTAGTGCAGGCCGCTCACGTCCAGTGTCTCCAGTCCTGCAGCGCCGGCCCAGGCATCCAGCTCCGACGGGCGGATGAACTTGGCGTAGTCGTGCGTGCCGCGCGGAACCAGATTCAATATGTATTCCGCCGCGATGATGGCCAGTGCATAGGCCTTGGGCGTGCGGCTGATCGTCGAGAAGAACACCTGTCCGCCGGGTTTGACCAGTTCCGCGCAGGCCTGCACCACGCTGGCGGGATCGGGCACATGCTCCAGCATTTCCATGCAGGTGATGAGATCGAAGCTCGCCGGCTGCTCCCGCGCCAGCGCTTCCACCGCCACCGCGCGATATTCGACTTGGACCTTCTGCTGTACCGCGTGCTGGCGTCCAGCCTCCAGCGCGGCTTCCGCCAGATCAATTCCCAGGGCCTGCGCGCCGGTGCGCGCGAGGGCTTCGGTCAGAATGCCGCCACCGCAGCCGACATCCAGCGCGCGTTTGCCTTTCAAGCCCCCGCAGCGCTGGTCTACATAACGCAGGCGTATCGGATTCATCTGATGCAGCGGCTTCAATTCGCCGCCCAAATCCCACCAGTGCGCGGCCAGATCGCTGAATTTTTTCAGCTCGGCGTCGTCAACATTGATCTGGGATCGTGGTGCGCTCATGTGGCGATCGTCCCGGCAATGCGGCCATTCCAGTCGGCCACGCGGCGAGCCAAGTCAGTCTCATCAATCGTCGTAAGCCGGCGATTATCCAGCAAGCGCTGACCCGCCACCCAGACGTCGCTGACTTGAGCCCGATCCGCGGAATAGACGAGCTGCGAAATCGCGTGATAAAGCGGCTGAGTTTCCAATTGGCCCAACTCAATCGCGCAAAGATCAGCCCACTTGCCGGCCACGAGCGAGCCGGTAACCTCGCCCAGTCCCAGCGCCTTCGCACCAGCCAGGGTAGCCATATGCAATGCCGTGTGGGCGGGCAGGGCGGCGGCATCGCCGGCGACGGCCTTGCCCAGCAGCGCTGCGGTTTTCATCTCGCCCATCAGATCGAGGTCGTTATTGCTCGCCGCGCCGTCGGTGCCCAGCGCGACGTTGACTCCGGCCTTTTGCAAGGCCGCCACCGGACAAAAGCCGCTGGCGAGTTTCAGATTCGACTCCGGGCAGTGCACGATATTAATGCCGCGCCCGGCGCACAGCGCGATCTCGGCCTCGCTGAGCTGGGTCATATGTACCGCGATAAAGCCGGGGTTCAGCAGGCCCAGTTTATCCAGCCGCGCCAGCGGCCGTTCGCCGTGATCCTTCTGCGCGGACTCCACCTCGAAAGCGGTTTCGTGCACGTGCATATGCACCGGCACGTCCATTTCATCCGCGTACTCGCGCAGCTTCTTGAGCGGTTCGTCCGACACGGTATAAGGCGCGTGTGGTGCGAATATCGTGTTGATCAGGGGATGGCCGCGCCAGTGGTCGCGGACTTGCAAACCCTTGCGCAGATACTCCTCCGGGGTCTGCGCCCAAGCGCTGGGGAAGTCCAGCAGAATCATGCCGACAGTCGCGCGCATGCCGACGCGAGCCGCAACCCGCGTACTGACGTCGGGAAAAAAATACATGTCATTGCACAGGGTCACACCGCCACGCAGCATCTCCGCGCAGGCCAGCTCCACGCCGTCCGCGCAGAACTCCGGCGTGACCCATTTGCCTTCGGCCGGCCAGACATGATTTTGCAGCCAGTCCATCAAGGCCAGATCATCGGCGAGTCCGCGGAACAGCGTCATCGCCGCATGCGTATGTGCGTTCACGAAGCCGGGCAGCAGCGCGTGACGCTCCAGGTTGATCGCCGCCTTGGGCTGAAAGCTTGCCTTGGCTTCGGCGGTTGGCAGCAGCGCAACGATACGGCCAGCGTCCACCGCCAGGCTGTGGTGCTCCAGCACGGCCTTTGCCGGCTCGACCGGAATCACCCAGCGGGCTTGAATAAGTAGCTCAACCTGTTTCATTGCGGGGACGCATAAACACCGGGGAAAAGCTGCGATAATTCGCGCGCCATTATGCCGCAAGCCGCCACCCAAAATTTGATCACCCCGCTTATCTGGGAACAAACGCAGCTGCGACTGCTCGATCAGCGCAAGCTGCCGCTGGAAGAGGTTTATCTCGAGGCGCGCAGCGCGCACGAAGTCGCGCAATACATCCACGACATGGTGGTGCGTGGCGCCCCTGCGATCGGCATTGCTGCGGCTTACGGCGTTGCCTTGGCCGCCCGTCACGGCGAGGACATGGCAGCAGCGCTGAAGCTGCTGGCGGCTTCGCGGCCGACGGCGGTGAATCTGCACTGGGCGCTCGCGCGCATGCAGAAGAAAATCCAGGCAGGAGCGGACGCCCCGGCACTGGCGGCCGAAGCCGAAGCGATCCATGCCGAAGACCTGGCCATGAATCAGCGCATCGGCACGCTCGGCGCCGCGCTGTTCGAGCAGCCGGTGTCGGTGCTGACGCATTGCAATACCGGTGCCTTGGCAACGGGTGGCTGGGGTACCGCGCTCGGTGTGATTCGCAGCGCACACGCAGCCGGCAAACTGAAACAAGTTTTTGCCGGTGAGACCCGTCCCTGGCTACAGGGCGCGCGGCTGACCGCCTGGGAATTGCTAAAGGACGGTATTCCGGCCCAGCTCGTGGTGGACAGCGCGGCGGCTTCACTCATGGCCCAGGGTCAGATCGATTGGGTCATCGTGGGTGCGGACCGCGTGGTCGCTAATGGCGACGTCGCCAACAAAATCGGCACCTACGGTTTGGCCGTGCTGGCGCGCGAACATGGCGTGAAATTCATGGTCGCAGCACCGAGCAGCACGCTGGATATGAGCCTGCAAAGCGGTGCGCAGATTCCGATCGAGGAGCGGCCCGGCGCTGAAATCGGCAGCATTCAGGGCCGCGCGATTGCGCCGGCCGATTTTCCGGCGCTCAACCCGGTGTTCGATGTCACGCCGGCCCGCTTGGTGGATGCGCTGGTCACCGAAAAAGGCGTGCTGCAGCCGCCGACTCAGGCGGGACTTAAAAAGCTGCTCGACGCGTAAAAATCGGTATCGCCGCGATGGGCGAGTCTGGTAAAATCCAAGACTTTATTTTCGTCGTTTTATACATTCAGATAAACATAACAAAATCAATCACTTAATATACATTCCGCATGACTGAAGTCGCCAAAGAAATCCTGCAGGTCAATCTCGAAGACGAGATGCGCCGCTCCTACCTCGATTACGCGATGAGCGTGATCGTCGGCCGTGCCCTGCCGGATGTGCGTGACGGACTCAAACCGGTGCACCGCCGCGTGCTGCATGCGATGCGCGAACTGGGCAATGACTGGAACAAGCCCTACAAGAAATCCGCCCGCATCGTCGGCGACGTGATCGGCAAATACCATCCGCACGGTGACACCGCGGTCTACGACACCATGGTTCGCATGGCGCAGACCTTCTCCATGCGCTACGTGCTGATTGATGGACAGGGCAATTTCGGCAGCGTGGACGGCGACGCCCCCGCAGCCATGCGTTACACCGAAGTACGCATGGCCAAGCTCGCGCACGAGCTTTTGGCCGACATCGAAAAAGAAACGGTGGACTTCGTCCCGAACTACGACGAGTCCGAAACCGAGCCTACCGTTCTGCCCGCCAAATTCCCGAACCTGCTGGTCAATGGCCAGACCGGTATTGCGGTCGGCATGGCGACCAATATCCCGCCGCACAACCTCGGCGAAGTCGTGCGCGCCACCATTGCGCTGATCGACAAGCCCGACATCACAATCGAAGAGATGATGCAGCATCTGCCCGGGCCGGATTTTCCGACCGCCGGCATCATCAACGGTGCGCGTGGTATCCGCGAGGCCTATTTCACCGGCCGCGGCCGCATCCTGGTGCGCGCGCGTGCGCAAATCGAGGAGACGGATGCCGGCAAGCCGCGCATTGTGGTCACCGAGTTGCCGTTTCAGGTCAACAAGGCAAGGCTGCTGGAGCGCATCTCCGAGCTGGTGAAGGAGAAGAAACTCGAGGGTATTACCGACTTGCGCGATGAGTCCGACAAGGACGGCATGCGCATGGTGGTCGAGCTGAAGCGCGGCGAGAACGCCGACGTGATGCTCAACAACCTGTACCAGAACACCGCGATGCAGACCGTATTCGGCCTGAACATGGTGGCCTTGGACGAGGGCCAGCCCAAGCTGCTGAACCTCAAGGACCTGCTCGGCGCCTTCATCCGTCATCGCCGCGAGGTGGTATCACGCCGCACCCAGTTCGAATTGCGCAAGGCCCGCGAACGCGCCCATATCCTCGAGGGTCTGGCGGTTGCGCTGGCCAATATTGATGAGGTGATCGCGCTGATCAAGGCTTCGCGCGGTCCGGCGGAAGCCAAATCGGGCCTGATGGCGCGCTTGTGGCAGCCGGGGACGGTGACGCAACTGTTGGAGCGCGCGGGGAGCGTCAGCTCGCGTCCCGATGGACTCGCCGCCGAGTACGGTCTGGTCAATGAAGGTTATCGCCTGACCGAGGGTCAGGCCCAGGCGATTCTGGAATTGCGTCTGCACCGCCTGACCGGCCTGGAGCAGGACAAGATCATCGAGGAATACCAGCAGTTGCTGCACACCATCGGCGAGCTGCTGGAGATATTGGGGAGCGAAGCGCGCCTGCTCGCGGTGATTCGCGGCGAGCTGGAAGGCATCGCGAGCGACTATGGCGATGCGCGCCGCACCGAAATTCAGAACGCCGAAACCGACCTCGACACCGAGGACTTGATCACGCCGCATGAGGTGGTGGTGACGCTGTCGCACGAGGGCTATATCAAGCGTCAGCCGTTGGACGAGTATCGCGTGCAGCGTCGCGGCGGCGTCGGCAAAACCGCCGCCACCACCAAGGAAGAGGACTTCATCGACAAGCTGTGGGTGACGCACACGCACAACTGGCTGCTGTGCTTCTCCAACCGCGGTCAGATGTACTGGCTCAAGGTTTACCAATTGCCCGAGGCGGCGCGTGGCGCGCGCGGCAAACCGATCGTCAATCTGCTGCCCTTGCAGGAAGGCGAGCGCATCAACGCGGTGTTGCCGGTCAAGGAATTCCGCGACGATCAGTATGTGTTCCTGGCGACGCGCCAGGGCACGGTCAAGAAAACCTCACTGGAGCAGTTCTCGCGCCCGCGCGCGGGCGGCATCATCGCGGTGGACTTGCACGACGGCGACAGCCTGATTGGCGCGGACCTGACCAACGGCAAGCAGGACGTCATGCTGTTCTCACGTCAGGGCAAGGTGATCCGTTTCCAGGAAGACGAGGTGCGTGCGATGGGTCGCAATGCGGCCGGCGTGCGCGGCATCAAGCTGATCGAGGAAAACGATGCGGTGATCGCCCTGATCGTCGTCGGTGACGGTGACGTTCTTACAGTGTCGGAACGCGGCTTTGGCAAACGCACACCGATTGCCGATTACCCGCCGCATGGCCGCGGCGGGCAGGGCGTTATTGCGCTCAACATCACCGACAAGACCGGGCCGGTAGTGGCGGCGACCCAGGTGCAGCCCGCAGACGAAGTCATGCTGATTTGCGACACGGGACAACTGGTGCGCACTGCCTGCAACGAGATTTCCGTGCAGGGGCGCAATACCCAGGGCGTGCGCCTGATCCGGGTGGAAGAGAGCCGTGTGGTCGGCGTGGATTGCATCGTGCCGGACGAAACCGATTCCGTGCCGGGAAGTTAGGCCAGGAAAACTAAAAACCATGCGCGTTTACAACTTCAGCGCCGGCCCCGCCGCGCTGCCCGAGGCGGTACTCAAGCAAGCCGCCGCAGAGATCCTGGACTGGCATGGCTGCGGCATGTCGGTGATGGAGATGTCCCATCGCGGCAAGGAATTCATCGCCATCGCGCAGGAAGCGGAGCAGGACTTGCGCGAGCTGCTGAGCGTCCCCACCAACTACAAAGTGCTGTTTCTGCAAGGCGGCGCGACAGCGCAGTTTGCGGGCATTCCGCTGAATCTGTTGCGGGGCAGGGGCGCGGATTATGTGGTAACCGGCGACTGGTCTAAGAAAGCCGTTGCCGAGGCCAGGAAATACGGTTCGGTGAATATCGCTGCCAGCGGCGAATCGCGTAAATTCTTCGGTATTCCGCCGCAAAGCGAGTGGAAGCTATCGAAGGACGCCGCCTATCTTCACTACTGCCCGAACGAAACCATCAGTGGTGTGGAGTTTCACTGGATTCCGCAAGCAGGCGAGGTACCGCTGGTGGCGGACATGTCCTCGACCCTGTTGTCGCGCCCGCTGGACGTGAGCAAGTTCGGGCTGATTTACGCCGGCGCGCAGAAGAACATCGGTCCTTCCGGCATCGTCATCGTCATCGTGCGCGAGGACTTGATCGGTCACGCCGTGCCGAGCACGCCGAGCGTGCTGGATTTCGCCAAGCAGGCTGAGGCCGAGTCCATGCTGAACACGCCCGCCTGCTACGCCTGGTATATCTGCGGGCTCGTGTTCAAGCACATCAAGGCGCTCGGCGGCCTGACCGAACAGAGCAGGATCAATCAGCGCAAAGCGCAGAAGCTGTACGCCGCGATTGACGGCTCCGGCGGTTTTTACCGCAATCCGATAGAGAAGGATTGCCGTTCCTGGATGAACCTACCCTTCGTGTTGAAAAGCGAAACGCTGGACGAGCCTTTTCTCAAAGAGGCCAAGCAGCAGGGTCTGGTCACGCTCAAGGGCCATCGTTCGGTCGGCGGCATGCGCGCCAGCCTGTACAACGCCATGCCTGAGGCGGGTGTTGATGCGCTGATTGGTTTCATGCAGGACTTCGCGCAGCGAAACGCGTAACTGTTTCGGCACGAACCCCGATCTTGCCGAGCCGGAGCCTACGTCGGGCGGAAGGCGCCCGTCACCGCATCTTCAAACGCGAATACAATAAGCGCCTTGTTTTTTCCAGCCGGGGCGGCCAAGGCCGTGCCGGCGTACGCATAAGCGAGATCGAGTCCCATGTTCAAGATTCTTACGCTCAACAACATCTCCCCGCAAGGCCTAGAACGTCTGCCGCGCGATCAGTACGAAATCGCCTCGGAAATGACGCATCCGGATGCGATCATGGTGCGCTCGGCCGAGATGCACAAAATAGAGGTGCCGGGCTCGGTCAAGGCGATCGGCCGCGCCGGAGCGGGCGTCAATAATATTCCGGTGCCGCAAATGACCCAGCGCGGCGTGGTGGTGTTCAATGCACCCGGCGCCAATGCCAACGCGGTGAAGGAGCTAGTGCTGGCCGGCATGTTTCTGGCGGCGCGCAATGTGGTGCAGGCGGCGGAGTTCGTGCGTGGCCTGCAGGGTGACGACAAGGCCTTGCACGAACAGGTCGAAGCCGGCAAAAAGAAGTTCAAGGGCTTCGAGCTGCCCGGTCGCACGCTCGGCGTGGTCGGCCTGGGCGCCATCGGCGTGCGGGTGGCCAATTCCGCGATGGCACTCGGAATGCGCGCGATCGGCTATGACCCGAGCATCACGGTACAGAATGCGTGGCAGATGAACGCCGGTGTGCAGCAGGCGCTGTCGGTGGACGATTTGCTGGCGCGTTCCGATTTCGTGACCCTGCACGTGCCGCTCGTGGATGCGACCAGGAAAATGATCAATACCGAACGGCTCAGGATCATGCGCAGGGGTGCAGTACTGCTGAATTTCGCGCGCGAGGGCATCGTCGATAGCGACGCGGTCAGGGCCGCGCTGGATTCCGGCAAGCTGCACGCCTATGTCTGTGATTTCCCGAGCGGCGCGCTCAAGTCACATCCGCGTTTCATCTCCTTGCCGCATCTGGGTGCTTCAACCGATGAGGCCGAAGACAACTGCGCGGTGATGGTGGCCGATCAACTGCGTGAATTTCTGGAGGACGGCAGTATTCGCAACTCGGTTAACTTCCCCGAGGCGGTGATGCCGCGGCTGGAGGGTACGCATCGCATTGCCATCGTCAACGCCAACGTACCGAATATGGTCGGACAGATGTCCGGCGTGTTCGGCCAGCACAAGCTCAATATCGCCGATCTGCTCAACAAGTCGAAGGGCGAGATCGCCTACACGCTGGTGGACACCGATCAGCCGGTGCCGGACGCCGCGTTGAGCGAGCTGCGCGCAATCCAGGGCGTGCTGTCGGTGCGCCGTATCTGAGCGCGTCGAGACGACCGGTCATGAGCGATAAAGAGCTGCAGTCCGCCCGCGAGCGCATTGATGCGCTCGATGCCGCGTTGCTCAAGCTCATCAGTCAGCGAGCGCAAGTCGCGGTTGAGGCCGGGCGCATCAAGCAGAAAATGGGGGCCGACCGCGACCATTACCGGCCCGACCGCGAGGCTGAGGTCCTGCGGCGCGTAATAGACCAGAATCCGGGGCCCTTGACCGACGAGACCCTGGCGCGGCTGGTGCGCGAAATCATGTCCGCCTGCCTGGCCTTGGAATCCCCGTTGAAAGTGGCCTACCTCGGGCCGGAAGGGACTTATACCCAGGCGGCGGTGTTCAAGCACTTCGGCCACGCGGTGACGTCGCTGCCTTTGAATGCGATTGATGAAATCTTCCGCGAAGTCGAGGCCGGCAATAGCGACTACGGTGTGGTGCCGGTTGAAAATTCGACCGAAGGCGTGGTCAACCATACGCTGGATTTATTTGTCGGCAGCCCGCTCAAGATCTGCGGCGAGGTGACATTGGCGGTACACCATCATCTGCTGTCCGGCACCGCCGAGTTGTCAGCGGTGAAACGCGTCGTGGCGCACGCGCAGTCGCTGGCGCAATGCCGCAAGTGGTTGGACAGCAAATTGCCTAACGTGGTGCGGGCTGCGGTCAGCAGCAATGCCGAGGCGGCGCGCATCGTCAAAGGCGAGATGGATTCGGCGGCGATCGCCGGCCGCGCCGCGGCCGAACTCTATGGGCTGAATATTCTGGCCAAGAACATCGAGGATGAGCCGGACAACACCACGCGCTTCTTCATTATCGGCCAGCGGGCGGTACCCGCCACCGGGCAGGATATGACCTCGCTGCTGCTGTCGGCGCACAATCGCCCGGGCGCTTTGTTCGAGCTGTTGCAGCCTTTCGCCGAGGCGGGTGTGAATCTGTGCCGCATCGAGTCGCGGCCCTCAAGGCGCGGCACCTGGGACTACAACTTCTTCGTTGACGTCGAAGGCCACGCCGACGAAGCAAAAGTCGGCGCGGTGCTGGAACAAATCCGTGCAGCGGCGTCGTATTTCAAGATACTCGGTTCCTACCCCAAGGCCGCGGTTTAGCCATGAGCGCGCTGTTGGAGCGTGCGCTCGTCGGCGTGCGCACGCTGGAACCGTATCAGCCGGGCAAACCCATTGAAGAGCTGGAGCGCGAGCTGGGGATCAGCGACATCATCAAGCTCGCCTCCAACGAGAATCCGCTGGGCGCAAGCCCGCGCGTGCGGCCGGCGATTGAAGCGGCGCTCAAGGATGTCGGCTTGTATCCGGACGGCAACGGCGTTCGGCTCAAGCAGAAGCTCGCGCGGCTGCACGCTATTGACGCCGCGCGTATCGTGCTCGGCAATGGTTCCAACGACGTGCTGGAGCTGGTGGCCCGGACATTTCTTGGCCCGGGACGTATCGCGCTGTTTTCCGAGTTCGCCTTCGCGGTATATCCGCTGGCCAGCCAGGCCACCGGCGCCGAGCTGCGCATTGCACCCGCTCAGCCGATGGCGTCCAGCCAGCCCCTGGGGCATGACCTGAATGCACTGGCGGCGGCGTTGAGGCCGGACGTCGGCGTGGTTTTTATCGCGAATCCCAACAATCCGACCGGAACCTGGCTGGAGCCCGGCGCACTCGAAGGTTTCGTATCCAGGGTTTCACCACAAACCGTCGTGGTGCTGGACGAGGCTTACACCGAATACATGGACCCGGGGACGCGGCCCGATAGCCGTGCCTGGCTCGAGCAATACCCGAATCTGGTCCTGACCCGCACCTTCTCCAAGGTTTACGGACTGGCGGCGCTGCGCATCGGTTACGCACTGGCCAGCACTGAGATTGCCGATCTGCTAAACCGCGTGCGCCAGCCCTTCAATGTCAACAGTCTTGCGCTCGCTGCAGCCGAGACCGCGCTGGACGATCAGACCCATGTGACGCGTTCGGTAGCGCTCAATACGCAGGGCTTGCATCAGTTGCAGCAAGGTTTGCGCGCGCTGGGATTGAAAACACTGCCGTCGCAGGCTAATTTCATCACGGTTGATATGCGGCGGCCCGGCGTGCCGCTGTTTCAGGCCTTGCTCAGAAAGGGCGTGATCGTGCGGCCGCTGGCGTCTTATAAAATGCCCGACTTTCTGCGCATTACTGTGGGCACGGAGGCGCAGAACACGCGCTGTCTGTCGGCCCTGGCGGAAGTGTTGAAATGAAGCTGCGCATCAAGCGGCTCGCGGTGATAGGCGTCGGCCTGATCGGCGGCTCGGCGGCGCGCGCCTTGCGTGCGGCGGGGGTCGTGGATGAAATCGTCGGCTGCGGTCGCCAGCTTGAAACGCTCGAGCAGGCCAGGACGCTCGGCGTCGTGGATCACTTCAGTACTGATCCCGCCGCTGCGGTTCGTGGCGCCGACCTGATTCTGCTCGGCATGCCGGTGACCGCTATCGCCGATTGTTACGCCGCGCTGTTGCCGGGACTGGCCGCCGCCGCCGTGGTAACCGACGTCGGTAGCACCAAGGCTAGCGTGATTGCGTCGGTCGCGGCGAAACTGGGTGAGCTGCCACCGAACTTTGTGCCGGGTCACCCTATCGCCGGCACGGAGCGAAGCGGAGTCGAAGCTTCATCCGCGGCGCTGTTTCAGCAGCGGCGCGTGATTCTTACCCCGGAAAAAGCAACCGACGTTGCCGCGATCGCGAAAGTCCGGGCCCTGTGGGAAAGCTGCGGCGCGCGCGTCACCACCATGAGCGCCGCGCATCATGATGAAGTGCTCGCGGCCACCAGCCATTTACCGCATCTACTGGCCTTCGCGCTGGTGGATTGCCTAGCGGCAATGGAGGAGCGCAGCGAAATATTCACCTATGCCGCCGGCGGCTTCCGCGACTTCACGCGTATCGCCTCCAGCAATCCGGCGATGTGGGCGGATATCGCCGGCGCCAACCGGACGTCTTTGCTGCGCGCGCTAGAACGCTTCGACGCGACCGTCCAGGGTTTGCGTGCGGCGCTGGAGCAGGGTGATCGAACGCAATTGCTGGAGAGTTTCAGCCGGGCCAAGGCCGCGCGCGACCGCTTCGCGCAGATGATCGGTCCGGGCAATGGCCTCGACCGCGCTGCGGAGTAGACGTGGCGCGCATTGACTATCGGGTTTGTAACGGCGGGCAACTCGGCGGCAAGCTGAAGCTGCCCGGCGACAAATCCATTTCGCACCGCGCGGTCATGCTTGGCGCGCTGGCTGAAGGTGAGACCGAAGTCAGCAATTTCCTGGACGGTGAGGACTGCCTGGCCACCGCCCGCGCTTTCGAGCAAATGGGCCCGGTCATCGAGCGGCGGGGCACGAATCTGCGCATCAAGGGCGTCGGCCTGCACGGCCTGCAGGCACCGCGCGATACGATTGACTGCGGCAATTCCGGCACGTCGATGCGCTTGCTGAGCGGCATCCTGGCCGCGCAGGGCTTTGACAGCAGCTTGACCGGCGATGACTCTCTGCGCAAACGGCCGATGCAGCGCGTGATGACGCCGCTCGCCGAGATGGGCGCGCGGATCGAATCGCTCGGCGGCGACAGCCGGGCGCCGCTGAAAATTCACGGCGGCCGCAAGCTGCATGGCATCCGCTATCCGCTGCCGGTAGCCAGTGCGCAGGTCAAGTCATGTCTGCTGCTGGCGGGTCTGTACGCCAGTGGCGAGACCGAAGTGATCGAAGCTCAGAGGAGCCGCGACCATACCGAACGCATGCTGGCGGCTTTTGGCTATCCAGTGACGGTGACGGGGAAAAGTGCTGCGGTGCGCGGTGGCGGCCAACTGCAGGGCACGAGGCTTGAAGTTCCTTCCGATATTTCTTCCGCCGCATTTTTCCTGGTGGGCGCCGCGATAGTTCCCGGCAGCGAATTGCTGTTGGAAGATGTTGGAGTGAACCCCACCAGGGCCGGGGTCATCGAGATTCTGCGCCGGATGGGTGCAGACATCGAGGAAGGCAGGCAGCGCCAGATGGGCGGCGAGCCGGTGGCGCATGTGCAGGTACGCGGGCGCGGGCTCAAGGGCATCTATATTCCGGAAGGCTTGGTGCCAAGTGCAATTGACGAATTCCCGGCGCTTTTCATCGCCGCCGCCTGCGCTGAAGGCGAGACCCTGCTGACCGGCGCGGCCGAGCTGCGCGTAAAGGAGAGCGACCGGATTCAGGTGATGGCCGACGGCCTCGCCCGGCTTGGGGTCACGGCGCAGCCTACCGCCGACGGGATCTCGATTCGGGGATTTGGCGCGAAGGGTAGCTTCGACGGCGGCAGCATAGATAGCCATGGCGATCACCGTATCGCGATGTCGTTCAGCATGGCGGCCTTGCGTGCTCGTGCGCCGATCGAAATACTGGATTGCGCCAACGTGAACACTTCTTTCCCTGGGTTTGCTGACCTGGCGCGTAGCGCCGGCCTCGACCTGAACCTGGCCTAGGCATGCCGACACCGGTTATAGCGATCGACGGTCCCAGCGGCTCGGGCAAGGGCACCGTCGCGCGCCGGCTCGCCGCGAAACTCAACTGGCATCTGCTGGACAGCGGCGCGCTTTACCGGCTCGTCGCGCTGGCGGCGAGCCAGGCGGGGTTGAGCCCGTCCAACCCGGACCAGCATGCGCAGGCCGCGGCCCTGGCGCGCGAACTCGACCTGCGCTTCGGCGCCAACGCGCAGGGCGAAGAGCAAATTCGCCTTAGAGGTGAAGACGTTACCGCGCAGTTGCGGGCCGAGACCACCGGCGATCTGGCCTCGCAATGGGCCGCACTGCCGCGCGTTCGCGGCGCATTACTGGACTTGCAGCACAGTTTTCGCCGGCCCCCCGGTCTGGTGGCGGATGGGCGGGATATGGGCACCGTGGTGTTTACCGATGCCCCGCTCAAAATCTTCCTGGAAGCCAGCGTGGACGAGCGGGCGCAACGCAGGCTTAAGCAATTGAGCGCGCTCGGAATCTCTGCTAATATTGATCGGCTTTGCAGTGAGATTGCGGCGCGCGATACGCGCGACCGTGAACGTCCGGTCTCGCCCCTGAAGGCCGCCGCAGATGCGGTGGTTATCGACAGCAGCCGCTTAAGCGCGGCGCAGGTGGTCGAGCAGGTGGAGGATTGGGCGCGTAAATTGAAGCTGGCATAAGCAAAAACTTAAGCGGCCAGGCATGGATGCCGTCGGCCATTGTTAAACAGCCCGCGCAACTCCGGGACGGAGCGGCCGGTGATCTTGATTATTTTGGAATAAATTGAATGAGCGAGACTTTTGCCGAGCTCTTTGAACAGAGCCTCAACCAGCAGTCCATGCAACCCGGCGCCCTGATCAAGGCGCGGGTACTCGAAGTAAAAAGTGATGTCGTCATCGTTGACGCGGGCCTCAAGTCAGAGGGCGTGATCGACATCAACGAATTCAAGAACGAGCAGGGCCAGATTGACGTCAAGGCCGGCGACGAAATCGAAGTCGCGCTCGAGCAGGTTGAGGACGGTTTCGGCGAAACCAAGCTGTCCAAGGAAAAAGCCCACCGCATCCGTACCTGGGACTTCCTGCAAAAGGCCTTTGACGGCAGCGAAGTCGTCAGCGGCATCATCTCGGGCAAGGTCAAGGGCGGCTTCACGGTGGATATCGGCACCGTGCGCGCCTTCCTCCCCGGCTCGCTCGTTGATTTGCGCCCGGTGCGCGACACCACTTACCTCGAAGGCAAACCGCTCGATTTCAAGGTCATCAAGCTCGACCGTCCGCGCAATAACGTGGTGGTCTCGCGCCGCGAAGTCTTGCAGCAGGAATTCAGCGCCGAGCGCGAATCGCTGCTGAATCATCTGCAGGAAGGCGCGGTGCTCAAGGGCGTGGTCAAGAACCTGGTGGACTACGGCGCGTTTGTGGATCTGGGCGGTATCGATGGTCTGCTGCATATCACCGACATGTCCTGGAAGCGCGTCAAGGAACCCTCCGAAGTGGTGCAGGTGGGGCAGGAAGTCGAAGTCAAAGTGCTCAAGTTCGATCGCGAACGCAGCCGCGTTTCGCTGGGTTTGAAGCAGCTCGGCGCCGATCCCTGGGTGGATATCGCCCGCCGCTATCCCGAAAAAACCCGCCTGTTCGGCAAGGTCACCAATATCACCGAGTACGGCGCCTTCGTGGAAATCGAAGCCGGCGTCGAAGGTCTGGTGCACGTCTCCGAGATGGACTGGGCCAATAAGAACGTGAACCCAGCCAAGGTCGTCTCCATCGGCGACGAGGTCGAGGTGATGGTGCTGGAAATTGATGAAGAGCGCCGCCGCATCTCGCTCGGCCTCAAGCAGTGCAAACCGAACCCCTGGGACGAGTTCTCCGGCGCCCACGCCAAGGGTGATCGGGTCAAAGGCGCGATCAAGTCCATCACCGATTTCGGCGTGTTCATCGGCCTGCCGGGTGGCATTGATGGCTTGATCCATCTGTCCGATCTGGCCTGGAACGAGACCGGCGAAGAGGCGGTACGCAATTATCAGAAGGGCCAGGAGATCGAGGCCGTGGTGCTGGCGATCGAGCCGGCGCGCGAGCGGATTTCGCTGGGCGTCAAGCAGTTGGGGCAGGATCCGGTGTCGCACTACGTCGCCGACCATCCGAAAGGCTCTATCGTGAAGGGTACGATTACCCTGGTGGATGCGAAGGGCGCCGAGGTGGATTTGGGTTCGGGTACGATGGGCTATATTCGGGCTTCCGACCTGTCGCGTGAGAAGGTCGAGGACGCACGTTCGGTACTGGTGGCGGGGCAGGAGATCGAAGCTCGCTTCATGGGCGTGGACCGCAAGAACCGCGTGATCAGCCTGTCGGTCAAAGCCAAGGAAATGGCCGAAGAAGCCGAGGCTATGCAGGAATACTCGAGCAATAGCCCGGCCGGCACCACGCTGGGCGATTTGATCAAGGAACAGATTGGCGGGAACAACAGCTAAGTTATTGACCCACAGGCGGTATTCCCCAGGCCGGCCTTGCGCCGGCCTTGTTTTTTCTCTAATCTTGGTTAATCAGGGGTGACGTAATCGCCTGAGAAATATAAGTTTTCCCGCGATGACCAAGTCCGATTTGATAGACAAGTTGACCAGCCGACAGGCCTACCTGTCGCATAAAGACGTGGAACTGGCAGTCAAGACGCTGCTGGACGCGCTGGTGACGGCGCTCGCGCGCGAAGAGCGCATCGAGATCCGCGGCTTTGGCAGCTTCTCGGTGCATCATCGCCCGCCGCGTGTCGGCCGCAACCCCAAGACGGGCGAAACGGTCTCTATCCCGCTCAAGCGCGTGCCGCATTTCAAACCCGGCAAGGAGTTGCGCGAGCGCGTCAACGAACTCGCCCGCAGCTAAAGCTTCTCACCGCGGCGGGCAGGGCGCGGCACTTTTGCATAAACTTCAGTCTTCTTAACTTGCCCGCGCAAGCGAGGACCACATGCTGAACTGGGCACGTAATTTATTGATTCTGGCGGCGTTGCTTCTCGGCCTGATCTTTGCCTTTTTCAATCTGGTCACGGTACGCGTTGACTATCTTTTTGGTGAAAGCGAGGCCAGTCTGGTGCTGGTGCTGGCCTGTGCTTTGCTGCTGGGTTACGGGCTGGGCTTGCTGAGTCTATTGCCCCGCTGGCTCAAGACTCGCGCCGACCTGGCCAGCAGCCGCCGGCGCGCGGCCGAGGTCGAGGCGGAACTGAAAAATCTGCGGAATCTGCCGCTTAGCGATAGTTGATGGCTGGTTTTGAGCTTCTCCTGCTGTTGTTGTTGCCGCTGGCTGCGGCTTCCGGCTGGTTTGTCGCGCGCCGACGGGAGCGTTACGGCGAGGGCGGTCGCACGCTGAGCGCCGACTACCTGCGCGGGCTTAATCACCTCGTCAACGAAGATGCCGACAAGGCCATTGAGGTCTTCGTCAAGCTCTTGGAAGTGGACAACGAGACCGCCGAAGTGCATCTGGCGCTCGGTAACCTGTTCCGGCGCCAGGGGGAGGTGGACCGGGCGCTACGCATCCATCAGAACCTGGTGGCGCGGCCCAATCTCAAGACTCAGCATCGTAATCAGGCCTGCTACGAACTGGCGCAGGATTATCTACGCGCCGGCGTACTGGATCGCGCGGAAAGCCTGTTCACGGGTCTGGCCGAACAGGGTATCTTCCAGGAGCGCGCACTCGCCGGCCTGATCAGCATTTACGAGCAGGGCCGCGACTGGCATCAGGCGATCGATACCACACGCAAGCTCGAATCGGTGGTCGGCCATTCGCTGCGCCCGGTTATCGCGCATTATCTGTGCGAGCTGGCGGAAGTCGAGCGCCGGCGGCGCAATACCGCCAAGGCGCAGGATTATCTGAAGCAGGCGCTGGCCGAACATCGTGACTGCGTGCGCGCCAGTCTGCAGCAGGGCGCGGCACTGGAAACCGCTGGCGATCACGTCCAGGCGATCGAAGCCTACCAGCGCGTCACGCGCCAGGACTTGAACTTCGCCGGCGAAATTCTGGAGCCGCTGGAACGGTGCCACGCCGCACGTCAGGACCTGGACGGCTGGCGACATTTTCTGGAAAGCCTGATTGAGCGCTTCGACGGCATCGCACCCAGTATCGCGATGGCGCGGCTGCTGGTACGCGAGGGTCATGAACCCGCTGCAATCGAGTATCTGAGCGCCGCGCTGAAACGCCACCCCAACTGGCTGGGCTTTCACACCCTGCTTGGTCTGGTGTATCCGCAGCCCCAGGCCGAACCCACCGGCACATTGGAAGGTCTGAAAGCCTCGCTCAAGCGCATGATCGAAGTTAGCGCACGCTATCGTTGCGGGAATTGCGGCTTTGACGGCCGCAATCTGCACTGGCAATGCCCGCGCTGCAAACACTGGAGTACGCTGGCGCCGCTGCCCGATCTGGTAATGAGTACGCCGGAACCACTGCCGCGCTTAAGTTCCGCGCTGAAACCCGCCAAGACTTAAGCTATAACAATAAATAAAACAGGCGGGGCAGGGACGATGGCGGGTAAGAATCGGCGCCAGGCGGTGGTCACCGGAGCAGGCGATTTCGTCGGTCTGCATCTGGTCGAAGAACTGCTGCAGCAGGATTGGCGAGTCATCGCGCTAGCGGACTCGACCAGCCAGACGGATCAATTGCAGCGCCTGGCTGCGCAGCATCTGCAACTGGAAATCGTCACGGGCGACTCGGCCTCGCTGAAGTTTTTGCGTGGCGCGATACCTGACGAGTCCGATGCGGTGTTCAATGCGGTGCATCATGTCAGTCTCTGGTCGCGCGAGGCGGAGCAGCAGACTCGCGCCCACGTTCAGACCACGCGTCACCTGGTACAGGCGGCCTTGGAAAAAAAAGTCCGGCGTTTCATCCACACCTCAAGCGCGGCCGCCTATGGCCTGCATCCCGGCACGCTCACCGAAGACACGCCTTCCAAGGCCTCAAGCTCCAGCATCAATTTCGTCCGCTCCAAGGCAGCCGCCGAGCGTGAGGTGCGCAAGGGACTGCGCAAAGGTTTACCGGCGGTGATCATCAATCCGGCCAATATGATCGGGCCTTACGATTCTTACGGCTGGGCGCGGTTGTTTCGCCTGGTGGACAAGGGACGCCTGCCGGCGATGGCGGCCGGCGGCGGTTCGTTCTGTCATGTGCGCGAAGTTGCCCGCGCCGAGATCCGGGCGGTGGATGCGGGCCGCATCGGCGCCAACTATCTGCTCGGCGGCGCCGATACGACTTATCTCAACTTACTGCAGTCCATCGCGCACCTGCTGCATAGGCGCAGTCTGCCGCGGCCGCTGCCCGTGCCGTTTCTGCGCGGCGTGGCGCGAGTGGATGAAACGCTCTCGACGCTGCTGCGCCGCCGACCGACCGTGACCCGCGAAACCGTGGAACTGCTGAGCGCTCAGTTGTACTGCAAGAGCACCCGCGCGCAGCAGGAACTGGGCTATCAGCCGGTGCCGCTGGATGTGATGCTGAAGGATTGTCACCAGTGGTTGCAGGCCGAGGGCCTGGTACGCAAGGCGCGGGACTGAACTGAACGGTTTGTTTCAGCGTCAGACGGCGGCCTCAGCGCTTGCGCTGCCTGACATTCGCCGGGGCTTCAACTTCGAGCGTCTTCTTCAGCGTCTTCAGGCGCGCCTGATCACTGGGGCGCAGATTAGCCAGTTTCAAACCGGCGTCCACCTGGTGAAAGGCCGCCAGATAGTCGCCTTCCAGCCGATGAAACTCGGCCATCTGGTAATGCGCCTCCGGCGCGTGATTGAGGTCGCGCGCCGCCAGCGCCAGCAGCCGATGCACTTCCGGCTCATGTGCGTGGATTAAATCGCTGGCCAACAGGCGGCGCCGGGCCGCTTCGGGCTGTCCGGACTGCACCAAGGACTCGGCATGCGCCAGCACCAGCGGCGGATAGCCGGAAAAACTGCGCTCAGCCTGTTCGAAGTTAGCCAGCGCCGCGGCGTTCTGGCCGGCAGCGAGCCGGCTGCGTGCCAGCGCCAGCACATAGTGCACCTGCGTCGGATGCTCATCCCACAGTTGCTGCAAGGTCTTGATCGAAGGCTCGTACTGGCCGGCGCGGTAGTGCGCGAGACTGCGACCGTAAGCCTGCACTTGCGGATGCGCCTTGTCCTCGGCATTGAAGAAATCAGAAGCTTCGCTGACCTGCTTGGCCGACATCACCCGCAACCGCGCCTGCATCAGGCGATACTCTCCGTCGTCGCGGGTTAGCGCGGGTCGCGGCTGGTCGCCAATGCGCGCGAGCGCCTCGCTGATGCGGGTATTGCTGACCGGATGGGTCAACAGAATTTCGGGCAGCGCCCCGCCATAGAGACGGCCCCGTTCTTCCATGGACTGAAAGAAACTGGCCATGCCGCGCGGATCAAACCCGGCGGCGGTCATCGTGTGTATGCCGACCCGGTCCGCCTCCAGTTCGTGAGCGCGGGTGAAGTTGATGCGCTGCTGGCCGGAGGCCGACAGCCCTACCGCAATGGCCGCCTGGACGACATCCGGGTCACCGGCACCAGCCAGAATCGCCAGCAGCAGCGCGGCCGCCGTCGCCAGCTGCGCACGGCCATCCTGTTGCAGCTGGCGTGCGATATGGCGCTGGGTGACGTGGGCGATTTCGTGCGCGACGACGCCGGCCAGCTCGCTTTCGCCGCGGCTAGCCAGTATCAGGCCCGCATTCACGCCAATGTGACCGCCGGGTAGGGCGAAGGCGTTGATCTGCGGATCGCGTATCACGTAGAAGCGAAAGCTGTCGGGATCACGGTCGCTATAGGCTGCGATGCGCCGGCCCAGACCCCTTAAGTAGGTCGCCAGTTCCGCATCGTCAAGAAAATAATTGAGTTCGCGCAACTGGCGCACGATATCGCGCCCGACCTCGCTTTCGTCCGCCGGCGACAGCGTGGTGTCGGCCGGCTGGCCGATGCTGGGCAACTCGTAGTTATTCTCGGCCTGGGCGGTCCAGGACAGCAGGACAACCGTCACAAATAAGCCAGTGTTAAGTAGTCGCAAAGCGGCCCCCGCCAGCGAGTCTGCAGTCAATCATAGCCGCTTGGGCCGCGAGCGGCGGCCAAGGTTCCCCAAATTGTCACCTTACAGTTGGGCGGAAGCGTAAGCCGCCAGCCGTGAACGCTCGCCGCGCGCCAGCGTAACGTGGCCGCTATGCGCCCAGTTGCGCATCCGGTCCACGACATAGGTGAGGCCGGAGCTGGTCTCGGTGAGATAGGGCGTATCAATTTGCGTCAGATTGCCCAAGGTCACGACTTTACTGCCCGGGCCGGCGCGGGTGATCAGGGTGCGCATCTGCTTCGGCGTCAGGTTTTGCGCTTCGTCCAGGATGATGTAACGGTTGAGAAAGGTGCGGCCGCGCATGAAGTTGAGCGAACGGATCTTGATGCGCTTGGATAAGAGGTCGTTGGCGGCGGCGCGTTCCCAGTCGGAGCCGTCCATCTGCGTCAGCACCTCAAGGTTGTCCATGAGCGCGCCCATCCACGGCGTCATTTTCTCCTCTTCGGTACCGGGCAGGAAACCAATATCCTCACCGACCGGCACCGTCACGCGCGTCATGATGATTTCGCGAAAGCGATGCTCATCGAGCGTCTGCGCCAGGCCTGCCGCGAGCGCCAGCAGCGTCTTGCCCGTGCCGGCCGCGCCCACCAGCGAGACCAGATCGATTTCCGGATCCATCAGCAGATTGAGTGCGAAATTCTGTTCCTGGTTGCGCGCGTGCACGCCCCAGACCGAATGTTTCTCGGCGCGGTAATCACGCACCACTTCCAGCATGGCGCTGCCGTTCTTCAGCTCGCGCACCATCAGTTCCGGTCCGGAGGCGTCGGGGAAGTAGAGAAACTGATTGATTTGCCAGGTCTTCACCAGCGGACCATGCACCCGGTAGTAACTGCGTCCGCCTTCCTGCCAGGATTCCATGTTTTGGGCGTGTGCCTCCCAGAAATCCTTCTCCAATGCGGCGTAGCCGGTGTAGAGCAGGTCAAGGTCGTCTAGGACTTTGTCGTTCGAATAGTCCTCGGCATGCAGGCCAATGGCTGCCGCCTTGATACGCAAATTGATGTCTTTCGAAACCAGGGTGACGCGGCGGTCGGGAAGCTGTGTTTTCAGGTGCAGCGCCGTTACCAGAATGCTGTTGTCGGGCTTGTTGCCGGGCAACAGATCAGGCAGGGTCGCGGTCGCCGGCTGGGTTTGCACAAACAAGCGGCCGGTGGCGGCGGGCTGCTCGGGATCCTCGAGACGGCTCGGCAGCTTGAGACCGCTCTGAATCTCGGCGTGACCTTTGTCGGCGATCAGTTCATCCAGAAAGCGGCTGACCTGGCGCACGTTGCGCGCCACATCGCTCTGGCCTTTCTTGCCGGCGTCAAGCTCCTCAATTACCACCATGGGTAGGAAGACGTCGTGTTCCTCAAAGCGGAACAAGGCCGTTGGGTCGTGCATCAATACATTCGTGTCCAGCACGAAAACGCGCTTGGTCATGTGAATATTCGGAACAAGGGAGAGAGCAGGCGACGCAAAGCTTACAGCGCTTTCACGGCTTCCAGGACTTCTTGCGAGTGGCCTTTTACTTTCACGCTGCGCCACTCCCGGCGCAGCACGCCTTTGGCGTCCAGCAGGAAGGTGCTGCGGTCAACGCCCAGATACTTCTTGCCATAGAGGGTCTTTTCCTGAATGACGTCGAATAGTTTGCACGCTTTTTCGTCGCTGTCGGAGAGCAACGCGAAGGGAAACTCGAACTTGGCCTTGAAGTTCTCGTGCGACTTCAGGCTGTCACGCGAGATGCCTACTATCTCGGCGCCGGCGTTCTGAAAGGCTTTGTAACTGTCGCGGAAATCCTGGCCTTCCTGGGTGCAGCCCGGTGTGCTGTCCTTGGGATAGAAATAAATCACCAGAGCCTTGCCGCGGGCGTCCTTCAGCTTCCAGCTCGCGCCGCCGGTGGCCGGCAGACTGAAATCCACTATTGCTTGTCCAACTTTTGTGCTCATTCTGTTTTCTCATTATGACTTGATCGGATCCAGTACGCCGTCCGCATTCAACTCGTCGCACAAATCCATGAATGAATCGCGCATGGCCTGCGGATGCTGATCCACCGGCACATTCACCACCAGATGCAGATTACACATCGGTGCGCCGGTGTGGCTCGACGCGTAGTTCTGCGTCACCACTTCGCTGACCACGACATCCTGGCCGCGGAAGAAATCCAGCAGTTGCGTCAAGAGGTCGCCGCGCTGGGGCGCCACCACCTCCACGGCATAGGGGCGAAATTGCGGTTCGGTCGAACCGGCCTCGGTACGGTGGTAGCTGATCTTCAGGCCCAGACGCTCCGCCAGCGCCGGCAAGGCGGTCTCCAGCCGGCCCAGTGCACTCCAGTTGCCGCTGACCAGAAAGCTGGCGCTCAGACTCTTGCCCAAAGGCACGATCCGGCTGTCCAGAATCGTGCAGCCGCGTTCCTGAATACTGCGCACGAGGTCAAGCGCTAGACCATCCTGGTTGGTGCCGATGGCGCTGACGGCGAGCCAGCGGCCGGCCTCTGGGGTGTTTTTTTGCATGCTTTTAGTCGGACCCGACGAATGGGTGTCACAAAGTGTAATGGCCCTGTCACAGCATGCAAGCTTTACCGCTGAGCGCTTCAGTTAGACTATCCGCCGTACTGAAAACCTTGCGTCAGACCCATGCCAGGGCCTGTTCATTCATATTTCACGCGAGCGACGGAGGTCCATTTTGTGCAGGGCGCGAAACGAGGAGCGTGGTGTGCTTGATGTACATGAGCGACGAGTGACAAAGCCCTGCGCAAAAGGGACCCCGTCCCTGCGGGTTGCGCCCCAAAACGCGCCATGCGGCGTTGCTCCCTCCTCATTTGGAATACCAAACCTCGTCGGTCGCGCCTTGCCTGGCACGTTTTGGGGCAGCAACGCACGTGCGAAATATGAGTGAACAGGCCCTAATTCCCGTGATTCTTGCCGGTGGCGTCGGCACCCGACTGTGGCCGTTGTCGCGCGAACTCTACCCGAAACAGTTGCTGCAGCTCGCTGGGGCCGAATCCCTGCTGCAGCAGACCCTGCTGCGCCTGGATGGGCTTGAGACCGCATCGCCGCTGGTGGTCTGTGGCGAAGGGCACCGCTTTATCGTGGCGGAGCAGTTGCGCGTTCTGGGCCGGCAAAGACCACGCTTGATATTGGAACCCGTTGGCAGAAACACGGCGCCCGCGATCGCCTTGGCGGCTCTCGCCGCCTTGGAACAGGGCGGCGACAGGATATTGTTGGTGTTGCCCTCTGATCATGTCGTGGCGCAACCGCAAACGCTACATGCGGTAGTACAGCGCGCCTTGCCGGCGGCGCGTGCCGGCGCGTTGGTGACTTTCGGCATTCCACCGCGCAGCCCAGCCACCGGTTACGGCTATATTCAGGCTGGCGATCCCGATCTCGGTTCCGGTTTGTTCCGTATCCACCGCTTCGTGGAAAAGCCTGCACTGGCGCGGGCGCAGGAATTTCTGGCGGACGGCGGCTACTACTGGAATAGCGGCATGTTCATGTTCACTGCAGAAGCTTATGTGCGCGAACTCGGCGCACACGCGCCCGCGCTGCTGGCTGGAGCCGAAGCGGCCTATCGTGCGGCCACTGCGGATCAGGATTTTCTGCGGATTGGCGCCAATTACGCCGATTGCCCTGCGGACTCGATTGACTACGCCGTGATGGAAAAAACCCGGCATGCGATGGTGGCGCCGCTGGACGCCGGCTGGAGCGATCTCGGCACTTGGGAGGCGGTCGCGGAACATGCGCCAAAGGACAGTGCGGGTAATGTGTTGCACGGTGACGTTGTCGCGTCCGATTGCCGCGATAGCCTGATCTGGGCCGAACACCGGCTGGTGGCGGCGGTAAAGCTCAGCGGCCATGTGGTCATTGAGACCGCCGACGCGGTGCTGATTGCGCCCAAGTCGGAATCGCAGCAGGTCAAAAAACTGGTGGAAATGCTGAAGACTGCGGGCCGCGAGCAAGCCTTGACGCATCGCAAGGTACACCGTCCCTGGGGCACGTATGAAACGCTCGCCGAGGGTGCGCGCTTCAAGGTCAAGCACATTGTGGTGCGGCCGGGTGCGAGCCTGTCGCTGCAACGGCACCGGCAGCGCGCCGAACATTGGGTGGTGGTGGGCGGCGTCGCAAAAGTACAGCGCGACGACGAATTCATGAGCCTCGGTGTGGATCAGTCCACTTATATTCCACAAGGTGCGCGGCACCGGCTCGAGAATACCGGCGCTGAGCCGCTGGAAATCATCGAGGTGCAAAGCGGCGACTACGTGGGCGAAGACGACATCGAGCGCTTTGAAGACCGCTACGGCCGCGCCGCGCGTTGAATCGCAGTATTTATGGGCAAACACTACTCCTGCTTTCTAGCCTATGACTTGCGCGGCCGTGTGCCGGATGAGCTGAATCCGGATTTCGTTTATCGGATCGCACGCGCCTACGCCGATTTCCTCAAGCCGCGCACGGTAGCGGTCGGCTATGACGTGCGGCTATCCAGTCCGGCGCTGGCGGACGCACTTTCACGCGGCTTGAACGACGCCGGCGTGGACGTGCTCGACATCGGTCTCGGCGGCACCGAAGAGCTGTACTACGCCACCTTCGCGCAGAAAGCGGACGGCGGCGTGATGATTACCGCCAGTCACAATCCCATGGATTACAACGGCTTCAAGTTCGTGCGTGAAGAGGCGCGGCCGATCAGCGCTGACACCGGGCTGCTCGATATCGAACAGCGGGTGTTCAGCGGCCAGTTCTCCAGCGCGGATCGCCGCGGTACCCGTCGTGAGATCAAGCTGCGGCCGGACTATGCCCGTTATCTGCTGAACCTGATCAAGCTGCCGGCGCTAAAGCCGCTGCGTATCGTGACCAACGCGGGCCACGGCGGCGCGGGCCTGGTGGTGGACGCGCTGGCGCCAGAACTGCCCTTCGAATTCATCAAGTTGCAACACGAGCCGGACGGCCGCTTCCCGCAGGGCGTGCCAAATCCGATCCTGCCGGAAAATCGTGCAGTGACGGCCGCGGCGGTGCGCCAGCACCGGGCGGATTTCGGCGTGGCCTGGGATGGCGATTTCGACCGCTGCTTCTTTTTCGACGAACGCGGCGAGTTTATCGAGGGTTATTACCTGGTCGGTCTGATCGCGCAAACCTTGCTGGAAAAACATCCGGGCGAGAAGGTGGTGATTGATCCGCGGCTGACCTGGAACACCCTGGAGCTGGTGCAGCAATACGGCGGGCATACGGTGACGTCCAAGGCCGGTCATGCCTTCATCAAGGAAACGATGCGGCGCGAGAACGCGATTTACGGCGGCGAGATGAGCGCGCATCACTATTTCCGCGATTTCGCCTACTGTGACAACGGCCATCTGCCCTGGCTCTTAATAGCGCAACTGATTTCGGAAACCGGCAAGTCCTTGTCGCAACTGGTTGGCGAGCGCATCGCGCGCTATCCGGCCAGCGGCGAGATTAACCGGCAGGTGGCGGATGCGGACGCCGCTCAGGCACGGATCGAAAAGCATTACGCGCAGCGGGCGCTCAAAGTCGAACGTATAGACGGTTTGGGTATGGAGTTTTCCGACTGGCGTTTCAATTTGCGCAAGTCCAATACCGAGCCGCTGGTACGCCTGAATGTCGAGGCGCGTGGGGACGCGGCGTTGACGCGCGCACGCACACAGGAATTGCTGCAACTGCTGGGCGGCGAGAGCGCGGCCGGCGCACACTAAAAAAGATATACTTTGCGCCCCATTTTGCGGAGCTTGTGATGTTTGCGGGTAGTCTGGTCGCCCTTGTCACCCCCATGCAGCCAGACGGACAGGTGGACTACGCCTGCCTGCAGCGTCTGGTGGACTGGCACGTGGGCGAGGGCACGGATGCGATCGTCAGCGTGGGGACCACCGGTGAGTCAGCCACGCTCGATTTCGATGAGCACATCGAAGTCATCGCGCGCACCGTCGAATATGCCGCGGGCCGTATTCCAGTCATCGCCGGTACCGGCGCCAACGCCACCGCCGAAGCCATCCAGCTCACTCGCGCCGCCCGGCAAGCCGGCGCGCAGGCCTGTCTGCTGGTGACGCCCTACTACAACAAGCCGACCCAGGAAGGTTTGTTCCAGCACTTCAGCGCGATTGCCGCCGCGGTGGACATTCCGCAGATTCTGTACAACGTGCCCGGCCGCACCGGCTGCGACATGCTGCCTGAGACGGTGGAACGTCTGAGCCCTATCCCCAATATCGTGGGTCTGAAGGAAGCCTTAGGCGATCAGAATCGCATCCGCGAGCATTTGCAGCGCAGCGGCGCCAGGCTGACGGTGCTGAGCGGTGACGACGCCACGGCGCGCGAGTCCATCCTGCTCGGCGCCAAAGGCGATATCTCGGTGACAGCCAACGTTGCGCCGCGGCTGATGCATGCCATGTGCGACGCCGCGCTCAGGGGCGACCGCGTCGCGGCCGCAGAGCTGGACCGCAAGCTCGTCAAGCTGCACGAGAATCTGTTTCTGGAACCCAATCCAATCCCGGTGAAGTGGGCGTTGCAGCGCATGGGCCGGATTCCGGCGGGTATGCGCCTGCCCATGACCCCGCTGTCAGCGACGTATCATGCGCCGGTCGAAACGGCGCTCAGGGCGGCCGGAGCAATTTGATGCGCCAGATTATCGTGATTCTCGTGCTGATGCTGGCGAGTGCTTGCGCCAAGCGTCACTGCCAGAGCGACCCGGCTTATCTGGAGGCGCAGGAGTATCCAGCGCTTAAAGCGCCGCCCGGCCTTGACGCTCCGCCGCCCGACGCCAATCTCGCGATTCCCAAGACCGGCACCGGTGCGAAAACCAAGCAGTCGCCGGAGGACTGCCTCGAAGTTCCACCGCGCTTGCCACTGGATACGACGAGCAAGCCGAAAGCCGGAAAGTCCTGACGGGCTGCGCGCTCCCGCCTGTTAAAATGGCGCACGATTCACGGAGAAGTTGCGTAAAAGGAGTACGGAGAGGTGTCCGAGCGGGTGAGGCGAGACGTTGGCGAGCCATGGGCTCGCGTCTGGCCGAACGCCCGAGGCAGGAAAGCCGAGGGCCGGGGTTCTTAGCGAAGCCAGGACGGCTGAGCTTAGAACCAGCTTCAACCGCGAGGCTGCTTAGGTTGAAAAGAGTACGGAGAGGTGTCCGAGCGGTTGAAGGAGCACGCCTGGAAAGCGTGTATACGGCGAAATCCGTATCGCGGGTTCGAATCCCGCTCTCTCCGCCATCTAATAGTTCTACGGTGGGCCGCGTCGGTCCCCTCGCGACGGGACGCTGCCAACCCCGCCAGGCCCGGAAGGGAGCAACGGTAACAGCGCGCTCGGGCGCCGAGGTGTGGCTGACGCGGACCGCCACCCTTGTTTGAACCTCATGAACGAAAACCTGTGAGTTCTGTTCATGACCTCAGCCTGTCATTATTGACGGTCGAAAACGGACGACATATCCCTATGCCGACAGGGTTGGACGGCTAATGAGTTATCAAGTGCTGGCGCGCAAGTGGCGGCCCCGCAAGTTCGAGGAACTGGTGGGGCAGGGGCATGTGGTGCGTGCCCTGCAGCATGCGCTCGACCAAGACCGCCTGCACCCGGCGCTGCTGCTGTCGGGCACGCGGGGCGTCGGCAAGACCACCATCGCGCGCATCATCGCCAAGGGGCTCAACTGCGAAACCGGCGTCAGCGCCAAACCTTGCGGCATCTGTTCGGCTTGTGTGGAGATTGACGAGGGCCGTTTCGTCGATTTGATGGAGATCGATGCAGCTTCGCAGACCAAGGTCGACGAGACCCGCGATCTGCTGGAGCAGACGCAATACCTGCCGGCGCGCGGGCGTTACAAGGTTTATCTCATCGACGAGGTGCACATGCTGTCCCGGCACTCGTTCAACGCCTTGCTCAAGACGCTGGAAGAACCGCCCGCCCACACCAAATTTCTGCTGGCGACTACCGATCCGCAGAAGCTGCCCATCACCGTGTTGTCCCGCTGCCTGCAGTTTCACCTGAAACGCCTGCCGGCCACTGAGATCCGCGCCCGGCTTGAGCACATTTTGAAGGAAGAAAAAATTACCGCCGAACCGGCCTCACTGCTGGCGGTGGCGCGGGCCGCGGATGGCAGTCTGCGCGATGCCTTGAGTCTGCTTGATCAGGCGATCGCCTACGGCGGCGGCCAGCTCAAGGCTGAGGACGTCAAGCGCATGCTCGGCAGCATCGCCCGGCACGACGTGCTCGGCTTGCTCGCCGCCGTCGCGCAAGGGCGGGCCGCCGAGGCATTGACGGCCTTGTCCAAGCTGGACGAGCAGGCACCCGACTACGCCAGTGTTCTGGACGAATTGGCAGCGACTTTGCAGCGCGTTGCGCGCCTGCAACTGGTGCCGGGTTGGCAGGACGATGACAATGAAGACAGCGGGGAGCTGCTGGACTTAAGCCAGCAGCTCACAGCGGAGGACGTCCAGGTTTATTACCAAATCGTGTTGAACGGACGCCGTGATCTGGCCTGGGCGCCGGAGCCGCGCACTGGGCTGGAGATGACCGTGCTGCGCATGCTGGCCTTCGGTCCGGCCATGGTGGAGGCCGGACAAGCGCCCGCACCGCAGCGTAGCCCCACTGCCGCGCCCAAGTCGCCGCCGGCGGCCATGGCGAGCGGTGCCGCGGCGGCCGATTGGACGCAAATCGTGGCCGCGCTGAAAATCAACGGCTTTGAAGCCGAATTGTTGCGCAATTGCGTCTGCGTCGAACGCGCACCCGGCAGGCTCAAACTGCAGCTCTCCGCCAAATATCAACACCTGCTGGATGAGCGCCGGCGCGCCCGCGCGGAGCAGGCTTTGTCCGAGCATCTCGGCCAGCCCGTCAAACTGAAAATAGAAGTGGCGCAGAATACCCTGGACACGACGGGCACACCGGCGCAGCAGGCGGTGCAGCAACAACTCGATCGGCAACAGGCGGCG
Organism: Nevskiales bacterium; assembly: GCA_050740255.1. Taxonomy (GTDB): domain Bacteria; phylum Pseudomonadota; class Gammaproteobacteria; order Nevskiales; family JBOICV01; genus JBOICV01. The sequence goes on along the minus strand of JBOICV010000078.1, from coordinate 25,943 downwards.
GAGCGCGCACTGCAGGAAGATCCTGTGGTCAAAGATCTGCAGTCGCGACTGGGCGCCACCATACATCCCGGCTCGGTCGAGCCGCTCTAGTTTTTTGGATCAGGAGTCGTAAGCATGAAAGCCGGACTCGGCCAGTTGATGCGCCAGGCCCAGGAGATGCAGGCCAAGATGCAGCGTCTGCAGAGCGAAATCGCGCAGTTGCAGGTGACCGGTGAAGCCGGCGCCGGTGTGGTCAAGGTCACGATGAACGGCCGGCATGAAGTCAGCCGGGTGGAGATCGATCCGTCCGTACTGACCGAGGAAAAGGAATTGCTGGAAGACCTGCTGGCGGCCGCGGTGAACGATGCCGTGCAGCGGGTGCAGCGCAGCGTGCAGGAGAAGACCGTTGGCCTCGCCGCCGGCCTGCAACTGCCGCCCGGCATGAGTCTGCCGGTTTGAATCTTCCACCCCGCATCCGCCGGTTTTCGGCCGGATGATGTCATGGCCTATACCCCCAAACTGCAACAACTGATTCAGGCCTTACGCTGCCTGCCGGGCGTCGGACCCAAAAGCGCGCAGCGCATGGCCTTCCACTTGCTGGAGCGCGACCGCGGCGGCGCCCAGGCTTTGTCATCCGCCCTCACCAGCGCACTGGAAGGCATCGGCCGCTGCCGCGATTGCCGCATGTTCAGCGAAGCGGAGGTTTGCGATTTATGCCGCTCGGACAAACGCGATGCGAGCCAGCTCTGCGTGGTGGAAGGGCCGGCCGATGTGATGGCGGTGGAGCAGGCCACCGGTTACCGTGGCCGCTATTTCGTGCTGATGGGACATCTTTCACCGATTGACGGCATCGGTCCGGAGGAGCTGGGCCTGGCCCTGCTCAAAGCCCGGCTCGCGCGCGGCGATATCCGCGAGATGATTGTGGCCACCAATCCGACGGTGGAAGGCGAAGCGACCGCGCATTACCTGGCCGAACTCAGCCGCGCCGCCGGCGTGCGTGTTACCCGTATCGCCCATGGCGTGCCGGTCGGCGGTGAACTGGAGTATGTGGACGGCGGGACGCTGGCGCACGCGCTTGCCGGACGGCAACCTCTTTGACGGCAGTTATTTCAGAAGCTGGTCAATTTTGGCCGCGCAGATGAAGTCGTTGTTGGAAAGACCACCTACCGTGTGCGTCCAGTAGGTAACGGTGCAGGTCTTGTAGCCAAAAGCGATGTCTGGGTGATGATCCTCGCGGTGCGCAATCCAGGCGGCCGCGTTGACGAAGGCGGTGGTTTCCCAATAATTCTTGAACTCAAAGTGCGCGGCCAGTCGCCTGCCGTCCTCCACCTGCCAGCGGGCGTGGAGTTGCCCACGCCGCGACTGGATCGCCTCATCGTCCAGAGGCAAAGCGCCATCCCGGCAAGGTGCGCAGTGTTGCTCTAACAGAGTCGAGGTCATATATTGAGCGGCATGCTTCAGCCGTATACTAGCCACATAACAAGAGAGGGCTCAACCATGCGGATGGTCCAAATTCTGGGGGCGGTCATTCTGGTAGCGCTGGCGGGTCCGGCACTCGCGATCGGCAAGTTCTATGTCGCGCCCAGCGTGAGTCAGAATTACTTCAGCGACGATCTGGACGATGAAGTGGGCCGGCGCATCGCCATCGGCGCCGCACTGACCGAAAAGTGGGGACTCGAGCTTGCTTACGACTTTAGCGAGCCGACCGTGCCTACGCCGACCAATCGCTTTAACAAGCTTGAATTGGAACACATCGGCATTGACGCGCTTTACTTTTTTGCGCCGGGCGAGCGCGGCAAGTTCTTCGCCTTGATTGGCGCCGGTACCGCCGATTACGAGGTGGACGACGGCGAATACGCCGAGATCGGCGTCGGTTATCTGCGGCCCTTCACGCGCAGCGGCTTCGCCTTCCGCTTCGATGCGCGCCACCGCCGTACCGAAGGCGGCGACTCGGAATTCAATTCCACTATCCTGAATGTGGGTATCCACATTCCGCTGGGCTCACATGAGGAACCGGAAGCCCCCCCGCCGCCCCCGCCGCCCCCACCACCGGCGCCAGAACCGTTGCCGCCACCCGCCGTCGAGCTTGAGCCACAGGCGCCGATTGTGCTGCGCGGCGTGCAGTTCGACTTCGATTCCGCCCAGTTGCGGCCCGAGTCCACGGGTGTATTGGATGAGGCGGCCAAGGTGCTCGTTGAACAGCTTGGGGCGAATGTGCTCATCATGGGCCACACCTGCAATATCGGCACTGACGAGTACAACCTCGGCCTGTCCAAGCGCCGCGCCAAGTCCGTGCTGGACTATCTGGGCGAGCACGGAGTTGCTACGGAGCGCATGAGCTCACAGGGCTTTGGTGAATCCAAGCCCATCGCGGACAACTCGACCAAACCGGGCCGAGAAGAGAATCGCCGGGTGGAATTGCAGTTGCGGGATGAAGGCAGCTGTTATCCGCCGGCGCCAGGTGATGCGCAAGACGACAAGGGTTGCGCCATTCTCAAATAAAATTGTCTAGACTGCTCAGGGCCAGGCGTTCGCGCCTGGCCCTTTTTCTTGGCTATGGAGTATTGCGTGCAGCACCCCGACAATCTGATCTGGATTGATCTTGAAATGACTGGCCTGGAGCCGGAGCGGGACCGCATACTTGAATTGGCCACCGTCGTCACCGACAAAGACCTGAATATTCTGGCGGAGGGACCCGTACTGGCTATCCGCCAACCTGAGGAAGTGCTGGCGCGGATGGACAACTGGAATACGCGGCAGCACGGCGGCTCCGGATTATTGCAGCGAGTGCGCGAGCAGGGCGTGACCGAGACCGACGCGGAGCAACGCACGCTGGCTTTTCTGGAGCGCTGGGTTGCCGCCAAGGCTTCGCCGATGTGCGGCAATAGCATCTGTCAGGATCGGCGTTTTCTGTACCGCTGGATGCCGCGCCTGGAAGCGCATTTCCACTATCGGCATCTCGACGTCAGCACGCTAAAAGAGCTGGCGCGCCGCTGGGCGCCGCCGGTGCACGACGGCTTCACCAAGGAAAGCGCGCACCTCGCGCTGTCCGATATTCACGATTCCATCAACGAATTGCGCCACTACCGCGCGCAACTGCTCAAACCGCAAAGCTAACGCAGCGCTTTGGTGGCGAACTTGATCAGATTAGTCGGGGTGAAGTAACCCGGTGGCTGATACACGTCGTACTCGATCAGCTTCTTTTCTTCATTGGTCATGTTCAGCACCACGTACTGGCGCGACTGCAGGTCGTAGTGCACCTGCAACAGGTTGATGAGTACCGGCACTTGATAGAACACTACCGCGTAAGACTCCGAAGTGCGCCAGAACTGGCCGCGCGTGTCGTACATGTCCTGCAGCAGGATTTGCCAGCTATCCTCATCCAGATAGAACACGCGCTTCTTGTAGATGTGGGTTTGTCCCTCGCGCACATTGGCCTCAATCAACCAGGTGCGGTGCAATTCGTAGCGGGTCAAGTCGGCATTCAAGTGACCCTTGCGGATCAGGTCGGGGTACTTGTACTTCTGGCTGTACATCTCGTAGTTGTTATAGGGGACGAACACGTCCTTCTTGCCGATCAGCTTGAAGGTGTAGCGGTCGAGCTGGCCGTTGAACATGTCCACCTGGTCATGCGTCAGTAGCCCATCCAGCTCGGTGATCGGGTTGTCGTAGCCCACTTCGCCTATGCGCCGCGTGCGGTTCTGCCCGGGGTTGTAGACCCAGACACCGGTCTGATTCTTGTTGCGGTCCAGCGGCACATGCAGCAGCGCTGCTTCACCCGCGCTGGAAGGCGGCGCCACCACTTTGAGGTAAATGAACTGGTTCTTGTTGTCGAAGTTCTCCAGCGTGGTTTCCGGGCGGTTGTAGCGCATCGAAAATTCGAAATAGCTGCGCACAACCTTGTAGTCGGCCGCCGGATTGACGACCGCGCTGTTGACGAAGCCCCGGTAGCCGGTGGTGTTATAGCGCAACACGTGGTTCCATAAGGCTTCCACGCCGGACCGCGGGATAGGGAAGGGAAAGCCGTGCACCGTGCCACCGATACCGTTGCCCTCGTTGGTCAGCTCCGCCCGCGCCGCGTTCTTGATGGTTTCGTCATAGAGAAACTGCGGCAGCGCCGCACTGCGCCGCGTCGGATAGACCGGCATCTTGAAGCTGTCGGGATAATGGGTCAGCAAGGCCATCTGGCCCGGCGTGAGCCGATCCTCGTACTGCTTGTAGTTCTGCGCAGTGATAGTGAACAGCGGCTTGTCGGCGGCGAAGGGATTCACCAGCGGGCCGCCCGGTTTGAAGTCCGGCGGCGGCTCCTTCTGGCCGCCGGCCCACTCGGGAATGCTGTTGTCCGCGTTGCCGGCCTTGATCGCGCCGATCGGCGTCAATTCCACGCCCAGTTTTGCGGCTTCCTCCGCCGGCACCTTGGCGCCCGCAGTCGGGCCGCCCAGACTCAGCGCGAGTATCGAGCCCAGCACAAGACCGCTTACCGCCCGCATAGCCTTCCTCCACACCGCGAATCCGCAGCGGTTCTGTGACCGCCTGTCTGTTTGCTAGTATGACCGAGTCTGCCAGTACGAGTTCGCATTTACCGCGCGGCAAAGGGGAGAGGAGCCTATGGCCGTAACGCTACTGATTGTTGTTGCAACGGCGGTGCTGAGCGCCGCGCTTACCTTGGCGGGAGCTTACTGGGCTTATCGAATCCGTCTGCATGCGGAGATTGAGAAGCAGGTGGATGAGCTTGGCCCCCATCTGGAGGAGCGCGTTTACGCCGGCGCCAAGAAGGCTGGCGAAGAACTCCTGCCGCAGTTCCGTCAGGCCGTCACCGACGGATTTGTGGAGGCGCTCAGCCAATGGCCGGCGTCGAAAGCACGCGAAATTGCGCGCACCGGCATCGGCCTGGTAGGGGAGGGGCTGGACGTTCTGCTCGGGTCAAAGCGCCCGGATAAGTCTAGCTAGGCCGCCCCACTGCGAAATACTCAAAGCCCAGCTCTCGCAGCCGCTTGGGCTCGTAGATATTGCGGCCGTCAAAGATCACGGGCTGTCTGAGTTTCTTGCGCAACTCGGCGAAGTCCGGATTGCGGAACACATGCCATTCGGTGACCAATACCAGCGCATCGGCCCCGGTTGCGGCTTCCTCCGGGGAAGCGCAGTAAACCAGGTCCGCGCGCTCCCCATATTGCCGGCGCATCTCGTCCATGGCTTCCGGATCAAACACGCGCACGCCGGCGCCGCGTTGCCACAAGCCTTCCAGCAGCGTGCGGCTCGACGCCTCGCGCATATCGTCCGTCTCCGGTTTGAAGGCCAAACCCCATATGGCGAAGATCTTTCCTTTCAGGTCCTTGCCAAAGCGCCGCTCGATTTGTCGTAACTGGTAGTGTTTCTGGCGCTCATTGACGGCTTCCACCGCCTCAATCAGATCCAGTTTGCTGTGCGCCGTCTTGCCCATATTGATCAGGGCTTGAATGTCTTTCGGGAAGCAGGAGCCACCGTAACCCACGCCCGGATAAATGAACTGGTAGCCGATACGCGCATCGGCGCCGATACCCTTGCGTACCGCTTCTATGTCCGCGCCCAGTTGATCGGCCAGATTGGCGAGCTCGTTCATGAAGCTGATCTTGGTCGCCAGCATCGCGTTGGCGGCGTACTTGGTCAGTTCGGCGGAGCGGGTGTCCATCACCAGGATGCGGTCGTTCTTGCGTATGAAGGGCGCATACAAGGCCTGCAACTGCTCCAGCGCCCGCGGCGACTCGGCGCCGATGACGATCCGATCCGGCCGCTGGAAGTCATGTACGGCCGCCCCCTCTTTGAGAAACTCCGGGTTGGATGCCACGTCGAATTCGATGTCCGCGCTACGTTCATGCAGCGCGGCGGTCACCGCCTCTCGAACCTTGTCGGCGCTGCCCACCGGTACGGTGGACTTGGTTACGATCACGCGGTAGCCATCCATATGGCGGCCGATGGCGCCGGCCACGTCCAGCACGTGCCGCAGGTCGGCCGAGCCGTCTTCGCTCGGCGGGGTGCCGACTGCGATGAAAATGATCCCGCCGTGAAGCGCCCCTGCGCCCGCATCCGTGGTAAAACGCAGGCGGCCCGCTTTGCTATTATTACGCACCAATTCCTCGAGGCCGGGCTCGAAAATCGGGACTTGGCCTTGCTGCAGTGCCTGCACTTTGCGTACGTCAACATCCACACAGACGACGTGATTGCCGTCATTGGCAAGGCAGGCGGCCGTCACCAGCCCGACATAGCCGGAACCAAATACAGTTACGTTCATGGACTTGCTCGAAAAGTTGCGCCTGCCATTCTAGCGGGATATGAGTTACAGGGAATTTACCCACAAGGAAGCAGAGCATGAAGCCGCAGAACCGCAAACGCATCCTCGTTACCGGTGGCGCCGGATTTGTCGGCTCGCATTTGTGCGAGCGCCTGTTGAACGACCAGCATGACGTGCTCTGCCTCGATAATTTCTATACGGGCAGCAAAGAGAATATCGCGCATCTGGTCGGCAACCCCGGTTTCGAAGTGGTGCGGCACGATATCAATTTTCCGCTCTACGTCGAGGTGGACGAGATCTACAATCTGGCTTGCCCCGCTTCACCTGTTCACTATCAGCGCGACCCCGTGCAAACCACCAAGACCAGCGTGCACGGCTCGATCAATATGCTGGGGCTGGCCAAGCGCGTAAAAGCCAAAATCCTGCAGGCCTCTACCAGCGAGGTGTATGGCGACCCGAAGGTGCATCCGCAGACCGAGGACTACTGGGGCCACGTCAATCCGATCGGCCTGCGCGCCTGTTACGACGAGGGCAAACGCTGCGCCGAGACCCTGTTCTTCGACTACCATCGGCAACACGGCTTGCGCATAAAAGTGGCGCGCATATTCAACACCTACGGTCCGCGCATGCACCCCAACGACGGCCGCGTGGTGTCGAATTTCGTCGTGCAGGCGCTCAAAAACTCACCGATCACTATTTACGGCGATGGCAGCCAGACTCGCTCCTTTTGCTATGTGGACGATCTGGTTGAAGGATTGATCCGGCTGATGAATTCACCGGACGCTTTCACCGGACCGGTCAATCTCGGCAATCCGACGGAGTTCACCATCAAGCAGTTGGCTGAAGCAGTAACCCGCCAGACCGGCTCGCGTTCCGAACTGGTCTATAAGCCCCTGCCGAGCGATGACCCGAAACAGCGCCAGCCGGATATCGCCCAGGCCCACCAGGTCTTGGGCTGGGAACCCAAAGTAGCGTTGGAGCAGGGGCTGGCCGGCACCATTGAATATTTCTCGCAGTTGACGCGGGCACGGGCCTGAACGGCGATCGCCACATGACGCGCAAGACCGACATCGTCGTCACCACCATCTTCGAGCCCACCTGGTTGGCGGGCTATCTGAGCAATTTGCGTACGCACGGACGTGAGCGCGAAGTCACGCTGCGCATCATTTGCGACCAGAAGACGCCGGCGACGGTTTACGCCGCCGCCGCCGAGGCCCGGCGCCAAGGGTTTCAGATCGATTGCCCAACTCTGGACGAGCAAACCGCTTACCTGAAAAAACTCGGCCTGTCGGAGGATTTCATCCCCTGGAATACCGACAACCGGCGCAATATCGGTTTTTTGCGCGCCTGGGAGAGCGGTGCGGAAGTTTTGATTTCGATTGATGACGACAACTACTGCCGCACCGACTCTGATTTCGTGGGCGAGCACCATCGCGTCGGCCGTCCGATCGCCGACGACAACGCGCTGCTCGCGGACGGCGCCGGTTGGTTCAATATCTGCTCCCTGCTGGAAACCCAGCTCAAGGATCCGATTTATGCGCGCGGCTATCCGTACGCGGCGCGCGCGCCCACGCGGCAGGCCGAACTGCAGCCGCTGCCCGTGCCGGCCGGCCAAGCATTGCTGGCCCTCAACGCCGGACTCTGGCTGGACGATCCGGACGTGGACGCCATCACTCGCCTGGCGCAGCGCCCTCGGGTCAGCGCGGCCAAGGCACAGGCGGTGATTCTAGGCAAAGCGACCTGGTCCCCGATCAATACCCAGAACACCGCCTTGATGCGCGCGGCGATACCCGCCTATTACTACGTGCGCATGGGCTTCCCGCTGCAGGGCATGAGGATCGACCGCTTCGGTGATATTCTCTCGGGCTATTTCGTGCAGAAATGCGCCAAGCATCTCGGGCAAGTGCTGCGCCTGGGCGGACCGGTGGCCGACCACAAGCGCACGCCGCATAACCTGTTCAAGGATTTGTACCACGAGCTGGCCGGCATCGTGCTGATCGAGGAGCTGCTGCCCTGGCTGCAGGAACTTAAGTTGACCGGAGCCGACTATGGCGAAACCTACGCCGCGCTGGCCGATGCCATGGGCGAACAGGCTGGCCGGTTTAGCGGTTTCGTCTGGGATCAGGGCGGACGTGAATTTCTGGTTGACACGGCGCGCTGCATGACCCGCTGGTTGCAGGTGCTGCGCCCACTGCAGGCCTGAAAGGAAGCACAGTGAAGGTCTCATGGCGCCGCGTTGCCGCCGCATTGGTTAAATTTCTCGCGCGCCGGCCCTTGGGTAAACGCCTGGTTTTCTTCTTCGAGCTTGAACGGGGCCTTTGCAGCACGCTCGTGCCCCAGCGGATGGGCTTGCGTGAAGTACCCATTAAGACGCTCTTTCCAGATGCCGATGACATCGGCATCACGGTGGACGTTATACCGGAAGGAGATTGGAGCTGTCAGATGGGAGATCTCATACAGTTGCTGAAGCTTGTGCGTCTGCTACAGCCGCAACGCGTGCTCGAGCTGGGCAGCTTTCGGGGCTATACCGCGGCCTATATCGCGCGCAATCTTCCAGCGGGCGGCCGGGTGGTGGCGGTCGATATTGATCCTGAGCACGGCAGCGCATACCGCGGTACCGCGCAGGAGCGAAGCATTGAACGGCGCACCGGCGCGATCGCCGACACTTTGTTCAACGCAAGCGATCGCGGCAGTTACGATCTGGTCTTTATAGACGCCGACCATCGCTATGCAGGCGTACGGAACGACACCGAGGTTGCGCTAAAGCTGGTATCGCCCAGGGGTTATATCGCCTGGCACGACTACGCCAACTTCGGTTACTTCAACGGCATCTGTCAGGTGCCGGAATATCTCACTGAATTGGCCCGTAGCAAACCCCTGGTAAATCTTGCGGGGACCACGCTCGCGCTATATTCCCCGGCTTGGGAAAGTGGGTCGCCCGGCGAGCAGCATCATGTCTTGCAACAAACTGGCAGGAGCTAGCATGTTTCACTCATTGGCCCAACAGCTTCGCCGCCGGATTTGCGGCCAGAAGGCGGCAGAGCCTGATTGGGATCTGGCCAGTATTTCTGCCGAGGACCTGCGCATTATCAGACGCGCCCAGCCGTATACGATGACGGGTGTGATGCGCATTCAGGGCCTGATCGACGCGGTGCGCTACTGCACGCGACGCAACATCCCCGGGGCTTTCGCCGAATGCGGCGTGTGGCGCGGCGGATCGGTGCTGGCGATGATACTGACCCTTCAGGAACTGGGTATCAGCGACCGCGACATCTGGCTATACGATACCTTCGAGGGCATGACCGCGCCCACCGAGCACGATACTTCCTTCTTCGACTTCGACCGGCCGGCGCTGGAAGAGTGGCAGGAGGCGCAACAAACCAGTAAACGCGTGCATGATCATCTGTTCAAGGCGGAGATTTTCAACGAAGAAGGCGTGCGCAAGGTTGTGCTGTCCACCGGTTACCCGGAGCAACGCATTCACTTTGTCCGGGGCGCGGTGGAGCGGACTGTTCCGGCGCAGATGCCGTCGCAACTGGCGCTGCTGCGCCTGGATACGGACTGGTACGAATCCACCCGCCATGAATTGACGCATATGTATCCGCTCATCGGCAGTGGCGGCGTTCTGATTATCGACGACTACGGTCACTGGCAAGGTTGCCGCAAAGCAGTCGACGAGTATTTTTCCAGCGGCGTAGCTTCTCCCGTTCTGCTCAGCCGCATTGACTACACCGGTCGGATGGCGATCAAGTGCTGAGCTGAGCCAGCCACTAACAGACTTCGTGGCTTCCATTTCAGACGGCGGAGCACAGACCCCAGGTCTGTTTGGCGAGCATTCGCCGGAGCAGGCGGTATCGCAGTCTGCCCATAGCTGGCTTGTTACCGCAGCGGCGAAAGGCGTCGCGCACGGCATCCAGTTTGTCGCACTCATTGTGCTGGCGCGCCTGCTGGCGCCGGCGGATTTCGGGGTGCTGTCCATGGTGATGTCGGTGATCGGCATCGCCACCATCTTTCGGGACCTGGGTTTAAGCGCCGCCACCGTTCGGCAGCCCGCCATTACACACGAACAGGTCAGCACGCTGTTCTGGATCAATGGCGGTCTGGGTGTGTTGATGGTACTGCTCGGTTGCGCTGTCGCGCCGCTGCTGCAGTCCTTCTACGACGATCCGCGGGTGCTGTGGGTGACGGTTGCGTTGTCAGTCAATTTTTTACTCAATGGTTTTGGCGCCCAGCATCAGGCACTGCTGCAGCGGAATCTGCGCTTCAAAAACCTGGCTTGGGTCAGTGTACTCACCTCGCTGACGGCAAATGCTATAGCGGTGGTGCTGGCGCTTCAGGGCGCCACTTACTGGGCGCTGGTGGCGGCTTCGCTGGTGGAGGCCTGTACCAGAACTGTATTGGTCTGGCGGTTCTGCCGCTGGTTGCCGGGCAGACCGCACTTCGACGCCGCGATCCGGAAAATGATCTCCTTCGGCGGTTACCTGGTGGTGTTCAGCCTGTTCGGCTATCTCGCCACCAATATGCACAACATACTGATCGGCTGGAGCGGGGGCGCCGCAGCAGTGGGTCTCTACAGCCGTGCCCATTTGTTCCTGACCATGCTCCTGGCCTACGTCATGGAGCCCCTGGGTTTGATTGTGCCGGCAACCCTGTCGCGGCTGCAGGCGCAGCCGGCGCTTTTTTCGCGCTACTACCTGAAGATGATCGCGGCGATGACGGCGATCACTGCGCCAATAGGTTTCATCTGCCTGATTCAAGCCGAGGACATCATCCGGCTGCTGCTCGGCGGGCAGTGGCAGGGTTCGATTGTAATTCTGCAACTGCTGGCCATCAGTGCGGTGCCGCAGACGCTGTGCTATACGACCGGCTGGATCTACCTGGCACGCGGCGACTCGCGCACGATGATGCGCTGGGGCATCGGTGGCTGGAGCCTGGTGCTGATCTGCATCCTGCTCGGCTTGCCTTATGGCATCAAGGGCGTCGCCACGGCGTATTCGGTCAGCATGTTCCTGCTGTTCTGGCCTTGCATGGCGGTGGCCTTCCGCGGCACCGGAATAAGCATGGCGCAGCTCATCGCCGCGTTCTACCGCCCGCTCGCCGCCGCTGGCCTTGCGGCGCTGCTGCTATGGGGGCTGTATTTTTGGCTGCCGGCCGACATAGCGCCGCTGCTGCGACTGACTATAACGCTGCCGGTTTACCTCGCGGTGTACGCGGCGCTGGTGCTATTCGTGTTCGGCCAGCGTGAACTGGTGCTCGAGTTCATCAATCAACTGCGCCAGCGGCGCAGGGCGGCCGCCTAGGGCCGGAGCTTGCGCCCGATCCCTACTGATCCGCGCCCGATCAGCGTAAACTGGCGGCCCCGGATTGCCGCCGGCGGCGCGGCTCGGCGGCATCGCAATTCCGCGAATTATCATGAGCTTGCAGATAGCACAAGGACGGCTTCAGTGGTGAAGTTCAGGGGCGGCCACATTCCGGAACTCGATGGCATCAGAGGCGTCGCCCTGGTGATGCTGGTCGCTTTTCACTATTTCTATCTGCCGGCCTGGGACAAGTTTGAGCCGGGCTCCGTGCTGTGGCGCCTGGTGCATGCGGTGGAGTTGAGCTGGAGTTGCATCCTGCTGTTTTTTGTCCTGTCGGGTTTTTTGATCGGCGGGCTGCTGATGGACCATCGCGCCGCGCCGAATTTTTTCTCGGCTTTCTACATCCGGCGCGTCTGCCGCATTTTCCCGATCTACTTTCTCTGGCTGTTTCTGTTCTGCATCGCCATCAATCTCGACGTCACCCGCGATCCGGCACAACCCATCAGCTGGTTGTTCCGGGACCCGCTGCCGCTATGGGGGTATTTCACCTACACCCAGAACTTCGTGATGGTCGCGCACCACTCGTTCGGCCCGCACTGGATCGCGATTAGCTGGAGCCTGGCGATCGAAGAGCAGTTCTACATGCTGCTGCCCTTGCTGGTGTATTTCCTGCCGCACAAGAAACTACCCTACGTGATGTTGCCGCTGATCCTGATCGGGCCGATTTTCCGAGGGGTCTTCATGTACGACGAATCGCCGCGTTGGATGGCGGCTTATCTGTTGGCGCCCGGTCGCTTCGACGCTTTATTCCTTGGAGTGTTGTGCGCGTGGATGGTGCGGGATGAGCGCTGGTACAGGATTTTGACCGACCGGCAAACACTGATTTACGCGCTCGCGGGACTGATGTTCGCCGGCGTGCTGGTGATCCAGCACTATGGCGGCAATGCCTGGTCCAGCGGCATGACCACCTTCGGTTATGCGCTGTTTGCAGTGTTCTATGCCTGTATTCTGCTCATTGCGGTGGGCCACAAGCCAGGCCTGATGGGCAAGGTCCTGCGGTTGCCGGTATTGCGCAAGATGGGCGTGCTGTCGTATTGCGTCTACATCATTCATCAGGGTGTCGACGGGATGGTCCACGCTTTGATTCTGGGCCAGGAACCAAAATTGCAGAACCTGACCGACCTCGCCGTTGCCGCGGTGGCGTTGACCGTGACCTTCGTGCTGGCCTCGCTGTCATGGAAGTATTTCGAGAAGCCGATCATCAATCTGGGTTACTCGTATCGCTATCGCGCGCCGCCGGCGCGCGCCGCGGAAAATCCACTGACGTGAAGCCCATAGTGAATCAGCTCTCGTGAAGCTGCGCTCACCCACGAACCTCGCCCGGGGCGGCTGGCGGCGCATTCGTCAATTAATGGCGGGCGATCCCGCCGACCTGCAGGAACATCTGCTGCGCTCCAGCCTGGAAACGCTGACGCCGCGCGAGGGCAAGATGCTGACGACGTCTTATGACGACAGCACGCCTTTGCCGCCCGGGGCGGAAACGGATCTGGCCGACAGCCACCCACGTCTGCTCGCGCTGCGTCAGGCCTATGCCAAAGCCGCCCCGGTGCTGAACGTACATACCCAGTGGGACGATACCCGCATGCGGGCGCGGCTGAACCGCCGTTATTTCCGCGGTGACAGCGTCTACGTCTGGGACTTGCGCGAGCTGCCGCGCGCGACCACGCTCAAGTATTTCATCTTTGCGCAGTATCTACGCGGTATTGATCGCCACGGCTTGCTGGACAAGCTCGGTGAGGACGGCGCCTTCGGCTGCTGGACGTTTGAATTCCTGGGCGTTGGCCGCGTCAGCCGCGACCTGCTGGATTCGGTGAATGAAATCCTGTTTCTCGACCGTCACCTCAGCATACTGAATCGGCCGGCGCTGCGTGTACTCGACATCGGCGCCGGTTACGGGCGCCTGGCGCATCGCATGACCCAAGCAATAGCCGGACTCAAGGACTACTGCTGTGTGGACGCCATCCCGGATTCGACTTTTCTGTGCGACTACTATCTGCGCTATCGTGGCTGTATTCCGCCGGCGCGCGTGGTGCCGCTGCATGAGCTGGAAAGCGAGGTTCGGCCAGGGAGTTTTGATCTGGCGCTCAATATTCACAGTTTCTCGGAATGTACCCGCGATGCCGTCGCCTGGTGGGCCAACTGGCTCCAGCGTCTGAGTGTGCCCTATTGGCTGATTGTGCCGAATGAACCGAACGAGTTTCTGACCACGGAAGCCAACGGCAGCAGGTATGATTACCGGCCCTTAATCGAAGCCGCAGGTTATGTGCAAGCTGCGTCAGAGCCGGTATTCAATGATCCGGCCATACGAAATCTGATGCGTATCAATGACCATTTCTTTCTTTTTCGCCTGAAAAGTTAACTGCACATATGAAAAAACTGCCATTTCTTGCCGGTGTATTCGTAATCACGTTTACCGTGTTGATTCAGCAGATCGTGCAGACACGCATCCTGTCGGTGATTGCCTGGTACTACCTGGCGTTCTTTGCCATCAGCGTTGCGATGCTTGGCATGACGGTCGGCGCAGTCTGGGTTTATCTGCGGCGTGAACAGTTCCGGCCAGAAAAGCTGGCCGCCACCTTGTCCGACTACGCGTTGCTGAACGCGATCAGTCTGCCGTTGTCGATCATCGTGCAATTCTCTCTGGTCACCAATTTGCAGGTTTCACTTTCTACCGTAAGTTCATGGAGTCTGTTGCTGGCGGCGATGGCGGTACCCTATGTGTTCTCCGGTATCGTGGTGAGTCTTGCGCTGACCCGCAGCCCTTTTCCGGTGGGGCAGGTTTACGGGGTGGACCTGCTGGGCGCCGCGCTGGGCTGTGTGGCGGTGGTGTTGATACTGAACGTGGTGGACGGGCCGTCGACCATGATTCTGGCCGGCGCCTTGGCAGCCGTAGCGGCCTGGTGCTTCGCGCACGCCGCGGATGAAGCAGAGCAGAGCCGCTTGCGCGCCCGCCCATGGTGGCGCAAGCCGGCGCCGTTCGTCCTGGCGCTCGGCCTGCTGGCCGTGCTCAATGCCAGCATACCGGTAGGTTTCAAGCCAATGCTGGTAAAGGACCGCCTGGAGCGCGCCCATCTTACCCGCTATGAAAAGTGGAACTCCTACTCCCGCATTCTGGCCACCCGGCCGGAGAGCGGCCCGACTCATTTCTACCTGTGGGGGCCGTCGCCCAAGATGCCGCCGGAGCTTGTGACCGAGCAGGCGGTGCTGAACATTGACGGCGAGGCCGGCACCGTGATGTACCACTATGACGGCACGCGCGAGTCCATTGATTTCCTGCGCTACGACATCGTAAACCTGGCCTATAACCTGCCGGGCATCCAGCGGGCAGCCATTATCGGGGTCGGCGGTGGACGCGATCTGATGTCGGCGCATCTTTACGGCACACCGGAAATCGTGGGCGTGGAACTCAATCCCATTTTCATCAAGCTGCATACCGAGCATCCGTTCTACAAGTCGTTCTCCAATCTCGCTACGCTGCCGAATTTGCAGCTATTCGTGGACGACGCGCGCAGCTGGTTCGCCAGCACCGCGCAGAAATTCGATCTGGTGCAGATGAGCATGATCGATACCTGGGCAGCTACGGGTGCGGGTGCTTTCAGTCTGAGCGAAAACGGCTTGTACACACTGGAAGGCTGGCGCGCCTTCATCAAGACACTGAACGATGGCGGCGTATTCACCGTAAGCCGCTGGTACAACCCGGATGACGTCAACGAAACCGGTCGGATGATCGGCCTGGCCACGGCAGCGGTGCTCGATGCTGGCGCGGTGGATGCTCGCCCGCATTTGTTCGTCGCGCGAGCCCGCTACATCGCCACCCTGGTGCTCTCGAAGCAGCCGTTCACCGCGGCCGAAGTTAGAACCTTGCGCAAGGAAGTTGAGCGGCGCGGCTTTGAAGTCCTGCTCGCGCCGGACCAGCCGCCGGCGTCTGAACTGCTGCAGTCCGTAGTGGCGAGTCCCAGCATCTCGGAAATCAATCGCGTGACTCAGGGAGGCTATCTTGATTTAAGCGTCCCGACCGACAACCGCCCCTTCTTTTTCAACCAGTTGCGTTTCTCCAAGGTGCCGGAAGTGCTGCATCGCGCCCTTACGGAGCGCCGATTTTCGGGCGTGTTGCGCGGAAATTTTCAAGCCTCGGGCGTGTTGCTGCTGATTCTTTTCATCTCGACCCTCGCGGTCATCACCACCGTGCTGCTACCCCTGCGCAAGACCGTCCGCGCAAGCTCGTTACCGCTCGTCACCGCCGGCACGCTTTACTTCGCGTTTATCGGCATGGGCTTCATGCTGGCGGAGATTTCGCTGCTACAGTATTTCAGCGTCTACCTCGGCCATCCGATTTATTCGCTCGGGGTGTGCCTGTTCAGTCTGATTCTGGCGACCGGTCTCGGCAGTCTGGCCTCCGATCGTTTCCAACTTCGCTCCAAGGCAAGCTTTGTGTGGTGGGGCCTCGCCGTCGCCGCTTACCTCGCCTGTATGCAGTACTGGCTGACCGATTTGTTCCATGCCACCACCGACCGCGCACTAGGCGTGCGCATCGCCATCTCGCTGGCCGCTGTCATGCCGCTGGGCTTTCTGCTCGGCTTCGCCTTTCCGACCGGGATGCGTCTGGTGCAGGCGGTGGATCGGGAGCCGACGCCCTGGTTCTGGGGCATAAACGGCGCAACCGGCGTATTGGCCTCGGTTCTGGCGGTGATGCTGAGTATGGCCTTCGGCATCAATGTCACCATGTTACTGGCCGGCGTCTTCTACGCGGGTCTGATTCCCATCAGCTTTACGCTCCTCGCTATGGGTGAGCGCGCAACTCTGCGGACACCCGCGGTGTCGCGAAGCTGACGGATGCCGGCGGTGGTTACCGCGCCGCGTGGTCTCGGGCGTGATCCGCGCGTTACTGCGCTGGCACTCGCCGTTACCTGGTGTTTGCTGCTGTCTTGTTTCATCCATGACACTGCCGTCGGCTATTTCCCGGTAGACGATGAGTGGGCCTGGCTGGCCAACTCCAGCCTTGAGCTGAACCGTCCACTCGAATGGTTCCGGGGCACGGGCCACTACTTCAGCGACTACCCGGGCATTGAGCCGCCGGCCGCCAATTTCCTGCGTCCGGTCGTGAACCTGGTGTACGCGCTCATCCAACTGATGCTGGGGCCGTTTTCCGCGGGCGGCTTGTATTTCAACGTACTGGCCATCTCTCTCGGTGCAGGATTGACCTACTGGGCCTGTGCCGCGATTCACCCCCATGCGGATCGGCGCCTCGCGCTGGGGCTTGCCGCCCTGCTGCCGATGTTGCCGGCATTTGGCCCCTCTTTAACACCGCTCTTAATGCCCAGTTCAGGCTTCGACATCGTGGCGGCGGTGTTCTGTCTGGCGGCCTACATGGCCTACCGGCGGGAACGACAGTGGCTCACGATCGTCTTCTTGAGCCTGGCGGTGTTGACGAAGGAAACCGCCTTGCCGGCGGTGGCGATGTTTCCACTGCATTACGCGCTAGAGCGAAGAGAAGGGTTTTTCAAAAATAAACAGGTAATGGCTCGCGCCATTCTGCTGATGTTTCCCATTCTGCTATGGCTGGCGCTGCGCCTGAACGCCTATGGCAGTCTGGCGGGAGGCGTGTACGCCGTTAGCCTGTCGCCGGGATCGGTCTTGCGCCGGATTTTCGCCTGGCCATTTTTCAGCGACACACTCTTGCCGGCGCTGCAAAACACCCCGGCTATTCGGATTCTGGATGCGCCTCTGCGTGCTATCAACGTGTTATTCGCAGCGGGTGTACTGACGGTGACGGCAGTGAGACTGCTGCGCGGCCGGGTGCCGGGCTTGGCCGAGCTGTGCTTTCTGGCGTCATACGCTTTCCTGCTACTGACCGGCTTCTATGCCCGCTACGGCGCCGTGCTGGACGTGTTTCTGTTGCTGACGCTCGCGGCCTGGTGGGCGGAGCACCCGCGCACTCGCGCTCTTGGCTTGGGGCTGCTGGTGTTTGCCGTCACCATCTGCGCGTACAAATCCGCGCTGGTTTATCCGCATCTGCACGCCAGCTTCCAGCGGCTGCATACCGTCGCACGCAGCTACGCTGAACTGCTGCACGGTTTTGCGGAGGGTGAGAAGGTGTTGGTTCTGAACGATCCCACCACACGCCATGCTCGGCTGCAGTGGATGGAGACGTTGATCGACAGCAAGGCCGATGTTGTCAAAGCCGCGGACTTCGGCTGGACGGCGCTATGGCTCAATCCCGGCGCCGCATGCGAGGTGGGCTTGGCGGAGGTCCGTGACAGGCCGGGGCGTTATCTCTTCCGGCAGAGCTGCGGCATTGAACTACTTGGACCGCACCTCATTTCCGGCAGCCGCCCGGTCGAGATGAAGCTGAGTGAGTGGGCCAGTGTCAAACTGGTGCCGACCCGGTTACCGGGAGTGTCAGCCACTGTTTGGCAGGAGATGACGGTGGAACTGTCCGCCGGTCCCGTTCGTCTGGTGTACTTCGATCCAGTCGGCGACCGTTGGAACCAGCGCCTGGTACCGTAAACGGCATGACCCAAGGGAAGCGTGACGCAATTATTTATACTTGAGTGCCGGTGACTCGATCAGATGCCACGAGCAAAACGCCAGCGCCCAGCTTGCGAGGAGCGCGGTAAGAGTCAGGCTTAAGGGACCGCTGAAGCCGTACAGACTGACCAGCAGCTGTTGCACCGGATAGGCGTAGATGTAGGTCCCATAGGAATAATCTCCAAACCTGCCATAACCGCGGATGAACCCGCCCGGTACGCTTGCCAGGTTGATGATCAAGTAAGCCAGCGCGGGCACGTAGAGCAGCAGGGCGAGGGGGTGCTCGCGCAGTTGGCTGCAAGCCAGCGTCCACACGGCCACCGACACCCCCAGGGTTATCCAGTTCAGCTTGATGCGTTCCCGCCAGAGGTAGAGCAGCACTCCCACGAAGAAATAGGAGGAGAAACTGGCGCATAGCACCAGCTTGTGGCGAAAAACAGGCTCGCCGAGCGCCGGCTCGCTGATGTAGATCAGGAGTGAACACAAGCAGATCGTCAACGTAACCGCGCTGCCACGCAGGAGCCCGAGCACACCGGCGGCGGTGAGCCCGACATACATCAGGATTTCCCACGGTAGCGTCCACAACGAACCGTTCACGTAACCCGAGATGGGATTCGATTCGAACACGCCGGGCAGAAACAGCTGAATCTCTAGTGATGTGAGCGATGAGTTGACGGCTATAAACCGCCAGACGCGGGCATCGGAAAGGTAGTTAAGGAGCCCGACCGAGGTCATGGCCGGTCCCAGCATGAGCGCGCAAAGCAGGACACAGACGACCAGCGCGGGGTAGATGCGGAGAATACGTGCCCGGATGAAAATCCAGACTGTTCGGCTCCGCTCGAAACTCTGCGTCACCATTATGCCGCTCATGACAAAAAATGCCTGCACGGCAAGTCCGCCCGCGATGATGCCCGTCCAGTCATAAAACCAGTCGGCAGCTCCTCCGCCCGGGCCGGAGCTGGGTCCCAGCAGCAGCGGAAAGCTATGCGCGTAAATCACCAGACTGGCCGCAATGAGCCGCAGCAGGTTGAAGTTGTTATTACGGGTGGCTAGGGTACGCGCCAGCGTTGTTGCACCCATCCGGCGCAGCCGGTCAAGTCCTTCGACACTGATGGCATTCACGCCCGTTCCCCGTCTGCGTGATTCAGTCCTTCCAGTCCCGTCATATGACCTGAGTTTGCCAGGAATAGAGATGTCGGACTTGGTCAGATAGTTGTCCGTGGATGTGCCAACGCAGGGAACCCTTGAGCATGCACAAGTATAGCTATACGCTTGGCGGCCGCGATAAAGCGCGCAGGCCACGGACTGGCACCACATTTTCGGCGACACCCACGTCGCATAGACGCAGATGAGCAAAAATAATCTCGAGGAATTCACCGCGCTAAATGCGTTGCGCGCAATGGGCGCTTTCTGCGTGGTGTATTTCCACGTGTATGTGTACTTCTACAGCCTGGGTCTGCCGCAGACCTGGGTATTGCCGATGTTTCACACCTGGATCGAGTTTTTCATCATTCTGGGCGGCTTCGTCATCACCCACGCCTACGCCGAGAAGTTCAAAGCCAATCCATTGCCGACTTATCGCGACTTCGCCGTGGCTCGTTTCGCCCGCGTTTATCCGCTGCACGTCGTGGTCCTGGCGGCGATGGTTCTGATGGAGCTGGGGAGGCTGGTGATGGCCTGGAATGGCCTGCCCACGGTGTTGCCGAATGCGCCGTTCACCAGGATGACCGACCCAGAATACCTGCCGGCCAATCTATTGCTGGTGCAGGCCTGGGGCATGATGCCGCACAACACCTGGAATGTTCCGGCCTGGACCGTTAGCGCCGATGTTTTCTGCTATGCGCTGTTTCCGGTGCTGATTCTGTGGGGTCTGGTCAATCGCTCAGCCTGGGTGACCATTGCCGTGGCGCTGGGTTCGTTTGCCCTACTTGAGGTGTTGAAGTCACGGAAAGGCATACTCGACTACACCTATAACTTTGGCATCCTGCGCTGCTTTCCCTCGTTTGTTATCGGTTGCATCCTGTACGGGGCTCCCCGTAAGTGGATGCAGAGCTGTGGTCCATGGATGCGTGAATTCGTCCCCGTGGCCAGCCTCTCCGTGGTGGTGCTTGGCTTTTGGCTGGGTGCCGACGACATGGCGATGATTTGCGCGATGATTTTCATGGTGCTGGGATTTGCCGAGAACCGCAGCCGGGTGGTGCGATGGTTCTCGGTCAAGCCGCTGCGCTACTTGGGCGACCTGTCCTATTCCATCTACCTGGTGCACCAGCCAATGATCATCGCCATCGTGCTATGGCTGGTGAGTTCGGAAGATGCCGTCGCCGGCTATCTGAAAGCTTCGCCATACCTGCTGGTCGGCGCTACCTACGTCCTGATTGTTGTTGTCTCGCACTATACCTACCGCCACGTGGAACTGCCGGCGCAACGCTGGCTGAAGAAGCGCTGGGGCGGCAAATCCACGCCTGTTGTGGCTCTGGCCCTCGAACCCAAGGCGCCGTGAGGCCTGACGCTCGCGCTGAGCCTTAGCCTGGTACCAGCGATGTCTGCACCTTTGCTTCGGACCCGATAAATGCCAGCGGCGATGTCCCGGTTCGGCCCCAGCGCCGCACTTATTCTCCTGTTTCTGGCTATCGCCACGCTATGCACTTTCTGCATCGGCGTATACGGCTATAGCTTTTCCGATGTTGGCTTCCTGAGTGGTCTCGCCTGGCGCGTATTTAACGGGGAAGTCCCTTACCTGGATTTCGACTATGTCCGCCCACCGCTGACGCCGGTGTTGCAGGGCCTGGTGATGCAGCTCAGCGGGGCGCAACACTACATCCTGGTCGGACATTTCCAGTACTACCTGCAGATGCTCTTACTGAGCTATTGGACCGTCGCCATTTTTGCCCGCTACCTGCCTGTCACCCAGCAACTCGGCAGACGGGAAATCTTGCTGCTGGCGCTCGTCGGATTCGCCTGGAATGCCAACGACTTTCCGCCTATGCCGTGGCATACGGTCGACGGGGTATTTTGGGGAGTGTTGGGGATTTATCTGATTGCGCACCGACAGTGGCCGCTGCTCGGTGGTCTTGCCCTGAGTCTGGCTGCGGTGGCCAAGCAGTCCTACTACCCGTTGCCAGTGTTGGGACTGGTGGTGGCGATGGCCAGCGGTGGAAAAGCGGGCGTGAAGTGTCTTTTAGGTGTGCTGCTAGGGGCCGCTGCCTGGACCGTCTGGTTGGTGGCCGAAGACGCCTGGCTGCCGTTTCTGCAAAGCACGACGTCGGCCGCCAGTGGCATGGACGTTCTGCTATCACTGCAGACCTATTTGACACCGAAAACACTGATTGCCTGCGCCGCGGCTTTGGTGTTGGCTTGGGCGCTACGGCGTTGGTTGCTTCCCGAAGCATCGGTAGCCAGCCTGCTGGCTGCGCTGACGGTGTCGGGACTCGTCCTGCTGTCGTTCCACGAACTCGCGATTGCCGGCAGAAAAATCTGGGGTGGTTATACCAATACCCTGTACGTCGCTTGCGGCCTGACCTGGCTGCTGGTGACTGCGCGAGCGCTAGCAAACGGGACCCAAGCCGGCGCGTTATTGCGCGAGCAACTGCCGGCGCTGGCGTTATTCGGCCTGGGCGTACTCAGTTCCTTGAGCTGGGGCTATCGCACCGCGGCAATGATGACGGCACCCGCCTTGCTCTATCTGCTATGGCAGGCGAGCCGGATACCGGCGGTGGCCCGCTTGCCGCGCGAGCCGATGCTGCTGGGCGTGCTGGCTGTTTCGCTGGGATATTTTCTGCTCGCGAACAACTATCCGTATCTCAGTCGGCCGCGCAAGGAACTGAGCTTCGATCTGGGCGAGCTGGCGCCGCGGCTGGCACACACCAAGGCTGACCGGCGCGTGTACGACAAGCTGGCGGACTTCACGCGTCTGACCCGCAAGTATCCGAGCTTCGTCGTCGTGCCGGAATTTCCGGGCGCCTATTTCGTGGCCGAAACGATGAATCCCACCCCGGTAGACTGGGTCTTCAACGGTGAGATGACGACTGGCCTGGAGAATTTCTATCAGTTGGTAAGTGCCACGGACTCGGTATTTTTTCTGGAGCTGAGCCCCGACTATCCCGTGACGGAGCAGGGAAGATTCGATTCGCCTGCCTATCGCCAACTGATGGCCATCGGCTGCGGCATCGAGACTACCGCCCACTTCAAGGTTGTGCGCGTGGCGCTGGACGGCCAAAACCGCCTCATTTGTCGCGCCAATGCAGGAACACAGGCAGAATAGCGCGCCGTATGCAGCCCCTTTCGCCGCAACCCCTGGTATCCATCATCGTGCCTAGTTTCAACCAAGGCCGGTTTATTGCGCGCACCCTGGATTCAATACTGGGGCAGTCCTACCGGCCATTGGAAGTTGTCGTCGTGGATGGTGCGTCCAGAGATGACACCGTAGCGGTTCTCAAGGATTACGCCGCACGTTTTCCCGAACTACGCTGGCAGTCCGAACCCGACAAGGGTGTGGCGGACGCGGTAAACAAGGGCCTGGCGCTGGCGCGCGGTGAGGTGCTCGCGATTCAGAGCTCGGACGACATTTATTACGCTGATGCAGTGGCCAAAGCGGTCGCTGCCTTGCGGGACCATCCCGAATGTGGAATGGCCTACGGCGATTCCGACAATATTGATGTCGAGGATCGGTTGCTGTCCCGCTATCGAGTGCCGGAATTCAGCTGGGAGGCCTTCTTCGGCATGGCGCTATGCCTGCCGCAAAGTTCGATTTTTTTTCGTGCGGAGCTGGCGCGGCAAATTGGCGGCTGGAACGCCAAGTATTTTGCCTGCGATATTGACTACTGGCTGCGCCTCCTGCTGCGGGCGCCAGCCGTGAAGCTTCCTGGAGTACTGTCCGCATGGCGGGTGTATCTGGAGCAGCGCACCCAGCACCGCAATAAACAGAAAATCTGGGATGGTCACTGGCAGATGATTGAAGACTGCGCCGAACTCAAGCAGGCCTCGCCGCGGCTGCAACGCCTGGCGCGCGCCAGTCGTCACGCGCTGGCCTTGCGCTACCACCCTAGTGGCGATCTGATGCAAATCCGCTGGCATGCACTCTGCGCCTTTGTGCTGCATCCGGGATTCTGGCGCTACTGGCGGCTACAGGAGCTGAAGAAACTGCTGCCCGGTTTTGGACTTGCACGAAACGTCTGGCGCCGGCTGCGCCCTTACCAACCGCCGGCGCCGGGTCCGCGTATAGTTCCCGGCGGCCCTGCACCGATCTCGCCTTAAAAGTAGCGCAGCGCAATGGAATTGCAGCTCATCAGCGAACTGGTTTGCCCCTATTGTGGCGGGGGCTTTCAAATCGCCCGTAACAACCGCAGCGAAAGCGGCCGCCTGAGCTATGGCTTGCTGGAATGCCGCTGTTTCAGTTTTCCCGTGGTCGATGGAGTGTTGCTGCTAAGTCTGGCGAAGGGCTACGGCGGTGCGGAAGAGGCGCTACAGCCTTATGTGCCGCTGCAAGTGGCTGCGATCACTTATCTGCAACGCGACGACATTCCGGGTCTGCAGGGCTGGATTCGCCGCCACCTGCCGCTGGCCAGCGACTTGCTCGAGAACCGCGCCGGCAGCTATCGCGAGTTCACCGCCCGCCTGAATGCCGCGCTGGAAGTGGAAATACAGGCGCATATGGCCGCCAGTGCACAGTACGAAGTCGTCGGCGCCAACGCCTCCGCGCATCCACTCAAACATTGGCTGTCGGCGGCGCGCGCCAAGCTGCGCCGAAGACGGCAAGCAGACGACGCAGCCCAGCTCACCGGCTACTACGTCTCGCGTTTCTTCGCGCCGCGCGTCCACTCGCTCGCGCTGCAGCTGGGCGGCCTGCGACTTGACGGCCGCCTGCTTTCGCTCTGCTGCGGCCACGGCGTGTTCGAAAATCTGTTGTCGGCCTATGGCAAAGCGCGGAACTGCATATCCGTGGATGGACAGTTTCTGAACCTGCTCATTACCCGCCGCTACGCCAATCCTGCTGGCAATTTCATCTGCCATGACCTGCAATATCCGCTGCCATTCCGCGACGGCGCCTGCGACGCCGTGTTTTCCTCCACCTGCCTGCCGGAGATTCCGGCGCAGCGCAGTTTCGCGCGCGAAGCCATTCGCGTGACGGCGCCGACCGGCTGGACCGTATTCGACTCGATCTGGAATCTGGAGATCGGCGTGCAACGCATCAATCCGGCGCGGCACTACCGCTTCTGCCAGAATTTCTTCTCCCGTCTCCAGGACTATCTGCCATTTTTCGAGGAATGTGCCGCGGGCAGGGAAGTGGGCGTGGATGTACCCGGCTTGCCGGAAAAATATCTGCACAGCGCCAACTGGGCTTTTGGCGGCGAGAGGGAGCCGGTGCTGGCCGCGCGCAAGGATCCCGAAATCAGCATTATGGTGCGCGACAAGACACAATTCGCCGGTTTTATCCAGCCACAACGTCCCTGGCTGAATGCCCAGCAGTTATGCGTCAGCCCGGTATTCGAGTCCAGTCGGCAAAACGGCAGCTTGCAGTTGCGGCGGCGCGGGGTATTCGCGCAACTGTCGCCGAATTTCGCGCCCGCCGGTTTCGCCGGGTTTCCGCAAGCCGTGGAACTGCAAGCTACCCAGGATCCGCAAGTCCTGCTGAAACACTATTGCGCGGGAACTGTTGCCTTATTGCCCGGCAGTTTTGATGCCAGCAGCCGCAAGCTGTCGGAACTCTGGACTTAGCATGAATTCTGCATCCCGGCGCCCCGCTTTGCGCGAGCTGGTGAACCAGTTCTTGCAGCGCTTGGGCTATCAAATCGTCCGCCTCCGGGCGGAAGACCGGCGCAGCATGGGCTTGTCGCATGATCCGTCCGTGCAGCTGCCGCCGGGCGCAGCGGAGTATCTGCGCGCGGATAACCCGCGCCTGGTTCAACTGCGCAAGGCCTATGCGGCGACCGGCTGGCCGGTGGTCGGCGAGAGCGTGTTCTGGAACCAACGGGAAGTGGACCGTAACGTCCTGCTGCCGTGGTTTCGCGGCGACAATGCCTATGTCTGGCAATACCGCCAGCTGGGTGCCGACGCCAGACTGAAACGCTATATCGCGCTGCGCGAGGTGCAGGACCACGACACCCGCGGCCTGTTGTCGCGGCTCAACGAAGACGGTCTGTTCGGCTGTTGGACAGAAAACTACGGCCGGCATGGTCTGATTTCGCGTGACCTGCTGGATTCGGTCAGGGAAATCAATTTCCTCGACCGGCATGCCGGTTTGTTCGACCGGCCGGGCTTGCGGGTGCTGGACATCGGCGCCGGCTATGGACGGCTGGCCTATCGCATGAGTCAGGTATTACCGAACCTGGTCCGCTACGACTGCCTGGACGCCGTGCCCGAATCCACCTTCCTGTGCGAATACTATCTGCGCTTCCGCGGCGTCACACCGCCGGCACGCGCGGTGCCGCTGCACGAAATTGATGGCGGCCTTGCGCCCGACGGTTACGATCTCGCGCTTAACATCCACAGCTTTCCTGAATGCACCTACGCTGCGATCGAATGGTGGATGGCGCGCGTGAAGAGCCTGCGGGTGCCGTGGCTGTTAATCGTGCCGAACGACACCGAGAAGCTGCTGAGCGCGGAAACCGACGGCTCGCTCAAGGACTTCACCCCCCTGATCCGCGACGCCGGTTACGAGCTGGCAGTGAAGGCGCCAGTGCTGGAAACCCCGGAGGTGCGCGAGCTGGCCAAGCTGCACGATCACTTCTTCCTGTTCCGCCGGCGAGCATGACCCTGCATGTGGCCTGTACCGCGACCGGCAGCTATACGCCGCACGCGGCGACCATGCT
>JBOICV010000077.1:0-2771 GCA_050740255.1 Nevskiales bacterium | reverse complement strand
GGGCGTGGTACCGGGTGACCATTGGCGACGCAAGTTGCGGGAAGGCAGCGTGCGCAAGTTCTCGGGCGCGTGAGTGTGATCACGCAGTTTGATGTTCCGCTTTTCACGATCGGCGATGGTTGTTGATGGTGGTTGCGGGGAGGCGGCGTCTGGGTGTTCTCAGGATTCGGGAATCAGAACGGTTCGTCGCTTGGGGTCGGCGGCAGCATCTGGTGTTGCGCGCGCTCGTCGTAGTAGCGGCGGATCTGATCGCCGTAGTGGCGTTCGAACAAGTCGAGGTAGTTGTGCAGTGCGTCGTGGATGTAGACGACGGCCTCGTCGGAGAGCGGCGGGGTTGGGACGGCGTCGAAGCAGTGGTCGTTGGGCATGGGCAGGTGCTTGCGTTTCAGCGCGTTGCGTTGGCGCGGCGTGCGGGAGTGCGCTCGGGTTGGGCGAACACCTGCAGGTAGAGTTTTTCGTCGAGCTGCGGCAGGTCCTGCTGTGCTGCGGTGGCGAGCAGTTCGGCGGCGAGGGTGGTGAGGATGCGGTAGTTGCCGGCGGCGTGATCGCACAGGGTGTGGCGCAGTTCGGGGGTCATCAGGCTGGCGTTGCCGGCAGCGATGAGCAGGTGTTCGAGACAGGCCAGGAGCTCGGCGCGGCTGGCGTGTTCGGTGGCGAGCCGGGTGCGGATGCGCGAGCCGAGCGGGATCAGTGCCTCACGGCGCAGGAGGTCCTGCAGACGCTGGTCGCCGGCGAGCACGACACACAGCAGCGGCTGCGAGTCGAAGCGGGCGCTGGCGAGCAGGCGTAGCTCGCAGAGTACGGCGGCGGTCATTTCCTGGGCTTCGTCGATCAACAGCACAGGTCGACAGCGGGTTGCTTCGAGGTGGGCGATCCAGCGTTCGCGCAGGTGCTTGAATCCACCCCAGCGGTTGTGCGGGCGCAATGGCACGGCGAACAGATCACCGAGCTCGCGGTAGAAGTCGGCGAGGCTGCTTTGCGGATGCGCGATGGCACCGACGCTGACATCGGGTACACGTCCGAGGCGCTCGGCGAGCAGCCGCAGGACGACGCTTTTGCCGGTACCGGGATCGCCGTGAATCAGGGCAAAGCCACCTTCGCGAATCTGTGCGTTTTCGATGCGCCAGCAGAACTGCTCGAAGCGAGCTGGAAGGTAGAGCGCCGCGGTCGGTAGTTCGGAGGAAAAGGGATTGAATTTGAGCCCGTACAGGGCAAGCAGTTTCTGGTTCATGCGGGTTCCTGGTGAGGGCTGGGCAGATAGGCCGGTGGCAGGCCGGTGGCGGCGTACTCGGCAAGCAATTGGTGCAGCAGCGGCGCCATGCCGGTGGCGGGCAGTGGCGTGAGATCAGGGCCGGTTGGAGTGAGCGCACGGCGCTGGCCATCGGCATTCGCTGACTTGTCCAAGGGCTTGACCGGGCACAGGACCGTGCCGCCGCGGGGCTCGACCAGATCGACCTGGCTGAGGTCCCAGCGCGCGTAGCGCAGATGGACGATGCCGAGGTGGCGGTAGCGGGAGGGGATCTCGTAACGCGCTCCGGCGAGACTGACGGTGCCATCGGCGCGCCGTTGCCGGCGTGCGACCTCGATGCGAAACGCGGCGCAGAGGTCGGCGGCATCCGGGCACGGTCGGCTGACCGATGGGCCGGCCAGGTAGTGGGCCAGTGGTGTGGCGTCGATCTCCGAGTGGCGGCTGCGGTGATATTCCTGCTCGACCCAGGCCTGGGTGGCGCTGTTGAGCAGGTCGAGGGTGAGTGCGGCCTCGCCCTCCAGCATCGCCATCAAGCGGCCCTCGATGCGACCCCAGAACGCTTCCTGCTTGGCGTTCTGGTAGGGGCTGTACGGCAAGGTGGTCTGGTGGACGATGCCCAAACGGGCCAGTCCGGCGGTCACCTCCTCGGCCAGCATCGCGGCGCCGTTGTCGGTCATCAAGGCGCGCGGCAAACCGCGCTTCATGAATGCCTGCGACAGCCCATGCACCAGGCTCTCGGCGGTTTCGTCGAGATACCACTGCAGGTGGCAGACCAGTCGCGAGCGATCGTCGATGACGCCGAACAGCAGCGGCTTGACCCAAGTCCCGGCGCGGGTCAGGACGCGGCGCGAGGCATGGTGGAAATCCAGATGCCAGAGCGCGCCGACATGGTCGACCTCGAAGCTGCGCACCTCCAGACGCTCGAGCCGGTCGCGGGCGGCCAGCGCGCCGTCGCTGGCGCGTTTGGGTCGTGCCTGCCGGAACATGCCCTGGGCTTTGAGATAACGCCGGATCGTCGGGTATGACGGCACCACGGCATCGCTGCCGGTCAGCGCGCAGCGCAGGTTGTCGTAGTGCAACTGCATGGACCAACCGGGATGCGCGCGGTACTGCGCGCGCAGCGCCTGGATGACCATCGGCATCAGGCTGGGGAAGCGGCCGACATCCGCGCGCAAACGATTGCGCAGGGTGGCGACCGGGTCGTCGGCACGGCGCGCGGCGTAGTACCAGCGTTGCAGGGTGGAGACGCCGAAGCGCACATCCAGCCCCTCCGGATCACGCCAGGTCTTGGCCGCCAGTTCGGTCAAAGCCGCGTGCAACTGCCCGGCCAGCGGCGGAGCCGCCAGCAACGGGCCAATGATCGAAAAGCGCAGCCGCGCCCAGCGATCGCGTGGCGGCGAAACGGGGTTCGAGCTCAAACCGGTCTCCCATTGAGGCGGCACGCAGGTGCCACCGATGGGAACGCAGACTATGCAGCCGCCATCACATCGACCATTCGCATCCTCTGCGTGAACTCAGTGGC
>JBOICV010000076.1:0-30011 GCA_050740255.1 Nevskiales bacterium | reverse complement strand
TCCAGCGAGAAGCGGTCGCCGGTCATGCAGCCGAGTACGTCCAGCAGGTAGGTCACGTTGAAGCCAATCTCGACCGGCGCACCGTCGTAATCCACCTCGACGACCTCCTCTGCTTCCTCGTGCTCCGGATTCTGCGTCTGCAGCTTGAGCTGCTTCTCGCTCAAGGTCAGACGCACGCCCTTGAAGCGCTCCTTGGCCAGAATCGCGGTGCGGCTCAGCGCCTGGCGCACGGCGTCCCGGCCGGCGGTAACGGTCTTGTCGCCAGCGTCAGGAATGACGCGTTCGTAGTCCGGATAACGCCCTTCGATCAGCTTGGTAGTAAACCGCAGCCTTTCCAAATCCACCCGCAGATGATTGGCAGAAATACTGATATTGATCTCGCCCTCGCCGTCATCCAACAAGCGCACCAATTCAGCAATGGACTTGCGCGGCACGATGACCTGGGCGCTGCTGCTTACGTCCAGACTTGCGTTCAGGTCGGATAGCGCCAGCCGGTGGCCATCGGTAGCGACGGCACGCAGCCGGTTCTTTTGCGCCACCAGCAGTAGCCCGGCAAGATAACGCCGCGGATCATCCTCATGCGCCATCGCAAAGTGCGTGTGGTCCAGCAGCTTTTTCAAGCCACGCTTCTCGATTTTGAAACTGGCGGTCGGCTGGATGTCTTCCAGCGCGGGGAATTCGTCGGCTGACATGGTGGAAAGTATGAAGCGGCTGGGACCCGACTTGAGCGTGATACGCCCCTCTTTCACATCGCCGGTTAGATCGGCGCCATCCGGCAAGCTGCGGCAGATGTCGAACAGTTTTCGGGCATTGACCGTGGTGCTCGCAGGATCTTTGATCTTGGCCGGACAGCGGCCGACGAGTTCGAGGCGAAGATCAGTGCCAGTGAGCTCCAATTCCTGGCCGTGTGCCTTGATCAGCACGTGCGAGAGAATCGGCATGGTCTGAAGTTTTTCAATCGCACCGATCACGGCAGAGAGCGCCTTGAGCAAATCCTCGCGGCTGGTTTGAAAACGCATGAGTTCCTCTTAAGTTCGCGCTTTAAATAATGAAGATTTAATACTACCTGTTTTTGTAGTGACTGTTTTAGGCGGAGCCTTTAAAGCCTAATAACGCTATAAAGATTATATAAATCAAAACATTATGATTACTTACCCTGTGGACAACTACCCCTGGGTTCGAGCCCTGCGGCTGTGGATGAAATGGGGGTAAATCGCCCGCCAAAACTATCCACAACTTGTTGCATTTTCATGCAGGCCTTTGCTCCCAACTTGTTAGCGGAGCGAATTAGTGACTCAGCGTGCGGAACAAATTACTGTAATCCTCGCTCATGTGCGCATCCGCTTCGCGCAATTCCTGGATCTTGCGGTAAGCATGCAGCACGGTAGTGTGATCGCGGTTGCCAAAAGCTTCGCCAATCTCCGGCAGGCTGTGATTGGTCAACTCCTTGGCTAGGGCCATCGCAAGCTGGCGCGGCCGGGCCAATGAGCGGTTGCGGCGTGCCGACAACAAATCAGCGACGCGTATTTTGTAGTACTCGGCAACTGTTTTAATAATGTTATCCAGCGTGATCTGGCGGTCGTGCGAGGCCAGCATGTCATGCAGCGTCTGCTTGGCGAAGTCGATGGAAACGGTGTGACCGGTGAACTGTGCGTGCGCGACCAGGCGATGCAAGGCACTTTCAAGGTCGCGCACATTGGATTTGACGCGCTTGGCGATGAAGAAAGCGACCTCCTCAGGCAGAGGATGGCTGGCAGCTTCTGCTTTGCTCATCAGAATCGCGACGCGGGTTTCCAGCTCCGGCGGTTCCACCGATACGGTCAAGCCCCAAGAGAAGCGCGACTTGAGGCGATCGTCGAGCTGATCAAGCTCCTTCGGAAAGCGATCGCAGGTCAGGACGATTTGCTGTTTACCTTCCAGTAGCGCGTTGAAGGTGTGGAAGAACTCCTCCTGCGACTGGGTCTTGCCGGCGAAAAACTGGATATCGTCAATCAATAGCGCATCCGCCGAGCGATAGGTACGCTTGAATTCGTCCATGCGGCCATGGCGGATCGCGCCGACCATTTCGTTGACGAAGCGCTCCGAGGATAAATAAATCACGCGCGACTTCGGCGCGCGCTCCAGCAAACGGTTGCCGATCGCGTGCATCAAGTGGGTCTTGCCCAAGCCGACACCGCCATATATCAGCAGCGGGTTGTACGACTGGCCGGGGTGCTCGGCGACGCGTTCTGCTGCCGCGCGGGCGACGCTATTGGACTTGCCGGGCACAAAACTCGTAAAAATATAACGCTGGTCGAGGCGGCTGATGACGCTGCTCGGCGCATCGCGCCCGGCCGACTCGGGACGGCGCGCCCGCTTGATATTGCTGCCGACCTCCACCCGCACTTCCAGTTCGTCGTCACCGGCCAGCTCACCGGCGACGCGCTGGATCTGCGCCAGGTAGGTTTCCAGCACGGTTTCCTGCACCAGGGTGTTGGGCGCCAGCAGTCTTAGCGTTTCGCCGTCGAAGTCGGCCTGCAAGGGCAGGATATAGGTGCCATAAGCTTTGGCCGGCAACTTCCCCTCGAGCGCTTCCACGCACTGCCGCCACAACAATGCCGCCACGTTTGCGCTCCGCTGACCGACCGGGGGAAGGGCGCCAGTCTAACCCTTGTCGGCAGAGTTATCCACAGGCCGGAATTGCAGTGAAGTATGCAAATTTGCTTGAAAAAAGGTGGTTTGGGCCGCACAATGCGCGCCTTTCGGCCGTCCCCGGCCGCTCACTCTGATATTCCGCCCTAACATTTAGCTGGAGCAGGCAATGGCGACGAAGCGTACCTACCAACCGAGCAATGTTCACCGCAAGCGCACGCATGGCTTTCGCGCGCGCATGGCGACCAAGGGCGGGCGCAACGTGCTCGCGCGCCGTCGCGCCAAAGGCCGCGCCCGCCTCACACCGTAATCGTCGTGACCGAAGCGCGCTTTCAGAAAAGCGCGCGCCTGCGCCGCCGCCCCGAGTTTGAACTGCTGCTCAAGAAGGGCCGGCGTCAATCCGACCCTTGCTTCACCATCCTCAGCTTAGCCGGCGCAGCCGACGCCGACGGCCCGCGTCTCGGCCTTATTGTGCCGCGCAAGCAGGTGGCGCTGGCGGTGGAGCGCAATCGCATCAAACGCATCGTGCGTGAAAGCTTCCGGCAAAACCGCGGCGCTTTGCCCCAATTGGATATGGTGGTCATGGTAAGAAGTGGTATTGCGGCGCGAAAAAATGCGGAGTTGCGCGCCAGCCTGGCGCAGCACTGGCTGAGATTGGGCCGCTAGTGCGCCGCCTGCTCATCGCTGTCGTACGCGCCTACCAGCGCTTGCTGAGTCCGGTGTTGCATGCCGTTGCCGGTCCGCGTTGCCGTTTTTATCCGAGCTGTTCGCAATACTCGGTCGAGGCGCTGCAGCGGCACGGCGCGCTCCACGGCAGTTGGCTCGCGGCGCGGCGCGTTTGCCGCTGTCATCCCTTCAACGCGGGCGGCCACGATCCCGTGCCCGCCGCACCCAAACTTTAGCTCATGGATAACCGGCGCTTCATGCTGATCGCCGTGGTCGGCGTGATTCTGTTCTTCATGTACCAGGCGTGGCAGAAAGATTACGCGCCGAAACCGCAGTCACAACCCACTTCACCGACTTCAAGCAGTGACCTGCCGCACGTGGCCGGGGTGCCGGTGGACAGCGTCGCCTCGGCGCCAAGTGCCAGTCAACGCGTGATCGTCTTCACCGACACCATGCGCGTCGAAATCAGCGCGGAAGGCGGCGACTTGCGGCGGCTGGAACTGGTCGGTGTGCCGATCTCGAAAGAACTGGGCGAGCAGAATCTCTATCTGCTCAACGATCAGACGCCGAACTTTTTCATTCTGCAAAGCGGGCTGATCGCCGCCGAAGGCACCGCGCCGGACCATCGTGCTGTTTATGGCGCCGGGCAAGCGGAGTACCGGCTGGCCGAGGGGCTAGACCGACTCGAAGTGCCGCTTACGTGGCGCGAAGACGGCCGTGAAGTCGTCAAGACTTATGTCTTCAAGCGCAACAGTTACGAAATCGAATTACGACAGACGGCGAGGAATAGCCGGGACGCACCCTGGCAGCTCTCGCCCTATGTTCGTTTCTGGCGCACGCCTTTCTCGCAGTCCGAGGATCCACCCTTCGTCCAGACCTTCATCGGTGTGGGTTGGTACGAACGCAAGAACGGCGGCGAGCGCTACCGCTTCTCG
Organism: Nevskiales bacterium; assembly: GCA_050740255.1. Lineage (GTDB taxonomy): Bacteria > Pseudomonadota > Gammaproteobacteria > Nevskiales > JBOICV01 > JBOICV01. The sequence continues at coordinate 25,779 of JBOICV010000076.1, read as the reverse complement.
AAACTGTCGTTCGAAGACCTCGATGATGATGCGCTGCGCGCCCAGCAAACCGGCGGCTGGGTCGCGATGCTGCAGCACTATTTCATGGCGGCCGCAATTCCGTCGGGCGAGGGCTTGAACAGCTATTTCGCCAAGCCGAAGGCTCTACCTGATTCCCCCGCGCCGGCTTACGAAGCAGGCTATGTCGGCCCACAGCAACTGGTCGCGGCACGCGGCGAGAAAACCTTCAGCACACAGTTGTATATCGGCCCCAAGTTGCAGGACCGGCTCGAAACGATCGCGCCGGGTTTCGAGCTGGCCATGGACTACGGCATTCTCACGGTGCTGGCCGAGCCGCTGTTCTGGGTGCTGGAAAAATTCCACAAGCTCACCGGGAACTGGGGCTGGGCAATCGTGTTGCTGACGATCGCCGTCAAGCTCGTAATGTGGAAGCTGACCGAAGCGCAATACCGCTCGATGGCGCGCATGAAAAAGTTCGCGCCGCGCATGCAGGCGCTCAAAGAGCGCTACGCCGACGACCGCGAAGGCATGCAGAAAGCGATGATGGATTTGTACAAGAAAGAAGGCTTCAACCCGCTCGGCGGTTGCTGGCCGCTGCTGGTGCAATTCCCGGTGTTCATCGCGCTGTACTGGGTGCTGCTGGAGAGCGTGGAGCTGCGGCAGGCGCCATTCATTTTATGGATTCAGGACATGTCGGCGCCGGATCCGTTCTATATCACGCCGGTGCTGTTCGGCGTGAGCATGTGGTTTCAGCAAAAACTTTCCGGCTCGACCATGACCATGGATCCGGCGCAGCAGCGCATCATGAATATCATGCCGATCGCGCTCACCGCCTTCTTCGCCTTCTTTCCTGCAGGCCTGGTCGTGTACTGGCTGGTCAGCAATATGATCGGTATCGGCCAGCAGTGGTGGATTACGCGCAAGCTGGAGCGCGAAGGAACGCCGAAGGTCAAAACCGCATAATTGCGGCATGACCCGCGCCACCAACGACACGATCGCCGCTGTCGCCACGCCCCCCGGGCGCGGCGGCGTCGGCATTATCCGAATTTCCGGCCCCGCTGCGCGCGAGCTGGCCGCCGCCTTGCTCGGCAAACTACCCGAGCCACGCCTTGCCCGTCTGGCAAAATTCCGCGACGCAGCCGGCGCCGTCATTGATACGGGGCTGGCCTTGTTTTTTCCGGCGCCGCATTCCTATACCGGTGAAGATGTATTGGAGCTGCACGGTCACGGCGGCGCGGTGGTGATGGATTTGCTGCTGGCGCGTGTGCTGGAGCTGGGCGCCAGAGCCGCACGGGCGGGGGAATTCACCGAGCGCGCCTTTCTCAACGACAAACTCGATCTCGCACAAGCCGAGGCGGTTGCCGACCTGATCGATGCGGGCAGCACTGCGGCAGTTCGCGCCGCGCAGCGTTCGCTGGAAGGCGAGTTCTCGCAGCGAGTAAGCCTGCTGGTCGAGGCGCTGATTGGCTTGCGGATGTACGTCGAGGCGGCGATCGACTTTCCAGAGGAAGAAGTGGACTTTCTTGCCGACGGCAAGCTGCTGGCGCGTATGCTCGGGCTGCAAGCCCAGCTCGACGAACTCGCCGCTAAAGCCCAGCAAGGCAGTCTGCTGCGTGAAGGACTTACTGTTGTCATCGCCGGCCAGCCGAATGTCGGCAAGTCCTCGCTGCTCAACACACTCGCCGGCCGCGATACCGCCATCGTCACCGATGTCCCCGGCACCACGCGCGACGTACTGCGCGAACAAATCGCGCTCGACGGTTTGCCCTTGCATGTGATCGACACGGCCGGCCTGCGCCCCAGCACCGATCCGGTGGAACAGGAAGGCATGCGCCGGGCGCGCGCCGAGATGGCCAGCGCCGACCGCGTATTGCTGCTGGTGGATGATCGAACGGGCGAAACCGATGCGGACCGCGAGATTCGCGCGAGCCTGCCGGGTAATCTGGCCGTGACGCTGTTGCTGAACAAATGCGATCTTTCCTGCCGACCTGCCGAGCGAATTGGCGACAACATCCGGCTGTCCGCGAAAACCGGCGCAGGGCTGGATATCTTGCGTAGCCACCTCAAAGCATGTATCGGGTATGCGCCGCCGGAAGGCGTGTTTCTCGCCCGGCGCCGGCATCTCGATGCCTTGCAGCGCGCACGCGCCGCGCTCGGCCGTGCCCGCGAGCAGTTGGAAGTGCATCGCGCCGGCGAGTTACTCGCGGAGGAGCTGCGCGCAGCTCAGACATCGCTCAGCGAAATCACCGGCGAATTTACCTCTGACGATTTGCTGGGCCGGATTTTCAGCAGCTTTTGTATCGGTAAGTGACGGTGGCCATAGCCGGCGTCATTCCTTCGGCAGGCTCAGGACAGGCTCTGAGCGAGCGCCACCCTTCGACGAGCTCAGGACAGGCATATGGCGCGAGTCGAAGGATCTAACTCAATAATTATGGTGTACCCATGACGCCAGCCGAGTTCACCGAGTATCTGCATCACAACATCCCGCTGACGGCCGCGTTGGGCGCCTCGGTGCGCCGCATGGAGTCCGGCGTGGTGGAAATTACCGCGCCGCTCAAGCCCAATCTGAACCATCGCAACACGGCTTTCGGCGGCAGTCTGGCCACGCTGGGCATTCTGTCCGGCTGGGCCGTGCTGCACCTGGGCTTGCGCGCCGAAGACATCAGCGCGCGCATCGTGGTGCAGAAAAGCGACGCGGACTTCATCGCGCCCGGCGAAGCCGATCTTGTCGCCATCAGCAAGCTCGACCGCAAGCGCTGGGATCGGTTTCTCAAAAGCCTGCGGCGCTATAAGCGCGCACGCATCGCGGTAGATACCGAAATTCACGCCGGCAGCACGCGGGTAGTGGCGCATACCGGCACCTACGTGGCGCGGCTATGAGCAAACTCTCTGGGATCATCAAATTTTTGCAATTGTCGCCGCGGCTGGCGACGGCAGGCCAGCCATCCAGAGAACAGTTTGCCGACATTCGCAGCGAAGGCTACGAGCTGGTTATCAATCTGGCAGTGCCGAACTATGTGACCGCGCTGGCCGATGAAGCGGCGGTAGTAAGCGAACATGGCATGACTTATTTGCACTTTCCCGTGGTGTGGGAAGCCCCGACGCAGGAGGACTTGCAGAAATTCTTTGCCGCGATGGCTGCGAATCAGGACAAGAAAGTATTCGTCCACTGCGCAATGAATATGCGCGTGTCGGCGTTCATGTTTCTCTACCGCGTGCTGCGCCAGGGCATGCCGCCGGAACAGGCGGTGCAGGATTTACGCAAGATCTGGCAACCGCTTCCGCACTGGCAGAAGTTTATCGAGACGATGCTCGCCCATCCGCCCCCATAAAGAAAAAAGCGCGAAGAAAAAGGGGCCGAAGCCCCTTTTTCTCAAGCATTCGATCTCACGGACAAGTTGCTCCCGCCGCGCCAGCCAGTAGGGCACCGATGCCGGGGATTGCGCAGAGTTGCGCCGGATCAAGGGGATTTGCGCCACCCCCCCCTCCGCAAGTGCTGCCGGCGCCCTCAACAATCGCCGGTCCGATCACCGGAATGGCACACAGGGCTGAGGGATCAACCGGCAGTGGCGATCCGCTACCCCCTCCGCCACCGCAAGTACCGCCCACCGCAGCAACTAGCTCCGGTCCGAGCGCTGGAATCGCACAGAGCTGTGCCGGATCGAGCGGGCCGGCACCGCCGCCACCGCCCGGAGGTGTTGCACCCAAAGCATCGAGCAGGGGATTCAAAACTGCGTCGGCAAGTGGTTCGAGAATCACACTGCCGCCGGCAACACTAATCGGTGTCACCAGCGCTTCGTCCAACGGATCGACCACCACACCGACTGCGCTGCCGTCATGCAACAAAGTTCCGCCGCCGGCGCCACCCGTACCTCCTGTGCCACCCGTCCCGCCGGTTCCGGTTGTGGTTGGATCCACCGCCAGACCCTGTAGGGCAAGGTTACTGCCGACTGTACCAGCAGTCGCCAGGGCACCCGTACTCAGGTTCACGCTGTATAGGCGAGCCTGTCCATTTACCGTTTCAATCGTGTAGCCGACATTGGGTGCCGCGCGGGTATCAATGTCGAAACCATAGTTACCCGCTCCGCCAAAATTTACGCCCAGATTGCCGACAGTTGTCAGCCTGCCGCTATTGGGACTGTCGGGTGTGCCGCCGACGCTGCCCAGCAGTGCAAGTACATCCTGGGTGCTGTCGATCATATAGGCGGTGGTGGCGCCGCCGCTGTTAGCGGTATAGGCCACACCAGCGGGTCCTGGTGCCCGGGTCGCGTTGATGTCGCCTGCGACGAAGGCCAGATCGGTGTCCCGCATCAGCAGCGTGGCGTCATCGTTGAAGCGATAATTTTCGACGTTCGCCGCCAGCACGCGGAGCTTGTCCGGCACGGGATTCCAGTCGAAGCCATTGATTCTGGAGCCTGCGGTCACGGCCAGCGTACCGATCAGGGTGGCCGCGCCAGTGGTTTTGTTGATGCTGTAAAGCCGGTTGTCGTCAAACACGACATATAGCTGGTTGTTGCCGGGGCGGAAATCCAGCGCCAGCAGCAGCGGTGTCCCCTGTATGCCACTGGTGGCAATCCTCGTTGGAGCACTAAGCGAGCCCAGACTGAAGCGCACCAGTTCGCGCGAGCCGGGATCCATGGAATAAAAGGTCAGCGCTGAACCCGAGCCGCCGGTACCCCCTGTGCCACCGGTACCACCACCCGAGCCACCGGTACCGCCCCTGCCATCGTCGTCATCCGAGAAAATCCCGTCGCCCTTGCAGGCACCGAGCGACGATAGAGCAATGGAAATAAATACAATGCGTGCGATGTTTAACATAGCGCCCCCGGAGGCATTTCTGGCTAATTGATGCAGCGACCGAAGATAGCACTCGGCCGGACATTTGGCCATTTGCCACGGCAACAACCCTAGTACTTTAGTCCGAAGATATGCCCCCGCGAAATAGGCCTGACGTACTATTAGCGCTTCTTAAGCGGAGCGCAGCATGGCAGGCTCGGACAAGCCGCGGGATACGGATCAGCAGGAAACGCGCGAGTGGCTGGACGCGCTGAGCGCGGTCATCGAGCGCGAAGGCCCGGAACGTGCGCACTTCCTGCTGGAAGCGCTGATTGACCAGTCACGGCGCAGCGGCGCGCATATTCCCTATTCGGCCAATACCGCCTACGTCAACACCATCCCGCCGCATCGGGAGCAGCGCTCGCCCGGCGATCACGCGCTGGAGTGGAAAATCCGCTCGCTGATCCGCTGGAACGCGATGGCGATGGTGATCAACGCCAACCGCGAGCACGCCGGCGTTGGTGGCCATATCGCCAGCTTCGCCAGCGCCGCCACGCTTTACGATGTCGGCTTCAATCACTTCTTCAAAGGCCCTGAGCATCCCAGTGGCGGCGACCTGCTCTATATCCAGGGCCATTCCGCCACCGGTATTTACGCGCGCGCCTATCTCGAAGGCCGTTTAAGCGAAGACGATTTGCACCGCTTTCGCAACGAGGTGGTGAAGAGCGAGAAGCAGATCGGCCGCGGGCTGTCGTCGTATCCACACCCCTGGCTGATGCCGGATTTCTGGCAGTTCGCCACTGTGTCGATGGGCCTCGGGCCGATCATGGCGATTTATCAGGCGCGGCTGATGAAGTATCTACACAACCGCGGCCTGGCGGACATGAAGGACCGCAAGGTCTGGTGTTTCTGCGGCGACGGCGAGATGGACGAACCCGAATCGCTCGGCGCAATCGATATCGCCGATCGCGAGAAACTCGACAATTTGATTTTCGTGGTCAACTGCAATCTGCAGCGCCTGGACGGGCCGGTGCGCGGCGACGGCAAAATCATTCAGGAGCTGGAAGGCATGTTCCGCGGCTCCGGCTGGAACGTCATCAAAGTCGTCTGGGGTGCGGCCTGGGATCCGCTGCTGGCGCAGGACAAGGATGGCCTGCTGCGCCAGCTCATGATGGAAACGGTGGATGGCGAATACCAGAACTTCAAGGCCAAGGGTGGCCGCTACACCCGCGACAATTTTTTCGGCAAGTATCCGAAACTCAAGGAAATGGTCGCCTCGTTTTCGGATGAGGACGTCAAGCGCTTGAATCGCGGCGGCCACGATCCGCACAAAATGTATGCGGCCTATTACGAAGCGGTGAACAATCCGAACGGCCGGCCGACCGTGATTCTCGCCAAGACCGTGAAGGGTTACGGCATGGGCGAGGCCGGCGAGGGCCAGAACATCACCCATCAGCAAAAGCAGATGGGCGAGAAGGCGCTGCGTGATTTCCGCGATCGCTTCAATATACCGATTGCCGATGAGCAGATCGCATCCACGCCGTTTTATCGCCCGCCGGAGGAGTCGCCAGAGGTTCAGTACGTCAAAGCGCGGCGCAAAGCGCTGGGCGGCTGGCTGCCGCAGCGCGTGGTAAAGAACGACCGGCTCGAAATTCCACCGCTCGACACCTTCAAACGGCTGCTGGAAGGTACCGGCGAGCGCGAGATTTCGACCACGATGGCCTTCGTGCAGATTTTGCAGACGCTTACGCGCGACAAGACCGTCGGCAAGCGCATCGTGCCAATTATTCCGGACGAGGCGCGTACCTTCGGCATGGAAGGCATGTTCCGCCAGCTCGGCATTTACTCAGTGGTGGGCCAGTTGTACGAACCGCAGGACAAGGATCAGCTCGCCTATTACAAGGAAGACATCAAGGGCCAGATTCTCGAGGAAGGCATCACCGAAGCGGGCGCCATGTCGAGCTGGATTGCGGCCGGCACCAGCTACGCCAATCACGGCGTACCGCTGATTCCGTTTTATGTTTTCTACTCGATGTTCGGCTTTCAGCGCGTCGGCGACCTGTGTTGGGCTGCTGGCGATATGCGCAGTCGCGGTTTTCTGATGGGCGGCACCGCTGGCCGCACGACACTCAATGGTGAGGGTCTGCAGCATGAGGACGGCCACTCGCATCTGCTCGCCCACACGGTGCCCAACTGCCGCGCCTACGATCCGGCTTTTGCCTACGAGCTGGCGGTAATCATTCACCACGGCATGCAGGCGATGTACGAGAAAGGCGAGGACGCCTACTACTACATCACGGTGATGAACGAGAATTACATACATCCCGCGATGCCGGAAGGCTGCGAGGAAGGCATTGTGCGCGGCATGTACTGCCTGCAAAGCGACGAGCCTGGCGAGCGGCATGTGCAGCTGCTCGGCAGCGGCACGGTGCTGCGCGAGGTCATCGCCGCCGCCGAGCTGCTGAAGAAAGACTGGAAAGTAACTTCCGACGTGTGGAGCGTCACCAGCTTCACGCAATTGCAGCGCAACGGCCAGGACACCGAGCGCTGGAATCTGCTGCACCCGGAAGCCGAACCCGCGCAGAACTTTGTCGGCGCCAGTCTGCGCCAGCGCAAAGGCCCGGCCATTGCCGCCACTGACTACATGAAGACGCAGGCCGAGCTGATCCGGCCCTATGTGCCCATGCCCTACGCGACGCTCGGCACGGATGGCTTCGGCCGCTCCGACACCCGCGAAAGTCTGCGAGATTTCTTCGAGGTGGACCGGCGCTGGATTGCGCTGCGCGCGCTGAAGTCGCTGGCCGAGATGGGCGATTTCCCCGCGGAGAAAGTAGCCGAAGCGCTCAAGAAATACGGCATCAACTCCGACAAACCCAATCCGGTGACAGCGTGAACACCTCTCACCGGCACTTCCATTTTCCCGCTTCCCCCTTTGAAAAAGGGGGACGGAGGGGGATTTCTTCCGTCGCGGCAAAATCCCCCCTGGCCCCCCTTTACGAACGGGGGGAATAAAAAAATGGCCGTCGTCGAACTGAAGGTTCCCAATATCGGCGACTTCAAAGACGTCGAGATCATTGAGGTATTGGTCAAGGTCGGCGATCAAATCGCCAAAGAACAACCCGTCATCACGCTGGAAAGCGAGAAAGCCACGATGGAAGTGCCGGCCGACGCGGCCGGCACGGTAAAGGAGTTGAAGGTCAAGCCGGGTGAGAGGGTTTCAGAGGGCGATGTAATCCTCAGTTTGGAAACGGCGGAAGCGGCCAAGGAGAAGAAAACCTCAGAAATTCCGGAGCAACCAGCAGCGAAGCCCGCTGATAAAGCGCCGAAAAAAAAAGCGGAGCCGGCAGACGCGTCCGACAAGACGCAAGAACAGAAAAGCGAAGCTCCCGCCGAGAAACCTGAAGCCCCGGTCCCTGCCAGTCAGACTCCCGTCGCCACCACACCCGGCAGCGTGCACGCTTCTCCGGCCGTGCGGCTGTTTGCACGCGAGCTCGGTGTGGACCTCACGCGGGTCACCGGCAGTGGAGCCAAAAATCGCATACTCAAAGAGGACGTACAGGCCTTCGTCAAGAAAGTCATGGCCGGTGGCCTGCCCGCTGCACCGGCCGCGGCTACCGGCAGCGGTCTGCCGCAAATGCCGGTCGTGGATTTCTCCAAGTTCGGCGCAATCGAGACAGTCGCGTTGCCGCGCATCCGCAAACTCTCTGCGCAATATCTGCACCGCAACTGGCTATTGGTGCCGCACGTCACGCAGTTCGACCAGGCCGACATCACCGAGTTGGAGGACTTCCGCAAGGAACAGAAGGAAGAGGCCGACCGCCGGGGCGTCAAGCTGACCATGCTGGCCTTCCTGCTCAAGGCCTGCGCCAACACGCTGCTCAAATTCCCCGAACTGAACAGCTCGCTGGCGGCGGACGGCGAGAGTTTAATTCTGAAGAAATACATCAACATAGGCGTCGCCGTGGATACGGCCAACGGGTTGGTCGTGCCGGTGATTCGGGAAGTAGACAAGAAGGGCATTTATCAACTGGCGGGCGAGAGCGCGGCCATGGCGGAGAAGGCGCGTGCGGGCAAGCTCAGCCCCAGCGATATGCAGGGCGGCTGTTTCAGTATTTCGAGCCTCGGCGGCATCGGCGGCACCGCGTTTACGCCCATCGTAAACGCGCCGGAAGTCGCCATCCTTGGTGTGTCCAAGTCGGGAATGCAGCCGGTGTGGGATGCCAGGGCCAAGGCCTTTCTGCCGCGGCTGCTGCTGCCCTTGTCCCTGTCTTACGATCACCGCGTTATTGACGGCGCCCAGGCCGCCCGTATCACCGGTTATCTGGCCGGATTGCTGTCCGATATCCGCCGCGCCCTGCTCTAGCGAACCCCTGACTAACTCCCTCTCCCCGTTTACGGGGAGAGGGCGGGGTGAGGGGCACCTACAACTTGCTGAATGTGCCGCCCCTCACCCCCGGATCAAGTCCGGGGCAGGCTCTAACCCTCTCCCCACTGACGTGGGGCGAGGGAACTTGATCAGAGCATCCGGGCGCGGCGCTGGGGAGTATTTAGGGATGCAGCGTGGTCAAATGACTTGAACCGCCGCGAGATCGTGCTAAATTAACCGTTCGTTCAAGCGGTGCGACATCCTAAGAGGAGAGTGTTATGCGCGGGATTAATCTGTTGTGGGCGGCCGGAGCGCTGCTGCTATCCACGCAGCCGGTACTGGCCAAGGTTGCGCCCGAAGAAGCTGCCAAACTGGGTGTTACCGATACGCCGCTGACGCCGCTGGGCGCTGAACGTGCCGCCAATGCCGACGGCTCCATCCCGGCCTGGACGCCTTACACCCCGGTTGCGGACCTCAAGCCGGACCCCGTGTGGCCCGCAGAGTTCGACCGCTACGCCGACGAGAAGCCGCTATACACCATCACCAAGGCCAATATGGCCCAGTACGCGGACAAACTGTCCGAGGGCCACAAGCTGCTGCTGCAGCGCTACGACAGCTACAAGATGAACGTGTATCCGTCGCATCGCGACGCCGCCTGGCCGGACAAGATTTACGAATACACCATCGCCAACGCCACCAAGGCGGAACTCGAAGGCGGTGACACCGACAAGATCCGCAACGCGGAAGTCGGTTTCCCCTTCCCGATTCCGAAGACCGGCGCCGAGCCCTGGTGGAATCACCGCCTCAAATGGCGCGGCCATAACGTCGTCCGTTTCAACAACCAGGCTATCGTGCCCTTGAGCGGCGAGATCCAGCTGACCAAGCTGATTGAAGAAGTGAAGTTCATCTACGCCAACCTGGAAAAGCCCGGCAAGATGAATACCGGCGACGACATCTTTCTTTATTACCTGTCGGAAACCAAGGCGCCGCCGCGAATCGCCGGGCAGTTGCTACTCGCCTGGGAACACGCGGACTTCCGCGATGCCTGGCTGTACGCACCCGCGCTGCGCCGCATCCGCCGCGCCCCTTCGGTCGCCTACGACAACCCCTACGAGGGCACCGACGGCCAGCAGTTCTACGATCAAGTGGACATGATCAACGGCAAGCTGGACCGTTTCACCTGGAAGCTCGTCGGCAAGAAGGAAATGATCATCGCCAACAACTCGGCGCGCATCAACAGCCCCAAGCTCAAGTACAAGGAGATGCTGCCGCCCAAGCACCTCAACCAGGACCTGGCGCGCTATGAGCTGCACCGCGTATGGGTGGTGGAGGCGAACAACAAACCGGACGTCAAGCACACCTTCAAGAAGAAAGTCATTTACTTCAACGAAGATACCTGGACCGCGGCGATGCTCGACAACTACGACCATCGCGACCAGTACTACAAATTCCAGGAGGGTCACCTGGGTTGCCTGGTAACGATTCGCGCCTGCGGCACCCTGCCGGAGATCATTTACGACATGCAGACCGGCACCTACTTCGCCACCGCGATGATCAACGAAGACAAGCCCTACGACTTCACGCCCGTGTACGCGGAAAAGAACTTCCTCGCCACCGAGGTGGTCAAGCGTAATACACGCTAAGCCAAACCGACTGTACAAAAAACCCGGCGCGAGCCGGGTTTTTCTTTACGTCCCCGTAACAGAACGCGGCGTCCAGTAGTGTCTCTGTTTGGCCCTGGATTCCCCGAGTTCGTCATTCCGGCGGAGGCCGGAATCCAGCCTTTTTAAGCCCATGGACACCGGCCTGCGCCGGTGTGACGGCAAACTGAGACACCACCCGGCATCCATGCCGCGGATAAATAAGCGCCTATGCGGCGACGGTTTTTTCGGCTTCCGGTTTGGCGTGGAGCAGGAAGGCGGCAAAGGCTGGCAGCAACACGACCGCCGCGACCGCGTTGGCCAGGAACATGATGGTGAGCAGAATGCCCATGTCTACTTGGAATTGCAGGCCCGACAGCAGCCAGGTGCAGACGCTTGCACCGAGCGCCAGTGCAGTGAATATCACTGCTTTACCGGTTTGATGCAGGGTCTGCTCGTACGCCTTGCGCAACGTCATGCCCTTCTGGTTGATGCATTCTTCCAGCACGCTGTAGATGTAAATGCCGTAGTCCACGCCGATACCCGCGGCGAAGGCGGCGACCGGCAGGGTGGAAACCTTGACGCCGATGCCCAGATAAACCATTACGGCGTAGGACAGTACCGACACCAGCGCCAGCGGCACCAGCACGCAAATCATGCCGGCGAAGCTGCGGAACGACGCCCACACGCATAAGGCGATGCAGCCATAAAGCCACAGCAGCACCGGCCGTTCGGTTTCCTTGATCACGTCGTTGGCCGCGGCCATCACGCCGACGTTGCCGGTGGCCAACTCGAAAGTGACGGACGGACTCGCCCCCAGCTCTTCCTGATAGGCCTTGGTGGCGGCGACGATGCCGTCTATCGTTTCGGCCTTGTGATCGGCGGTGAAGATGAACACCGGCATGGCGCTGCAGTCGCTATTGAGCAGGCCGCTGGAGGTTGGAAAGGGCGTCACGTTCTGCGCCAGAATGCCGGAGTTGCGGGCGACCACGCGCCACTTGGGATTGCCCTCGCTGAAAGCCGTGTAGACGAGCTTGGCGACTTGCGCGAGCGACAGCGTGGACTGCACGCCGGGGGTGTTCTCCATGCGCCAGCTATAACGGTCTACCGTGTCCATCACCGCGTGATCGATGCAGCCCTCGGCATGCGATTTGGCGATAATCTTGAGAATATCCACGCCGATGGAATATTCCTTCGCTACGGTTGCGGAATCGAGGTTGTAGCGCGAGTCCGGCCGCAGCTCCGGCACGCCGGCGTGCAGCTCGCCGATCTTAAGTTCCTCGGCCTTCCACTCCGCCCAGCCGTAAGTCGCGGCGGCCAACCCCAGCACTACCGCCGCGATCGGCCGCAGCGTAATGGCGGATAGCATGCGCCAGATCGGATCGAACAAGGCATCGCGCCGCGCCTGGTGCGCGCGAAACGCTTTCGGGTCGTTCAGTTTTGCGTAGGACAGCAGGCAAGGCAGCAGAATTTTCTTGCAGACGATCACGGCCAGCAGACCGAAGCAGGCGTTGATCGCCATCTCCTGCACGATGCCGATCGGAATCAACAGAATGGTGGCGAAGCCCACCACATTGGTGAGCAGTGCGGTGAGTCCCGGGATGACCAGCCGCCGGTAAGTGGCGCGCGAAGCCTCGAAGCTGTCACGCTCGTGATCGGCGACTTCGTACAGCCAGAAGCTCGTGATCTGCACGCCATGCGACACGCTGATGGAGAGAACCAGGAAGGGCACCAGAATGGCAAAGGGGTCCAGCCCAAAACCGAATAGGTGCAGAATGCCCAGTTCCCACACCACCGCCAGCACGCCGCAGGACAGTGGCAACAAGGCGATGAACAGCGAGCCGGTGTATAGCCACAGCAGCATCCAGGTGAGGAATAGCGTCAGCGCGAAGAAGCCGACCACTTCCGCGATTTCGTTATTGATATCGCCGACCACCTTGGCAAAGCCGATGATGTGGATGTCCACATCGGGGTTGTAATCGGGGTTGGCGACTTCGGCCACCTCCAGATCCCAACCGCGCAGCACCCGTGTTTCCTGCGCCCCGTCCGCGCCGGTCGTCTTGACCTCGAAACTCTTCACAAAGAAGTTCCAGCCGCGCAAATCCTCATAGCCGCGCGTCACGACCTCGCCGGCCTTGAGCGGCGGCTCGTCGGATTTCAGCCGGTATTCGTAAAGCTTCGGCGTGGTGAACTTGCGGCGCACTTCCTCCAGGCCTTCCGCCGCCTTGAAATAGTCCAGTTCGCTGCCGGTAACGGGATCGATGTCGAGCAACTCGGTGAAAATCATCGCGCCGGTCTGGTCGTTGGACACCAGGCGGCCGATGGTGCCGGACTTGCTCACGTTGCTGCGCACCCGTACCAGCATTTCCGGCTCCGGCTTGAAATCCGCCGGGATCACGTTGCCGCCCTGGAAGCCACCCTCCACTACTTCGAGGTAGCGCACGTCCGGCGTGAAAATGGAACTGGTATGGGAACGGTCGATGCCGGGCAGGAAGAACACCTCGTCGGTGGCTTTGCGCAGCGTGCTCATGAACTCGGGCTGGTAAATGTCGCCTTTCTTGTGCGCCAGTGCGACCAGCACTTGGTTACCGCCGCCGAATTCTTTCTGATACTGCTTGAAAATCTTGATGTAGGGATGGCCCAACGGCAGTTGTTTCTCGAAACCGGCATCAACCTGCAGTTGCGAGGCCTGCCAGCCCATGAACAGGGTCAGCAGAAACAATACGATCAGCGTGCGGCGCCGCTTGCCGAAGATGATCGGCTCGGTGACGCGGATATACCACTGGGAAAAGGCCCCACGAGCGTCACCGTGCATCAGCGATTCCTCTTATTTTCTAAGTGCGGCGCTCATTGCCGTGGCTATTTACTGAACACGGCTATGTCGTCAGACAACGGATTTGAGCGTGCGGGGTTCCTCCCCCGCCGTTCACGGTAGCTAGAGGCTCAAGCGCCGTCAACGACGGAGAAGCCCCTCCCCCTGTGGGAGGGGTTGGGGAGGGGTTGTGGGAGGGGTAGACCGGCCTTGATCCCTGTGTATGGAGCACAACGGCGGAGCTGCGTCGCTGAAAGACGATGGCCGGCGCGTGTTACCGCGGCAAATCCGCCAGAATGTTCTTGAGTTCCCCGATGGTGATATCGGTCCGCTGCGATTTGGAGTAGATCGTCAGCAGTACCCGCAGCGCATCGGTTTGGAGGTAGTAGATCACGCGGTATCCGCCGCTCTTGCCGACTTGGGCATCTTGGTTCGCCGCCCGGACTTTGTAGACCGTCGCCCCGATTCCTGGGACTTGATCACCCGGCGTTTCGCCCGCAGCAAGTTGATCGAGGATCGGTTGGATGTCGGAGCGAATGTGTCGGTACTTCTTCGACAGGCGGTGCAGCGCACTCTTGAATTCAGCGGAAAAAACAACCCGGATCACTTCGCGTCGATCCCATCCCAAAGTGACTTGATCGGATAGGTGCGGCCCGCTTTCACGTCGCGAATCGCCTGCCGCAACGACTCCCGCGGATCGTCACCTTCAATCTCATCGTCTACCGCCTCACGGTAAGCGTGGACAATCTTGAGCAACGGCTCACGGCGATTCTGCGGGACCAGATCAATCTCCGCGTGCAGGCGCTGGGTAATGGAATCGGCAGTAGTAGCCATGACGGGGTTCCTCGATGCGGTCATTTTAACTGTTTGCGGCATAGCGGCGCAGCCCCTCAGCCCCCAGCCAAAACCTGACAAGCCGAAGCCGCGAGCCTGGCGAAAAACGAGATTGCTTCGCCCTTTCGGGCTCGCAATGACAACCCACTTGCGAAGGACTCAGAACATGCTTGTCATCGCGAGGGCTCCTTCGGCAGACTCAGAGCCTGCCGCGGACTCGATCCGGGGACAGACTCGGCCCGTGGCGATCTCGCTTGATTACCGAATTTCCCGGCCACTTCAATGCGGCCTTGTGCACTGCCGCAAGCCCCGCCCGCCCCGCCGGCTTGACTTTACAAGGGGGGGGGGGGATTAGTATGTCAGCGCCGTCACTCTGACGGAAGAAGATAGGGAGGATGTATGCGCGAGTTAACGCATCAGGAAATTGATTTTGTAGCTGGGAGTGCTGGACCGGGTGATCCTGCTATGGGCTTGGGCGGTATCGTTATGGGAGTTGGTGTGCAGGTAATGCAGGCACCGGTTCCACAAGCGAAGCTAGCCGGGGGTTTGATCTTTGCAAGCGGAGCCGCATTAGCCGGCGGAGGAGCGTTGGTGAATAGCGCCGCAGCTGGTGGAGGCGGCGGCGGTGCTATCCTCCCCCTCCCACTACCGCCGCCTGTCATTCCTGTGCCCGTGCCGTGTATCTTTGAGTCGGCCACGTCGATTAGCACCTTAACCTGCTTCGGACTTTGAAAAAACATCGAGTGAAGTTGTAAATTCGCCAACGAGAGTATAAAAACTGGGCCACGGAGAATCGGTGGCCCTATTTTTTCATCCCTTTTCCAATAGACCTATGACTGACCCTGTTCATTCGCCACAGGTGCCGTCCGCCATCACGAAAACAGTAGCCCCGTGGATGGATGATTCGAATTTTCCGACCCGAGTGGAAGGTTCGTTGTACGGGTATCGCCAGGGTTATCGTCGCGGCAGCACTAACCCATGTAGCGCCCAAAAGCTGGACGAAGCCCTGCGTAACGATACGTGGCACATGATTAGCTTAGTGTGGACGCCAGAGCGGCTGCGCTTGCTGCCACCGATTGAATTTCCTTCTTTGCACGCGGTATGCAAGGTGCGCGCGATATCGACTGCGAAGCGCGTATTGTTTTACACGACATTAATTGTGGGCCTGGCTATATTGGGCATGGTCTTACCGGTTCTTTTATTTGACCTCGATTGGACGAGACTTGATAAAACGAACCTAGCAATTTTCTGTTTAAGTCTGACCGCTGTGCTTGGGCTGTTTGCAATCACGGCCTACGACTTCGACCAAGCAAGGAGGTTTTCGCCAGCCTATGTAGCACAACAAGTCACCTCGGCGCGTTATGGCTTTTGGCTTCTTTGTCAGAAGAGCCACTGGCGCTACATTCTGCCCTTGAGCCTCATCCTCATATGGGTTCTTCAGATTTACACGCCCGACATCTCGTCTCTCCAAGCTGCGGGATTGGCTAAAGAGGCCGTTCGAAATGGTGAGTGGTGGCGTCTTACCACCGCCCCGTTTATTCACGGAAACACGCTCCATGTAACGATGAATGCGCTGATGTTTTACGTATGCGCTTGGCAGGTTGAAGTCATGGCGCCGCGCGGCAGCGTGCCGTTCATCACCTTGGCCGGCTTTCTGCTCGGCGGCATGTTCAGCGTCCTGTTCAACCCAGTGGATTCCGTTGGCGCGTCCGGCGGGGCGTTTGCGCTCGTGGGGTTTTTAGCGACCTTCGGTTGGCGGTTTCGAACCGTGTTGCCGCGCAACTTTGCCAGTTTTATTTTCGTTAATGTCGGCCTCATGTTCTTTTATGGCCTGCTGATGCCGCAGATTGACAATGCTACTCATATGGGCGGTTTGATCGCAGGGTTGGTCATCGGATTCCTAACAACCGGCCGCATGCAGACCGAGTTCTCGACTCTTCTTCCTTTGCTGGGGCGGCTATCCGCGGGCGTTTTCGTTTTGGCACTGATCGCGGTCTTCGCCAGACACTGGTATCTGGTGTAACGGCTGGAACCTTCCCGCCCTTGACATGAATCCGGGCTCGAGCGACACCGCGCTTTTCCGCCCCGAAGCGATACAGGAGAAGCACGCGAAGCTCCAGGGCCGGATCATCATCCGGTCACCTCGTTTACTGTTTTATGCCTCCGCGATTTCGGCCACCGCGCTCGTAAGCGCGGGCTTGCTGCTCGGCTTCGGCGGCTACGCGCCGCGGCAGACCGTGCCGGGATTTCTGGAACCGGAGCGCGGCGTCGTGAAAGTCTTTGCCGCGCGTCCCGGCAAGGTGGACATGATCCGGGTCAAGGAGGGTCAACGAGTCAAGTTCAGACAGACGCTGGCCTTGATCTCCGCGGAACAAGCGCTCATAGACAGCGAGGGCAAGAGCGTGCTCGAACGAATCTTGCGCGAATTGACCGAAGCTCAGGGACGCTTGGGCGATAGCGTGACGCGCGAGGAAGAAACCAGCGCGTCGAATAAGTCCCGTACTACCGATCGTATTGCCAGCCTGCGACAGGAACTGCGTTCCGCAGAGGCGGAGAAGGCGGTGTTGGAACAGTTGATCGCCAGCGTAAAAGCCGTGCTGGCCCGCTACCAGAAGTTGCATCAGTCGGGGTCTGTTACGGAAGTGGAACTGGCCGCGCACCAGCAGCGGCTTCTGGAGCTGGAACGGCAAGGACATGCGCTGGCCAAATCATTGGCGACTGCCGCCAGCGCACTGAAAGACGCGGAACTGGAACTCAAGCAGCAGCCTGCGCAAGCGCGACAGAGAAAAGTGGAGCTGGAAAATCGAATCTCTGAGATCAAACGTCAAATTGTAAGCTACGAAATCGAGCGTGGTTATGCGGTGACGGCGCCGATCGCCGGCATCGTCACCGCGCTGCAGATCGAACCCGGCAAACCCGTGAATCCGGCGCAGCCGCTGCTGGCGATCGTAGCCGAGGACGCGCCGCTGCTTGCACAACTGCTGGTGCCCAGCCGTTCGATCGGGTTCGTCGGCGTGGGGCAGCAGGTGCGCTTGCGCTACGCGGCGTTTCCGTATCAGCAATACGGCGTGTATCAGGCCCGAGTGCAGGACATCAGCCGCACCACGCTGCGGCCCGAAGACCTTGCCGTTGGAATCACTTTGACAGAACCGGTGTACCGCGTGACCGCGGTGCTGAATCGCCAAACTATCCAGGCGCGCGGTCGCAAGCAGAGTTTGCAGGCGGGGATGCTGCTGGACGCGGACATTATTCTTGAAGAGCGACCTCTGTGGGCCTGGCTGCTGCAGCCGGTGCTGGCGTTCCGGGGGCGGCTGTGACTGTGCCGCCTAACTACCCCTCCCCCTACCCCCTCCCACAGGGGGGAGTAAAACATCTGGATACCGGCTTTCGCCGGTATGACGACCAACGCCGATGAGCGAATCTTTGCTGGAGCGGCTGGATTTCTGGCGTGAATCGCGGCTGAAAGTCGTGTTGCAAAGCGAGGCGGCCGAATGCGGCATTGCCTGTATGGCGATGATCGCGGGTTATCACGGCCGCAAGCTTGACCTCAATAAGCTGCGGCGCGAGTACCCGGTCTCGCTCAAAGGCTCGCATCTCCAGAACCTGATCGGCATCGCGCACCAGTTGCGCTTCACCACCCGCGCGCTGCGCGTGGAACTGGATGAACTGGCGGCGCTGCGCCCGCCCGCGATTCTGCACTGGAACCTGAACCACTTTGTAGTGCTCAAGGGCGTGCGCGGCGATCAGGTGGAAATCCACGACCCGGCGGTGGGACAGCGCAGGCTCGCGCTGAGCACGGTTTCCAAGCATTTCACCGGCGTGGCGCTGGAGTTGCTGCCGGCCTCCGACTTTGTGCAAAAGGACGAGCAGGAGCGCTTGCGGCTTTCGCAGTTCTGGAAGGAGGCGGTCGGGCTCAAGCGCTTCCTGCTGCAATTGCTGCTGATGTCCGGCGTCTTGCAGGTGTTCGCGCTGCTGAGTCCGTTCTATGTGCAGCTCGTGGTGGACGAGGCGGTAGTGCGCGGCGACCAGAGCTTTTTAACGCTGCTGGCCTTAGGATTCCTGGCGGTGCTGCTATTGAAGACGGCCATCGGCTGGCTGCGGTCCTGGCTGGTGATTTACCTGGGCAATCTGTTCTCGCTGCAGATGCAAGGCAATTTGTTGCGGCACATGCTGCGGCTGTCGTTGGGATTTTTCTCCAAGCGGCACATCGGCGATGTGGTGTCCCGTTTCGGCTCCATGTCAGCCATACAGAACTTGATCACGACGGGCCTGGTGGAAGCGATTCTGGACGGGGCGCTGCTGATTACCACGCTGATCGTGCTGCTGATTTATTCCCCCAACCTGACGCTGATCGTGGTGAGTCTGCTGCTGGTCTATGCGCTGATGCGCCTCGCGCTTTACCAGCCGCTCCGCGATCTGTCGCACGAGAACCTGATCGCCGAGGCCGAGGCCAGCACGCAGTTCATGGAAACCGTCCGCGGCATGGCGACGGTCAAGCAGTTCGGGCTGGAACTGGAGCGCCAGAACCAGTGGCAGAACCGCTTCGTGGACGTGGCCAACACCGGCATTCGCATCGCGCGCCTGAGCCTGTCTTTTGGTGTGGTCAATCAGTTGCTGTTCGGCATCGGCGGCATCGCTGTTATCTATCTCGGCGCAAAGCTGGTGATGGAGCAGGCCTTTACCGTCGGCATGCTGATGGCGTTTGTCGCTTACCAGCAGCAATTTCTCAGCTCCGGCGGCGCGTTGATTGACAAATGGATGGCCTTCAAGCTGCTGGACCTGCACCTGGAACGCCTTGGCGACATTGCGCTGACCGATCCCGAAGAAGAAAGTTACGCGCCGCCGCTGCCGCTGAAACTGCCGCAGGCGGAGTTGGCGTTGCGGGAAATCAGTTTCCGCTATGCGACCAGCGACCCGCTGATTCTGGACGGCATCACGCTCGATATCCGCGGCGGTGAGTGCGTCGCCATCATCGGGCCGTCCGGCTGCGGCAAATCCACGCTGATGCGCATCCTGCAGGGGCTGGAGCAGGCCACTGACGGAATCGTCAAATTCGCCGGCTCGGACATCCGGCGCTTGGGCCTGGCGAATTACCGCGGCCTGGTCGCTTCGGTGACCCAGGAAGACCGGCTGTTGTCGGGTTCCATGACCGAGAACATCACGCTGTTCGACGAAAAGCCGGACCTGGACCGCATGGTGGACTGCGCGCAACGCTGCCTGATCCACGACACCATCATGGCGACGCCCATGAACTACCACAGCCTGATCGGCGACATGGGCGATGCGCTTTCCGCCGGCGAGCGGCAACGCCTGATGCTGGCGCGCGCCCTCTACCGTCAGCCGCAAGTGCTGTTTCTGGACGAAGCCACTTGCCACATGGACCCGGAGCTGGACGAGCACATCAACCGCATGCTGGCGGAGCTGAAAATCACGCGCGTCATCGTGACGCACCGGCAGTCCCCGCTCAGATATGCCGACAGGGTGTATCGTTTGTATCAGGGGAAGCTGGAGCCTGTGCTGCAGCAACCGCAATTGCTTGCAGTGAGCTGACTTAGTCCAGTGTCTCAGTTTTAACTCCGGTAGGCGACCTGGCCCCAAAACGAGATTGCTTCGCCCTGGGGGCTCGCAATGACAGCCCCTTCGACGGGGCTCAGGACAGGCTTGTCATCGCGAGGGCAGCCTTTGCAGCCCGTGGCGATCTCGTTTTTACGGAGACCCTACCCGAAGCTGGAATATGAGCCAGAATAGCCCTGTTAGATGCGATTCTGGGAGAGCAGCGATGCAGCATCAGACTCCGCCCTTGGCCGGCCAGATGGACCTTACCCGACGCTCCGTGCTGAAACTCGGCCTCGCCGGCACCGTCGTGCTCGGCGGCGTCGGTCTCGCCGGCTCGCTGGCGGGCTGCGGCGCGCGCGAGCAGGCCGCGGCGCAGGGATTTCATTTTCTGCGCGACGCCGATGTCTTGCTGTTCCGCGCGCTAACGCCGGTGGTGCTTGGCGACGCCCTGCCGACGGATGCGGTGACGCGCGAAGCGCGTATCGCCGAAACCTTGCGGCGCATCGACATCGGCGGCCTGCTGGCTTATGCGCCAGCGCAGACTGAGCTATACAAGTTGTTTGACCTGCTGCATCTGCGGGTGACGCGCTGGCTCACCACCGGCGTTGCGGCGCCGTGGGATAAGGCTTCGGCTGAGGACATCACGTGTTTCCTCGAACGCTGGCGCGACAGTTCCGTCAGCGCCTTCAATGCCGGCTATCGCTTCCTGACCAAGCTGGTCGCGGCTTCCTACTACGGCATCCCCGAGACCTTTCCGCAGTCCGGCTACCCCGGGCCGCTGGAGTGGGTTTACAAAGCAGTTAACAGCTAGAGCACGCCATGGCCATCGACGACATTTACACCAAAGGCATCGCTTCCGGCTGGAAAGTCCGCGATGCGTCCTCTTTCGCGGGAAACCAGCAGCTCGAAGCCGACGTGGTGATTGTCGGCAGCGGCGCCGGTGGCGGCACTACCGCAGAAATTCTGAGCGCCGCCGGCCTGAAGGTGCTGATGCTGGAGGAAGGTCCGCTCAAAACCGCGGCGGACTTCAAACATATGGACGAGGCGCGCGCCTATGCCGAGCTTTATCAGGAAGGCGGCGGCCGCGCGACCTCGGACGGCGCCATTGGCATTCTGCAAGGCCGCAGCGTCGGCGGCACCACCACGGTCAACTACACATCGAGCTTTCGCACGCCGCCGGAAACACTAAAGCACTGGGCCGAAGTGCATGAGGTGAAAGGCCACGGCGTCGAGGAGATGGCGCCATGGTTCGAGAAAAGCGAGCAGCGGCTCGGCATCATGCCCTGGGGTATGCCGCCGAATCCGAACAACAGCGTGCTGCAGCGCGGCGCCGAGAAGCTGGGCTGGGAATGGCATGTCATCCCGCGCAATGTGCGCGGCTGCTGGAACACCGGTTATTGCGGCCTGGGCTGCCCGGTCAATGCCAAGCAGTCGATGTTGGTGACCACCATCCCGGCGGCGCTCGGCACTGGCGCAGAACTGATTCATCACTTGCGCGTGCAGCGCGTGAATTTCGACCAGGGCCGCGTCACCAGCCTGAGCTGCGAAGCGCTGGACCCCGTAGTCTGTCTCAAACCCACCGGCGCGCGGGTCGAAGTGCGCGCCACGCACTACATCCTCGCCGGCGGCGCGATCAACACCCCTGCCCTGCTCCTGCGCTCGCAAGCACCTGATCCACACCAGCGCGTTGGCCAGCGCACCACGATTCATCCGGTGAATTTCACGCTCGGCTTGATGCCGGAGCGGATTGATCCTTACTACGGCGCGCCGCAATCCATCGCCTCTGATCAGTTCCAGTGGCAGGATGGCGCGACCGGGCCGATGGGCTATAAGCTCGAAGTGCCACCTTTATTCCCGACCATCAGCGCCAGCATCTTCGGCAGCTTCGGCGAGGCGCTGCGGCAGGACATGGCGAGCTTTCCGCATACCAATGCGCTGCTCGCGCTGCTGCGCGACGGCTTTGTGGAGGAAAGTCCCGGCGGTCGTGTGCGCATCGATGCGTCCGGCATGCCTCTGCTGAACTACGACCTGTCGGACTATGCCTGGGACGGCGCGAAGCGCGCCTATCTCAGCATGGCGGAGGCGCAATTCGCCGCCGGCGCAACAAAAGTGCGCGCCGCGCATCTCGATTCGCCCTACTACAACACCTGGGCCGAGGCCAAAGCCGCAATCCCCGAACTCGCCTACAAGAAGTTCAAGGTGGGCTTGTTCACGGCGCACCTGATGGGCGGTTGCGCGATGAGCCAGAACGAGAAAAAGGGCGTGGTGAACAGCCGTGGCCGGCATCATCAGGTCGAAAACCTGTCGGTGTTCGACGGTTCACTTTTCCCCACCAGCATCGGCGCCAACCCGCAGCTCTCCATCTACGGCCTGGTCACTCAGCTCGCCACCAGTCTGAGTGCGGAACTAAAGTCCGTTTAGCGCGAAGAAACCCTGATCGGATTATGTTTTGTCATTCCGACGCAGGCCGGAATCCAGTTTTCAAAGCTCTAGACACCTCCCGGCGAAAGCCGGGATCACGCCGGTGTGACGAATAAACCAGAGATTCCCTAAGCTGTTTGGTGTTGTTTTGCGGCCGGGTTCTTGCGGTAGCATGGCGCGATCCGCAGGCAGCGGTGGACTGGAATGTTCGGGCACGAGGTAGAAGAAACCAAATATTTTGTAAGCCGCAAGAGCAAGCTGCTCGGACCTTATCCGATCGACGAGCTCAAAACGCTGGCGCGCGCGGGGACCGTTCAACCCACCGACACCGCCTGGACCCAGGGCATGCTCAAGTGGCTGCCGGTAAGTGAGCTCCTCGGCGGAAACCCCAGCTCGACGGTGACGCCAGCCCGAGTTGTTGTAATGCCGCCGCCGGTTCAAAGAAAGAGTGAGACGAAAAAGACAAGGGTCGAGCAACACGTCGAGCGCAAAACCGCGCGGCGCGCCACGCCACAGGATTTGTTGCAGCAACACCGCGAACAAGCCCGCGCGACGCTGCAAGTGCAGCCGATGCCGGACGGCGCGGCTTACGCCAGCTTCCGCCAGCGCGCGATTGCCTATGGACTCCGCGCTGGTCATATACATGCTGGTGGCGATGGTAGCGAGCGAAATGCTGCCGCAAATCGAAGCGGGCCTCGATCATCGCGTCATCGTGAACCAGACGGCGCTATATGGTCCGACCGCCGTGCTCGTGGGCTGGCTGTACTACGCCTTGCTGGAAAGCTCCAGGTGGCAGGCCACTATTGGCAAACGCTGGATGCGGCTGCAAGTCACCGATCTCAATGGTCAGCGCGTAGAATTCCGGCGCGCCAGCCTGCGCTATTGGGGCCAATATCTTTCCGGCGCCTTAGGCGGCATCGGCTTTCTCATCGCCGCTTTCACTCCGCGTCGCCAGGCGCTGCATGACATGATTGCCGGCTGCGTGGTGCTTCAGGGCCGGTCACGCATACCGGCAGTCGCTTAGGAATACAAACAATGGCAGTGGAGCTGCGCGTTCCCAATATCGGCGACTTCAAAGGGGTTGCCGTCATTGAAGTGCTCGTCAAGCCGGGCGACCAGGTCGTTAAAGAGCAGCCGCTGATCGTGCTCGAGAGCGACAAGGCGACCATGGAGGTGCCCGCCACCGCTGCCGGTACTGTCGGCGAGGTTAAAGTGAAGACCGGGCAGAAAGTCTCAGAAGGCGACATCATCGCCGTTCTTGTAGAGAACGTCGCCGAACTTGTAGACAACTTGCCGTCTCCCAAAACTTCCAAGAAACCAGTTCTTGCCGCCCCCAAGCCCACCGATCCGGCGACTGATATTCCCCCTCCCTTGAGGGGAGGGGGCCAGGGGGAGGGTGGAAATGAGCCAGGGGAAGCCGAAGCGAAAAAGCCGCCATCTGCACCGATCTCGGCATCATCCGACGCGGATAAACCATCATCTGTCGCAATCTCGCCGCCATCTTCGCCAATCCAGGAGGCTTCTGAAGCCGATGTTCTGGTACTCGGTGCCGGTCCAGGGGGCTATTCCGCCGCCTTCCGGGCGGCTGACCTCGGGCTGAAGGTGGTTTTGGTCGAGCGTTATCCGAGCCTGGGCGGCGTTTGCCTGAATGTCGGCTGCATCCCCTCCAAAGCCTTGTTGCATACCGCGCACACCATGGAACACGTCGCCGATCTGGCGGCGCATGGCATCGAGTTCGGCCGGCCGAAGGTTGAGCTGGCCAAGCTGCGGGCGTTCAAAACCTCGGTGGTGAACAAACTGACTAGTGGACTGGTTGGTTTGGCCAAGCGGCGCAAGGTCACGGTCGTCCATGGCCTCGGCATGTTCACCGGAGCGAACGCCATCGAAGTCACCACCGACGAAGGCGCGCGCACCCTGACTTTCAAGCACTGCATCATCGCCGCGGGTTCACAAAGCGTGAAACTGCCGAATCTGCCGCAAGACCGCCGCATCTGGGATTCCACCCGCGCGCTCGAGATTCCCGAAATTCCGGACCGCATGCTGGTGATTGGCGGCGGCATCATCGGCTTGGAGATAGCCAATGTGTTTTCCGCGCTCGGCTCCGGTGTGGATATCGTGGAAATGACCTCCGGTTTGCTGCCCGGCACCGATGCGGATCTCATCCGGCCGCTGGCCAAGCGCATGAAGAGCCGCTGCCCGAATATATGGCTCGGCACGAAAGTCGCCGGCGTCGAGGCAAAAAAAGATTCGCTGTACGTCAAGCTCGAAGGTTCACGCGTGCCGCAGAACGAACGCTACGACGTGGTACTCGTCGCCGTCGGGCGTAAACCTAACGGCAAAGCCATCGGCGCCGATGCCGCCGGCGTAACGGTGGATGAGCGCGGCTTCATTCCCGTCGATCACCAGATGCGCACCAACGTGCCGCATATCTTCGCCATCGGCGACATCGCCGGCCCGCCGATGCTCGCGCACAAGGCCGTGCATGAAGGCAAGGTCGCGGCGGAAGTCATCGCCGGGCACAAGGCGAGTTTCGACGTGCGTTGCATTCCCTCGGTCGTTTACACCGAGCCGGAAGTGGCCTGGACCGGATTGACCGAGGCCGAAGCCAAGCAGAAAAACATTGAAGTGAAAGTAGGGCGCTTCCCCTGGGCCGCGAACGGCCGTTCCCTCGGCATGGGTTATAGCGACGGCACCACCAAGATTCTGTTCGACAAGGAATCCGGCCGCGCCCTCGGCGCCGGCGCGGTTGGTCCCAACGCGGGCGAGCTGATGGCGGAACTAAGTCTCGCGATTGAAATGGGCGCAGACGCCCACGACATCGGCCTCACGATTCACGCCCATCCGACGCTTTCCGAAACGACGGCGATGGCGGCGGAGCAGATCGCGGGGACGTTGACGGACTTGTAGTTCAACCAATCGTGTTTTACGCCACTTTAAGACCTAATTTGCGTTATGCGGCACGGGTGGAGCTTCGATACATGCGGCGTCCCTGCGAAAGACGGCCAAAGTTGATGCTGATGGCGGTCGAACGGCCATGAATCAGGAGTGGATACTCCAAAAGAGGGAAACTCGCCGACTCTTCTCCAATGCCACATGGGTGCCATTGCGAGCCTCTTGCAACGAGGAGCACGGCCACGCGAAGGTAACTGAGGTGGGTTATGTCAGCGACTATTTTGGCTGCGGCTCCGTCGCGTTCCCGCCAGAACACAGAGAAGTCGCAGAAAAGTTAGGCTGGAGTGATCTAGGCTGTCCGCGTGCACTCAAAACTGACCCACTCTTTGCATTGAAAAGTGACCCACCAAAAAGGTTAGTGTTTGGGGGTTTTTGAAGCAGGGTTCCTGTGTTTGAATCGGTAGGAGTCATTGCCGGTTTCC
>JBOICV010000075.1:0-1516 GCA_050740255.1 Nevskiales bacterium | reverse complement strand
GATCTTGCCCATGCGCGTCGCCTGCTGACGCATTTCGCCGAGCTGCGTGTGCCAAGCCGCCAGCGGGCCCGCACCGCTTTCATCCTCAATCATCTCCAGATATCCGCGCAGCACGGTCAGCGGCGTGCGCAGCTCATGCGAGGCATTGGCGACGAAATCGCGGCGTACGCGTTCCATCTGCTGCAGACGGGTGACGTCGCGCGCAATCATCAGGCGTTGGCCGTTGCCATAGGGCACGACGCGCAGCGACAGGGCTAGCTGCCCGTTCACCGGCGAGGGAATGACGATCTCATCCAGATACTGACCTGCCGCGAGATAAGCGGTGAAGCGGGGATTGCGCAGCAGGTTGGCGACCGTCTGGCCAAGGTCTTGCGGCATCCGCAGCCCCAGCAGGGTAATCGCCGCTTCGTTACACCAGCTGATGTGACCGGTGGGGTCGAGCACTACCGCGCCATCCGGCAACGCTGCCGTGGACGCCTGGTAATCGTTGATGACATTGGTGAGTTCGTTGGCGTAGCGGCGCTTGCGCTGCTCGCGCTGATAAAGCTCCTCGAAGATCGAACCCCAGATGCCGTTGCTATCCGGCGGCTCCGCCCCCTCGGGGCCGGCCAGCCACTCGGCAAGACGTTTGAGCTGCCACAGATGCCGCGCAACTCCACCCACGAGTCCGAGTGCGACGCCCGCCGCGGGATGCGAAAGCCAGTAGCCCAGCATGGCGCCCAGCGCGACCCAAAGGCCAAGTCGGATTAGCTCATCGCGCCAACGCTGATTCATCGCTGTCAGGCCGCCGTTCAATCAACCTTGGTTGAAAACCGGTAACCGGAGCCGCGCACCGTTTGCACATAGTTATCGTAGCCGCAGTCCCCGAGCGCCTTGCGCAGGCGGCGGATGTGCACGTCCACCGTGCGTTCTTCAACATATACACCCTGCCCCCAGACGCGATCAAGTAGCTGCTCACGGGTGTAGACGCGTTCCGGATGGCTCATGAAGAAGAACAGCAGGCGGTATTCGGTCGGCCCCAGCCGCACGTCCTTGCCGTCGGCACTGACGCGCTGGCTCGCAGCATCAATCACGAGCCCACCGCTGCTGAGTTTCTCGTCCTCGCCACCCGGGACACTGCGGCGCAGCACGGCCTTGACCCTGGCCACCAGTTCGCTGGATGAAAACGGCTTGGTGACGTAGTCGTCGGCGCCAAGATTCAGGCCGCGCACACGGTCGTCCTCTTCCACCCGCGCGGTGACCATGATGATGGGCAGATCGCGGGTCAAAGGGTTATGGCGCAGCTCGCGCGCCAACTCCACCCCGCTGACGCCGGGCAGCATCCAGTCCAGCAGAATGAGATCAGGTCGCGCTTCAGCCAGCCGCAGCCGCGCTTCCGGTACCGAACTGGCTTCGCTGATCTTGAACTCCGCACGCTGCAGAATCATCCGCAGCAGATCGCGAATCGGCGCTTCGTCTTCTACGATCAGGACGTGCTTGCCTTGCATGACAGCCTCCCGCGCAACCATGGATGGAC
>JBOICV010000074.1:0-5512 GCA_050740255.1 Nevskiales bacterium | reverse complement strand
GACCCCGCTCGAAGTCAGTGTGGTCGAGGGCAAGCAAGAGCGTGGTCGCGGGCTGCACTTCAAGCTCGGCAACCGCATGAGTGTTACGGAGCTGGCCTTGTTTACCCGCCAGTTGGCGACGCTGGTGCGCGCCGGCCTGCCGCTGGAAACCGCGTTGCAGGCCACCGCCCAGCAAACCGACAGCCGCAAAACCCAGCGCATCGTGCTGGGTATACGTTCCAAAGTAACAGAGGGCCATTCGCTGGCGGAGGCCTTGGGTGACTTCCCCCAAACTTTCCCTGAAATCTACCTCGCCACGGTCGCCGCCGGCGAGCACTCAGGCCATCTGGACGGCATTCTGGAACGACTGGCGGATTACGTTGAAACCCAGCAGCAATTGCGGCAGAAAGTGCAGATCGCACTGTTCTATCCAATCATTCTGACCGTGGTCGCCATCGGCGTGGTAACGGCCCTGCTCGCCAAGGTCGTGCCGGATATCGTCGCCGTGTTTGAAAGCATCCGCGCCACCCTGCCCCCGCTGACGCGCGGCCTGATTGCGCTTTCCGATTTTCTGCGCGATTACGGCTGGGCCCTGCTGGTGTTGATAATCGCCGCCGGGTTCGCCTGGCGCGTCGCCATGCGTGGCGAGGACTTCCGGCGGCGGGTGCATCGGAACTATCTGCGGCTGCCGTTAATCGGTCGTCTCACGCGCGGCGTCAACACCGGCCGCTTTGCGCGCACGCTCAGCATTCTCGTCAACAGCGGCGTGCCGGTACTGGAAGCCTTACGCATCTCCGGCAAGGTCGTCACCAACCTGCCGATGCGCAACGCGATTGAAGTTGCTTCCGAGCGCGTGCGTGAAGGCTCCACCATTCATCGCGCGCTGAGCGTGGAAAAGCTATTCCCGCCCATCACCATGCACTTGATCGCCAACGGCGAGACGTCCGGCGAGTTGGGTGAAATGCTGGAGCGCGCGGCCCAGCATCAGGAGCGCGAAGTGGAAACTCTGGTCGCCAGCCTGATGGGGATTTTCGAGCCCTTGCTGATTCTGACCATGGGCGGCATTGTGCTTTTGATCGTGCTGGCGATTCTGCTGCCGATCTTCGATCTGAATACGCTGGTGAAGTAAGTCGGCGGAGAATTTTCCTCGCACAACCGCAAGGAAGTTTTTGTCATTCCGGCGAAAGCCGGAATCCAGGATTCAACCCGCTGGACACCGGCTTCCGCCGGTGTGACGGGATTATTTTGAGGTTCTCTGAATTCCCGTCGTTTTCACGAAAATGATAGCTGGCACTAAGTGGCTACAGCGGCCACTTGTGGAATCTGTGCCAGCACTTCCGCCAGCCGGTCGCTGATAGCCTGCACCACGTTCTTTTCGACTTCTTTCAGTCCCACGGTGATTGCCGTCGCGAACGCCAACGCGTCAGCGCTGCCGTGGCTTTTGATCACGATGCCGTTGAGTCCGATCAGGCTGGCGCCGTTATAGTGGCGCGGGTCCATTCGCCGTTTAAGGGCATTCAGCACCGGTAGCGCCGCCACCCCGGCCAGCTTGGTGAGCGCATTGCGCTTGAACTCCTCGCGCATATAGTGCGCCATCAGCTTGGCCACGCCTTCGCTGGTCTTGAGCGCCACATTGCCGACGAAGCCGTCGCAGACCACCACATCTACCTTGTCGGACAAGTAGATGTCGTTACCCTCGACAAAGCCGATGTAATTGAGCGAGCTGGAGGACAACAACTGGTGCGCCTTCTGCACATTCTCATTGCCCTTGATCTCTTCGGTGCCGATGTTGAGCAGGCCAATGCGCGGGCGATCTTCACCGTGCAATGCGCTCTCTACCACCGAGCCCATGAGCGCGAATTGAAACAACTGCTCCGGCGAACAGTCGGCATTCGCGCCGAGATCCAGCATATAGGTGTGGCCATTGAGCGAAGGCACCGCCGAAATGATCGCGGGGCGATCTATGCCCGGCAGAGTCTTCAGCACGAAGCGCGCAGTGGCCATCAGCGCGCCGGTATTGCCGGCCGAGACGCAGGCGTGCGCGCGTCCTTCCTTGACCAGGTTGATCGCCACCCGCATCGAGGAATCTTTCTTGTTGCGCAGCGCCTTGGACGGCGCCTCTTCCATCGCCACCACTTCCGCCGCATGCTGAATGAGGATGCGGGGTTCGGAGCTGGCCTTATGGCGTTTCAAATCCACCCGCAACACGGGTTCGTCGCCCACCAGAATCAGTTGCAGTTGCGGATGCTCTTTCAGCGCCCGTAGCGCGGCGGCGACGACCACGGTGTGGCCGTGGTCGCCACTCATGGCGTCCAGCGCGAGGGTTACTTCGGAGTTCATCTGCAACCGCGGTTTCGCGGCCAGACCGAATGGCTAGGGTTTACTCGCCCTGCTCGTTTTTCGGGGCGGCAACTACACGCTTACCGCGGTAAAACCCATCGGGACTCACGTGGTGACGCAAGTGGGTTTCACCGCTGGTCGGCTCTATGGACAGCGTTGCGTTCGACAACGCGTCGTGCGCACGGCGCATGCCGCGGCGGGAACGGGACTTTCTATCTTTCTGGACGGCCATATGTACTTCCTAAAGTTCAGTGTCTGGTTTTCAGTTTAGCCAGTGCGGCGAACGGTCGCCGTGCTGGCTCGGGTGCCTGCTGGAGCGGGTCGGCCTCGCGCGCCATACCGCATTCCGCAGTATCAGTATGTTTCGGCGCGCCTGACAGCGCCAGCAACAGCTCATCCTCAATCAAGTCGCCCGGGTTCAGCGCGTCGTCCTGGACCAACATGCAGTCGCTACGAGCGGCTGCTTCCTCGGCTTCAGTCCGCAGCAGTTGCAACTCCACCGGCAGCTCGAAGCGCCAAGTCATCGGCTGCAGACAGCGCTGGCAAATCAGGGTCGCTGCGCCGGTCAGCGAACCGGTCACCTGCGCCCTGCCCTGCGCGTCGCGCCCGAATTCCAGGCGATAACTGACTTCGCCTGCAGAATCGGATAACAGCCGCACCACGCGGTTCAGCCGCCGCCATGGCAGCCGGCCTTCCAGAGTCAATCTCTTGGCCGCTGCGCGACCGACTTCAATCCGCGCCGGCAAACCCCCTGACATAAGGCGCGCGATAATAGCGACAGCCCCCCTTAAAGTCAAAGTAAATCAGGGGTCTTGCTGTCATCATTGACCTGTTACGGATCGGGCCAGCACTGTTAGTCTACGCCGCGCGGATTGCGCTCAAAATTGTCCATGCCAAACCCTCCTGCCCCGTTGATTCTGGCGTCCGGCTCGCCCTACCGGCGCGAGCTGCTGGCGCGGCTGCGGCTGAATTTCACCAGTGTCAGCCCGAACGTGGATGAAACACCCCGGCCGGGAGAAGCGGCGGCCGACCTGGCCCTGCGACTCGCTGGCGCCAAAGCCGCGGCCGTCGCCAATCAGCACCCGGACGCTTGGGTCATAGGTTCAGACCAGGTTTTGCAAGCTGGCAGCCAGCTTCTGGGCAAACCGGGGAGCCATAGCGCAGCAGTAGCTCAGTTACGCCAGCTTTCAGGCCAGACCGTTCAATTTCACACCGCAGTCTGCCTGCATACTCCGGATGGCAAGCCGCTCAGCGACAACGTGATCACGCAGACCCGTTATCGTGTTTTGAGCGACGAGGAGATTGCGCGCTATCTGAAACTGGAACCAGCCTACGACTGCGCCGGCGCCTGCAAGGCGGAGGGCTTGGGAATCACGCTTTGTGAGGAAATCACCAGCAGTGATCCCACTGCGCTGATTGGTTTGCCTTTGATCGCTTTGCGACGGCTCTTGAACCAGGCGGGTTGGCGCCTACCCTAACGGATCGGTGCTCAGCGGCGCCTGCGCAGCAGGCGTCCCTTGGCGCGCGTGGTTAGACCTTCAATCTCTTCAAGTTTCTGACCCGTACCAGCACGCAAGCTGTCGCGTGCCGCTGAGATGCGATCAAGGAACCGAGGATCGTTCTCTAAGCGGTAGTCAAACCAATCATCTTCCGTCGCAAAGCCGACAAGTAACCCAGCAGGCTTTCCATGACGGGTGACAACGATGCTCTCTTTCTCGGCTTTGCGCAGAAAACGGGACAGATCGTCTTTAATTTCAGATAGCGGAATAGATCTCATTTTGTCACTCCATGTTGTTTCAACCACCGCTCGGTATAAGGCTTGTGAACGATAGCAAGTACTTCAACACATTGACCGGTAATATCGTAGAAGACTCGAATATCGCCAACACGCAGCCGATACTGCGGTTTCTTTAGCCCGCGCAACCGCTTAATACGGCCCTTACTCACTCGTTGAGGTGAGTGCGGAAGATAGGTTTCCATTCCATCACGAACTGCTGCGCGGGTATTCGCAGGCAGTGACTGGAGGTCTTCGACGGCTTGCGGAGCCAGAACGATATCAAAGGCCATTCTGGCTAGATTATAGCTATATTTCTGTTGAAGGCCTAACGCTCAAGCGCCCCGCTCACGCGCTCGCCCATTCCGCGGACAAGAGCGCGGCCTGTTCCAGCACCGTCTGCGTAGCCTGCTCCTGCTTGTCCGGAGGATAGCCGCGCTTGCGGAGGATGCGCTTGACCAGCACCCGTAGCTGCGCGCGCACGTTCTCGCGCAGCGTCCAGTCGATGGTGACGTTGTTACGCACCGTCTCGACCAGCTCCCGCGCGATCGCGCGGAGCGTGTCGTCGCCCAGCACCTTCACCGCGCTGTCGTTCGTCTCCAGCGCGTCGTAGAAGGCAAGCTCATCCTCCGACAGCCCGAGCGCCTCGCCGCGCGCGTTGGCCTCGCGCATCTGCTTCGCAAGTTGGATTAGCTCCTCGATGACCTGCGCCGCCTCGATGGCCCGGTTCTGGTAACGGCGAATCGTCTGCTCCAGCATTTCGGCGAAGGAGCGCGCCTGCACGACGTTCTTCCGCCGGCGGTTGCTGAGCTCACCCTTGAGCAGCTTCTGCAACAGCTCCACGGCGAGGTTGCGCTGCGGCATGCCACGCACCTCGGCAAGAAACTCGTCCGAGAGGATCGAGATGTCGGGCTTCGCCAGTCCCGCCGCGGCGAAAATGTCCACCACGCCTTCCGGCGCCACTGCACGCGAGATGATCTGCCGCACGGCGTGGTCGAGATCCTCCTCGGGTCGCGCGTCGCCGGGCGCGCGCTTGGCGAGCACCGCGGCCACCGCCTGGAAGAACGCCACATCATCCCGGATGCGCAGCGCCTCGGCGTGCGGCACGGCCAGCGCAAACGCTTGCGATAGCTCGCGCACGGAACCGAGGCATCGGTCCTTGCCGTTCTCTTGCTTCAGGATGTGCTCCTGCCCGGCCGGCAACAGGCCGAGCCGCTCCTGCGGCGTGCCCGCGGTCCACTTGGCGCGGTCAAAGCCGTGCTGCATCTGTCGGTTCGGACCGATGAACGGTCCGAACAGGCCGCAGCAGACTTCGTACTTCTCCAGCATCACGGCGACCGCCTCATCCTGGTCGAGTGCTGTGCGTCCCGTGCCCCCGCTCTCGGTGTAAATCGCGAGCGCCTGCTTCAGCTCCTGGGC
>JBOICV010000073.1:0-51913 GCA_050740255.1 Nevskiales bacterium | reverse complement strand
TGCCGGAGCAGCTTCGCGACTGCCTGAGGCCACACTTCTCAAGTGTCAGCCTGCGGTATTTCTGGCCTCTGCGCTGGTCTAACTTCTACGCCACGCGCGTCGGTTGGCGGCTGACCAAGCATTATGCACGGCACGTCTATAACCCGTTTCTGAAAGAAGCTACGGCCGACGCTACGGCTTATGGTCAGATACTCGCGGTGTGCCGATGAACACCTTGCCGCGGTTCTGGCGGAGGAGAGCAGTGCCTTGCTCAGGATGCTGACCCGCCTGCACCCGCGGTCCGCACTGGGTGCATTAATTCGGCTACCACTACGACTGATCCCACACGAGTACGTCATCCGCGTGCGGGCCGGTGTGAATAAAGACATGAAGTGGATTGCGGGCTCCAGTATTCACGGTTGCTGGCTTGGAACCTACGAGCACGAAAAACAGGTGCTGGTATCTGCGCTGGCGAGACCCGGTATGGTGGTTTGGGATATCGGTGCAAATGCCGGTTTTTACACGCTCGCATTTTCGAGGCTGGTGGGCGCCGGTGGACACGTTTATGCCTTCGAACCGATTGCTGAAAATACGCATAATCTGCTCAGACATGTACGCCTGAACTGTCTGACAAACACAACCGTGATCCAGGCTGCTTTGGCGGCACAGACCGAGCTGGTGGGTTTCCAGACGGCATCGTCCAATTCAATGGGTCAAATCGGTGCAGCAGGAGACTACATGGTTCCCGCCATCTCAGCCGACAGTTTCTTGAGAAAGCATCCGGCATCGCGTCCACAGCTGTTGAAGGTCGATATCGAGGGCGCGGAAGCTTTATTGTTGACCGGCGCAAAGGAGTTGCTAACCAGCGCCGCCCCGGAAATCCTGCTTGCGCTTCATGGCGAGGCCCAGGCGATCGAATGCCGGAACATCCTGGGCAGCTATGGATATTCTCTCTACTATCTCAACGGTTCACTCATTGGGAACGGACCAATCACCGATGATGAGATCCTTGCCACAAAAAGCGCGTTTCCGTATCGGATTGCCGCCATCGAGTGATGTTGCCTCGTTGCATTCAACCCCGGAGACAATGCTTCAGGCGCGCGCTGATGCGCGGCGTGGGAACCGTTAAGTCGAGTAAAGTACGCAACAGGAAAAATCCGGCGGATACCGCTGGTGGCTACGGATATAAACGATGTCGTTGATTGCAAACTTGGGTGTGCCGGGCTTACCGGATCAAGCTCATCACGACGGGGACGAGTATCCGCTGCAACAGCGGTTTCTGCTTTATGGCGTCATCGCCGGCGCGGGTTGCGGCATCCTATTGCAGGCGTCGGCGGCAGCGGTGCTGGCCGCCTCGGTGTTCTGGGCTACCGGCCTGACTTGGCGCCGCTCTGACCCGCCGATTTTACCCTTCTGTCTCGCCTACCAGTGGCTGTTCGTGGCGGCGCCGTATCTCGCCTGGTCGCTGGACGTTCAGACGCTGCAGGTCAGTCAGCGCGTTGATCCCAGCCAAGCCGTTCTGCTGGCCGGTCTGGGCTTCATAGCGTTGGCAGCCGGAATCCGCTTCACATGGTGGATACTCCGGGCGCCGATGCACAAGGCGAGCGCGCAACTTGGGCAGCAGGACGGCAGTCTCAGTGTGCAACGCTTATTCTGGGTCGTGATCGCCGTGCATGTAATCAGCTGGGTATACCACATCCAGCCGATGAAGATTTCCTACGGATTCTCCCAGTTCATTTATGCGATGCTCGCCGTCCGCGTCGCGTTATTCGTCCTGCTTTGGCAGGTGATCCTGCAGCAGCGGCGTGGGTATCGTTACGGCCTCGCAGCGCTGGCGTTCGTCCTCGTGCCCATGCTGGCCTCAAAAATGTCCGGGTTCAAGGGGCTGTTCTTCTTGATCTTCGTGCTCGTCCTCTGGGAGCTGCGTCCCGGCAGCACCATCTTCCGTACACGGCGCGGGCGCCGGCTGGCCTCGGCGGCTGCGTCGCTGGTGGCCGGATTGCTAGTCCTTGGCGTGATATGGGAGGGCGCGGTGAAGCCCGTATGGCGCACGGCGGAAAGTTCCGGCGGAACGCTTGCAAGAGTGCAACAGTTCATGGCGCTTTCGACAGAAGCAGTGGTGGCGCTGGACTGGGCTGTCGGGTCGGGAAATCTACTGGAGCGGATTGGCAGCATTGATCAGTTTGCGCGCGTGCTCACCCGCGTGCCTTCTTTGCTTCCGTATGAACAGGGCAGTATTACGACAAGCGCAGTTAAGCATGTATTCCTGCCGCGCTTTCTCTTTCCGGACAAGCCCATTCTCGATTCTTCGCGCGTCACGCGGCGTTATGCCGGTATCCAAATCGGTGCGGGCACCTCGATTGGCATCGGTTATATGGCGGAGTTCTATATTGATTTCGGCGCGCCCGGGATGTTTCTGGCGATCCTCTTCTACGGCATGGTTATCGGGCTGCTGTATACCCTCCTTCTGGTCGGGTCGCCCGCAGCGTTCGCCGCACCGCTGCTAATGGTGATGTTTGTGGACGGCTTCGACGGGTTCGAGAGCGACCTGGCCAAGCAACTGGGCGGGCTGATGATCAGGACGATTTCCTTCCTGGTTCTCGCGACGTCGCTGGGCGATCCGCTGGTAAGAATGCTGAGAACGGCTCCGCGGCGCCGACACGCTGGGGTGCCGCCCGCCACCTCGCTGACGCGACGCAACTGAGGAGCGATGCGGCAGATGACGCGAGGCATCTGCGTAGCGGTGGCAGGCGTGGGCACGACACCGGGAGGGATCGCCGCGGTAAGCCGCAATCTAGTGCAGGCGATCCAGTCGCTACCAGGCACCGATGGTTTCCTGGAGGTGCTCAGCTTCCTCGAGCGCGACACTGATCGCCCAAACTGGTTGCCGCAAACGGTGCGGTTCCGGGGATTCGAAGGACGCCGACTGGCTTTTTCGGCGGCATTGTTTCGGCGTGCGCTATGGCGCCGTCGCTTCATCTTCGACCACGTGACGCTTGTGCTGCCGTTGCTGCCGCTCATGGCGACCGGATGGATCCGGGCTTCGGTACTGGCCCACGGTTCAGAAGCCTGGCGACGGATCCGCCGAAGCAGTCGCTGGACCTTCCGCTATGCCACCGTAGTACTGGCCAATTCGGAATACACCCGTGAACGAATGCGGAGTCATGGTGTGCGCGGCAATATCGTCGCCTGTCCCTTGGGTCTTGCGAGTGATGTGAACCTGCGCGAGTTCCCGCCGCCGCCGGCGGAGCTACCCTTGCTGCCGGCAGCGGACGGTGAGATGCGTCGGATGTCGCGACGGGCTTTTCTGCTGGTGGGCCGCATGCTGGCTTCCGAGCGCGAGAAGGGCCATGACCAACTGCTGATGGCTTTGCCGCTGGTGCATCGCCGCTATCCCGATGCGCAACTGGTTTTCGTCGGGCCGGGTGACGACCGCGAACGCCTGGCCGAACGCTCGCGCGGGCTTGGTGTGGCACAGGCCGTATTCATGCCCGGCTTTTTGTCGCGCGAGGCACTCGACCGCATCTATGCGGCAGCCTACGCCTATACCATGCCCAGTTGGCAGGAGGGTTTCGGGCTCGTGTATCTGGAAGCGATGAACTACGCCAAAGCCTGCCTCGGTTGCCATAACGACGGTGCCGCAGATGTGATCGTGCACGGTGAGACGGGTCTGTTGCTGGATGATCCGGGTGATGTTGCGAAGCTGGCAGACGCCTTGCTTCACTGGCTTGGGAATCCGCAGGAGACGATGCGTATGGGGCGTGCCGGTTTCGAGCGCTTGCATGCGCATTTCACCGCCAAGCAATACCAAATGCGCCTGCTTTCCGCTCTGCGGGATCACCTGCCGTGAGCTACGTGGTGCGCTGGACCAGAACACGGCGACGCGCGCCGGCGCTGCGCGAACAAGCAGCTTTCTATTCACAGCCACGAACGTCTGCAGCGATTCGCGAGTGGCAACTGGGACGGCTCAACCAGATCTGGCAGGAAGCCTATGTTTCTTCGCCCCATTATGCGGAGCTGAAGCGCGTTCACGCGCTGCCGGAGCGATTCAGCTCGCTCGAAGAATACGCGCTGCGCATGCCAATTCTGGACCGACCGGCGCTTCAGCGCGAAGACGCACGGTTCGGGTCTATCCGTCGGGCGGCGGATTTTTCCAGAATCACAGGAGGTAGCACTGCCGAGCCGGTGCAGATTGCATCCTGGCGTTCGGAGCTGCGCTATTCGGACTTGGACTACGGACTCGCGCGCGAATGGTTCGGCGTGAAGCCGGCGGACCGGCTGTTCCTGTTATGGGGGCACGCCCATCTGTTCGGCGCAGGCTGGCGCGGTACGCTTAACCGGTGGCAGCGCCGCTTGAAGGATGCGCTGCTCGGATACCACCGTTTCTCGGCCTATGATCTGAGCCCCGCGGCAATGCAGCGGGCTGTGGCCGCACTCAATCGCTTCCGCCCGGATGCCGTGATCGGCTACTCGACCGCGCTTGAGGCGATGGCGGAGTCAATGCTGGAAGCCGGTGTACCGTTACAGCCTTACAAGTTGAAAGTCGTGATCGCGACAGCGGAAGCGTTTCGTCTTCCGGACAGTGCACGGCGCATCAGTGAGGCATTCGGCTGCCGAGTCGCCATGGAGTACGGCGCCGTGGAGACGGGCGTCATCGCCCATGAACATCCAAAGGGTGGATTCCGCGTGTTCTGGCGGCATCATCTGTTAGAGGGCATTCCTTCAACCGAACTGCCTGACACTTACGAATTGCTTATTACCAATCTGTTTCCGCGATGCACGCCGCTACTGCGCTACCGCCTGGGTGATCTGGTGTCGGAGAATCCGTCTGATCCAGCCTTCGACCAGGTTTTCTCGCGGGTCATCGGGCGCTGTAACGATCACGTGCAGTTGGCGGATGGTCGCCGCATCCATTCCGAGCTTTTCGCACACGTCCTGCGTCAGTATCCAGAATTCCAGCAGTTTCAGGTGGTACAGCGTGCCGATGGCGCCGTGGCCTTGCACGTGGTTGCCCCGCTTCAGGACGGCGAAGCGCTGTTTGGGCGTCTGCGCGAGAATCTGGCTCGAGTACACCCTGAATTGGCCCGGATCGAGTGCCGGCTGGTAGATTCTCTGCCCAAGACCATCGCGGGCAAAACGCGTCGCGTCAGGCGAGAGCTTTGACGCCTGGAGGGGAGTTGCATTTGTCGGATTCCGAACTGCGGGTCGTACACACTGTTGCCGGATTGGATCCGGGCTATGGCGGCCCCTCGCGGAGCGTGGTGCAGCTCGCCGAGGCGCTGGTTCAGGCACGCCCATCCGCCTCGGTCCAGGTTTTGACTACTGGCAGCGAGGACTTCGCTGCTTCGGCACGCTCGCAGCATGTGAATCTGAACGCGATCACGCTGCGCGCTGGCTGGCAGAGAGTATTGAGGTACTCGCCGGAGTTCAGCCAACGCCTGCGCCTGCTCGCCGCGCAATCGGCCCGCGCCGTAGTGCATGATCACGGCCTGTGGTTGCCAACGAACCACGTGGCGGCGAGTGTCGCCCGCCAACTGGGAGTTCCCCGTATCGTCAGCCCACGAGGCATGCTCTCGGACTGGGCGCGCTCGCACCGCCGCTGGAAAAAATCAGCCGCGTGGCACCTGTACCAACATGGAGATCTTGCGTCCGCGACTGCATTGCACGCGACCTCAGCGGAGGAGGCGCTTGAATTCCGACGGGCAGGCCTGCGCCAGCCCATCGCCATCGTGCCCAATGGCATCGTGATGCCGCCGGCAGGGATGCCACATCATGGAGCAGGGAAGAAGCGGGCGGTGGTGTTGTGCCGCCTCCATCCCGTAAAGGGCCTCGAAGAGTTGTTGCATGCATGGGCCACGCTTCGGCCTTCGGATTGGGAGCTTTGGATCGCCGGACCTGACGAAAACGGATACGGCCAGCTTCTTAAAAAAATGGCGGACACGCTGGGACTACGTGGGCTTGTACAATTTCAGGGTGCACTAAGCGACGATGAGAAGTGGCGTTTTCTAAGTGGCGGACACCTGTTTGTGTTGCCCAGCAGGAGCGAAAGTTTCGCCATCGTGGTTGGCGAAGCATTAGCTGCAGGGTTGCCGATACTTACTACAAAAGCAGTGCCATGGCCGCAGCTCTCCGAATGGGGTTGCGGCTGGCAGGTGTCTCCGGGACTTGAGTCCTTGACTGAAGGACTGAGGCGACCGCTGTCGATGTCGGTACAGCAACTTGGCAGTATGGGAGAGAGCGGCGCCCGCTACGTGAAGCGCTTATTTTCTTGGAGCCACCTGGCGGAAGAACAGTGGCAGGTATATCGCTGGTTGCTGGGGGCGGACCGCCCAGCCTGTATAACACTGGACTAGCGTATGTGCAGCCCAGTTAACGCATAAGCGATCGGAATCGTAATGGATGATTGGCTTCTTCGGCACTTAGTCTGCCCCATTGACAAATCCCCGCTAGAAAGAGCCGGTCAGGAGTTTCGATCCGAAGGCGGTCGCAAATATCCCATCGTATAGATGACATGTCGGCGCGGAAGAAATGCGGAAAACTGTCCAAACAAGTGACGCCACCTCTCAACATGTGAGCCATGGCCGACTGAAGCATATCTCCGCTATTACCTTAATCGCCGGTTTTACCGGCGCTGTCATTGGAATAGTGGCAATAGCGGCCATTTACGGCGGCCAGAGAACAGATTTTGGAGCGGTTGCGCTTACGGTCGGTACCTCTTCGATGATGGCAAGCGTGGACGGGTCACGCATACATTGCAGCGACGCCCGCGATGCCGATCTGTGCCTCTCAGGCTATCGTCGGCGGGAATCAACCCACGCAGCGGTGTGGCTAGGGAATTCGCAAGTCCATGCCGTGAATCAGTTAAAGCCGGATGAAACCAATGCTCCACCCATTGTTTTTCAGGCTCTAAGGAGGCGCGGCCTTGATTTACTGACGTTCAGCCAGCCCAACGCAAATCTGCAAGAGCATGCTGTGCTTTTTGCGTACCTGTGCGCCAAACTCCCTGTCAGTGTGCTTGTACTTCCGCTTGTGTTCGACGACGTGCGGGAGGGTGGTTTGCGGCACGAGATAGCCGCATTTCTCGACGACGACGCTACTGTGGTTGCTCTGAGTAAATATTCTTCCGGCCAGCGGATGCTGGTTACGGCCAAGGCTTCAACAGAGAAATCCGACACAGCTGGATTACGGGAAACTGTTCAGGAACGTTCGGAACAACGTCTGACAGGATTATTAGAGGAACATAGCAAATTCTGGCAGGCGCGCCCCGAGTTGCGAGGCCAACTGTTTCAGGGCCTCTATCTTGCCCGCAATGCGGTGCTTGGTATCAAGCCGTCGACCAAACGGCGTCGGATTCCTGGCCGGTATCAGGACAACCTCGAAGCACTCAGACTGATTCTCGATCTCGCCCGTGAAAAGAGCATACAGGTGATCTTGTACATTGCACCGATCCGAAGCGATGTACCGCTGCCGTACGTCGAAAGCGAGTACTTGGACTTTAAACAGACGGTTCAGGTACTAGCCGATGACTTCAAGGCTCACTATCAGAACTATGAATCTCTGGTGCCTGCTATCTATTGGGGACAGAAAGGATCCACAACAATCGGTGGCGGACTGGAAACCGACTACATGCATTTTCAGGCTCCGGGGCACAAGCTGCTGGCGGAAGCGCTGATCAAAACGGTGCATGCAGCCGCCGGCTCTGCGGGCTTGCAACAGCCATGATTTTCAATTCCGTTACCTACCTGTTGTTTCTGCTACTTTCTTTGTGTTTCTATTGGCTGATGCCACCCCGTATGCGGATGTGGGTGATCATGCTCGCCAGCGTTATGTTTTACGGATTCTGGCGGCCGGAATTTCTTCTTGTAATGTTGGTCTCCGCCACGACGGATTACCTGGTCGCGCTGAAGCTTGAGAAGACTGAAGGCGGTACGCAGCGAAAGTGGCTGGTTGCCATCAGCCTATCGGTCAATCTTGGATTGTTGTTGTATTTCAAGTATCTGCTCTTCTTTGTCGATAATTTCCAGGCTGCATGGTCGTTGTTTGGCGCATCAATTGATGTTCCAAATCTCGATATCATTCTGCCGCTGGGCATTAGCTTTTATACCTTCGAGACCATCAGCTATACGCTGGACGTGTACCGCCGGGTAATCCATGCGGAGCGTAGTTTCCTGGCATATGCCTGCTTCATCACATTTTTTCCCAAGTTGATCGCAGGCCCAATTCTCCGGGCTGCGCAACTGATTCCGCAGTTTTACCGACGAGCTGCCTTCACACTGGAAGATCTGAATGTCGGAGTGCAGCGGATTATCCTGGGCTTGTTTCTAAAGGTTGCGCTCGCCGACAACATTGCACCGCTGGTTGATGAGGGATTTGCTCAGCCCGTCTCCATGATGACGGCTCTGGATGTCTGGACGCTGGCTTTTCTGTTCGGATTTCAAATTTACTTTGATTTTGCCGCTTATTCGAGCATCGCCATCGGCTCGTCACGCCTGATGGGGATTCGATTGCCGGAGAACTTCAACTTCCCTTACGTGGCCACGTCCCCAAGAGATTTTTGGAAACGCTGGCATATCTCCCTTTCCAGCTGGGTCCGGGACTACCTGTATTTACCTTTGCTAGGAGTCCGGTTCAGGGCGCGTGCTGAACAGCCCGGTCTTGCGGATGAGCAGATTACTCCAGACGCCGTCAGTGCTCGCACAATCCGCATTCTTTTTGTGACTTGGGCAATCATGGGCTTCTGGCACGGTGCAAACTGGACTTTTGTACTCTGGGGTCTGATGCACGCTGCCTACATCGCGGGCTATCGCCTGACAAAGCCCTTGCAGGAACACGTTCCAGCCCAGATGCGCGGCGCCGTTGGATTGGCCTTAACGCTGCCGCTAGTCATGCTGGCGTGGATTCCGTTCAGAGCCCAGACTCTGGGCGATGCTCTGCAGATGATCTTCATTGTCTTACAGCCTGCTCAATACTATGGATTGGGCATGCGCGAAAATATTTACTTGATCGCGGCTATCACATTACTGGTTGTTCTTGGTGCAGCGGCAGCCAATCGCGCTTTGCCTTTGATTGATCGTCTGGGATTCATGGCCCGGCCAGTGATGACGTTTATAACGGCCGCAGCTATCGTGCCTATCGTGCTAGTGTTTCTGAGGCCTATCAATCAGTTCATCTATTTCCAGTTTTGAACACGTGCGCTTTGTCGAACGTGACCTGGAAGCAAAAACATTTGAAGTCAGATATTGGATGGTCCTACCCAAGTCTCAGCGGACTGCTTTTTCGGTCTTGGGCTACAAGCCTCGGATTATGATCTCCTGGCGCCGCTGGGCCGGTTGTTGGTGCGTACTTCAGAATTGTTAAGAGTTATGAGTAAACACATTCCAATGCTTGTGCGTGTGGCAGATAGTCTCTACGTTGAAGCAAGGCATCGTAAGCCGCCCGGAGTAGCGTCCACGTAGTGTGGTGCGCTGCAACCATCACCGTCAGACTCATGGAAATCGCCCTTTCATAAAAGGATAGCGCGCAATGGTGCGGGTACTGGTAACTGGAGCTGCGGGATTCATAGGCTGTGAAACAGCGCTTCGGCTGCTGGCTGAGGGAAACGAGGTCGTTGGGCTCGACAACTTGAGTCCGTACTACGACGTACGGCTGAAGGAAGCGCGTCTGCAGCGTTTGGAAGGAGAGACGGGATTCCGTCTCGAGCGGACGGATTTGGCGGACGCTGCCGGGTTAGCCCGAGTTTTCTCCGGACGACGCTTCGACAAAGTTGTGCATCTGGCGGCCCAGCCCGGCGTGCGTTACTCGCTGGAGAATCCCGCGGCCTACGTACAAAGCAATCTGGTTGGCTTTGCCAATATGCTCGAACAATGCCGGCAGCATCGCGTGCAGCATCTGGTATTCGCTTCATCCAGTTCCGTGTACGGCGCCAACACCAAGCTGCCATATTCGGTGCACGATAATGTGGACCATCCCATCTCGTTTTATGCGGCGACAAAAAAAGCCAACGAGCTGATGGCACATAGCTATGCACATCTGTTCGGCCTGCCGGTAACGGGTCTGCGTCTTTTCACCGTCTATGGCCCCTGGGGCCGGCCCGATATGGCGCCGTTCAAGTTTCTGCGCGCCATCCTGAACGGCGAGGCGATTGATGTGTACAACCATGGAAACATGCAGCGGGACTTTACCTATATTGATGACATCGTCGAAGGTGTGCTGCGCACGCTGGAGCTGATTCCGGCGCCTAATCCGAAGTGGACTGGCGCAAGTCCCGACCCTAGCTCCAGCTCTGCGCCGTATCGCATTTACAATATCGGCAACCATACGCCGGTCGGTTTGCTTCGTTTCATCGAAGTGCTCGAGGAAACGGCAGGACAGAAGGTGGATAAGCGCATGCTTGCGCTACAGCCGGGTGAAGTACCGGTAACCTTTGCCGACGTGGACGAGCTGAGCCTGGATGTCGGGTTTGCACCCAGCACTCCGATTGAAACCGGGGTGAAGAAACTGGTTGACTGGTACCGCGCGTTCTACGCTGTCTAAGCGAACGGTTTGCGGGCACTCATCGCTCGTGCGCCGTTCGTTGAAAGGTATTCGATGCTCGATTTGATCACCCCGCTAGTCCTGACCTATAACGAGGCACCTAATCTCGGGCGCGCACTGATGTCGCTGGCCTGGGCCAGAAGAATTGTCGTGGTGGACAGCGGCAGCAGCGACGAGACCTTGAAGATTCTGGCCGGACACCGCGCGGTGGAGGTATTTCACCGGGATTTTGACTCGTTCGCCGCACAAACCCATTTCGGCCTTGAGAAAATCGCGACGCCGTTCACGCTGTCCCTCGACGCGGACTACGTGCTGATGCCAGCGCTGGTGGAAGAGATCCGGCAGCTCGACCCCGCATCCGCGGACGCCTGGTACGCAGGGTTCGTGTACTGCGTTCAGGGAAAGCCGTTGCGGGCGACGCTGTTGCCGCCGCGGCTGGTGTTACATCGAACGCAGACTGTTCGCTACGTCAATGACGGCCACGCCCATCGGGCCGTTCCCCCCGCCCGGGTCGCCAGACTAAAGGGACGTGTTCTGCACGACGATCGTAAGCCGCTGTCGCGATGGATGTCGTCGCAGATTCGCTATTCGAAGCAGGAGGCTGACAAGCTCGCGCCATCCCGCTGGCAAGACCTTAGTTGGCCGGACCGCTGCCGGCGGTTACTGTTGGGCCCCCTGCTGGTGCCCTTGCATTGTTTCGTATTCAAAGGTCTCTTTCTGGATGGCTACCGCGGCTTGCACTATACGTTTCAGCGGACAATAGCCGAGGTCCTGCTGGCGTTAAGGCTGCTCGACCGTTGGATTGCGGACGATCATCGCGAGTAGTCGCTGACCACCGGCACTCACTGATACCAAAGAAACTTACCGCAGCAACAGACGGCGATACGGAAATCCATTTGGAATGACGACGATTCTCGGGCTCAACTCTTATCACGCTGACGCCGCCGCGGCCTTGCTGGTGGACGGCAAACTGGTTGCAGCAGCAGAAGAGGAGCGTTTCTGCCGAATCAAACATTGGGCAGGCTTTCCTATTGGCGCCGTCCGTTACTGTCTGGCCGAGGCGGGGCTAACGCTTGCGGATATAGATCACGTCGCGCTGAATAGCGATCCACGTGCCAACCGTTTGC
This sequence comes from Nevskiales bacterium, assembly GCA_050740255.1. Classification (GTDB taxonomy): domain Bacteria; phylum Pseudomonadota; class Gammaproteobacteria; order Nevskiales; family JBOICV01; genus JBOICV01. The sequence goes on along the minus strand of JBOICV010000073.1, from coordinate 40,274 downwards.
GGAAGATCACCTATGCCCTCCGTCACCGCCCCGCAGCGGGTTGGTTGCGGCAACGGATCAGCAACACCCGTCGTCGGCTTTCCGTTCGGACGGAGTTGGCCGCCGCGTTTGGCGGGCAGATGTTCCGTGGTCAACTACATCCCGTAGAACATCATCTTTGTCATCTGGCATCTGCCTATCTCGCCTCGCCCTTCGCGGAAGCCGTGGCCGTGTCAGTGGATGGATTCGGTGACTTTGCAAGCGCCGCCTGGGGCATGGGCGTCGGCGGAGTCGTACCGGTGGACGGCAGGGTGCTTTTCCCCCATTCGCTGGGCACCTTCTACGAAGCGATGACCCAGTATCTTGGATTTCCGCACTACGGCGACGAGTACAAGGTGATGGGGTTGGCGCCGTACGGGAAGCCGTCTTTCCTGGCCGAAATGCGTGAGCTGGTCCAGCTTTTACCGGATGGTACTTATCGCCTGGGGTTGGATTACTTTCGGCACCACCGGGAAGCGGTTACGCATCAGTGCAACAACTGTGCACCGGAAGTCGGCACCCTGTTCGCCCCGGTGCTTGAGAAACTGCTCGGACCGGCGCGGACCAAAGGCGAGCCGCTGACGCAACGGCACAAGGACATCGCACATTCGACACAGGCGATGTATGAGGAAGCGTTTTTCCATCTGCTTAACTCAGCGCATGCCCGTTACCGCTGCGACCGGCTGACGCTGGCGGGCGGCTGTGCAATGAACTCGGTAGCGAACGGCAAGATTCGCCAACGTACTCCATTCCGCTCGGTGTATATCCAGGCGGCGGCCGGCGATGCGGGTGGCGCGATCGGAGCTGCGCTGGCGTTGGCGTCCAGGATGTCGGGCGGCGCGCGGTGGCGGCAGGAGCATGCTTACTGGGGACCTTCATACTCTGACGAGCAGTGCGCCGAACTGCTGATGCAAGAGCGGGAACGTATGCGCGAGCATGCCATCGCACATGTCGCTGATGACCGGGAGCTGTGCGAGCGGGTGGCTCAGGCCCTGGCCAAGGGATGTGTGGTGGGCTGGTTTCAGGGACGGATGGAATGGGGCCCAAGGGCCTTGGGCAATCGTTCCATCCTGGCGGATCCGCGCCGACCGGACATGAAGGACATCCTGAACCAGAAGGTCAAAAGGCGTGAATCTTTCCGGCCGTTTGCGCCGTCTATCCTGCGGGAGCAGGTGGGCGAGTGGTTTGAGCAGGACGACGATGTGCCGTTTATGAGCCAGGTGTTTCAGGTCCGAGAGGCTCGGCGTGCGCAGATTCCAGCGGTAACCCATGTGGATGGCAGTGGCCGCTTGCAAACTGTCCGGCGCGAGGCAAACCCGCGTTACTACAGGCTGATCGAGACCTTCGGCGCACTGACCGGAGTACCGATCCTGCTCAATACCTCATTCAACGAAAACGAACCCGTAGTGTGCCGGCCGGAGGAGGCGCTGGATTGTTTCCTGCGCACCGATATGGACATGCTGGTGCTCGGTTCCTATGTCGTGGAGCGACCAGGCAGATAGGGTCAGCGGCTAATCAATGATTCGTAATATTCTGGTGGTCTGTACCGGGAATATCTGCCGCAGCCCTATGGCTGAAGGCTTGTTGCGGTCCGTATATGGCAAGCGTGTGGACTTTTCAGTCAGTTCTGCTGGCGTAGCCGCGCTGGTGGGCGAGTCGCCCGCCGAGGAAGCGGTAACCGCCATGCGGTCGCACGGCATCGATATCTCAGCCTGCCGCGCCCGTCAGTGTGATGGTAAGCTCCTGACTCAGGCCGATTTGGTCCTGGTCATGGAAGAGATGCAGCGGAAGTGGATTCACTATCAGCATCCGCAAACCCGCGGTAAAGTGTTTCTAATGGGGCATTGGCGTAAGGGCGAGGTGGTTCCGGACCCATACGGCCAGCCGCATGAGCGGTTTGAACAGGTACTCCTGCAGCTCGACCAGCATGTCAAGGACTGGTTGCAGGTTCTGAAATAAAAGAACATCGCATTCGTGCTGGGGCGTTTTTAAGAAGGGGTTGCATGCGGCTTAATAAAATTGCGACGGGTCATGGAATCGGCCTGGTCTCTGTGATAGCGGGCCTTGCAGCGCTGACGGCGTGTACTTTTCCCGGACTCAGAATTGACAACGACGGTAGTGACGTCTGGTCAAGCGGCGCTCCGCCGGTGTATGACGACTCCAACAATCATGGGCAGGGTGCCGAGATTGTAGACATCACGCCCGATGTGATTGCGCGGCTCGCCCATAAGCGCAAGCAGACGAAGGAAAAGGCCGCCCAACAGGCCCGGGGAACGGCGAATGACGACGCGCCATCGGTAGTTGAGTACCGGGTCGGACCTGGGGACGTACTAAGCGTGGTGGTCTGGGGCCATTCGGATCTTACTAATCCCGCGGGTGATGCGCGTGATCCGGCTTCAGCCGGACAGGTGGTGCGCGCGGACGGCGGCTTCTTTTATCCGCATGTTGGTCTCATCCAGGTGGGTGGACTTACCGTCGAGGAGATCCGCGCCCGTATTACCACCGGACTTTCCCGCATCGTGCAGGAGCCACAGGTGGATGTGCGCGTGCTCCAGTTCCGCAGTCAATATGTTCATGTTGTCGGGGACGTGGAAAAGCCGTGCCGCCTGCCGATAACCGATCAATCCCTTACCGTACTGGATGCACTCGACGCCTGTAACTCCATCCGGCCGGCGAAAACACATCGTCGCCTAACTTTGCAACGCGCCGGTCGCGACCACGACATCAATCTCAACCAGGTTTTCCGCGACGCTAACGTAGCGCGCCGTCTCACCCTGCGGCATGGTGATCAACTTTACGTCGAAGACGGTCGCTGGAACCGCGTTTTCGTGGTCGGAGAAGTCAAGCAGCAGGCGGTCCTGGACATCCCGGTAAGCGGAATGACCTTGACCGATGCCATCAACGACGGCCAGGTAGGAGGCTTGAGCCTGGAATCCAGCAGCGGTGGCCTCTACGTTGTCCGCGGCGTGCCACTCGAGCAGATGTCCGACGCGAAGGCGGTGCCGCCCGCCGCCCGCCCGCCAAAGATCTACCATCTCAATGCCAAATCGGTGGACGCACTGATACTGGCGGACCAGTTCCGCTTGCAGCCGCGCGATGTGGTGTTTGCTTCCTCGGCGTCCCTCGTCAGTTACAACCGGGCGGTTATCCAGTTGCTGCCGTCTTTGCAGACTCTCATCCAGGCGTATTTGGTGTTTGAAGATGAGTAAGCTTGCTTCTGCACTAGCTCGTACTGCACTGAACAACTACCGCTAGGCCGCTAACGCCCAGGGTCATGAGCGTGTCGAGGTGGACAGTCGTTGACGCGCGCCTTTAACCGGCCCATGCACAAAGTCTGGTTCGTCAATCGGTATTTCCATCCCGACGGCTCTGCCACCAGTAACATCCTGAGCCAGCTCGCTACCCATCTGGCCGAACGCGGATGGCAGTGCGGGGTCGTTACCAGTCGTCAGCTATATGAAGCACCGCGAGCAGACCTGCCGCGCGCGGAAAGCTGGCGTGGCGTGCATATCTATCGACTACCGGCAACCCGCTTCGGTCGCACAAATATCTTCGGACGCGCACTCGACTACTTTACTTTCTATCTGGCGGCCGTCTGGTATGTGGTGCGTCATGTCCGACCGGGTGACACGGTAGTCGCCAAGACCGATCCACCGATGCTCGGATTGGCACTGGCGCTGCCGTGCTGGCTGAGGCGCGCCAGACTTATTAATTGGCTGCAGGATATTTTTCCGGAGATAGCCAGCCGGTTAAGTACTAGTCGTGTGTTGGCTTTGACCCTGGCAGGTTTGCGGCCTCTGCGCGATTTTGGTTTGCGCCGAGCCGGTGCTAACGTCGTGGTGGGACGCTGCATGCAGGAGTATCTCGCGGCGCGCCATATCCCGTCGAAGATCATCTGTAACTGGGCGGACGAAGAAAACGTCCGTCCGGCCGCACGCCTGCAAAATCCGTTACGGCAGACCTGGGGTTTGGGAAATTCCTTTGTGGTTGGCTATAGCGGCAACTTCGGGCGGGCGCATGTGTTTGAAGCGGTAGCGGCTGCTGGCGCGAAATTGGCCGGAGCGAACGATCTGATTTTCCTGATGATCGGCGGCGGTAAGCAGTTTCAGGCGCTGCAGCAGATGGCGCATGCCAGTGGCTTTGAGAATTGGATGTTCCGGCCCTATCAACCGGCGTCGGTACTGAGCGATTCCCTGGGTGCGGCCGATGTGCACCTTGTGACCCAGCATCCTGAGTTAAGCGGAGTTGTAGTACCGAGCAAGTGGTACGGCATTGCAGCAGCCGGCCGGCCGGCCATCTTCATCGGTCCGCGCGATGCAGAGATTGCGCGGGTGATCGCGGAGGAGCAATGTGGTTGGCAGCTGGATCCAGGTGACGCCGACGGGTTATTCAATCTGTTGAACGAGTGCCGGTCCAACCTGGCGGAATGTGCGCGGCGTGGCGCGCGCGCGCGCGAAGCATACGAACGGCGTTTTCGGCGCGAGTTGTCGTTTGCGGCCTGGCGCAATGTCATTGACCGGTAATGGATAAATGGCACAAGCGGGTGCTATGAATGGCCGGCCGGCAGCTACTAATCGGACAGCGGCTCAGGTAGCCTAGGCAGCTTACTGTCCGGCTCGGTTGTTGCGTTATCAGAGCACTACGAGGACAGACGAATCCGGGGGAGTAATGCAGCAGCTGCTGTGGTTTGTTTTAGGTTGCGGAATCACGCTTCTTTCTGTTCCCGCCCTGATACCCATAACTCGCCGACTGGGATTGGTGGATATCCCCGGTGGACGTAGATGTCATGTATCGCCCACGCCCAAGGCGGGGGGGCTGGCTCTCGTCGCTGCGATCCTGGGCGTAGGCGTTGTTGCCGGGACGGTGACCGGTAAGGATCTGCCGACAGGACTCCTCGCCGGCTCATTGATACTCGTGTTGCTTGGGCTGTGGGACGATTCGCGACCGATTTCGGCGATCTGGCGCTTGTCCGGCCAAACCCTGGCCGGTTTCTGCATGACCCGATTCGATCACTTACAGCTGGAGGGTTTCGGCAATCTGCTGGGCACCGGCGCAATTGAGCTCGGGATGTTTGCCGAAGTGGTCACGGTATTTGCCGTGGTGGGGGGAATCAACTGCATCAACATGCTGGACGGCATGAATGGTCTCAGCGGCAGCGTGGCTTTGATCGTCGTGGCCGGCCTGTTAATCATCGTCGGAGCGGGTGCGGCTGATATTGCCCTTCCCGGTTTTTTACTCGCCGGATCGCTGGTCGGGTTTCTCTGCTACAACCATCCGGCGCTCAGAGGAGGTCGCAGCCTGGTATTTCTCGGCGAAGCCGGCTCCAATTTATTGGGATTTTGGCTGGCCTGGTTGCTCGTGGCCGCTGCCGGGCAGCCTGAAGCGTCATTTCCTCCCGTGACAGCGGTATGGCTGATGCTGGTACCACTGGCCGATACACTTTGCCTGATGCTGCGGCGGGCGCTGGAAGGACGAAGCCCCTTCTCGGCCGATCGCGAACATGTCCATCATCTGCTGCTCAGGCGGCTCGGCAGCGAGCAGGCGGTGGTGTGGTGGCTTTCAGGAATGAGTCTTGGTGGAGCGCTGGCCGCTTTCGGTACAGCGCAGTCCTGGTGGAGTGAGCCGCTTGCGTTTTACGCCTTTCTGGTTGTGTTGGCGGGCCATACCTGGCGTTCGTCGCGACGGATCATGCGCGACAGAACTCAGCGTACCGGCCTCTCGCGCGAAGCCTAGGTTTGGCGGTGCCGGCGCCGGATGATCAAATTTACCGAGATGCATTGGAACCGTCCATGAATGGATCCGATCGGGGGTTCAAGCGGCGCGCCTTTCTTACCGGTGCTCTATCGCTGGCCGTGTCCGGCTGCGTAGCGAATCCGCTCTTCAAATCCCTCGGTGAGTCGTTCTCAGCGCGACGCAAGCAAAGTAGACAGGGCGCATTTTCCGCGCAAGATGTCGCGCGCCTACCTTATGCCTCCATGGGAGTTCGCATAGGGGAAAGCCGCCAGGCCTTGGTGGTGCTGGCCAAAAACATCAACGACGACCTGTACTGGGTCACGGCGGATCAATTGCTATTCGTCACGCGGTTCGGGCGACTGATCCGCACCAACGGTCTGATCAAGGATTTGAAGACTACCCGCTTCGGCGCCCTCGACCCCGTGCAGACCGGGTTGCAGCGCGTTCCACCCGGGGGCGAGACCCTGGTCCGTTTCGTGGATTTACGGCCCGCGCAGCCGCGGGAGAAAGACGTCGCAGCAACCAGCGTGTTCCACCCAAAGGAAGAAGACGTCATCACCATTCTCGGCCAACCGCGGGTAACGCTGCGGGTCGAGGAGCATGTCTCCTACTGGCGCTGGAACTGGCACGTGAAAAACCAGTATTGGGTCGATCCCGGGACTGGCTTCGTATGGAAGAGCCTTCAGCACACGGCGCCGCAGCTGGGCGTAACGGAGCTGGAAATGTTCAAGCCCGCAGCAAAGCTGCGGGCTTGAAGATGATTACGACATTAACCCGCCGCCGGCCGGCAGCGAGCAATTCCGGTGCGAGTTACGGGGGTACGGTTGCGGTCGGCCCGTCGCTGTCGTCGCTATCGCTACCCGCGATTACGGCAACAATCCCTAATAGCCCGAGACCGGCCCATACACCGGCCGCCGGCAACTCGCTTGCGCTAGTGCTGGCCGTAGTGTCTTCCTCCAGGGCGTCTTCCTCCTGGGCTAAGGCATTGAAGCTGAAGCTCGCCAGAGATGTCGCCGCCAGGATGGCAATTACCGCACGATGAACAGAATTCATAAGCAGCTCCTATTTGAGCCAAGCGATCAACAGATTACGCTTAGTCCGTCGGCTGCGTCAATCGGCCGGACTCCCTTTCTTGCAGCAAATTCCGTACCACTGCAGCTCCCGCAAACGAGCTGCGGGGCCGGCAAGGCTTGGCCCATCGGGACTAACTCACTGTGAGATCGGCTTGGAACTGGGGAAGGCTGGCAGGTCTGGTGCTTGGGCTAATGCTACCGGTTCTGGCGCTGGCGGACGGCCAGACCAGTGCCGGTGGCGTGGGCCTATTGCAGAACCCGACAGCGCGGTTTGCGCCGGATGGCAGTTTGACCGCCGGCCTGTCGGTGTCCTCGCCGTATAACCACCTCTACCTTTCCTTGCAATTCTTACCGTGGCTGGAAACGACTCTCCGCTACACGGAAGACGAGCAGCGCCTGTTCGGGCCGGCATCGTTCAGCGGCAAGCAAACCGCAAAAGATCGCGGCCTGGATTTCAAAGTTAGGCTACTGGCAGAGTCGGTCTATATACCCGAGCTTGCGCTCGGTGTGCGCGATATCGGCGGCACAGGCTTGTTTGCCGCGGAGTATCTGGTGGGCAATAAGGCCTTCGGGCCGGTGGATATTTCCCTAGGTATCGGTTGGGGACGCCTGGGTTCGCGCGGCGATTTCGACAATCCTCTCGGCAGCTTGTCCGACCGTTTTGACACTCGGCCAACTGGCATTTCAGGTGAAGGCGGCCGGGTGGACGTCAAGCGCTGGTTTCGCGGTGAAGAAGTGGCGGTATTCGGTGGAATCGAGTGGCACACGCCGCTGCGGGGTCTCAGCGTGCTGCTGGAATATGAGGGTAACGACTACGAGACCGAACCCAGCGGCACGGCGTTGGAAGTCGATGCGCCGGTTAATTTTGGATTGCGCTACCAGGTAAACCGTGCCTTCGGGTTTACCGCCGGAGTGGAGCGCGGCAATACCGCGGTGTTCACGGCTACGCTGGGCGGCAATTTCCAGCGCGATGAAAGCCCACCCAAGAAAGACCCGCTGCCGCCGACGATCCGGCCGGTACAAAACCCGCAGCAGGCCTTGGCCGCGATAGATCTTGCGGCGCTGGCCGAACGGCTGCGCGCACAACTGAGCGGGCAGGAGGCGAGCTTGCATGCACTGGATTTGGATCAGCGCCGGCTCACGCTGTGGTTCTCGCAAAAGCCGTATCGCAATCCGGCGCGCGCGGTGGGACGCGTGGCCCGCGCCGCTGCGGCAGTTGCGCCGGACGGCGTGATGGATTTCACCCTGGTCAATGTTGAGGCGGGACAGGAGACTTATCGCGTCGATATTACCCGCGCCGATCTCGAACAGGCGCTGACTTATGTTGCGGACAGCACGCGCGCCATCTGGCCGAAGACGGTGATTCGCGGACCCGGCGCAGGATACGATGATGCGGATCTGCCCGAACTGATTGACTACCCGACGTATAGCTGGGGGATCGCGCCGGCGCTGCGCCAGCAGATCGGCGGCCCCGATAGTTTCTACATCGGGCAGCTATGGCTGCGCTTCTCAGGCGATGTGCAACTCACGGATCGGCTCGGCCTGAGCGCAGTGCTCGGCGCCAACCTGGTGGACAATCTCGATGATCTCGATCAGGTCTCCGATAGCCGCTTACCCCGAGTACGCAGCGACATCGCGCGTTACCGCCGGGAGGGCAAGAACAATCTCGTGCGGCTGGAAAGCAACTACATCTGGTCGCCGGCGCCACAGTGGTACAGCCGCCTGTCCGCGGGCATTTTTGAGGAAATGTATGGCGGCGTGGCGGGTGAGTTGCTGTATCGGCCCTACGGCGCGCAATGGGCGGCCGGACTCGAGGTCAACCGCGTGCGCCAGCGCGATTTTGACCAGCGTTTTGATTTTCTCGACTACGAGGTAACCACCGGTCATCTCACCGGCTATTTTGAACTGCCCTGGTGGAATCTGCTGGCCAAGCTGAGTGTGGGCCAGTATCTCGCCGGGGATCAGGGCACAACCATTGATCTTTCGCGCCGTTTCGCCAGCGGCGCCCGCGTGGGCGCCTTTGCCAGCTTCACCGACGTATCCGCGGAGGACTTCGGCGAAGGCAGTTTCGACAAGGGCTTTTACATGAACCTGCCCTTGGATCTGTTCTTCCCGAAATCCACCAGAAGTACCGCGACGATATCTTTCCGGCCACTGACACGTGATGGCGGCCAGAAGGTGCGCGCCGGCCGCGAGCTGTATCCGCTGACGGTGGGTTCCGAGCCGGGTGAGATCGTTAAAGGTTGGAACGAAGTGCTGGATTGAAATTGTCACACCGGCCCGTCGATTTCGCTCAGGATAAACTCTAGCCGGTGTCCATGGGTTTACGGTAGACCCCCATCCTAGCTTCCCCCACAAGTGGGGGAAGGGGATACCGGCCCCCGGCCTAAAACACGCCGGGGCAGGCTCCGCCGGAATGACGAACTCTGGAGTTAGGCAGCAAACTAAGACACTACCAAATCGTCACACCGGCGCAGGCCGGTGTCCAGGTCATTTTCGAAACGCCGCCATCCTACCTTCCCCGCAAGCGAGGGAAGGGGATACCGGCTCTCGCCGGAATGTGACGTGAAAGATAGCAGTTTGGCGCTGTCAGCGTTTCAGGGTTTTGACGCCGCCAGAGCCGGCGACGAGCAGCACATCCGCTGGCCGCCGTGCAAAGAGGCCGACGCTGACGATCCCGGGAAGCTGGTTGATCGTTTCTTCGAGCTTGCGCGGCTCGAGAATTTTGAGCGCATGCACGTCCAGGATGAAATTGCCGTTATCGGTCGTGAAATTTTCGCGCCAGACGGGTTGTCCGCCGAGCTTGACCAGCTCGCGGCCAATCAGGCTGCGGGCCATGGGAATGACCTCTATGGGTAAGGGGAACTGGCCCAGCACGGACACTAGTTTGCTTTCATCGACGATGCACACGAACTTACGGCTGGCCTGGGCCACGATTTTTTCGCGAGTCAGCGCGCCACCGCCGCCCTTGATCAGTTCGAGCTGGCGATTGGCCTCATCGGCGCCGTCCACATACAGCGGCAGCGGGCCGGCTGCATTCAGGTCCAGCACGCGAATACCCAGAGCCTGCAAACGCTTGCTGCTGGCCTCGCTGCTGGACACCGCGCCGTCCAGCTTACCGCGCAGCGGACCCAGCAGGTCAATGAAGTGATTGACAGTGGAGCCAGTGCCGACGCCGACCACCATGCCTGCTTCGACGTACTGGATTGCCGCTTCCGCGGCTTGGCGCTTCAACTGCTCCTTGTCCATTTTGGGGTCCATTTCGGCTTACTCCGGCCTGGGTCCGAATATGTCGGTGCCCACGCGCACGATTGTGGCACCTTCGGCTATCGCCGAATCGAGGTCGGCGGACATGCCCATCGATAAGCTATCCAATACCAGTCCGGAATCCAGCAGCTCGCGGAATAGCGAGCGGGTTGCGGCGTAAGCGCTGCGTTGCGCTTCCTTGTCGGCGGACGGCGCTGGAATCACCATGAGGCCGCGCAGCTTCAGCCGCGGCAGGGCGGCGACGGCTCGACAAAGGGCTTCAGCCTCCGTAGGGGTTACGCCCGCTTTGCTCTTTTCGCCGCTGATATTCACCTGGACGCAGACGCTCAGCGCGGGCCCGCCGGCGGCGCGCTGCTCGCTCAAGCGCTCGGCAACTTTAAGCCGATCCACCGAATGCGCCCATGAGAAATGTTCCGTCAGACGCCGGGTCTTGTTGGATTGGATCGGGCCGATGAAATGCCATTCCAGCTCGAGCTCGCGCAAAGCCTCGATTTTGACCAAAGCCTCCACGAGGTAGTTTTCGCCGAAAGCGCGCTGGCCGGCGGCCGCGGCCTCGCGTATGGCCTCGGCCGGCTGCCCCTTGCTGACGGCAAGCAATTGCACGTCGCGCGGGTCGCGGCCGGAGAATTCGCAGGCCAGGCCGATGCGGGATTGCACCACGGCGATGCGCTCTGCGATCGAAGTCATGTTGCTTGGGACGGGATTTGCCGATACTTTGGGCGTAAACGACACGCCGGCTTTCGGCGGATTGTAGGTGAATTCAAGAGGAGTGGGGCATGGACGTAACGCAACTACTGACCTTCGGCGTGAAACAAGGCGCATCCGATCTGCATTTGTCCGCGGGCATGCCGCCGTGCATACGCATTGACGGCGACATGCAGCGCATCAATCTGCCGGAGATGGATCACAAGACTGTGCACAGCATGGTCTATGACATCATGAACGATAGGCAGCGCAAGGAGTACGAAGACCGCTACGAATGCGACTTCTCCTTCGAAATTCAGGGCATGGCGCGGTTCCGGGTGAACGCCTTCAACCAGAACCGCGGCGCCGGTGCGGTGTTCCGTACCATTCCATCGAAGATCCTCTCACTCGAACAGCTCAACTGTCCGCCGGTATTCAAGGAACTGATCGACGTGCCGCGCGGCATCATTCTGGTCACGGGTCCGACCGGCTCGGGCAAATCCACCACGCTGGCGGCGATGGTGGACCATCTCAACGACAACGAGCAAGGGCACATCCTCACGGTGGAGGACCCCATCGAGTTCGTGCACATCTCGAAGAAGTGCCTCATTAACCAGCGCGAAGTGCACCGCGACACGCATAGTTTTAACGACGCCTTGCGCTCGGCCTTGCGCGAAGACCCCGACATCATTCTGGTGGGTGAGCTGCGCGATCTGGAAACCATCCGCTTGGCGCTGACCGCCGCCGAGACCGGCCATCTGGTGTTCGGCACCGTGCACACCAGTTCGGCGGCCAAGACGGTGGATCGCATTGTGGACGTATTTCCGGCCGCGGAGAAGGATATGGTGCGCGCAATGCTGTCGGAGTCGCTGCGCGCGGTGATATCGCAATCCTTGCTCAAGAAGAAGGGTGGCGGCCGTATCGCTGCGCACGAAATCATGGTCGGCACCCCCGCCATCCGCAACCTGATCCGCGAAAACAAGATCGCGCAGATGTATTCCTCGATCCAGACCGGCCAGAACACGGGCATGCAAACCCTCGATCAATGCCTGCAGGGGCTGGTGGCGCGCGGCGCGGTGGCGCGTGACGAGGCGCGCAGCTACGCTGCGAACAAAGAGTCCATCTGATTTTGGCGTCACGCTGGTGTTTGATGCAGGCTATGCTTAACGGGTCGAGACGGTACGTGCAGAAGCCGGTCGGACCCTAGGGAGTTACCATGGATCGCGAACAAGCCGCCAAGCTCGTGCAGGAGTTGCTCAAGCTCCTGAAAGCCCGCAAGGGTTCGGACCTGTTTATGACCACCGGCTTCCCGCCCGCCATCAAGGTGGACGGCGAGGTTAAACCGGTCATGGATAAACCGCTGACCGCGGAACAATCGGCCATCGTCGTGCGATCCGTGATGAACGACCGTCAACTCAAGGACTACGACGAGAGCAAGGAATGCAATTTCGCGGTCGCGCCGCCCGGTATCGGCCGTTTCCGCGTCAATGCGTTTGTCCAGCAGGGCCGCGCCGGCATCGTGTTTCGCACCATCACCACCGAGATACCCACGATGGAGCAGCTGGAGCTGCCGGTGCATTTGAAGGACATCATGATGACCAAGCGCGGCTTGGTGATCATGGTGGGCGCTACCGGCTCGGGCAAATCCACCTCCTTGGCGGCGATGGTGGGACATCGCAATGAGAACTCCAAGGGTCACATCATCACCATCGAGGACCCGATCGAATACGTGCACCCGCACAGGAACTGCATCGTGACCCAGCGCGAAGTAGGGGTGGACACGAACAGCTGGGAAATCGCACTCAAGAACTCGCTGCGGCAGGCGCCGGACGTGATCATGATCGGCGAGATCCGTGCGCGCGAGACCATGGAATACGCGATTCAGTTCGCGGAAACCGGACACCTTTGTCTGGCCACTTTGCACGCGAATAGCGCCAACCAGGCGCTGGACCGCGTGATCAACTTCTTTCCCGAGGAAAAGCGCGGCCAGGTGCTGCTGGACCTGTCGCTGAATCTCAAGGCCATGATCTCCCAGCGCCTGGTGCGGCGTGAAAAAGGCGGGCGCATCGCGGCGGTGGAAATCATGCTCAACACCCCGCTTATCTCGGAGCTGATCAAAGAGGGCGAAATCACCTCGCTGAAAGAGTTGATGGGCAAGTCCAATGAGCTGGGTATGGTGACTTTCGACCAGGCGTTATTCGACTTGTACGAGCGTCATATCATCAGTTATGACGAAGCAATCCGGAACGCCGATTCACAGAATGACCTGCGGTTGAGGATCAAGCTCAAGAGCAAGCGTTCGCCGGCTTCATTGCACGACGATGAGGTGGTGAAAGGCATGACCATGAAAAACGCAGAAGAAGAAGGCCGCACCCTGCGCTAGCCTGAGCCGGACCAATGAAAATAATCCCCTACCTCAAACTGGCCGTAGACAAGCAGGCGTCAGACCTGTATTTCACCGCCGGCGCGCCGGCGATGCTCAAGGTACACGGCGAGCACTATCCGGTCGGGCGCAATGTGCTGGATGCGGAACAGGTGAAGGACCTCATCGTGGAGCTGCTCACGCCAGAACAGCAGCAGACCCTGGATAAGCATCTCGAGATCGATCTGGCGACCGAGGCGGGCGGCATCGGCCGCTTCCGCGTGAACGTATTCAACCAGCGGCATAAGCTCGGCATGGTGATGCGTCTGATCGCCAACAAGATCCCGACGGTGGAAGAGCTGCGGGTGCCGCTGGTGCTTAAGGAACTCATGGAGCACCGGCGCGGCTTGATTCTGATGGTCGGCGCCACCGGTTCGGGCAAGTCGAGCACGCTGGCGGCGATGGTGGGACATCGCAATGAAATAAAAGGCGGCCATATCCTGACGATTGAAGACCCGGTTGAGTTTTCGCACCCGAATATGCGCGCCATCGTCAATCAGCGCGAGCTGGGCCTGGATACCCATTCCTACATGAACGCGCTGCGCAGTGCGGTACGTGAGGCGCCGGACGTAGTGCTGATCGGCGAGTGCCGCGACTACGACACCATGAGCGCCTGCCTGCAATTGGCCGGCACCGGCCATCTGGTCTTGACCACCCTGCACGCCAGCAATACCTACCAGGCCTGCCAACGCATGGTGCGCATGTTCCAGGCCGACGAGCGCGAGCAGTTATTTATGGATCTGGGTCTCAATCTGCGCGCGATCGTCGCGCAACGCCTGGTCAAGGCACGCACCGGCGGCCGCGTGGCGGCGGTCGAGGTCATGATCAACACGCCCTATGTCGCGGAACTGATCCAGCAGGGCAAGTTCGAGGAAATCCGTCAGGCGATGGCGGACAGCTCCGACCGCAACATCCAGACTTTCGACGACTCGCTGATCCAGTTGTACAAGGACGGCATCATTGAACGAGAGGAAGCGCTCGCCAACGCCGACTCGCGCTCGCAGCTGGAGACTAAGCTCGATTTTGGCAGCACCCACGGCGCCGCCTGATGTAGGAGCGCGCCTGCGCGCGATTTCAAATTCGCGGCCGAGGGCCGCTCCTACAAAGCGGCCGACGCGCGAGGAATTCAGGGTTTAGCGTTTGGGTGTAGGAGCGCGCCTGCGGGTGAGGTTATGCCGCTGTCGGCGCGCGATTACCGACAATCATGGCCATCACCGCCATGCGCACCGCGATGCCGTTGGTCACCTGTTCCAGAATGACTGAGTGCTCACCGTAGGCGAGCTCCGGCTCGATTTCCACGCCGCGGTTGATCGGCCCCGGATGCATGACGATGACGTCCGCCGCCGCCGGCGCCAGGCTTTGCCGGGTGAGGCCGTAGGCCGCGTGGTAGGACTCCAGGCTGTCAATCTTCTTCTCGTGCATGCGCTCATGCTGCAGGCGCAGGGTCATGACGACATCCGCATCTTTCAGCCCGGCCTTCAAGTCGTGAAAGGCCTTGACACCCAGCGTGTCGGGATCGCGCAGCATTAGCGCGGGGGGCGCAATCACGCGGATGTCCGTCACACCCAGAGCCTTCAGGCAGTGGATATTCGAATAGGCGACGCGCGAGTGCAGCACGTCGCCGACAATCGCCACTTTCAGCTTTGCCAGCTCCGGTTTATGCCGCCGGATGGTGAAGGCGTCCAGCAAGGCCTGGGTGGGGTGAGCGTTGGTGCCATCGCCCGCGTTCAGCACCGCGACATGGGGTGCGACATGCTGCGCGAAAAAGGCAGCGGCGCCGTTGTCGCGGTGGCGGATCACGAACATGTCCACCTGCATGGCTTGCAAGGTGAACAGGGTATCGAGATCGTCCTCGCCCTTGCTCTTGGAAGAGGCCTCGACTTGCAGATTCAGCACGTCGGCCGAGAGCCGCTTGGCGGCGAGCTCGAAAGTCGTGCGGGTGCGGGTGCTGGGCTCGAAGAACAGGTTGACCACGGTGCGGCCGCGCAGCAGCGGCAGCTTGCGCACCGCGCGATGACGGTCGCTGATGAAGCTCTCCGCGCGGTCGAGAATTTGCGTGATCAGCTCACGCGGCAGACCCTCGGTGGTCAGCAGGTGACGTAAGCGGCCTTGCGCGTCGAGCTGCAGGTTCATGGCGGCGCTTCGCGCTGCACCAACTGCAGGCCGAGCGGCTCGGGGCCGGTCAGCTTCACTTCCTGGTCGGCGGGCAGCGTGATGTGCGCGCCGACCACATCGGCCTGGATCGGCAGCTCGCGGCCGCCGCGGTCGAACAGTACCGCCAGATACACCGCGGACGGGCGGGCGTAGTCGAAAATTTCGTTGAGCGCGGCGCGAATACTGCGGCCGGTATAGAGCACGTCGTCCACCAGAACCACGCAGCGGTCGCGTACCTCGAAGGGCAGGCGCGAAGGTTGCACTTCATGTGCCAGCCCGGCACGGTCGAAATCATCGCGATGAAAGCTGATGTTCAGACAGCCGACCGGCGTCGCCAGCCCAAGCTTTTTTTGCAAGGCTTCGGCCACCCACAATCCGCCGGTTGGAATACCGACGATGACCGGATCAGTGGCGCCTGCCAGCAGTGTTTTCAGCTCGACGGCCATCTGGTCGAGAAGGGCCGGAATGTTGATCTCCTTGAGCTCGGTCATGCCTAGTACCTTGGTTCGCTACCGCCATCCATGGCGCGGCAGCCGGGGTACATTGACCCCCGGCCCGGCCCTCCATGGCCGGGCGTTCTGGATCGCAGGCGATGACATTAAGTCATCGCCTGAACACGATCCCTCACCCATAAAACTGCCGCATCCAGTCCTGCAGGATGATTTGCGCCGCTTGCATATCGCGTTCGCCGGCTTTCGGCCGGCGCAGCCTACCGGCGGCGCGCCGGCTCTTAAGCTCGGACTGCGCCGCCAGCGAGCTATAGCGCTCGTCCACCGAGTGTACCGGCAGTTTGAAGTGCTGCTTGAGTTCGCTCATGAAGCGCTCGGTGGCTTCAAGCATGGGCTGGCGGCCACCGTCCGACGCGAGTGGCCGGCCGACAATCAGCGCATCCGGCTGCCATTCGCGGATAAGCATGCGCAAGGCGGGCCAAGGATCGCGATTGGCGAGCGTACGCAGGGGCCGCGCGCTGCACAGCAATTGATTGCCGACGGCTACCCCGATGCGCTTGCTGCCGTAATCAAAGCCCAGAACGATGCCGCTCTTACCCAGCTTCTGTTTACGCGCCGCCGTCACGCGTGGCCCGCCTCGCCGGTGAGCAGCAGAGGGTTGATGCCGACCAGGCGCGCGGCGGCAGCCCAGCGTGCCGTGGCCGGGGTGGTGAAAATGATCGCGTTGTCGGGCGGCGTGTTGAGCCAGCTATTCTGCAGAATCTCGCTTTCGAGCTGGCCGCCGCCCCAGCCGGCATAGCCGAGCGCGACGATGTAGTCACGTGGGCCCTTGCCGTGGCTGATGGCGGCCAGCACGTCCTTGGACGTGGTAATGGCGAGATGCTCGCTGATCTTGAGCGTGGAGTCCCAGCTCTGTTCCGTCGTGTGCAGCACGAAGCCGCGTTCCGGCTGCACCGGCCCGCCCCAGTACACCGGCGTATCGGCGGCGACCCGTGGCGCTTCTTCGATGCCGATATGTTTGAGAATGTCGCGCAGCTTGACCTGAGTGGGCCGGTTGATGACGAGGCCCATCGCGCCGGAGTCGCTGTGCTCGCAGAGGAAGGTGACGGTGTGATCGAATTCGCCCGCAACCACATTGGGCATGGCGACCAGGAACTGGTTCTTGTATGAGTCGGAGCTGGCCATGACAGCAAAATTATCCGCCCACATCTGATGACTAGCAAGCCAACAGTGCTATTTCTCCAGTGCGTCGAAGAATATTCCGGCGATGTTCAGGCCGTAGAGCTGGTCCAACTCCCTTAAACAGGTCGGGCTGGTGACGTTGATTTCAGTCAGATAATCGCCGATGACGTCCAATCCTACGAATAACAGGCCTTTTTCGCGCAAAGCCGGGCCAACTTGTGCGCAAATCCAGCGGTCGCGCTCGGTCAGTTCGCGACCTTCACCGCGGCCGCCGGCGGCAAGATTGCCGCGGGTCTCGCCCGGCTGCGGGATGCGGGCCAGCGCGTAAGGTACCGGCTCACCGTCGATCAGCAAAATGCGCTTGTCGCCCTGTGCAATCGCCGGCAGATAGCGCTGCGCCATTGCGTAGCGCGTGCCATTGACCGTCAAGGTCTCCAACACGACCGACAGATTGGGGTCATCCGCGCGCAGGCGAAACACCGACACCCCGCCCATGCCATCCAGCGGCTTGAGCACGATTTCACCCTGCTCGCGTGCAAAGCGGCGCAGTGCCGGCATATCGCTCGCAATCAGGGTGGGCGCACAGCACTGCGGGAAGAACTGCGCATAGGCCTTTTCGTTGGCGTCGCGCAGACTTTGTGGTTTATTGACTACCCGCGCTCCAGCGGCCTCGGCGCGCTCGAGCAAGTAAGTCGCATAGATGTACTCGGTGTTAAAGGGCGGATCCTTCCGCATCAGGATCAGGTCCAACTCGCCCAGCGGCAGCACCTGCTCTTCGCCGAGCGTGTACCAGTCCTGCTTGTCGTCGCGCACGCTGAGCCGGCGGCTGCGACCGAGCGCTGCGCCGTCGCGCAGATACAAATCGCCCAGCTCAAAGTAATGCAACGCACAACCGCGGCGCTGAGCCTCGAGCAGTAGCGCGAGCGTCGTGTCTTTGTAAGGTTTGATGGACCCTATTGGGTCCATTACCACCCCCAGCTTGCGTTCAGTCATGCAGGCCCAGCTTGAACGTCATGCCGCCGCTTTCTGCGCATTGACCCGACTCTGCGCAATCTCGCGCGCGGCCGCGGCCAGCGCCAGACGTGCTACCACGCCATAGGCGTAGAAGCGATTCGGCGGGGTGCCCGGCTGGCAACTCTCGCCGGGCGCATCGCAGCCGGAGTCGAAGGGCAGGGGTTGAAACTCCATGCCCGGCGCATTGAGGTTTTCGGTGGCGCTGCGGCCCGCGTGCACACGGTAAAAGCCGCCCACCACGTAGTGGTCAATCATGTACACCACCGGTTCGGCGCTGGCCCCCGGCGCCTGGCTGCCGGCGTCACCATTGCCAAAGGTTTCGCGCGTATACACGCCTTCCTGAAGAATCGCGCCGGTGACTTCGCGCCCTTCCTTGGTGGCGGACATCTTGCTGCGCTGCTTGCGGTTCAATTCGCTGAGATCGTCCGGACTTTTCACCGTCATGATGGCCATGCCGTAGGTGCCGGCGTCGGCTTTGACGATGACGAAAGGCTCGTCCTCGATGCCGTACTGCTGATATTTCTGCGCGATATCGCCCAACAACATCTCCACGTTGCTCGATAGGCACTCCAGGCCTTCGTTCTTCATGAAGTTGATCTGGCCGCAGTTGCGGACCAGCGGATTGATCAGCCAGGGATCGATCTCCAACTGACCCGCGAATTCGCGCGCAACCTGGTCGTAAACCGCGAAATGCTGTGACTTGAGCCGGTTGCTCCAGCCCAGATCGAGCGGCGGAATCACGGGCTGGCTGATGTTTTCCAGCAGCGCCGGCCGGCCGCCGGAGAGGTCATTGTTGAGCAATACCGAGCAGGGCACGAAATCGCCGACGTAGACGCTATCGCCGTCGCGCTCGATCGGCTCCAGCCATAGCTTGCGGCCGGCAGCGGTAGTCATTTCTTTCGCTTCTTTCAGCTCCGGATCGAGCCAGCCGATGCGCACATTGAAGCCGGCCCGATTGAGCAGCTCGTGCAGGCGCCCCAGACTTTCGAGGTAGAACTGATTGCGCGTATGCAGCTCCGGCACCAGCAGGATATTGGCGGCGGTGGGGCAGACGCGTTCCACCGCGGTTTGCAGTGCATGGATGCAGAGTGCATCCAGTTCCGGATTCAGGTTATTGAAGCCGGCCGGGAACAGATTGGTGTCCACTGGCGCCAGTTTGTAACCGGCGTTACGCAAGTCCACCGAGCAGTAAAACGGCGCCGGCGTGTCGAGCCACTGCCGGCGGAACCAGGCTTCGATGTCGCGCGTGCGCTCAAGCAATAGCCGCTCCAGCGCCAGCGGCGGGCCTTGCAAACGGCTCAGCTTAGGGTCGGGTTTCATCGGCAAATCCGGCGATTCAAGCTCCGATGGTAGCGCAAGCTCAGGCTGAGCAGGTAGGCGTAATTGAAGGAATATGCTACAAAAAGCGGTCTGGCTCCGAGGGAAGCAGGGCCGGACGTGCTTGGGGGAGGGTAGAAAAATGCCGGAGGCGAAATGAGCGCCCAATTATCGTCAGCTGATCTCACCGGGGTAAAGGTGATGGTCATTGACGACTCCAAGACCATACGCCGCACGGCCGAAACGCTGTTGGCGGGCAGAGGTTGCCAGGTCTTGACCGCTACCGACGGCTTCGAGGCGATGGCGAAAATCGCCGACCATCAGCCGCAAATCATTTTCGTGGACATCATGATGCCGCGCCTGGACGGCTACCAGGTCTGCGCGCTGATCAAGAACAATCCGCGTTACAAACACATTCCGGTGGTGATGCTGTCAAGCAAGGATGGCTTGTTCGATCGCGCGCGCGGCCGCATCGTGGGTTCAAATCAATATCTCACCAAGCCGTTCACCCGCGAAGAACTGGTGAGCGCGGTGAGTCGGCATGCTGTGAAACAGTGACACAGGAAGAGAGGAAAAATATGGCGCACATTCTGGTGGTGGACGATTCGCCCACCGACGTGCATTTGGTGAAAGTCGCGCTCGAGGGCGCGGGGCATCAGGTTTCGGTCGGCACCACGCCTGAGGAAGGCGTGGCGATGGCCAAGACGCTGCAGCCGGCGCTGGTGCTGATGGATATCGTGTTCCAGGGCACCAGCGGCTATCAGGCGGTGCGGGCGCTGGCCAAGGATCCCGAAACCGCCACGATGCCGGTGATGATCGTCAGCGTGAAAGGCCTGGATTCCGACAAGGCCTGGGGCATGCGGCAGGGCGCGGTGGAATACGTGGTCAAGCCGTTCAAGCCCAGGGAGCTGGTCGAAGCGGTGAACAAGGTGCTGGCTGCGCACGGCGGAGCTTGAGTATGGCCAATATTCTCGTGGTGGACGACTCGGCAACGGATGCCCATATGATCAAGAGCGCATTGGAAGGCGCTGGGCATCAGGTGACCGTGGCGACGTCCGCCGACGAGGGCGTGGCGTTGGCGCGTTCGCTGCAGCCGGCGCTGATCGTGATGGACGTGGTGTTTCAGGGCACCAGCGGTTTTCAGGCGGTGCGCCGGCTGGTGAAAGAGCCGGAAACCGCCCGGATTCCAATAGTCATTATGAGCGGCAAAGGCATGGACACCGATCGCGCCTGGGGCCTGCGACAGGGCGCGGCCGAATATCTGGTCAAGCCGCTGAAGCCCAAAGACCTGATCGAGGGCATTAACAAGGTGCTTGCGGCCAAGGGTATAGCGTGACGCCATGACGCCGGACACGGTTACCGCCGAGCTGCGCGCACTGCGCGGACGGCCGTTTGAGCTGATGGTGGCGCTGGAGCGCCGCTACGGCACGGTATCGGAGCACAGCACCGCTGCCGCCACCATGGACACCTGGCCCGGCTTGGCGATACGGCTTGGCGGGCACGCGCTGATCGTGCCACAGAGCGATGTGCGCGAAGTTTTGGAGCTGCCCACTTACACCCGCGTACCGCGCGCCAGGAACTGGCTGCTGGGCCTGGCCAATGTGCGCGGCGATTTGCTGCCGATCGTGGACTTGCAGGGATTGCTGAGCGGGCACGCCGGCGTGTTGGGTATTGAAAGCCGCCTGCTGATGTTCAACCACAGCGAGATTCCCGCAGGTTTTCTGGTGGACAAAGTAGAAGGTTTACGCCGCTTTGTGCCGGACCAGCAGCGGCACGAACTGGTGCGGGAGGCGCCGCCGTATCTGGCGCCGCATTTGCTGGGCGCGTTCGTGCGCGAGGGCCAGTCGTGGTGGGTGCTGAGCCTGCGCAAGGTGGCTTTGCACGATCAGTTCCTGAGCGCGGCGGCTTGAACCGCCGCATCAGAGATTTCCGCGAAGATTTCGCGAAAAGGTTTAAGGGGAGACGAAGGTGGCATTGAACGAAAAATTCAATTTTAAGGACCGCGGCAATATTCTGTTGCTCGTATTACTCGCGGCTGCGGGCCTGATGGCAGCGGCGCTGGTGCTGTTCGGCGACGCGCAGAACGGCAAGACCGTGGCGGTGCTGCCGTTTGTTTTGGGTGGTCTCGGCGTGCTGTTGACTGCGGGCAGCGTCTGGCTCGCCACTACAGTTTCCGGCGGCAGCGGCGGCGCGCGCGCGCCGGGCGCGGCCGAGGACCAGTCGCAGCGCACGCAGGAAGCGATTCTGCGCCTGCTCGATGAGATGAGCCTGTTGGCTGACGGCGATCTCACCATGCAGGCGACGGTGAGCGAGGACATCACCGGCGCGATCGCCGACTCGATCAACTACACGGTGGAGGCCTTGCGCGATCTGGTCCGCACCATTAACGACACCGCCACCCAGTTGGCCGGCGCCACCGACCAGACGCTCGGCACTTCGCGCGAACTGGTGGCGGCCTCCGAGCGCCAGGCGCAGCAAATCATCAGCACCGTCGGCGTCATTCAACGCCTGATCGCGGCGATTCAGCAGGTATCGGCCAGCGCCGCCCAGACGGCGCAGGAAACCGAGCGCTCGGTGCAGGTCGCGCTCAACGGTGGCGAGGCGGTGCGGCGCACGATTGACGGCATGACCGCGGTGCGCGAACAGATTCAGGAGACCGCCAAGCGCATCAAGCGCCTGGGCGAAAGCTCACAGGAAATCGGCAACATCATCGAACTGATCAACGACATCGCCGAGCAGACCAACACCCAGGCGCTCAACGCCTCCATTCAGGCCGCGATGGCAGGCGACGCCGGCCGTGGTTTCGCAGTGGTGGCGGACGAGGTGCAGCGACTGGCGGAACGTGCCGCCGCCTCGACCCGGCAGATCGAAACTCTGGTCAAAACCATTCAGGCCGACACCAACGAGGCCGTGATCTCCATGGAGAAAACCACGGCCGGTGTGGTCGGTGGTGCCCGTCTGGCGGAAAACGCCGGCGCTTCGCTGATCGAAATCGAACAGAGCGCACGCCAGATCGCGGATCGCGTGCGCAGTATTTCCGCGGCCGCGCAGGAGCAGGCCAAGCAGGCGGGTGGCGTGTCCGCCACCATCGATTCGATCCGCGTGGTGACCGAGCAGACCGCCGACGGCACGCGCGAAACCGGCGAATCCATCGGCCGCCTGGCGGAGCTGGCCGACCAGCTGCGCCGCTCGGTGTCGGGCTTCAAGCTGCCGGCGTAACGCCGGCACCAACACGCAAATAGCTTATGGCTCCGCAGCAGCGCGCAATCACCGATCTCAGCGGTCTCGGCTGGGTGCGGGACGAGCTCGAGCAAAACCTGGTGCGCGTGCGCCAGTTCCTGGAAACCTATCTCGACGCGCCGGAGCAGAAGCTGCCGTTGCAACGCTCGATCATCGAGCTGCATCAGGTGCGCGGCATCCTCGCGATGGTGCGCTTGCACGGCGCGGCACTGCTGGTCGAGGAGATGCGCCTGGCTTTGCAGGGCGTGTTGTCCGGTGCCAGCCAGAAAGTCGAGCAGGTGTTCGAGATCGTGCTCGGCTGCACGGTGCAACTCAGTGATTACGTCGATTTCATGCGCGGCGAGGATTCCGATACCGCGCTGGTGTTTCACCCGCTGATCAACGAACTGCGCGTCGCCCGCAGCAAGCCGGTGCTGTCGGAGTGCGCGCTGTTCGTGCATTTCCTCGCGGTGGAGCCGCCACATCCGCAACTGCCGGCCTTGCCGGCGCGCGCGGCGAGTACCGCGCAGGCGGACGCCAGGCGCTTTCTGGCGCCGTTCCAGGCCGCACTGCTGGGTGTGATCAAGGAACAGGACGTCCAGAATAATCTGATGCGCCTGGGCAAGGTTGCGCAGCAAATCATCGGGAGCGTCAGCGAGCCGGCGGTATACGAGCACTGGTGGGCGACTACCGCCGCGGTCGAGGCGGTGTTGGAACGCGGCGTGGAGCTGGGACTGGAGCTCAAGCGTCTGTTCGGCCGCATGGGCATTCTGCTCAAGGGCCTGGCCGACGAGGGCGAGGGGACGCCCGCCAGCATCGAGCGCGACACCCTGTACGGCTTGCTGTATTTCACCGGGCGCAGTGCTTCAGCCGGCGCGCGCGTGCGCGCGGTGAGTCTGGCCTATCAGCTCGATCACTTGCTGCCGACGGTAGCCGCGCTGGAGGATATTCGCGAGCAGTTGCGCGGCCCCAGCACGGCGCTGATGCGCACGCTCGCGGCCGAGATCCGCAAGGATATCGGCGCCGTCAAAGACAACCTGGATTTGCTGCTGCGGGCCGGCGACAAGGCGCCTGACAAGCTCGACGAAACGGTCGTCACCATCCGCCGCGTGGCCTCCACGCTGGACATGCTCGGACTCGACGCGCTGCAGCGCGTGGTCAGCAAACAGGCCGAGGTCGTGGCCGCGCGCCGTATTCAGCATACGCCCGACGACCGCGAGTGGCTGGATGCCGCGGTGGCCTTGCTATGGGTCGAACACACTCTGGACGAGCTGCTGTTCCGGCATGTGCACCGCAGCGCCACCGCTGCGGTGGCCGAGCCGACGCCCGAACTCAAGCTTGGCAGCATTTCGCCGCTGGAGCTGCGCGAGGGCTCGGAATCGGTGCTGCGCGAGGCGCTGGTCAATATGGCCAGAGTCAAGGAGATCGTCAGCGCGCTGGTCGGCCAGGGCGACGTCACGCCCTTGCCGGAGGGGCAGCGTCTGCTGCGCGAAGTGGCCGCGGGCCTGGGCATCATGGGCCTGGATCCGGCCGCGCGTCAGTTCGATCGCCTGCGCGACTATATGTGTCAGGCCGGCTTTCCGCAGTTGCATACCGACCAGAACCTGACACTGCGCTTCGCCGATTCCATCTCCAGTGCGGAATACTACCTGTCGGCTTTGCAAACGCGCACCGATACCGAGCAGCGGCTCGATGCGCTGCGGCAGTATGTCGATGCGCTGCCGGCACTGCCGGAGGTGGCAGCGCCCCCGCCCACGGTGGCGCCGGCAATGATCGCCGCGCCGGCCGATGCACCGGCCGCGTCGGCGCCAATCCAGGTTGACCCGGAAATCCGCGACATTTTCCTGGAGGAAGTGGGCGAGATTTCGCAGCAGCTCGATATGCTGGTGCCGCGCTGGAGCCATAACGTCGAGGATAGCGCCGCCTTGACCGACATCCGACGCGCCTTCCATACGCTCAAGGGTAGCGGCCGCATGGTGGGTGCCGCCGCGATCGGCGATTTCGGCTGGGCGGTAGAGAACATGCTCAACCATTGTCTCGACGGCGCCTTGACTGCGGATGCGCGCGTGATGGACGTGGTGCGCCAGGCTCACGCGACACTGCCGGGCTTGCTGGCAAGCTTCCGCGCCGGCGAAGTCCCGCCA
Source organism: Nevskiales bacterium (assembly GCA_050740255.1). Classification (GTDB taxonomy): domain Bacteria; phylum Pseudomonadota; class Gammaproteobacteria; order Nevskiales; family JBOICV01; genus JBOICV01. Next base: position 15,598 of record JBOICV010000073.1, on the reverse strand, counting down.
GCGTCGCTACAAAACATTGTGATGCAGGCGTACCAGCTCGCCGGCACCGAAGCGCCGGCCGGCGCCGGTCGCGGCGAAGATGAGCTGCAGCATATCTTCCGCAAAGACGCGGCGCATCATCTTGAGCAGATCGAGAAATTCCTGCAGGCGGCCGGGCCGCAGCTCAAACCGCTATTGGTCCCGCCCGAGCTGGTACGCGCTTTTCACACGCTCAAGAGCAGCTCCGGCGTGGCCGGCGCCAACGATATGTCACGCTTGGCCGCCGTGATGGAGGACTTGAGCGACGCGACGCGCAATACCGGCCGCCCCTTCAGTCCGCAAAGCATGGCGCTGATGAAGGAAGTCGGCAGCAAGCTGCGCGCCGCCCTCATGGCGCGGACCAACAATTCCGCGGAGCCCGAACTGGGCGCGTTGATTCAACGCGCACTGAGTCAGGCGCAGAGTTTCCAGAGCCAGTCGCAGACCGCGGCCAGCGCGCAGGAGCTCACGGTGATCTTCACCGACGAGGCGGCCGATTTGCTGGACAGCATTCACGCCGAAGTCGGCGCCTGGACGCTGGCGCCGCACGACGAACACCACGTGCGCATGATTCGCGAGGCGCTGGACCGGCTCGAGGAGAGTGCGCGCGCGGCGCACGCCGGCGCCATCGCCGTGGTGGCGATGCAATTCAAGAACCTGGTGATGCGCTGGATCGGCGCGCCGGCGGCGCAGATCAGCAGCTTCAAGGAAATCGTCGATGGCCTGTACGACTTGCTGGACCGCATCCGTCACGGCGTGCGTTCGCCGGATAACCGCGCGTTGCTACGGCGCCTGCTCGAACTGGAAAGCCTGCCGGAATCGCATCTGGACGAGATGGCCGCACCGGGCGCGGCAGCGCCCGTGCCGCCAACTGCGCCAGCCCCACCACCACCCGTACCACCGGTTGAGGAATTGGGCGCACTGCCAGAGTTTGAAGTACAGGACGTGATGGCGCAGTTGCGTGCGGAGGCAGCGGCGCGTGCCGCCGAGCCCGAGCAAATCATCATTCCGGCGGTCGAGGAAACCACGCAGGAAATCCGGCTCGATGCGCCGAGGGCACCAGCGGCTGCGCCGCCCTCATTCACGCCGGCGATGGTGGAAACTGAGCTGCTGGAAATTTTCCTGGAAGAAGCCGTGGAGCTGGTGGACGCGGTGGACAGCCAGTTGGACCGCTGGGAACGGGTGCCGGCGGTACTCGCGCCGGCCGCTGAGTTGCTGCGCCTGCTGCACACGCTAAAGGGCAGCGCGCGCACCGCGGGCGCCGGGCCGCTCAGCGATGCCAGCCACATCATGGAAGACCGCATTACGGCGCTGGTCAACACCGGCCGTCCACCGGGCCCACTCGCACTCGGTGAGTTGCGCAATCTTGCCGATGGCATGCACAAGATGGTGGAAACCCTGCACAAGGGGCCGGCCAAGCCGCCGCCGGCCGCCGTTGCGCCGCCAGTCTCGCCGCGAGCTGCGCCGATGTTGCCACCGGTGACTATTGCCGCGCCACCGCCGCCAGTGTTTGTGGCGCCACCGCCCCCGGCGACGCCGGTGGTTGTAGCGCCGCCCCCACCCCCGACTCCGGTTGCGCCGGTGTTTGTGGCTCCGCCCCCGCCACCGGTCGCGCCGATCATCGTTGCGCCACCACCGGCAGCCTCTGCGCCAGCCGCCGTGACGGTGACATCACGGCCGGCGCCTCAGCCAGTTATCCCGCCGCCCGCTGCTACCGCGGCACCAGCGCTCGCTTCACCGTGGGCCAGCAGCTTGCTGTGGCAGCCGGAGGCCGCGCAGACCGAAGGCATCACCGCGGCTGAGACCGCGCGCCTGCCGGTTGCCGCGTTGGAGAAGATGCTCAACGAGGCCGGCGAGATCAGCCTTTATCGCGGCCGCCTGGAACAGGGCCAGACCGATCTGGAAAATCAATTGCGCGAGGTAACGGTGGCCGTCGCGCGTATGCGTGAACAACTGCGGCAACTCGATCTGGAAGGCGAGGCCCAGGTGCAGGCCGCGCGCGAGCGCTTGCAGGCGGAATCGGGCAAGTACGGCGAAGACTTCGATCCGCTGGAGATGGACCGCTACACCCGTATCAACGAACTGACCCGCGCGCTCAACGAGAGCGCCTCCGACCTGGCCAGCCTGCACGGCCTGATGGAGGACATCAGCAGCTCTACCGACACCTTGCTATTGCAGCAGGGCCGCATCTCCACCAGCCTGCAACGCGGCCTGATGGATTCGCTGCTGGTGCCGTTCTCGCGCCAGGCGCAGCGGTTGGCGCGCATCGTGCGACAGATCTGTCAGGAAACCGGCAAGCTGGCGCAGCTGGATTTCATCGGTGTGGAAAGCGAACTCGATCGCAACGTGCTGGAGCGCCTGATCGGCCCGCTCGAGCACTTGCTGCGTAACGCGGTGTTCCACGGCATCGAGCTGCCGGCCGTGCGTACCGCCGGTGGCAAGACGGAGCAGGGCCAGATCGGCGTCAAGCTGTGGCGCGATGGCGCGCAGTTGGTGGTCGAGGTGAGTGACGACGGCCGCGGCCTGGATCTCGAGGCCATTCGCCGTACCGCCATCGCCCGCGGCATGATTCGCGCGGAGACCCAGCTCACCGGCGACGAACTCAAGATGCTGATCTTCGCCCCCGGTTTCTCCACGGCCCAACAGTTAACCCAGATCGCCGGCCGCGGCGTCGGCATGGACGTGGTGCTGGCCGAGATCAAGCAGCTTGGCGGCAGCGTCACGGTGGATTCCGTGATCGGCCGGGGCGCGCGTTTCATCATCCGCATCCCCGTGTCGCTGGCGGTGACCCAGGCGCTGCTGGTCGCCGTCGGCAACGAGTTGTATGCCCTGCCGATGGCGAGTATTGATGGCATCGATCGTATTGCCCGCGCCGAGCTGCCGCGCCATCTGGCGGCGGACGGGCCACCCGTGGTCTACGGCGGGCGCGAATACCACGCGCAATACATGGGCGACTTGCTCGATGTTTCCGCCAGACAGGATGAGGACGAGCGCAAGAATCTGCCGATGCTGCTGATTCGCGCCGGCGAACGTCAGACCGCGCTGGTCGTGGACGCCATTCAGGGCAGCCGCGAGATCGTGGTCAAACCCGTCGGACCGCAGGTCAGCGCCGTGTCCGGCGTCAGCGGCGCCACCATCCTGGCGGACGGCCGCGTGATCGTGATTCTGGATATCGCGGCGCTGGTGCTGCAGACGCAGCAGCGCCGCGCAGTGGTATTGGATGGCGTGCCGGACGAACGGGCGCCGGCGGTCGTGGAAACGGTGGAAGACCGCCGGCCGATGGTCATGGTGGTGGACGATTCGATCACCATCCGCCGCGTCACCGAACGTTTCCTCTCGCGTCACGGTTATCGCGTTGACACTGCCAAAGATGGCATGGACGCATTGCCGCGTTTGCAGACCGATCCGCCGGACGTGCTGCTGCTCGATATCGAGATGCCGCGTATCGACGGCTTCGAGTTGGCGACCTACATCCGCGGCAGCGAAGTGGAAGCCTTGCGCAAATTACCGATCATCATGATCACCTCGCGCAGCGGCGAAAAACACCGCGCGCGCGCCGCGCAAATTGGCGTGGACCGCTACCTGATCAAGCCCTATCAGGAAGACGAACTGCTCAGCACCATCGAAAATCTGCTGAAAGAGCGCAAACAAAAGGCGGCACAATCCTCATGACGACCACCAGCACGCGTGAGCACTATGCCCAGCTATTGCCCCTCGACGGCGACCGCGCGCTGCTGCCGGCGGTGGCGGTGGGCGAGGTGCTGAACATGGAGCGCATTGAGCTGGCGGCCGGCGCACCCAATTGGTACATCGGCGTAAAGCGCTGGAGCGGACGCGAGCTGCCGATCGTGTCACTGGAAGGTGTTTGCGGCCGGCCTATTCCGCCGCGTAGTTCCCGCACGCGGCTGGTGGTGGTGCGCACGCCAGCCGGCGGCGTCGGGATGGCGCTGGTCTGTCAGGGGCAGCCGCATCTGGCGCCGGTTAACGCGGTGGCGCTGCAGCCGGCGGAACTCACCGCGGTAGATCCGGCCGAGTTCGTACTCGCGCGGGTCAGGATTGCCAATATCTCGGCGATGGTGCCCGACCTGGAAGCCATCGAGGAACGTCTCGACGACGCGCGCCAGGCGGCGTTGGCGTCCAGTCTTCCCGGCTGGGAACCCGCAAAATAGCGTTGTAGGGCGGGTTAGGCGCAACGCGCCGTAACCCGCCGGCTTACGTTAACCGAGGTCGCCCCAGAGCGTCTGTAGCGCGGCGAGTGCTCCCGCGCCGGCGGTTTCGGTACGCAGAATCCGCGGGCCCAGAGCGACACGCTGAAAACCGCTAGCTTCGCAGAGCTGCAAGTCGTCCGGGCCAAGACCGCCCTCGGGACCCACCAACAGCGTAACGCTGCGCGCCGGTGCCAGGGACTTCAAAGCTGCGCCCTGCGGATCGAGCATGAGCTTGCGTTCCGCGTCGACGCCTGGCGCCCAAGCCGAGAGCGCGCATACAGGCTGCACTGACGGCACCCGGTCACGGCCGCATTGTTCGGCCGCGCTCTGTGCTACCGCCTGCCAGTGTGTGATCTTCTTTAGCGCACGGTCTTGCTCCAGCCGCAGACTGTGTTGCGTGATCAAGGGCTGAATCGAAGCCACTCCCAGCTCCACCGCCTTCTGAATCGCGTAGTCCATGCGTTCGCCGCGGCTAAGCGCCTGCGCCAGCGTCACCTTGAGCGGGGATTCCCGCTGCGTTGCCTGGTGGCGGCCGATACGTACTGCCAGGTCGCGCTTGCCGAGCTGCGTTACGTTTGCGGCGTACTCGCCACCTTCACCATTGAATACGGTAAGCGCCGCACCGAGTTCAACGCGCAGCACGTTCAGCAGGTGATGCGCGGTTTCGTCTTTGAGTACTAGCTCTGAGCCGTCGGCCAGCGGTTCGTACAGGAAAATACGCGGAACGTGCTTCATGCGGGGTAGTCAGTCGCGTGTGGCGATTGCTATGCCTTCACGGGCTACGCGTGCCAGCAAGCGAATTTCGTCCGCGTTGATGACGTAGGGCGGCATGAAGTAAATCACATCGCCCAGCGGGCGCAGCAGCACACCCTGCGTCAAGGCGTGCTGATAGACGCGCAAGCCGCGCCGCTCCTGCCAGGGATAGGGCTGGCGCGGCACTTTCTTCTGGACCAGCTCGATAGCGAGAATCATGCCGGTCTGCCGCACTTCGCCCACATGCGGGTGCTCATGCAAATCCAGCACGCTGTCTCCCATGAGACGCGCGAGCCGCCGGTTGTGGCTCAGCACCTCGCTTTGTGCCAACAGCTCCAGCGTCGCCAGCGCGGCGCGGCAGGCGAGCGGATTGCCGGTATAGCTGTGCGAGTGCAGAAAAGCCTTGTCGGTCGCGTAGTCAGCGTAAAAGGCCTGATAAATCACATCGCGCGTGAGAACTGCGGACAAGGGCAGAAACCCGCCGGTCAAGCCCTTGGACAGACACATGAAGTCGGGCGTGATGCCGCGCCCGTCATCGGCCTGATTGCAGGCGAACAGGCTGCCGCTGCGGCCGAAGCCAACCGCGATCTCATCCGCAATCAGATGCACCCCATAACGGTCGCAGGCATCGCGCAACAGACTCAGGTAAACGGGGTGATACATGCGCATGCCGCCGGCGCATTGCACCAGCGGCTCGACAATCACCGCGCAGGTTTCGCGTGCGTGCCGCTCCAGCGCGGCTTCGATATGCGCAAACTGCGCGCGGCTATGGTCCTCCCAGGTCTGACCCGGCGCGCATTCGTAGCAATCCGGCGACGGGACGGTGATGCTTTGCATCAAGAGCGGCGCGTAAATTTGCTTGTACAGCGTTACGTCGCCGACCGCGAGCGCGCCGAGAGTTTCGCCGTGATAGCTATTGCTGAGCGTGATGAACCTGGTTTTGGACTGACCCAGATTCCGCCAGTAGTGGAAACTCAGCTTGAGCGCGACTTCGACCGCGGCTGAACCGTTATCGGCATAAAAGCACTTGTTCAGGCCGGCTGGCGCCAGGGCGCACAGCTTTTCCGCCAGGCGTATCGCCGGTTCATGGGTGAAGCCAGCCAGGAGCACGTGGTCGAGCTCGTCGAGCTGGGCCTTGAGCGCCGCGACCACGTGCGGGTGGCGATGGCCGAATAAATTAGTCCACCAGGAACTGATCGCATCGAGATAGCGGCGCCCGTCGTAGTCCTCGAGCCAGACGCCTTCGGCGCGCCGGATGGGAATCAGCGGCAACCATTCGTGATCATGCATCTGCGTGCACGGATGCCAGACGTGCGCCAGATCGCGGCGGGCGAGTTCGGCGTTGGACACAGGCTTATAAGGCCTTAACCAAAACCTTTGAGTTGCGCTGAAAGTTGTACAGCTGCTGCCGCGGCACCGGCAGCTCATCCAGGCTGGCGGCGGTGAAATCGCGTTCCACAAACCAGTGCGGTGCGTGCGTGGTCAGCACAAACAACCGTTTCAGCCCGGCCATGCGCGCCTGCTTTTCGATCGCTTCCAGTAGCGCATTGGCGCGGCCCTGCTTGCGATAGCCGGGGTGCACCGCCACGCAGGCCAGCTCACCCAGCTTTTCCTGCAGATAGGGAATCAGCGCGCAGCAGGCGGTGATCAGGCCGTCGCGCTCCATCACGAAGAAACGTTCGATATCCAGTTCGAGCTGTTCGCGCGAGCGCGGCACCAGCACGCCGGACTGCTCCAGCGGCTCAATCAGCGCCAGCAAACCGCCGACGTCGTCGATGATCGCGGGGCGCAGCCGGTCATAGCTTTCCGCGGCCAGCATGGTGCCAGCGCCGTCGCGGCTGTACAGCTCCTGCAGCAGCGCGCCGTCTTCCTCGAAACTGACCATGTGCACGCGCGGCACACCTTGCGCGCAGGCTTCGGCCGCAGCCCGCAGCAGTTGCGCGCTGAGCGCGTCGGCCTGGGCCAGCAGTTGCCGTACCTCGGCCAGTTTGAGTTGCGGTGCGGCGTCGCGCAGACGCTGATGCAGGCGTTTGCCCTCATGCAGGAATAGCAGTTTGTCGGCGCCCAGCGCGCAGGCGGTCGCCGTAGCTACGTCCTCGTATCTGAGATTGAAGATTTCGCCGGTCGGCGAGTAGCCCACCGGAGAGAGCAGCGCAATCGCACCGCGCTCCAGCACCGTACGCAGCGCTTCGACGTCGATTTTGCGCACCTCGCCGGTATGCAGATGGTCCACACCGTCGCACACGCCGACCGGTTTCGCCACGACCAGGTTGCCGCTGGCGACATCGAGCTTGGCCCCCGCCATCGGTGTGGAAGCGAGGCTGGTGGACAGCAATGCCTCGATCTCCAGACGCAGGTTGCCGGCCGCATCTTTCACGCATTCCAGCGCGGGTGCGTCGGTCACGCGCAGACCGTTGACGAAGCGGGTACTGAGCTGGGCTTTCGCAAGTCTGGCTTCGATCTGCGGGCGGGCGCCATGCACCAGCACCAGCTTCACGCCCAGGCTGTGCAGCAGCGCGATGTCGTAAATCAGGCTTTTGAAATTCGGGCGCAACGCCGCCTCGCCGCCGAAGGCGATGACGAAAGTGCGGCCGCGGTGCGCGTGAATATACGGCGCCGAGCCGCGCAAAACCTGCAAAAAAGCCTCTGGAGTCATGCCTGCCCCTCCTCAAGCTGCGCGGATTATGCGGCTCGCGGACACTAGAGGCAAAAACGCGCGATCAGACCGCGCAGCAGTTCCACCGTCGGCGTCAGGCGGGACAGTTCCAGATACTCATCGGGTTGATGCGCGTTCTCGATGTCGCCCGGGCCGAGTATCACCGTCTGCATGCCGATCTGGTTGAATAAAGCGCCTTCGGTCGCAAAGTCCACCGCGCCAGCTGCGTGTCCGGTCAGTTCCTCCGCCGCACGCACGATGGCGGCGTCCGCAGCAGTGGCGAGCGGGGGCGTGCCGACAAACAGCGGTTCAAACTCAACCGGGAAATCCGTGCCGGCCAGCGCCTGACTCACACGTTCGTGCAGCTCCGCGCGCAAGCTCTCCAGCTCCAGCCCCGGCACGAAACGCAGATCCACGTCGAGCACGCAACTCGCAGGAATCCGGTTGGGACTGTCGCCGCCGTGTATGCAGCCCAGATTCAGCGTGCTATGCGGCACGATATAAGCCTTATCCTTGGCGCGCGCCGGTAAGGCATCGCGCAACGCGCCGAGCGCGGTCAGTACTCGCTGCATGCCCTCGATCGCATTCGCGCCCAGCGCCGGATTACTGGAATGACCGGCGCGCCCGCGCACAATAATCCGCTCGGTGAAAATTCCTTTGTGCGCGCGGACCGGTTTCAGGCCGGTGGGTTCGCCGATCACCGCATGGCGCGCCTTTGGAATGCCCGCCTTGGCCAGCGCCAATGCGCCTGCCATGCTGCTTTCTTCGTCGGCCGTACCCAGCACAATCAGCGGCTCGCGCAGCTTGCGCCCGGTGAACTCCTTGGCGGCCTCGACCGCCAGCGCCAGGAAACTTTTCATATCGGCCGTGCCGAGGCCGTACATCCGGCCGTCGCGCTCGGTCAGGCGGAACGGGTCGCTGCGCCAAGCGCCTTCGTCGTAAGGCACGGTGTCGAGATGACCTGACAGCACCAACCCACCAACACCGCGGCCCAGGGTCGCCAGCAGATTGCACTTATCCGATTGATTATCAACAGGAAGCAGCTCACAGTGGAAACCCAGATCGGAGAGCCAACCCGCCAGCCGCCCGGCTAGCGGGCGGTTGCTCATGTCCAGCCGGGGATCGGCGCAACTGACCGACGGTAGCGCGATCAAGTCGCTCAGCAGGTTTTTCAAGGGCGGGAGGGCAGTCATCGCGGCGTGTCAGGGCTCATGTACAGGATTGTAAGCATCTTGCTGTCAGCAACTGTCACTTCCCGATGGCAAAGACGAAATATGTAACGGCTTAGACTGGCCTCGCGAGTCGCCTATTGCGGCTGCAGTGGAGAGGATAACGATATGCGTAGTTTGATTTGCGTGCTGCTGACGGCGTTGGCGACATCCGCGCAGGCCCTGACTTATGTGCCGATGTCGGACGACGCGCTATTGGAACAGGCCGAGGTCGTGCTCACCGGCGAGGTGCTGAGTGCAAGTGAAAGTGCCGTGGGTCAGTTCGGGGCAATGGACTATCAGGTGTACGTTGCCGAGGTTTACAAAGGCATGGCGCCGGCGACGCAAATCACCGTGCGGGTGCCGGGCAACGCCCGCACCCATCATGTTCCCGGAGTGACGCGGCTGGTGTCCGGCGAGCGCGCCGTGTTATTTCTGCGGACACGTACGGATGGCAGTTACGGACTCACGCATTTAAATCTCGGTGCCTTTCACGAAGTGACCGAAAAGAGCGCAGGCAGCACGTTGGTGCGCGAGCTGGAGGGCTTGAGCCGCCTGGGTGCGAACACTCCCTGGCAGAGCGCCATCAACGAAACGCCGCGCAGCGCTGAAGCGCTACGCAATTGGCTGATCAGCCGGCACCCGGAATCCGGCCTGGCGCCGGGGCCGCTGCCTCCGCGCACCTCATCTAGCCGCGTAAGCGCGAAATACACACTGTTAAGCGGCGGCTCCGGTCGGCCGGCGCGCTGGAACGCCTTCGATGGCGGCAGCGATGTGGCTTTTCACGCTCATAGTACGCCGCAGCAGGGCCTGCCCGGTGGCGGGATCGCGCAGCTGCAGCAGGCTATCGCCGCGTGGAACAACGATCCCAATAGTGCTATCCGCTATATCTATGGCGGACTCACCAATGCCGGCGGTGGCACGAGCGGTGTCGACGGCGTCAATAGCATTGTGTTTAACGATCCGGGCAATCTGGTGGATGGAATATTCGACTGCCTGCTGGGCGGTGTGCTCGCGATCGGTGGCTATGTCACCAACGGTGGGATAGGAAATTATCGCGGCGCCTCATATGATTTGATCAGCGAGGCCGATATCGTCACCAATGACAACACCGGCTGCTTTTTCGCCGCCAATAACGGCAGCAACGCGGCCGAAGTGTTCGCCCATGAATTGGGCCATACTCTGGGCATCGGCCACTCCTGCGGGGACGACAGTCTGATTCTGCTGAGCGATTGCGCCACGGCCAGTGCAGCCGCTGCCGATGCCTTGATGCGCGCTTATCCGCATGCGGACGGCCGCGGCGCCGCGTTGCGTGAGGATGATCGTGCCGCCGCAGCTTATGTTTACGGCCAGGGCAGCTCCACGCCGGACGGGGTAGGCGGCGGCGGTTCAGTGGTCAGTGACAGTGGCGGCGGCGGTGGCGGCTGCGCCATGGTCGCGCGCCGTTCCAGCTTGGATCCCACCTTGGCAGTGTTGCTGTTCAGCAGCTTTGTCATACTGATCCGGCGACGCCACCGGGCTGCAGCTTGATGTGACTGCTGCCGTCTCGACGCTTCCGCGCTGGCAGGATGCACAGTGGTGGGCGGCGCTTGCCGCCGCACCCTTGTTCTGGGCAATCCTGTACTGGATTGAGCAGCCCGGCTTCACTCCCGGCTGGATCTTACGTGCGCCCGCTCAGTTCCTATGGCCGGCGTTGGCAATCCCGGTATTGGAAGAGCTGGTATTTCGCGGCTGGTTGCAGACCGAAGTGGGGCAGCGCTGGCCGCGCCGTTATGGCGCGCTCAGTCTAGCCAATCTCCTGACCAGCATCGTATTCGCTGCGCTGCATTTGTTTCAACATGCACCGCTGTGGGCGGCCAGCGTGTTCTTTCCCTCGCTGGTTTTCGGTTACTTCCGGGAACGCCACGCGCGCCTGGCTTCCCCCATCCTGCTGCACATCTGGTACAACGCCGGCTACTTTCTGATTTTCGCGGCGCCTTGAGCCACCGGGTTGTCGGCTGGGAGGTGGCGCTCACCTGCTAGAATTTCCGGTCTATGGACGCCACCGATTACACGCAATGCGAGCGGGCGTTGCGCTCGCTGGGACTGACTCAGCCTGCGGCCGAATACCACGGTATTTTGTGCGGCATGCTGTGTCACGGCGAAGTGCAGGACCCGGTGCTGGGCCTGGAACCCCTGGGCGAGATCAGCGCCGGCGCCCTACCGCTGGCGCGGGACTGGTTGCGGGAATTGCGCAGCTACAGCCTGACGCGACTGCACGACGCCGAATCCGGCTTTCTGCCCTTGCTGCCGGAGGACTCCGCCGCCCTGCCGCAGCGGGTTGAGGCATTGGCGCAGTGGTGCGAGGGTTTTCTGTTCGGTCTGGCGACACAACCGGGCTTGCAGTTGGAAAGTCTGTCAGCCGAAGCACGTGAACTGGTGGAGGATTTCACCCAGATCAGCCGCGCGGGTCTGTCCAGCGACGAGCCGGCCGAGGGCGAAAGCGAGGAACAGGCCTATACCGAATTGGTGGAATATGTGCGCGTCGGCGTGCAGTTGATTTTTCTCGAGCTGCGGCCGCGGCAACATGCGCCGGCGATCTCTACTACTTTGCACTGATGACGAACGTCCACCTGGAGCGGCGCAAGATACTGCGCGACCACATCGGCGCCGACGCCGTGGCCATTGTGCTGGCGGCCCCGGAGCGGGCGCGCAGCCGCGATACGCTTCATCCGTATCGGCAGGACAGCGATTTCTACTACTTAACCGGTTTCTCCGAGCCCGAGGCGGCGGCGGTATTCGCGCCCGGCCGCAAGCAAGGCGAGTACCTCCTGTTCTGCCGCCCCCGCGATCCGGCCAAGGAAATCTGGGACGGCCGCCGGGCCGGTCCCGAAGGCGCGGTGCGTGATTACGGCGCGGACCAGGCCTTTAACATCGCCGAGCTAAGCAAGATCCTGCCCGAGCTCCTGGGCAGCCGCCGGCGGGTCTACTACACGCTGGGCAGCCGCAAGAGTTTCGACCGGCGTCTGGCGGGCTGGTTGAATACGCTCAAAAGCCAGAGCCGGCGTGGTGTCAACGCGCCGCCGGAGCTGATCGCGCTGGATTCCTTGTTGCACGAATTGCGACTAATAAAGGACGCGGACGAACTTGCGCTCATGCGCCGCGCCGCGGAGATTTCGGCGCAGGCCCATCGGCGCGCGATGCAGGCCTGCCGTCCCGGCCGCTATGAATACCAACTGGCTGCGGAAATCCGGCACGAGTTCGAGACCAACGGCGCGACACCCGCCTACAGCAGTATCGTCGGTGGCGGCGCCAATGCCTGCATCCTGCACTACGTCGAGAATTCGGCCTCGCTGCGGGAAGCGGAGCTGGTGCTGGTGGATGCCGGCGCGGAGTATCAAAACTACTGCGCCGATATCACGCGCAGCTATCCCGTCAGCGGCAAATTTTCCGGGCCGCAGCGTGCGCTGTACGAAGTGGTGCTGGCAGCCCAGGCCGCCGCGATCGAACAGATTCGCGTAGGCAAACACTGGAATCAGCCGCATGAAGCGGCAGTGCGGGCGCTCACCGAGGGCCTGGTCGCGCTGGGTCTGCTGCAGGGTGACGTAAGCGAGCTGATAGCGAGCGAGAGTTACAAACGGTTCTACATGCACTCCACCAGCCACTGGCTCGGCATGGACGTGCATGACGTCGGTGCTTACAAGCTCAACGGCGAGTGGCGTGAGCTCGTGCCCGGCATGGTGCTGACGGTGGAGCCGGGGCTGTATGTCGCGCCGGACGCCGAGGGTGTGGATGAGCGCTTCCGCGGCATTGGCATTCGCATCGAAGATGATGTACACGTCGCTGAAAATGGGCCGGAGCTTCTTACCGTCGCAGCGCCCAAGGCAATTGCCGAAATCGAAGCGCTGATGCGGCGATGACGACGCAGACGGCGAGAAGAATTTCCCCCCTCCCCTTGTGGGAGGGGGCAAGGGGGAGGGGTAGCGAGATGCGCCAGAAATCTCCCCCTCCCCGAACCCCTCCCTCCAGAGCCTGCCCTGAGCTTGTCGAAGGGGGAGGGGGCATAGGGCCATCGAAATCGTCTGCAGCCGATTTCGATGTGGTCATTGTGGGCGGTGGCCTGGTCGGCGCCTCGCTCGGCATCGCTTTGGCCAAACTCTCGCTCAGGATTGCGCTGATTGAAGCGATTCCCTTCACCGCGCGCGAGCAACCGAGTTATGACGATCGGCCAACCGCCCTGGCGCTCGGCAGCCAGCGCATCTTCGAAGGCTGGGGTCTGTGGCAAGACCTTGGCAGTTCGGCAGCGCCTATTCGCAGGGTGCACGTGTCCGAGGTCGGCCGTTTCGGCGTTACTCGCCTGCACGCCGAAGAATACGGCGTACCCGCGCTGGGCTATGTCGTGGAGAACCGCCGCATCGGTGAGACGTTGGCAGCAGGTCTAGGTGCCGCATCGAATATCGAAACATTCCTGCCCGCGCGCTTTTTGGGTTTGCGTCAGGCGGCTAAACGGGTCGAGGTGGACATCGAGCACGAAGGTGCGAGCAAGACCTTAACCGCGCGTTTACTGGTTGGGGCGGACGGCGCCAATTCCCGGGTGAGGGAAGCGCTGGGTATCCGGGCCGAGACCCGCGACTACGCACAAACGGCGGTGATCGCCAACGTCACTCCCGAGCGCGATCATCGCGGCGTGGCTTACGAACGCTTTACCCCGAGCGGACCCATCGCGCTGTTGCCGATGACGCCGGTTGATCGTGAGCCACGCTGCAAGCTCGTCTGGACGCATCCCAGCACCGACGCCGCTGCGCGCCTGAAGCAAAGCGAGACGGCATTTCTGCGTGACTTACAGCAGGCTTTTGGCCACCGGTTGGGGCGTTTCAGAAAGGTCGGTACACGTGCTTCCTATCCACTGCAGCGGGTGCTGAGTCAGGAACAGACTCAAGGGCGCTGCCTGCTGATAGGCAACGCCGCCCACAGCCTACACCCGGTTGCCGCGCAGGGTTTCAATCTAAGCCTGCGCGATGTCGTCACTCTGACCGAGTTGCTGGCCGAAGCGATACAACAGCAGAAAGATATCGGCAGTGCCGAGCTGCTGACTCGCTACTGCAGTCTTCGCAGCAAGGATCAGGCGCGCGTGAGCGGTTTTACCGACAGCCTGGTGCGGTTTTTTTCCAGCGACCTGCCTGGCCTCGGCTCCGCTCGCAGTCTCGGCTTGCTCGGCATGGACCTCGCGCCGGCGCTAAAGCGCGCGTTTGCCTTGCGCAATATGGGTCTCACAGCTTCCTCCTCATCGAGGGAGCGGGCGCATAAGAAAATTCCCTCCCCCTTGAGGGGGGAGGGTTAGGGTGGGGGTGTAAGGTGCGCCACGATGTGGTCATCGTGGGCGGCGGCTTAGTCGGCGCGAGCCTGGCTATCGCACTGCATCGCGCGGAGGTAGACGTCGCCCTGGTCGAGGCGGCGCGCCCCGCAGCCTTTGATCCGGCCGCCGATTACGATTTGCGGTTTTCCGCCATTGCGCCTTCGTCACAGCGTTGGCTGGCGAAACTGGATGCGTGGCCGCAGCTCGCCGTGCAACGCGCCTGCGCCTACCAGCACATGCAGGTGTGGGAGGCCGCCGGCCCCGACGTACTGGAGTTCGACGCGACTGAGCTGGGTCTACCCGAACTGGGCCATATCGTCGAAAACAACTTGCTGCTGGATGCGCTTTGGCGGCAGCTTGACGGTGTGGCGATTTATTGCCCGGCACGCCTGGCTGCAATGGAGCTGAATGCCCAGGCGGCGCAACTGAGTCTGGAGGACGGCCGCGCGCTGGAATGTGCGCTCGTGATCGGCGCAGACGGCAGCCAGTCTCTTGTGCGGGAACTCGCCGGCATCGCTAGTTTCGGCTGGAGCTACGGTCAGCGCGGCATTGTTGCGAACGTGACGACGGAACACGCACATGCCGCGACCGCCTGGCAACGCTTTCTGCCGACCGGCCCGCTGGCCTTCCTGCCGCTGGCGGACGGTCGCTGTTCGATCGTATGGTCGGCTGACGAAACGCTCGCCGACGACCTGCTCGCACTGAGCGATACCACTTTCTGCGAACGGCTCGGCGCGGCCTTCGAGCACAAGCTCGGCATGATCACCGCCACGTCCCGGCGCGCCGCGTTTCCACTGACCATGCAGCAGGCCGAGCGTTACAGCCTGCCGCGTCTCGCACTGCTTGGAGATGCGGCGCACGTCATTCATCCGCTGGCCGGGCAGGGCGTGAACCTTGGCTTCCAGGACGCCGAACTGCTGGGTAGCGAATTGTCGAGCGCACGCGAACAGGATAAGGACCTGGGTGCAGAGCGGCATCTGCGGCGCTACGAGCGTACGCGCAAGAGCGAAAATGCGCTTATGGTCGCCGCAACCGATGGGCTTTACCGGCTGTTCCACAGCGACAATTCGCTGCTTCGATTCGCACGCACCCGCGGCATGGGCCTGGTCAACCGGCTGGCGCCGTTGAAGCAGCAGTTCATGCAGCGCGCCGTCGGCTTATAGGCTTGGCCTGCACCGCCGACGCGGGTATAGTGGCCGCCTCAACGTGACGTCCCTGTGGAAGAGAGCAGCTGCAGTCAGGCTGCCGCCGAAGGCGCAACCCCGCCCGGAAACGCTCAGGCAAAAGGACCCCGGGACGTGTTGACTCTGGAGAGCGCCTTCATCATTGAAGGCCACCGACGAGGCAGATGCGTGCTGCTTGCGCATCGAATCTTTCAGGTTTGAGGACAGAAGGGCGGCCGGACGCAAAACGTCCGGCC
>JBOICV010000072.1:0-45471 GCA_050740255.1 Nevskiales bacterium | reverse complement strand
GTCCCATGGGGACCGCGCGCTGCTTGATGGGCTTTATGAATGCATTCTGTGTGCGTGCTGCTCCACGTCGTGTCCGTCCTACTGGTGGAACGGCAACCGTTATCTTGGCCCTGCGGTTTTGTTGCAGGCCTATCGCTGGCTGATTGATTCACGGGATGGGGCCAAACGGGAACGGCTCGATAATCTTGAAGATCCGTTCAAGCTTTACCGTTGCCACACCATCATGAACTGCACCAATACCTGTCCCAAGGGCCTCAATCCGGCCAAGGCCATTGCCGAGACCAAGAAGTTGCTGATTGAACGCCGGGGCTGAAGCAGAGCGCCCCCTCACCCTAACCCTCTCCCCCACGTCGTGGGGGAGAGGGGAGTTTTGGGCTACAGGGACGTAACTTGGGCGCGGAATTGAATCGTCTTCGCTGGCGGTGCCGGCGAGGAATGAAAGAGCTGGATGTCCTTCTGGAAAAATTCCTGGCTGAAACTTACGAAACGCTGCTTCCGAACCAGCAAGCCGCTTTCCAACGCCTGTTGGCGATGGAAGACCCCGATCTGCACGCCTGCCTGATCGGTCAGCAATCCGCCACCGACACAGAGATGAGAGATGTCATCGAAAGAATTCGCCACCGCGCTTGATTTGCGGCCGCGCCCCTCAAAATGGCTGGCCTGTATTCTGTTGGCCTTCCATGCCATCGCCGCGGCGGTGGTGATTGCGGGCGTACCGAATCGCTGGCTACTAGCGGCTTCGTTGGTTTTGATTGCCGCTTCGGCCTATGGCAGCCACCACGTGCACGTTTTGCGCCGCAGCCGCAAGCTTATCCGGCGCGCGCTGTGGCAGCCGGATGGCCGCTGGTTGCTGGAAGACAACGCCGGTGTGACTGCCGAGGCGAAGTTACTGCCCTGCAGTTATCTGCATCCGCGGCTGGTGATTCTGAATTTTGCGCTGCTGCGTGGTCAGTCGCGGCGCAACCTGATTCTGTTGCCGGACAGCCTGGACTTCAACACTCTGCGGCAATTGCGCGCGCGCCTGCGCGTCACGGCGCAGCAGTTGTCTGCAACGCGCCTAAATGAAGTCCATTGAGGATTGTGCAATTGACTATTGAGCTTTCCATATTGAGTGACAGCGCCCTCACCCCTGCCCCTCTCCCGGAGGGAGAGGGGATATCTTTACCTTCTCCCTCCGGGAGAAGGTGGCGCGAAGCGCCGGATGAGGGCGTCCGTACCCGTGGGTTCTGTCATCTTTTTAGGAAAGCTCAATAATACCCGCGCCAGTCCAAAATCCCCCGCCGTCCACCGCAAGCGGTAACCGGCTGCCCCCTTTTTGTAAAGGGGCCGTGAAGCGCGACTGCGCTGAGCGGGGGATTTCAGAGTTGCGGAAGATCCGTTAGCCATTTGGGCAAGGCTCAATAAGCGCTGCGGCTGAGAATCGTAGGCTGCGCCTCGGGCAGTGCATCGGGATAATCCAGGTTGTAGTGCAGGCCACGGCTTTCCCTGCGCGAGGCGGCTGATCGCACAATCAGCTCCGCGACCAGCACCAGATTGCGTAACTCGATCAAGTCGGCGGTGATGCGGAAGTTGCCGTAGTACTCCTGGATCTCGTTTTGCAGCAGGCGTATCCGATGCAGGGCACGTTCCAGCCGTTTGTTGGTACGCACAATGCCGACGTAGTCCCACATGAAACGCCGCACCTCCTGCCAGTTGTGCGACACCACGACTTCCTCATCCGAGTTGGTGACGCGGCTTTCATCCCATGCTGGCAGGGCGACGTGGGAATCGGGCAGGCGATTGATCAGGATGTCCCGCGCGGCGCTGTGGGCGAAGACCAGGCATTCGAGCAGGGAGTTGCTGGCCATGCGGTTGGCGCCATGCAGGCCGGTGCAGGCCGTTTCGCCGACCGCGTAAAGTCCCGGTAAGTCGGTGCGGCCGTTCAGATCGGTTCGCACTCCGCCGCAGGTGTAGTGTGCGGCGGGTACCACCGGCAAGCCCTGCTTGGTCATGTCATAGCCCAGCGCCAGGCAACGCTCGTATATCGTCGGGAAGTGCTCGCGCACGAACTGGGCCGGTTTGTGGCTGATGTCGAGCAGCACGTGCTCCAGGCCCAGGCGCTTCATTTCATGGTCGATTGCGCGCGCCACGATATCGCGCGGCGCCAGCTCGGCACGTGGATCGAACTGCGGCATGAAGCGCGTCCCGTCCGGCAACAGCAGTTGACCGCCTTCACCCCGCACCGCTTCCGTGATCAAAAAGGAATGCGCCTGCGGATGGAACAGGCAGGTGGGATGGAACTGCATGAATTCCATGTTGGCCACGCGGCAGCCGGCCCGCCAGGCCATGGCAATGCCGTCGCCACTGGCGCCGAAGGGGTTGCTGGAATACAGATAAACCATGTTGGCGCCGCCGGTCGCCAGCGCCACCGCCGGCGCACGCAGCGCGCGAATATGGCCGCTCTGGCGATCGAACACATAGGCGCCTACGCAGCGATCGCCTTGACCTGAGACCAGCGGGCCGAGCTTGGCGAGCGTGATGAGGTCTACGGCGACATGGTGTTCCAGTACCTGGATGAGCGGTTCAGCGCGGGCGAGGGACTCCAGCGTGGTGGCCAGCGCGCGGCCGGTGGCGTCCGCTGCGTGGATGACGCGCCGGTGTGAATGACCCCCTTCACGCGTCAGGTGATAACCGGTCTCGTCCTCGCTCGAGCGGGTGAAGGGCACGCCTTTGTCGATCAGCCACTGAATGCAGCTTGGGCCTTGTTCGACGGTGAAACGGACGGCGGCCTCATCGCACAGACCAGCGCCGGCCTGCAGCGTGTCCTGGATGTGGGACTCGAAGGAATCCTGACCGTCGAGCACCGCGGAGATGCCGCCCTGCGCCCACAGCGTGCTGCCGTCGCTAAGCCGTCCCTTGGACAAAACCGTGCTGGCGACTCCGGCCTCAGCCAGCCGCAGCGCCAGCGACAGACCAGCGGCGCCGCTGCCGAGAATCAGTACGTTATCCGGCACTGGGCGATTGCTTTACGGGCTGAAGGGAGAGGCAGGAGGGGTGCTAAAATAGCGCCTGGCAGTATGGGGCAACTAGGCGAATTTGCAAAACTTTTACGGTCCCTGCGGGTCTAATCGCGCAAGCGATGCAAGGGGCGCCGTATGCAAGGGATGACGGCTATTAGCGCAGAACGGATCGGGGAGAGTGCCCGCACCGGGCAGGAGCCAAACGACGCCTGGCTGGTCGGTCGTGCGCAACAGGGTGATCGTTCGGCCTTCGATCTGCTGGTACGCAAGTACCAGTACAAGGTTATCAGCCTCGTCGGCCGCTACGTCAACGACGGCGAGGCCGCCGATGTTGCACAGGAAGCCTTCATCAAGGCCTGGCGCGCGCTGAAGGGCTTCAAAGGCAATTCCCAGTTCTATACCTGGCTTTACCGCATCGCGGTAAATACCGCCAAGAATCATCTGGTCGCGCGCGGACGACGGGTCGCCAGCCAGGATATAGACGTGGCCGATGCGGAACTCTATGGCCATACCGAGCATCTCAGTGACGTAGATACGCCAGAGGACGTGGCGATTTCGGACGAGTTGGAGCGCACCGTGATGCATGCGATTGCGAACCTGCCGGCAGATCTGCGCACCGCGATCAGCCTGCGCGAGCTGGAAGGCCTGTCCTACGAGGAGATTGCGGAGACGATGGAGTGCCCGATTGGCACCGTCCGCTCCCGCATTTTCCGGGCGCGCGAGGCGATTGACGCGCGCATTCAGGCGCTGACAGATTAAGAGGACGGAGAGGTGATGGCGATGTTGGACGAACAGCTTTCGGCGCTTTTGGACGGCGAGCTCGGCCCGGACGAGGCCGCGCGCGTGCTGGAGCGGATCAAGCGTGAGCCGGCCTTGCGCGCGGCCTGGAGCCGGCAGCATTTGCTGCGCGCCGCACTGCGTAGTCAGTTGACCGGTGAGGCTGACCTCGCATTTGCCGACCGCTTGATGGACCGGATTCAGTCCGAGACCGCACCCAGCAAAGTGGTGCATCTCAGCACCGCGCGAGCCTTGCCTGCCACAGTTGCGGCGCCGGCGATGACCGCAAACCCGAACGCGTTGCGGCGCTGGGGCGTCGGCTTCGCATTGGCGGCCGGGCTGGCGCTGGCAGCGGTTGCGATTTCGCCGCTGAACCCGCTGAGTTCCGATGAGGCAGGCGTTACGGTTGCGGCGACCGAAGCGAACTGGACCGCAGTCAACGAAGAGACCGCACGCGAGCTTAACGATTATCTGCTGGACCACCACAATGCTGCCGCTGGCTATGGCTTCTCCACCACCAGTGGCTATGCCCGGCTGGCTGCCCCCGGCTCGCAGTATGTGGCCTTCGATCCCAACGAATAACTTTCGCTCCAATCTGCCGCTGTTGCTGCTCGGCCTGGCGCTGTGTCAGCCGGCGCTGGCGGCCGAGGATTGGCTGCTCAGCATGAGCCAGGCACTGCGCGCCAGAAATTATCAAGGTGTGCTGGTCTATTCGAGCGGCGGCGAGATGCGTACGCTGCGCATCGTGCATCGTTTTCAGAACGGACGCGAGCAGGAGCGTCTGCAGTCGCTGACCGGCGAGGCCCGCGAAGTGCTGCGCGACA
The DNA here is from genome assembly GCA_050740255.1 of Nevskiales bacterium. Classification (GTDB taxonomy): domain Bacteria; phylum Pseudomonadota; class Gammaproteobacteria; order Nevskiales; family JBOICV01; genus JBOICV01. The sequence continues at coordinate 40,871 of JBOICV010000072.1, read as the reverse complement.
ACGAAGTGGTTACCTGTATTCACCCCAAGAACCAGCGGGTGACGGTGGACCGGCGCGAGCTGCAAGGCCTGTTCAGGAATGTCTCTGAGCTAGCCTCGACCGAGCTTGCGCCTTACTACGAAATCCGCGAAGAGCCCACCGCCCAGTTGATCGAGCGGGCTTGCCGCGTGCTGGTGTTGGCGCCGCGCGATGCCTACCGCTACGGTTACCGCATCTGGGCCGATCAGGACACGGCTTTACCTTTGCGCGTCGAACTGCTCGGCCCCGGCAATGCGTTGGTCGAGGAAATCATGTTCACTCAGATCGAATACCCCGAGGCGATTCCGGACACTGCGCTGATGCCGGCCGTGGATCCGAGCAAGTTCGAATGGACCCGGCATGATCCGCAGGACGGCATCATTCTGGGCGCGGGCACGGTCAGCCACTGGCAGGTGCGCAAGCTGCCGCCCGGTTTTCGTCTGGTGAGTCATCAGCGACGCCAGTTGCCGGAACAAAGCGCGCCGACCGAGCATTTGCTGTTCAGCGATGGCTTGTCCTCCGTGTCCGTGTTCGTCGCGCCGCACAGCGGCGGTAGCAGCCGGTTCAAGGGCATGTCGCAAATGGGCGCCGTACACGCCTACGGCCGCAGCTTGGACCGTTATCACATCAACGTGGTGGGCGAGGTGCCGCAGGCCACGGTAGAGCTGATCGGCAATACGCTCGAACAGGCAGGCGCCGCCGCTTCCGCTGCGCCCTGATGGCTTGCGGTCTGAAGGGGCGGTGGTGTTTCAGTTTGCCGCTTAATTCCCGAGTTCGTCATTCCGGCGAAGCCTGCCCCGGCGTGTTTTAGGCCGGGGGCCGGAATCTATTCTTCTCAACTCCATGGACAGCAAACTGAGACACTACCGAAAGAGCCGGATTTAAAATCCGGGACGTAAACCCTATATATTCCGGTCATGAATAAAAAAATCCTGCTGTATGCCGCCGGCGCGCTCGCGCTGACTCTCGCCGCATCGTTCACCGCCTGCAAAGGTAGAGAGGAAACGCCGCCGCCGCCCGTCACTGCCGCGCCACTGGTCAGCGGGCTGCCGGATTTCACCGGGCTTGTGGCAGCGGCAACGCCGTCCGTGGTCAACATCAGCACCACCCGCAAAACGACCGGCGCCAGCCGGGTACTGCCCAATGGCGCCGAGGATTTGATGGAAGAATGGCTGCGCCGCTTTTTTGGCGAGGCGCCGGACAGCGGCGGCCCCGGGCCACGGCAGATGCCGGACCAGAACCAGCAGTCGCTGGGCTCGGGTTTTATTGTTTCCACCGACGGTGATGTGCTCACCAACTACCACGTCGTTGCTGAAGCCGATGAAGTGGTGGTCAAGCTCTCCGACCGGCGTCAGGTCACGGCCAAGGTCGTCGGCGCCGACAAGCTGAGTGATCTCGCCTTGCTGCACATTGATGCCAAAGATTTGCCGGCGGTAAAGATCGGCGATGTCGGCGCACTGAAAGTCGGCGAGTGGGTGTTAGCTATCGGCTCGCCTTTCGGCTTTGACCATTCGGTGACGGCCGGCATCGTATCAGCCAAGGGCCGCAGCTTAGGCACCGAGCAGTACGTGCCTTTCATCCAGACCGATGTCGCCATCAACCCCGGCAATTCCGGCGGACCCTTGTTCAATCTGCGGGGCGAGGTGGTCGGCATCAACTCGCAGATTTTCAGCCGCAGCGGCGGCTATATGGGCTTGTCCTTCGCCATTCCGATCGATGTAGCCATGCAGTCGGTGCAGCAGTTACGCCAGCACGGCCACGTGAGCCGCGGCTGGCTGGGCGTGGTGGTGCAGGAAGTGGATCGGGCCTTGGCCGAATCTTTCGGCATGAATCGGCCGGAAGGTGCGCTGGTCACGCGTGTCATGACCAATAGCCCGGCCGAAAAAGCCGGCATCGCCGTGGGCGACATCATTCTGGAATTCGACGGCAAGCCGGTGCCGGATTCCGCCGCGCTGCCGGCGCTGGTGGGGCGCACGCCCCCCGGCAAGTCGGTGGAACTGAGTCTACTGCGCGAAGGCAAACGCAAAACTCTCAAAGTCACGCCCGGCGAGCTGGATGAAAAAATACTGGCGCAGGGTGAACCGGTTATTCCACGCGCGCCGGCCGAGCAGGCCGCGTTGGGGCTGAGCTTCAGCGATTTAAGCCCGGTGCAAAGGCGGGAGATGAAACTGGAACAGGGTGGGGCGCTGGTGGTCGGCGTCGCCGAAGGGCCGGCGGCTGCGGCCGGTATCCGGCGCGGCGATATCCTATTGCGGGTGAACGGCGAAGACATCAAGGATGCCGCGCACCTCGCCCGCATGCTGGACGAGTTGCCGCACGGCAAACCGGCGGCCATGCTGGTGCAGCGCGAAGGCGAGCCGCGCTTCCTGGCGCTGCAGATTCCAGAATAGCCGGTGGTGGTGGAGTTGGTGCTTTACAGCCGGCTCGGTTGCCATCTTTGCGAACAGATGCAGGCGGAACTCGCCGAACTGGGGGCAGAGCTGGCGTTTGCCTTGCGAGTGGAGGACGTGGATCGCAATGCCGCGTGGCGCGCTGCTTACGGCAACGAAATCCCGGTGTTAACCACGGTTGACGGCCGTGAAATCTGCCGCCATGTGCTTGATCCAGGAGCCTTGCGCGCCTATCTCGCCGCGCGCTGAGCCGTGCTCTGAATCGTGCCCTGGGGGCTGTGAGCCGCTATACTGCGCGGCTTTGTTTACGTCCCTGTAACAGGTCGCGCCCTCCATGGCGCGCACTTTCGGAATAAGCCCCTTGCGTCAGGACCAGATCCGCAATTTCTGCATCATCGCCCACATAGACCACGGCAAGTCCACGCTGGCGGATCGCTTTATCCAGCTTTGCGGGGGGCTGGAGGAGCGCGAGATGACGGAGCAGGTGCTGGACAATAATCCGATCGAGCGCGAGCGCGGCATCACCATCAAGGCGCAGGCCGTTTCCCTCAATTACCGGGCCAGGGATGGCGAGGTCTATCAGCTCAATATGATAGACACGCCCGGCCATGTGGACTTTTCCTACGAAGTCAGCCGCTCACTCGCTGCCTGCGAAGGCGCGCTGCTGGTGGTAGACGCGTCGCAGGGTGTCGAGGCGCAGTCGGTGGCGAACTGCTACACCGCCATCGAGCAGAACCTGGAAGTGCTGCCGGTGCTGAATAAGATTGACCTGCTGAACGCCGAGCCCACCCGCGTCGCGCAGGAAATCGAGGAAATCATCGGCATCGAGGCGCGCGATGCCATCCGCATTTCGGCCAAGACCGGGTTGCACGTGCCGGAGGTGCTGGAAGCGGTGGTGCATCATATGCCCCCGCCGAAAGGCGATCCTGACGCGTCCCTGCAGGCCTTGATCGTGGATTCCTGGTTCGACAATTATCTGGGCGTGGTGTCGCTGGTGCGCGTGGTCAACGGCGCCATCCGCAAGGGCCAGAAAATCCGCGTGATGGCGACCGGCCGCGATCATGAGGTGGACCTGCTGGGTGTGCACTCACCCAAACGCGTGTCGCGCGAGGAACTCAGAACCGGCGAGGTGGGTTTCGTGGTGGCCGGCATCAAGGAAATCGACGGCGCGCCGGTGGGTGACACCCTGACCGACAGCCAGCGGCCCTGCAGCGAGCGGCTGCCGGGTTTCCGGCAGGTGCAGCCGCGGGTGTTTGCCGGCATGTTCCCGATCAATAGCGAGGATTTCGAGAATTTCCGCGAGGCGCTGAAAAAGCTGCGACTGAACGATTCGGCCTTGCAGTTCGAGCCGGAAAACTCGTCCGCGCTCGGCTTCGGCTTCCGCTGCGGCTTTCTTGGCATGCTGCATATGGAAATCGTGCAGGAGCGGCTGGAGCGCGAATACAATCTTGATCTGATCACCACCGCGCCCAGCGTGGTGTATGAAGTTCTGCTGAGCGGCGGCGAGTTGCGGCGCATCGAGAACCCGGCCGAACTGCCGGATGTGGGCAAATTCGAGGAGGTGCGCGAACCCATTATCCTGGCGCGCATCCTGATGCCGCAGATATACGTGGGTCCGGTCATGCAGCTTTGCATGGAGAAGCGCGGCGTACAAAAGGGTTTGCACTATCACGCCAGCCAGGTGCAGATGGAAGTGGAAATGCCATTGGCGGAAGTGGTGCTGGACTTCTTCGACCGTTTGAAGTCGGTATCGCGCGGCTATGCCTCTTTCGAATACGAGTTTCTGCGTTTCCAGGCGGCGGACGTGATCAAGCTCGACGTATTGGTCAACGGCGACAAGGTGGATGCCCTGGCCAGTATCGTGCACCGTGACATTGCTTTTACCCGCGGCCGCGACCTGACCGAACGCATGCAGGAAGTGATTCACCGGCAGATGTTCGACGTCGCGATACAGGCCGCGATCGGCGCGAAAATCATCGCGCGCACCACGGTCAAGGCGCTGCGCAAGGACGTCACCGCCAAGTGTTACGGCGGCGACGTGACGCGCAAGCGCAAGCTGCTGGAGAAGCAGAAGGAAGGCAAGAAGCGCATGAAGCAGGTGGGGACGGTGGAGATTCCGCAAGAAGCCTTTCTTGCAGTATTGGGCGTGGATCGCAAGCGGAACTGAGAGTTAGTGAAAAAGCTGATTAATTAATTACCCGCTCATGCTGGGCTTCATCCTGAGCTTGTCGAGGGACGAAGCATGACCCTTCGACAGGCTCAGGGTGAGCGGCATTCAACCATAGGTTTCGTATACATGGACTTACACGCAGATTTTGAACTGGCGCTGGTCGTGTTCTCGCTGGTCACGGGCATCGTCTGGGCCTTGGACCTGGCGTGGCTGGGGCGCCGCCGCCGGGCGGGCGCCAAGCAGCCCTGGCTGGTGGATTTTTCGCGGTCCTTTTTTCCGGTGGTATTCGCGGTGCTGATGCTGCGTTCCTTCCTGGTGGAGCCGTTCCGGATTCCTTCCGGCTCCATGTTGCCCACGCTGCTGGCGGGCGACTTTATTCTGGTCAATAAATTCGAATATGGGATTCGCCTGCCGGTGCTGCACACCAAGCTCTGGGGCGATGGCGCGCCCGCCCGCGGCGATGTGGTGGTGTTCCGTTTTCCACCTGATCCGTCGAAAGACTTCATCAAGCGCATTGTCGGCCTGCCGGGTGATGCGATTGGCTACCGCGATAAACAGTTATATGTAAACGGCGACCGGGTAAGGCTGGAGCCGGCGGGGAGTTATCACGACCCGCGCGTACCCGAGTTATATGGCGTGGATAAACTCATCGAGCAGTTGGGCGAGCGCAGTCACGCCGTCTTGCACATAGCGCCGCGGCCCGGACGGGACAGCGAAGTGGTGGTTCCCCCCGGGCATTATTTCGTGATGGGGGACAACCGGGACGGTTCGGATGACAGCCGCCGCTGGGGTGTTGTGCCGGAGGCCAACCTGGTTGGCCATGCTTTCTTTATCTGGATGAGTTGGGACGGCGCGCGCCGGCGTCCGGACTTCTCCAGAATCGGGGAACGGATAAGATAGTGCCGGGTGCTTAGGAGGAAATCATGATAAGTAAACATCGTCAGCGGGGTTTGAGCCTATGGGCATGGCTGTACATTCTTAGCATTACTTTCGTGCTGGTTGCGACCGCGGTGAAATCCATCCCGGTCATCATGCAGGACGTGGACATACACGGCATCATGAAGAAAGTGGCTAAGGATCCCAAGTCGGCGACCGCTACGCCCCAGGAAATCAGATTCTCGATCGAGCGCTACATAGACACGGGCTTTGGCGACCGCGAGGCGTCTGAGCAGGTCAGGGTCAAGTCCAATCCCAAATCTGGCGGACGCATGCTGGACCTGCAGTATCAGCGAACGGTGCCGATGTTCAGCTACGGGGCTTACACGCTTGCGCTGTCCTATAGCTTCCATCACAAGGTGGATTTGCCCAAGCCTTGATTAGCCTTGGCGAACCTCGAAAACCTGCAGCGTAAGCTTGGTTATCAATTCCAGGCGCCGAGTCTGCTCGTCACTGCTTTAACCCATCGCAGCGCCGGGCCGGCGCATAACGAGCGGCTGGAGTTTCTGGGCGATGCGGTGCTGAATTTCCTTATCGCCGAGGCGGTCTATCAACAGCGGCCGCAGGCCCACGAAGGCGACTTGTCGCGTTTGCGGGCGCATCTGGTGCGGGAAGCGGGCGTGGCCGGGGTCGCCCGTGCGCTGGATTTGGGCGAGCACTTGATTGTGGGAGCCGGTGAGACGGGTAGTGGTTCGCATCGACGCCAGTCGCTCCTGGCGGATGTCATGGAAGCGGTGCTTGGGGCCGTGCTGCTGGACGGCGGGGTCGAGAGCGCAAGGCAGGTCACCCTGAGCCTGTATGCGGACGCACTGGCGACGCTGCCGGAGGCGGAGTCACTGAAAGACGCCAAGACGCGCTTGCAAGAGTATGTGCAAGCCCGCGAACTGCCGCTGCCGCAGTACGAGTCGGTCAGCAGCGCCGGACCGCAGCATGACCAGCATTTTGTAATCCGCTGCCGGCTGACCCAGCCTCCCCTGGAACGCGAAGGTGCAGGCAGTAGCCGCCGCAGCGCCGAGCAGGCTGCCGCCGAGGCGGTCCTCGCAGTGTTGGATCGCGCGTGATGGACCAGCGCTGCGGCACCATCGCCTTGCTCGGCCGGCCCAACGTGGGCAAATCCACTTTGCTGAATGCCCTCGTCGGCGAGAAAGTCAGCATCGTCACCGCCAAGCCGCAGACCACGCGGCACTCGATTGCGGGCATTCTGACCCGCGCCGATACGCAGTTCGTATTCGTGGACTTACCCGGCGTGCATACGCGTTCCGAGAGTGCCTTGAATCATCACTTGAACAAAGTCGCCGCCGCCGGTATCAGCGATGTGGACCTGGTCTTGTGTCTGGTCGAGGGAGGGCGCTGGCAGGCGGATGACGAGCGCGTGCTTGAACTGCTCCAGCGGGTCGAAGTTCCGGTGGGTTTGATCGTGACCAAGATTGACCAGGTAAAACCGCGTGAAAAGCTGTTGCCGATTCTCAAGCAGTTGTCGCAAAAGCACGCCTTCGCCTTTTCGGTGCCGGTGGCGGCGCGCAAAGGGCAGAATCTTGCCGCGCTGCTGAGTGAAATCGAAGGTCGTCTGCCGGTTCAGCCCTTCCTGTTCGCGCCCGACCAGTTCACCGATCGTAGCGAGCGCTTTCTGGTGGCGGAGGCGGTGCGCGAGAAGTTGATGCAGTTGCTGCAGCAGGAGCTGCCGTATCGCGTGTCGGTGGAAGTTGAAAAATTCGAAGAATCCGGCAAGCAGACTCAGATTCACGTCATGATCTGGGTGGATCGGGAAAGCCAGAAGGCGATTGTGATTGGCGAGGGCGGCGCGACCCTGAAACGCGTCGGCCAACAGGCCCGGCTGGAGTTGCAGGAACGCCTCGGCCGTCGCATTCACTTACAACTTTGGGTCAAGGTCAAGGCCGGCTGGGCGGACGATGAACGCGCGCTACGCGCACTCGGTTACGAATGACTCGTGCCCGCGTCGCGTTGCAGCCGGCCTGGGTGCTGCATCTGCGACCCTACCGCGACACCAGCCTGCTGCTGGAAGTGTTCACGCGCGATCACGGCCGGGTGGGTCTGGTGGCGCGCGGCGCGCGCCGGCCGCGCTCACGCCAAAGCGCGGTGCTGCAGGTGTTGCAGCCGCTACTTTTGTCCTGGCAGGGCGCAGGCGAACTCGTCACCCTCACTCAGGCGGAAGCCGCGGGCGCCGCGGCGCGCATTCAGGGTGAGGCGCTGTTTGCGGCCTTGTATGCCAATGAGTTGCTGTTGCGCCTGGCCGCGCGGCATGATCCGCATCCCGGCCTGTTTGACAGTTACGCCGCGCTGTTGCGGCAGCTTGAGCTGAGAGAGGACCCCGGTGTGCAGTTGCGCCTGTTCGAGCGCGACCTGCTGCAAAACCTGGGTTATGGGCTGAACCTCACGCACCATGCCGGCAACAGTCAACCGCTGCAGGCGGAGAGTCTTTACGCCTATGACGAGGAACGCGGCGCGATCCCGAGCGACCAATCGGATCTGCCGCAGATTTCCGGCGCCAGTTTGCTGTCGCTGGCCGATGGTACGCTGCGGCCCGCACAGGCGCTTGAAGTCAAACCGATACTGCAGCGGGCATTGCATCGTCATCTGGGGGAGCGCGGTTTGCAGACGCCGCGCCTGTTGCGCGCCTTGCGGGACGTTGTGAAAGCCTGAAACGATACAATCGAATCCATGTCCTCTGTATTGCGTCTCGGGGTCAATATTGACCATGTCGCGACCATCCGCCAGGCGCGAGGCACGGCTTATCCCGACGTAGTGGAAGCCGGGGTGCTGGCCGAAAGGGCTGGCGCCGACGGCGTAACCGTTCACCTGCGCGAGGATCGGCGTCACATCCAGGATAGCGACCTGCGAGGTTTATTGGACGCACTGCGGGTGCCATTGAATCTGGAAATGGCAGTCACCGAAGACATGCTCGCGATCGCGCTGCGAGAGAAGCCGAAGCATTGTTGCCTCGTGCCCGAACGCCGGCAGGAAGTAACCACCGAGGGTGGTTTGGATGTCGCGGCCCAGACTGCGCGGGTCAAGGACGCGAATGTGCGCCTCAAGGAGGGCGGGGTGCGGGTATCGCTCTTCGTTGATCCCGATTTGCACCAGCTCGACGCCGTGCTGCAAACGCGGGCGCCGGCGATTGAAATTCATACCGGTGCGTACGCTGACGCGGTCAGCGAGGCAGCAAAAGCCCATGAGCTCTCACGCATAAAAGTGATGGCCGAACGGGCTGCTGCTGCGGGGCTGGAGGTGCATGCGGGCCACGGCCTGCATTTGCACAATGTCGCGGCGATTGCGGCGATTCCGCAAATCATCGAGTTGAACATCGGACATAGCCTGATTGCGCACGCGCTATTTGTGGGCTTGCCGGAAGCCGTGCGGGCGATGCGGCATGCAATGCAGCTCGCGCGCCGGACTAGTCCGTAATGTCGCCGGTGATTTACGGAGTGGGCACCGACTTGCTACGCGTCAGCCGTATGCGCTTGGCCTATGCCCGCCGCGGTGAGCGTTTACCGGAGCGTATTCTGCACCCGGCTGAGCGCGGGCGATACCGAGCGGGCGAGAGCGCGCCCAATTTTCTGGCCAAGTGTTTCGCGGTGAAGGAAGCTACCGTGAAGGCGCTGGGCACCGGCTTTCGCGGCGTCGGTTATAACGAAGTCGGTTGGGTGCAGGACGAGCGCGGCAAACCGGAACTGGTGTTCAGCTCGCGGCTGGCGAGTTGGATGCGGACCCGCGGCGCCGATGGCGGCCACGTCAGCCTCAGCGACGAAGGCGATTACGTGCTGGCCTTTGTTATCCTGCTGCGAGCGGGCTAGGTCTTACGCACCGGCGGCGCCACACGAATCTCTTCCAACAGTATAGCCACCGCATGTTTTAGCGGCAGCAGGCTTTCCGCCAGCAGCAGCTTGTCCTGTTTCAGGCTTTTTTCCAGCAGGGTGACGCAGTCGCGTACCTGATTGAGCCGGTAAAATGCGGCGGTGCCATGCAACTGATGCAATTCGTCGCGGATGGAATCGGTATCGTCGCGCGCCACGGCCTGTTCCAAACCGCCAAGCTGCAGCGGCAAGGCTTCCGCCAGCAGTTGCAGCAACTCCGGATTTTGCTTTAGAACCGTTTGCGATTCTGCGAGCTGCGAACTCGCCGGTGGAACGGGGCTTGGGCTGGGCGAAGGCGGGAGCGAGGGCGAGGGCAATTCCAGCGGCTGTATCACCCAGGGCTTCAAGTCGCGCAGCAGGGCGTGTCGGTCCGTAGGTTTGAGCATGCAATCGTTCATGCCGGCGTCCAGCAATTGGCGGCGCAAGGGCGCATCCAGCGCGGCGGTGATGCCGACGATCACGCAGCGCTTGGCGGGGTTCTCCAGGCGGCGAATCGCACGCGTCACGCCGGCGCCATCCAGATCCGGCATGCGGATATCGGTGAGCACCAGCTTGTAGCGCCCGCGCTGCCACTCGCTCACCGCCGCTTCGCCGCCCTCTACCAACGTCGGCCGCGCACCTAGTTGTTCCAGCAAGATCTTCAACAGGCGGCGGTTGGCGAGCACATCATCGGCGACCAGCACCGGCAGCTCATGCAAATCCAGCCGCTGTTCCAGGGCCTGTGCGGCAGCGCCTGCCAGGCGGCACAGCACCCGATACAAGGTAAGCCGATTCACCGATTTGGGCAGGCTCGCGGTCGCCCCCAGTTCGCGCAACCGGCGATGTATGTCCTCATCAAGTGAGGCCACCAGACTCAATACGGGAATATCGCGCGCCTTGCACTGGCCCAGAAAGGTGATGAGTTCCGGTTGCTGAATTTCCTGCGGCGCCAGCCCGAGTACGGCGACGTCGCAGGCTAGCGGCGTTCCGCCGACGGAGAGATTGGCCAGCGTACCTTGCTGTACGATTTGCACATCCCAAAGCTCAAAGTGGTGCGCCAGCGCGGTGCGCGCCAGCGGGTTATTGTCAATCAGCCGGATCTTCCGGCCGTTCAGTCCGAGCCAGGGCAAGCTGCTGCCGGCCTTCGGCGGCTTGCTGAAAGGCAGCACAAAACCGAAACCGGAAACTTTGGCGCCCTCGGCGTCCAGCTGGCCGGACAAAAGATCAATCAGCTGGCGGCTAAGTTGCAGGCCGACCGCCGCATCTTCGTTCGAGATGCGTTTCGTTTTTTGCGTGTCGATGCCGATACCGACGCCGGCATCGCTGACCCCAAATCGCAGCAGCGCGCGCTCCGGTGTTTCCGACTCAAGCATGACCCGCAGCACGACGCTGCCCTGCGGACTGCGTTGGATACTTGCGCCCAGGAGCTGAATCAGTATCTGGTGCAAGCGCACCGGGTCGCCGTACAGCCGCGCAGGCACATCGCGGTACACCATCAGCACGAGTTCCAGCCCCCGGGCGTAGGCGGCCGGTATCAGGTTGGCCACGGCGTCTTCGATCGTTTCGTGCACATCGAATTCGCGTTGTGTGACGGCGATCGGGCCGGTCTTGACCTGGCTGACATCCACCAGATCGCTGATCAAGACCTGCAGGCTTTGGCCGGAGCGGCGGATCATGTCCAGCAGCCCACGCTGCTCGGCCGATAACTCTGTGGCCTCCAGCATATCGGCGTGACCCAGCAAGGCTTGCAAGGGACTGAGCAGCTCCTGCGCCAAGCTGGCGGCGATCGGCAGTTGGGATTGGTGCTTGTTCGAGACGCTCATGCGTTCCATGCCTGGCGGGTTGCATTAGACTAACGCGCTTACCCTTTGTATGCAGCAACCGTGACGCCAGCTTATCCTACGATCGAAGCCTGCATCGGCAACACCCCCTTGGTGCGCCTGCAGCGCCTGCCTGGGAAGACCAGTAATACGCTGCTGGCCAAGCTGGAGGGCGACAATCCGGCCGGCTCGGTCAAAGACCGGCCCGCCTACAGCATGATCCGGCATGCGGAAGCGCGCGGTGAGATCAAGCCGGGCGACACCCTGATCGAGGCCACCTCCGGTAATACCGGCATCGCGCTGGCAATGGCCGCGGCGATCAAGGGTTACCACATGCGGCTGATCATGCCCGAACATCTGTCGGTGGAACGCCGGCAGACGATGCGAGCCTTCGGCGCCGAGATCGTGCTGGTGTCGAAAGCAGCCGGCATGGAGGGCGCGCGCGACTTGGCCGAGCAGATGGTGCGCGAAGGCAAGGGCCGCGTGCTGGATCAGTTCGCGAACCCGGATAATCCGCGTGCGCATTACGAAGGCACGGGGCCGGAAATCTGGCGCGACACGGAAGGGCGCATCAGCCATTTTGTTTCCAGTATGGGCACCACCGGCACCATCATGGGCTGCTCGCGCTTCTTCAAGGAAAGGAACGCCGCGATTCAGATTGTCGGCGTGCAGCCTGACGGTGAGAGCTCAATCCCCGGCATCCGCCGCTGGCCCGAAGCCTATCTGCCGAAAATCTTCGACGCCAAGCGAGTGGATCGCGTGATGGAGGTATCTCAGGTCGAGGCGGAGGAAATGACGCGGCGGCTGGCGCGGGAAGAAGGTATTTTCGCGGGCATTTCCTCCGGCGGCGCGCTGTCGGCGGCGCTCAAGCTTTGCGCCGAACTGCAGCGGGCGACGATTGTGGTCATCGTCTGCGACCGCGGCGACCGTTATCTCTCGACCGGCGTTTTTCCGGCTTGAATCCCGTTCTGGTATTCGATATCGAGACGGTGCCGGATGCCGCCACCGGCCGGCGTCTATATGGTTTGGACGGTTTGTCCGATGCAGAAACGATCCGGGCCATGCAGCACCTGCGCATGCAGCAAAAAGGCACGGACTTCATGCCGCCACATCTGCAACGCGTGGTCGCCATCTCGGTAGCCTTGCGTCACAAGGATAGTTTTCAGGTCTGGTCGCTGGGCGAGCTGCCGTCCACCGAAGCCGAGCTGCTGCGCCGGTTCTTCGAGGGCATTGAAAAATACCGGCCGACGCTGGTGTCCTGGAACGGCAGCGGTTTCGATTTGCCGGTGCTGCACTACCGGGCGCTGCTGCATGGGGTGGAGGCGCCGCGTTACTGGGATGTGGGCCATTTCGACCGCGAAACCAAATGGGACAATTATCTCGGCCGCTTCCAGTTCCGGCACACCGACTTGATGGACGTGCTGGCGCTGTACAACAGCCGCAGTTTCGCGCCCTTGGACGAGGTCGCGCAACTACTCGGTCTGCCCGGCAAGCTTGGTATGGACGGCAGTCAGGTGGCCGGGGCGTATGCGGCGGGACGCCTGGCGGAGATACGCCACTACTGCGAATGCGATGTGCTGAACACCTATCTGGTTTATCTGCGCTTTCAGCTTATCCGCGGCCTGTTGACGAAGACCGACTATCAAGCCGAGACGGAACGGGTGCGCAGTTTTCTTGCCGCCGCACCGGAAGCGCATTGGCAGAGCTTCCGTGCGGCCTGGAAGACGGCGTGAACGCGGCGCTAGCCTCGAAGCCGCGGCAGGTAGCCGATCCCATTGAAGTTGAGATTAGCGATCTCGCGCACGACGGGCGCGGGGTAGTAAGGGGTCAGGGCAAGGTCATGTTCGTCGCCGACGCGCTACCCGGCGAGCGGGTGCGCGTGCAGTGGCGACGCGGCAACCGGCTCTACGACGAGGCCCAGTTGCTCGAGATTCTGCAGCCCTCGCCGCAGCGCGTGCCACCGCGCTGCGCCCACTTTGGTGTTTGCGGCGGCTGTGCCTCGCAGCATTGTGCGGGCGAGGCGCAGTTGCACTACAAGCAGACGCATTTGCTGGACAATCTCAGGCGCATCGGCCAGGTAGAACCGGAGGCTTGGCTGCCGCCCCTGGCCGGCCCGCTCTGGGCTTATCGGCGCCGCGCCCGCCTTGGCGTCAAATATGTAACGAAGAAAGGGCGGGTATTGGTCGGCTTTCGCGAACGCGGTACGCCTTATCTGGCGGAGCTGCAGCGCTGCGAGGTCTTGCATCCCGCAGTTGGCGCACGCCTGGCCGGCCTGGCCGAGCTGCTTGACGGCTTAAGCCTGCGTGAACAGATTCCGCAAATCGAAGTAGCGATAGCGGACAACGCCGTGGCCTTGGTGTTGCGTGTGCTGGCGCCATTACCGGTATCCGACCGTGAACGTCTGCTGCAGTACGCGCGTGAGCAGGGCTTGTGGTTTTATCTGCAATCCGGCGGGATGGACAGCATTCAGCCGCTGGCCGCCGATACGCCCGAGTTGTATTACGACTTGTCGCAGCACGGCGTACGGATCTACTTCGAGCCCGGCGATTTTGTGCAAATCAATGCTGCCGTGAACGCCGCGCTGGTAGATCAAGCGCTGAGCTTGCTCGACACCAAGCCGACGGACCGCGTGCTGGAACTATTCAGCGGCCTGGGGAATTTCTCCCTGCCGCTGGCTCGGCAGATCGCGCAGCTCACGGCCGTGGAGGGTAGCGCCGCGCTGGTACAGCGCGCACAGCGCAACGCCGAACGTAACGGAATCGGCAACGTGGAATTTCACGCGGCAGACTTGTTCGCCGCCGAGCATGGGCTCTGGTCGCGGCAGGCTTACGACAAACTGCTGCTCGACCCGCCGCGCGCCGGCGCCCAGGAAATTCTGCCGCTGCTGATGGCGCAACCGCCAGCACGGATTGTTTATATCTCCTGCCATCCGGCGACGCTGGCGCGCGATGCTGCCTTCCTGGTCCAGCACGGTGGTTACCGCTTTAGAAGCGCCGGCGTGGTGGATATGTTTCCGCACACACATCACGTCGAGTCTATCGCCTTATTCGAGCATGTCTGAAGAACGGCCCAGCAATTATCTTGAGATTGACATCGCTGCGCAAAACCTGACGGTTTGGCAGGACGGTGCGCGGACGCGGCAATATTCCGTGTCCACCGCCTTGAAAGGCCCGGGTGAACTTATCGGCAGCGAACAGACGCCGCGCGGCTGGCACAAGATACGCGCCAAGATCGGGGCGGGCGTCGCGTCGGGTACGGTGTTTCGCGGCCGGCGTGCGGCCGGCGCAGTATGGACGCCGGCACTTGCCGCGCAACACCCGGGGCGCGACTGGATTCTGTCGCGCATTTTGTGGCTGTCCGGCCTGGAGCCCGGCCGCAACCGCTTAGGCAAGGTAGACAGCATGCGGCGCTATATCTATGTCCACGGCTGCCCCGATACCGAACCTTTGGCGGTACCGCGTTCCCACGGCTGCGTGCGCATGCGTAACGATCAGGTCATCGAATTGTTTGACGCTGTGCCGGTCGGCATGCGCGTCTGGCTGCACGAATAAACTCATGCGGGAAAAGCCACTGGGTCCGCTAATGGTGGACGTCGCCGGGCTGGAACTGGTCACGGACGACCGCGAGATTCTGAGCCATCCGCTGGTCGGGGGCGCGATTCTGTTCACGCGCAACTTTGCCGCGCGCGAGCAACTGAGCGGATTGGTCCGGCAGTTACGGGAAGTGCGCCCTGATCTGCTGGTGGCGGTGGATTACGAAGGCGGGCGGGTGCAGCGTTTCCGCCAGGAGTTCACGCCGCTGCCGCCGATGCGCCGGCTGGGCCAGCAGTACGATGCCGACCCGTCGCAGGCGCTGGAACTGGCCAGCCATATCGGCTGGCTGATCGGCGCCGAGTTGCGCGCGGCGGATGTGGACCTGAGTTTAGCACCCGTGCTCGATCTTGACGGCGGCGTCAGCGCGGTCATCGGCGACCGCAGCTTCCACGCGACGGTTGATGGCGTCAGCGACCTGGCGGGCGCACTGATGGAGGGACTAAAGGCCACGGGTATGGCCGCTACCGGCAAGCACTACCCGGGCCACGGTCAAGTGGTAGAAGACTCACATGCGGCGCTGCCGGTCGATCGACGCAGCTACGCAGAAGTGCGGGCGCAAGACATCGAACCGTTCGCACGCCTGATTGCGCGCGGTCTGCCTTCGGTCATGATGGCCCACATCCGTTTTCCAGCGGTGGATAGCTTGCCCGCATCGCTGTCCCCGCGCTGGATTCAGCAGCATTTGCGCGAGGAGCTTGGCTTTGGCGGTGCCGTATTCTGCGACGACCTCAGCATGCATGGCGCCGCGGTGGTCGGCGGTTATGTCGAGCGCGCCGAGGCCGCGCTGGCAGCCGGCTGCGACATGCTGCCGGTGTGCAACAATCGCGCTGCGGTCGTCGAGTTACTCGACCAACTGCGGGTGCCGCCATCGGTCGCCGGCGCCGCGCGCTTGCAAAAACTACAGGGCCAGCCCGCCGTCGCCGGCTTCGACGGGCTGCCGAAGCACGCGCGCTGGCAGCAGGCGCAGGCGGCGCTGAGAACCCTTGTCTAGGCGGCACTTCGCAGTTGACAGGATGAATGTAGTGACTACGGTGTCAAGCAAATCCCCCCTCTCCCCCCTTTTTCAAAGGGGGGAACACGGGTTTACCCCCTTTGAAAAAGGGGGTCGCGCGCAGCGCGGGGGGATTTCCGATGCAAGCTGTTAGGAGCGGTGAAATGGAGTTGCACGATGAAGCAAGCAAGGTGCTGGCCGAGGCCGACTTGCTGCACGATACGCCGGCGGTGATGGCCGCGTACGATCGGCTGGCAGCGGAAATCACCCAGCGCAGCGCGGGCAGGAATCCGCTCATTCTGCCGGTCATGCTGGGCGGTCTGTTTGCAGCGGCGGAAATTCTCAAACGGCTGGATTTTCCTTTTCAGCTCGATTATCTCCATGCCACCCGCTATTGCAACACCACCAGCGGGGGCGAAATCGTCTGGAAGGTTGCGCCAAACCTCGCGCTGAAAGACCGTGTGGTAGTGGTGATCGACGATATTCTGGATGAGGGCCATACCTTCGGCGCCATCATCCAGGCGCTGCGGGCGCAAGCGCCGGCGCAACTGATCACGGTCGCGCTGGTCGAGAAAATTCACCAGCGCCGCGCCGCCGGGGTCACGGTGGACCTGGTCGGACTCAAGGTGAATGACCGCTACGTATTCGGCTGCGGCATGGATTACAAAGGCTATCTGCGCCAGTTCCCGGCGATTTACGCCGTCAAAGGCTTGTGAACGCCATGCCACATAAACTTGAGCTCAGCGCCGGCGTCGCCGTCATCGGCGGCACCGGCCTCAATCGCCTGCCGGAGCTGCAAATCGTCGGTGAACGGATCGTCCTGACTCCTTACGGCGAAGCTTCCGCGCCGCTGGTTTTCGGCCGCTTGAACGGGCGCATGATCAGTTTTCTGGCCCGCCACGGCGAGGGCCATAAACTGCCGCCGCATCGCATCAACTACCGCGCCAATGTGTTTGCGCTGAAAGAGGTAGGCGTCAAACGTGTTGTTGCCGTCGCCGCGGTCGGCAGCATGCATCGAAAACTGTCGCCGGGGCGCATCGCGATTCCCGATCAACTCATTGACTACACGTGGGGGCGGGCGCATAGCTTCGCCGACGGCGGCGAAGCGGCGGTGCAGCACGCGGAATTCGGTCAACCTTATAGCGAGGCGTTGTGCCAAGCCTTGCTGACGGCGGCACGCAAACTCAGGCTGGGCGCGCTGGCGCCGAGCACCTATGGCTGCGCCCAGGGTCCGCGGCTGGAAACCGAGGCTGAAATCCGCCGCATGCGTCGCGACGGTTGCGACATGGTCGGCATGACCGGCATGCCGGAGGCCGCACTGGCGCGCGAGTTGGAATTGGATTACGCCTGTATCGCCGTGTGCGTGAATTGGGCGGCGGGACTAGGCAAGGGCGGTATTCACGATCAGATCGAGCAGAGCTTGAAGGCAGGAATGGAGCGCGTGCTGGCCTTGCTGGAGTCGGTGCTGCCGCAATTGTGACGGTGGCTCATGCCTCGCCCTTGGCCTGGGTTTTGCGCAACATCCAGGCGCATAACAGCAGCAAGGCTATGATCGCCGCGCCGACGAGCCAGCCCCGCTCGAAAATCTCCGCAACCGACTGACCCACGACCGCTGCAACCCTCGGTAGCCGGTGCGCATTCGTCAGTATCACCACCCCCGTTAGCGACAAGGCCAGCCAGTAGCCAATCCGACCCAGGCCTTCCCTGGCATGCAGTCGCCAGAAGACGAGGCCAGCGACCCCGCCAAGCGCCAAGCCGCCGATGACATCCAATACCAGATGCTGCTTGACGAGAACGGTCGAAGCCACGATCAGAATCGGTGCCCAGATCAGCCATAACATGCGGCGGCCGTAGCGCAGGAAGAGCAGCAGCCAGCAATAGACGTTCAGGGCGACATGCAAGCTGGGAAAGTTGTTGACCTGAAAGTCGCCGGCCTGCGTCAGGTAGGTCAGGCGGGAAAACGCGTCGGTGCCGGTGGCATAGGGCTTATGCATGTATACGGGGAAATTCTTGAAGATCAGGAAGGCGGTCGAAAGAATGACGATGGATAGACAAACTCCCCAGTAGTAGTCCTTGGTTTGTTCGAACATCACGACTGGCGCAAAGACAAAGAGGTAACCCAGCATATAGAACACGATAAAAACGGGGATGAGCGGAATCCAGTCGTCAACCGGGGTGTGGGCGAAAAACAACTCTTCCGCGAAATGCCCCTTGGCAGCCCAGGTATAACCGAGCTCGAAGTAGACAAATACCAGGACCGCCGTCAGCAGTCGTTTCCACAGCGCAACTGTGTTTGCCTCAGAACCGCTGGCGTGGCGATACATCGCATGCTCATCTTGTGGCACGGGCTGCGCTGGAATTTTACTCGCTGCCTGAATTGTTGGTGCTCGAAGCGGTCAGCTACAGCCGACTGGCCTCAGTCACGGGGATGAGATTGCGGCCGTGACCTGCCTCTGACCCAGCAACTCCAGTAGTTCGTATACGAAGTTAAAGCGCATCTGAGCCTGCTCAAGCTGTGCCTTGAAATTGAGCTGGGTCTGTCCCTGAAGACGATAGGTGGCTGGGTCGGACTGTAGCAGCTCGATCAGAACCGCCGGGTTGATGCTGGGTTGTGCACGGAAACGGAGGCGTCCGCCCTGGGCGCCGGCTTCAAGCTTGCGGATGCCGAGGCGGTCTGCTTGCAGCTTGAGGGTGGTGAGTTTGAACAGCCAGGCCGCTGGCTCAGGCAACAGGCCAAAACGATCAATCAATTCCACCTGAAGCTCGCGCAGGGCGTCCTGATCGGGTGCCGCGCTGATGCGTTTGTACAGCACCAGGCGCGCATGCACATCCGGCACAAAGTCCGCCGGCAGCAGCGCGGTCACGCCCAGGTCCACTTCGGTGTTGGCCTCGAACGGTGAGGGATCGGCCGCGCCGCTGCTTGACGCATCGCGTTTCAATGAGCGAGTGGCGCGGGCCAACAGCTCGTTGTACAGCGTGAAGCCCACTTCCTCCATCTGTCCGCTCTGATCCTCGCCCAGCAGCTCGCCGGCGCCGCGGATTTCAAGATCGTGTGTGGCCAGCATGAAGCCCGCGCCGAGTTCGCCCATGGCCTCGATCGCATCCAGGCGCTTCTGCGCATCCCCGGTCAGCGCGCGCCGGTCGGGTACCAGCAGGTAGGCGTAGGCCTGGTGGTGTGAGCGGCCGACGCGACCGCGCAACTGATGCAACTGGGCGAGACCCAGCTTATCCGCCCGGTTGATCAACATCGTGTTGGCGGTCGGCACGTCAATGCCGCTTTCGATAATCGTGGTGCAGACCAGCACATTGATCCGGTGATGGTAGAAATCCAGCATCACGGATTCCAGTTCGCGTTCACGCATCTGGCCGTGGGCGATAGCCACGCGGGCCTCGGGCACCGCCGCCTGCACCTCACGGGCGATGCGCTCGATGCTGTCGACTTCATTGTGCAGGAAATAGACCTGGCCGCCGCGACGCAGCTCGCGCTGAATCGCCTCCTGCACCAGTCCGCCGGTCCATTCCGCGACAAAGGTCTTGACCGCGAGCCGTTCGACCGGCGGGGTGGCGACGATGGACAGATCGCGCAAGCCAGCCAGGCTCATATTGAGCGTGCGCGGAATGGGCGTCGCCGTCAGCGTCAACAGGTCCACGCTCGCGCGTAACTGCTTGATGTGCTCCTTGTGCCGCACGCCGAAGCGATGCTCCTCGTCCACGATGACGAGGCCCAGCCGCTTGAAGCGCACATCGGCTTGGAGCAGGCGGTGAGTACCGATCACGATGTCCAGGCTGCCGTCCGCGAGCTGCGCCAGCACTTGTTGCTGCTCGCGGCTGGAGCCCAGGCGCGACAGCACGCCAACTTTCACCGGCCAGTCGGCGAAGCGATCGGCGAAATTGCGGTAGTGCTGCTGCGCCAGCAGCGTCGTCGGCACTAATATGCAGACTTGCTTCTGGCTGTTAACGGCGACAAACGCAGCCCGTAGTGCAACCTCGGTCTTGCCGAAACCCACATCGCCGCAGACCACGCGGTCCATCGGCTGTGCGACTGCCAAGTCCGCCAGCACCTGATCTATGGCGCGCTGCTGGTCGGGCGTTTCCACGAACGGAAAGCTTGCCGCGAAGCGCGCGTACTCATTGTGCGTGATCTGCAGGGCAGTGCCGGGGCTCGCGGCGCGGCGTGCGTGAATGTCGAGCAATTCCGCTGCCGTATCCCGCGCTTTTCGCGCCGCGCGTTCACGCGCCTTGCTCCATTGCTCCGAGCCGAGCCGGTGCAGCGGCGCCTGGTCCGGTTCGCTGCCGGTATAGCGATGAATCAAGTGCAAGGACGCGACCGGCACGTAGAGTTTGGCGCCCTCCGCGTATTCCAGCGTCAGAAATTCCTGCGTGGCGCCGCCCGCGCTTAGCGTCTGCAGACCCAGATAGCGGCCGACGCCGTGGTCCAGGTGAACCACCGGCGCGCCCGGCGCAAGGTCGGTGAGGTCGCGCAGAATGGTCTCCGGATCGCGCGCGGCGCGACGCCGCAAACGCTGGGCCGGAATCCGGCTGCTGGAAAACTGGCTTTCGCAGATGACGGCGAGGGACGGCTCGGCGAGCTGCAAGCCTTGCTCCAACTCGCCCAGCGTCAGGCCCAGCGGGGCTGAGCCGGCGACAAAATCACTCCAGCCGGGAAAAATCTCGGGTGTCAGTCGCAGCTTGCGCAGGCGCTCCAGCCACACCTCGCGGCGCCCTGCGGATTCCGCAACCAGCAGCGCACGGCCGCTCGCAGTTGACTTGAAGTTCTGCAGGAAGTCGGCGAGCGCACGGTCGCTCGTGTCCGTGTCTTTGGCGGCGAAATGCGGTGGCGGCTGCGTGTAGAACTGCACTGCCACGGCTGCCGTTTCCAGCACCTGCAGCCGCGGAAACGTCCGTAGTTGAGTCAGCAGCTTACCCGGCAGGATGAAGGCTTCCTCAGGTCGGAGCAGCGGACGCTCCAGATCCCCACTCCGTGAGATAAAGCGCTGTTCGATATGAGCCTGACTTGCTTGCAAGGCGGCGGCAAGCTCGCCCACGGATGCGACCAGCGCATTCGCCGGCAGGTAATCCGCCAGGCTGCCGGTACGCTCGAAAAACAGCGGCAGGTAGCTCTCGATCCCCGTCGGCACCAGCCCCTGGCTGATGTCCTGATAAATCCGCGCACGCGTCAAATCGCCGCTGAAGCGCGCGCGGTAGCGGGCGCGGAAACCCTCAACGCCGGTCTTGTCGAGCGGGAACTCGCGCGCGGGCAGCACCCGGATTTGCTCGATCGGCTCGGTGCTGCGCTGGGTATCGGGATCGAACACGCGCAGGGATTCCACCGTATCGTCCAGCAACTCGATGCGGTAGGCCTCACTGCCACCCATCGGCAGCAGGTCCAGCAGAGCGCCGCGCACGGCAAATTCGCCGTGGGCGCGGACTTCGCTAAGCGCTTGATAGCCCGCGAGCGTCAGGCGCCGGCGCAGCTCTGGCAGATCCAGGCGCTCACCGCGTTTGAGCAGAAAGCTGCTGCCGGTGACATATTCCACCGGCGGCAGGCGCTGCTGCAAAGTATCGGCCGCTACCAGCACCACGCCGCGCGCAAGCTGCGGCAGACGATATAGCACCGCCAGCCGCGCGGAAATCAAATCCGCATGCGGCGAGAACAGGTCATAAGGCAAAACCTCCCAATCCGGAAAGTGCAGCACGTCCAGACCGGGCGGAGCGTAAAACCGCAGCGCGGCTTCCAGATGCCAGGCCTGCTGCTCGTCAGCGGCAACGACCAGCACCGGCCCGGTACGTTGCGCGGCGGCATTGACCAGCGCCAGCGCCTTGGCTGAACCGTGCAGACCGGTCCAGCACAGCTCGGAATCGGGGGTGTCGGGGAGCGCGAGGCGGAAAATATCCACCGCGCGAGTATCGGCGTGCCTCATAGAGGCGCGCGATTATCGCATAGTTGTTTCAGCCGCTCTGCGCGGTTGCGCGATTTCTCGTTTAACCGCCTTTGGCTTTGAGCGCTTTGCCTGCGGTTGCGACGTCGGCGGGTTTAACCCAGAAGATGGCGCCAAAGCGTTTCTTGCCGGCCGCGACCGCATCGATCGCGGTCACATTGATTTTCGCCTTGCCGAGCTTGCCGAGAATATCGGCGACGACGCCGGTTTTGTCCTTGCCCTGCGCCAGAAAACCGCTTTTCGCCCGGCTGACTTTCAGGCCGAGCTTCTTGGCGGCCGCCTTGAACTTTTCGCTTTTCGCCGGCACAAAATCGATTTGCGAGCCGGCGCTGCTGGGAAAACCGGTGAAGGCCAGCAGATCAACTTTCGCTTTCTGGAGCTGCTTAAGCAGGCGCGCGCCCTCACCGGGCATGTCCCGAGCCTGCATCGAGAAATAGTCCACTCTGCGTATCTTGCTGCCCATGGCCGAACCTCCTCCGGTTGCGCGCTGAACGGATGATCATTTCAGGCCGACGCCTTGCGCGCAAGCGGGCTGTCACAATCTGATTTAACTATCCCGGTAACGGTGCGTCAGATCGCCATAGGCGTCAATGCGCCGATCGCGCAGATAGGGCCAGATGCGGCGGATGGCCTCGCTGCGGGACAAATCGATGGTCTGCACCAGCACTTCTTCCTCCGTGCCGGCCTGCGCCAGCAGCTCGCCCTGGGGGCCGGCGACAAAGCTCGTGCCCCAGAACGTCTGGCCTGGGCTGGCGCCGCTAGGGTCGGCTTCATGTCCAATACGATTCGCCACAACCACATGCAGGCCGTTGGCGACTGCATGTGAGCGCTGAATAATCAGCCAGGCTTCGCGTTGGCGCGCTTGTTCGGCCGCGTCGTCTTGCGGGTTCCAGCCAATCGCGGTGGGGTAGAGCAGCACGTCAGCGCCGGCCAGCGCCATCAGCCGCGCGCCTTCGGGATACCACTGATCCCAGCAGACCAGCACGCCGAGCTTGCCGACCGAAGTCGCGATGGGATGAAAACCGATATCGCCGGGCGTGAAATAATATTTTTCGTAATAGCCGGGATCGTCTGGGATGTGCATCTTGCGATAACGGCCGGCGAGGCTGCCATCGCGTTCCAGCACCACGGCGGTGTTGTGGTACAGCCCCGGCGCGCGGCGCTCAAACAGGGAAATTACCAGCACGATGCCGAGTTCGTTGGCAAGGGCGCCGAAGAACTCAGTGGATGGCCCGGGTATGGTCTCGGCCTGATCGAAGACTGCGGGGTCTTCGCTCTGGCAGAAATACATGCCAGCGTGCAGTTCCTGCAGCAGCACCAGTTGGGCGCCGCGCTGCGCGGCGTTGCGGATGCCGCGCTCGCTCTTGCGCCAGTTCTGCGCACGGTCGCTGCTGCAACTTTGCTGCGCAAGTCCCACCGTGAGTTGCTTGCTCGTCACGTCACGACTCCTGCCGGCAACTGCATGGCCACGCAGTGCAGACTGCCGAATTGCCGGATCAAGGCGCAGCAGTCTATACCGACAATCTCGCGCCCGGGAAAACAGCGCCGCAGGACAGTCTTGGCGAGGGCGTCTGCTGGATCGTTGTAGGTGGGCATCAGCACCGCGCCATTGATGATCAGAAAATTCGCGTATGTAGCAGGCAGGCGTCGGCCCTCGTCGTTGTATTGTGCCCGCGGCCAGGGCAGGGCGTGCAGCCGATAGGGCGAGCCATCCATTTGGCGCAGGGCCTGTAACTCCAGCGCCATAGCCGAAAGCTCAGCATGATGCGAGTCCGCCGCATCATCGCAGCTCTGATATGCAATCGTATCCTCACTGCAAAAGCGCGCGAGCGTATCAATATGGCCGTCGGTGTCGTCGCCTTCCAGGCCGCCACGCTGCAGCCAGTGGAATGTTTGCACCCCGAGCTGTATTTTCAGTCGCTGCTCGATATCGGACTGGCTTAGCTGCGGATTGCGGGTGGACGACCGCAGGCAACGTGCGGTGGTCAGCAAAGCACCGGTGCCGTTGACCTCGATGGCGCCGCCTTCGAGCACGAGTCCGGGGCTTTCGATCGGTGTGGCGCCGAAAGCGCCATGCGCGTGCAGCCGGGTGGTGATTTGATCGTCGCGATCATGCTTATATTTTCCGCCCCAGCCGTTGAAGCGGTAGTCGAGCAGAACAGCCTGGCTATCCCGCAGCACGGTGATAGGGCCGTGATCGCGCGCCCAGCTGTCGTTGCTCGGAGCCGTATAAAATCGCACTTGATCCAGTCTCGCGCCGGGAGCACTCAACCGGGCCTGTGCGCTGTGCAGGGTAGCGTCATCGTTACAGGCGATGAGGACGCGCTGGCGAAGGCTGATCTCGCGGGCAATCTCGGCGAAGCAGTGCTCCGCGTCTTCGAGCAGCGGCGCCCAGTCGCTATCGGCATGCGGCCAGGTGAGCAGCACTCCCGACTGCGGCGCCCATTCGGGCGGCAGTATCGCAACCGCAGTCATCTAAGGATTTGGCGAGGGCTGTTGCTGCAGTTCTTCGCGGTGATAAATTGGCGCCGGCGCGTCGCGCACCACGCTGGAAATCACATGCTTGCGTTCGAAGAACACTGAAAACCGCTCGTAATCCCAGCGGGTGATGGGCGGATGCTTAGGGCTGCCGCCGCCAACCGGTGGATGCCGCTCACCCGGTGCGCCGAATTCGCGCTCCACTTCGCCCATGCTCGCGCCGCGGCGCGGCAAGCTGGGACGCGGGATTACCTCATCGGTCACTACTTCGGGAGCCGGCTCGATGAACTCGATATGGTCGCCGGTGTCGTCCCGGTCCTGTGCCGAAGCTACGCCGGCAAAACCCAGCCAGAGCCCAGCCCAGAGATTAAGCATTAAAGCCAGCTTGTTCATGGGGATAGTGTAGCGTTCTGTGGCGCGGCGCGACAGTCTTCCTTGTGGTTTAATGCGCGCATGTTCCAGCCGTATGAGCTGGCGCTTGGCCTGCGCTACACCCGCGCCAAACGCCGCAACCATTTCATCTCCTTTATCTCCCTGATTTCCATGGGCGGGATTGCGCTCGGCGTCACGGCGCTGATTACGGTCATTTCGGTGATGAACGGTTTCGAGCACGAGCTGCGCGATCGGATTCTGGGTATGGCCTCGCACGCCACCATCACGCAGGGCGCCGATCCCCTGGAGACTTGGCCGGTAGTGCTGGCCTCTGCGCGCGAGCAAAGTAAAGGAGTTACGGGCGCCGCGCCCTACATCCAGGGCGAAGCGATGCTGCGTTTCCGCAGCCGCTTGAGTGGCACGCTGTTGCGTGGGGTGCTGCCCGAATACGAAAAAACAGTGTCGGATGTCGGCCTGCACATGATTTCCGGCAAGTTGGAAGATCTGGAACCCGGCGCTTTCCGCGTGATTCTGGGCTCGGAACTGGCTGCTTCGCTCGGCGCGCTGACCGGCGATAAAGTGGATTTGATGATTCCGCAGGCGAGCGTAACGCCGGCCGGGGTAGTGCCGCGCTTTCGCCGTTTCATCATCGCGGGTGTATTTGAAGTCGGCATGTATGAATACGACCGCGGCATGGCCTTGCTGCATATGGACGACGCCGCCGCGCTGTACCGGCTGGGTGAGGACGTGACCGGTGTGCGTCTCAAGCTGAACGACTTGTTTGAAGCGCGGCAAGTCGCCGCAGAGCTGGCCGAGCGTCTGCCCGGCGAATATCAGGTCAGCGACTGGACGCGCCAGCACGCCAATTTCTTCCGCGCGATCCGCACCGAAAAAGTGGTGATGTTCATCATTCTTTCGCTGATCGTGGCGGTAGCGGCTTTCAATATCGTCTCGACCCTGGTCATGGCGGTCACCGACAAGCAGGCCGATATCGCGATCCTGCGCACCCTCGGCGCAACACCGCGCAGCATCCAGTTCATTTTTATGGTGCAGGGCGCCTTGATCGGCGTGATCGGTACGGCGCTGGGTGTGCTGGGCGGTATTCTGCTGACCATCAACGTGGATGTGATCGTGCCCTTCATCGAACGGCTGCTGGGTCAGGAATTGCTGTCTGCCGAGGTGTACTACATCCACGAGCTGAAGGGCGAGCTGCGCTGGCCCGATGTGGCCCAGATCACTCTGGTCTCCCTGCTGCTGGGATTTCTCTCGACCTTATACCCCGCGTGGCGCGCGGCGCGCGTTCAGCCGGCCGAGGCGCTGCGCTATGAGTGAGGCGGTACTGGCTTGCACGGGACTGGCGAAAACATTTGCCGAAGGCGCCTTGCACACCGAGGTGCTGCGCAGCGTGGATTTGTCGGTGCGGGCCGGCGAGACCCTGGCCATTGTTGGCGCCTCCGGTTCCGGCAAGAGCACGCTATTGCATCTGCTGGGCGGGCTGGATCACCCGACGGGTGGCGAGGTGGTGGTGCAGGGCCGCAAGATGTCGGCACTGAGCGACGCGGAACGCGGCCGGCTGCGTAACCAGACGCTCGGCTTCGTTTATCAATTTCATCATCTGTTAGCCGAGCTGACCGCGCTTGAGAATGTGGCAATACCCTTGCTATTGCGGCGGGACCCTGTAAAGACAGCATCTGCACAGGCCGAGCAGATTCTGCGGCGGGTGGGATTGGGCGAGCGTCTCCAACACAAACCCGGCGAGCTGTCCGGCGGTGAGCGACAGCGCGCCGCCGTGGCGCGCGCGCTGGTCACGCGGCCCGCCTGCGTCCTCGCCGACGAGCCAACCGGCAATCTGGACGAACACAACGCACAACAAGTATTCGAGATGATGCTGGAGCTGAACCGGGAACTGGGCACTGCGCTGGTGATCGTTACGCACGACACCGCGCTGGCCGCCCGCATGGGGAGAATATGCAGCCTGCACGAGGGGCGCTTACAGCCCGGCTAAGCGATCTGCGCTTGCTGAGCCTGGGCTTGCTTGCCGGCGTGGCCGGCCTGCATCTGCTGCCTGAGTTGCCGGACTGGTGGATTTATTTAGTGGGCCTGGGTGTTGCGGTAGTGTTGTGGCCGGGTCGCTGGTTGATTGCGGCTGCGCTAATCGGCGCCTCATGGGCGCAGTTGCAGGCCGAAACCAAGCTGGCCGATCGTTTGCCGCTGGAGCAGCACAACCAAGAACGTTGGGTGACCGGCTGGGTAACCAGTTTGCCGGAACGCGACGCGAACAAACTGAGTTTTCTGTTTGCGCCGGTCGAGGGTGGCCCGCGGAAAATACGGGTGAGTTGGTACGAAACCGACTGGCCGGTCGCGGCGGGCGACTGTCATCGGCTGTTGCTGCGGCTGCGAGCGCCGCGCGGCCTCGCCAATCCCGGCAGTTTTGATTTCGAAGGCTGGCTATTCCGCGAGGGTATCGGCGCCACCGCCTACGTGCGCCAGCGTGCAGCCTGTCCTGAAGGCACCCCAGTGGTGATGAATCCGGTATCCGACGGGTTATTGCGACTGCGGCAGAAGATAGTGCACGGCGTCACTCACGCTTTGCCGGACCACCCTATGCGCGGCGTGATTCTCGGCCTCACTGTCGGCGATGCCAGTGCGATATCCGTCGAACAGTGGCAAGCCTTGCGCCGCACCGGCACCACGCATTTGATATCCATCTCCGGTCTGCATGTCGCACTGATTGCCGGGGTCGTGTTCTTCGGCGCGCGGCGCCTGTGGATGCTGTGGCCACGCCTCTGCCTGTACCTGCCGGCGCCGAAAGCCGGCGTTGCTGCGGCGGCGCTGTCCGCGGTTATTTATTCCGCACTCGCGGGTTTTTCGATACCGACTCAGCGTTCCTTGTTGATGCTATTGGTTGTGCTTGGCGCGCTGGCCTGGGGTCGCAGGACTGCGCCGAGTCGCGTACTGGCTTTCGCGTTGATAGCAGTATTGCTGTGGGAACCGGGCGCGGTGCTTTATCCCGGTTTCTGGCTGTCTTTCCTGGCGGTGGCCTGGATTGCCTATCTGATGAGCGCGCGGCTAAACCGCCCGGGGCGCTGGCAGTTGTGGGTGTGGTTGCAGCTCGCACTGGCCTTGGCGCTGGCGCCACCGGCGCTATTCGGTTTCGGTGAAACTTCGCTGGTCGGCCCGCTGGCCAATTTCATTCTGATTCCGCTGTTCTCCATCGTGATCCCCTTGCTGCTACTCACGCTGCTGCTTTGGGGTGTGGCGCCGGACTGGGGCGGGGCGATCCTGCACTGGGATGCGCTGGCGCTGGACGGAATCTGGCGCGGCGTGGAATGGGCTGCGAGTCTGCCGCACGCCTATTGGACGCTGGCGCAGCCTTCCTTATGGACCAGTCTGGCGGCTTCGCTCGGCCTGCTGTGGTTGCTTGCGCCGCGCGGCTGGCCGGTGCGGCCTGCGGGGATTCTGCTCTGTGTACCGCTGCTACTGCCGCCCGTGGCGCCGGTTGCGGCAGGTAGTTTTCAACTGACGCTGCTGGACGTGGGCCAGGGTTTGGCGGCCGTGATTCGCACGCGCGAGCATGTCCTGCTGTACGACACCGGCCCCGGCGGTGAGCAGGGCCTGGATGCGGGCGACGCCGTAGTCATACCTTTTCTGCGCAGCGTCGGCGTCAAAAAACTGGACACGCTGTTATTAAGCCACGGTGATCTCGATCACAGCGGCGGCCTGGCATCGGTTCGAAAACACATTTTCATCGCGCAGGAAATCGGCACCTCCACCGGCGCGGACTGTCATCGGGGCCAGAGCTGGGAGTGGGACGGCGTGCGCTTCGAGATTCTGCATCCGCAGGCCGATGCCTTATGGCGCGACAACAACGCCTCCTGCGTGCTCAAAGTCAGCGCCGGCGAGCACTCAGTACTGCTGCCCGGCGATATCGAGCGCGGCGCCGAGTTTTCGCTGGTGCTGGCCGAGACCGGAAGGCTGCGGTCCGAGGTGCTGGTCGTGCCGCATCATGGCAGCGCCACCTCTTCCACCGACACTTTGCTGGATGTGGTGCAGCCGAAAATCGCATTGATCCCGGCCGGCTGGCGCAATCGCTTCAAGCATCCGCGACCGCAGGTGCTCGCCCGCTTTCGCGACCGGCGCGTCCCGACATTTATCAGCGGCAAGACCGGCGCACTGAGCATGGAATTCGTGCCGGAGCTGCCGCCGGCGTCACCGTCAGCTTGGCGCGAGCAATCACGCCGCATCTGGCGCTATCCACCCGCTGATTAAAAGTGGGCGGCTAGCCTCGGTTACGCCTTCCTGTCATGATGCTTTGTCTTCCAAGTACCTAAATTGGCATGAATTCAACAAGTTATAGCCCCGGCGCCGTTTATCGCCGCCTGCTGGGCTATACCCTGCACTATCGTGGCGCCTTCGCGCTGGCCATCGTGGCCATGCTGGCAGCCGCGGCCACCGACACGACGATCGCCTGGCTGGTCAAGCCGTTTCTTGACGAAGGTTTCGTCAAGCGCGATCCCGAGTTCATCCGCTGGACCCCTTGGGTACTGATTGGCCTGTTCATCGTCCGCGGCACCGCCGGCTATGTGTCGGAGTACGGACTGGGCTGGATCGGCCGCGGCGTGATCAAGCAGATTCGCGCGCAGATTTTCGAACGCTTCCTGCACCTGCCGACCCGATTTTTTTCGCACGAAACCTCGGGCGCCTTGCTGGCCAAGCTGACTTATCACGCCGATCAGATTGCCACCTCGGTTACCGACGCCTTTACCGCGGTTATCAAGGATGGCTTGACGGTGATCGGACTGGTGGCGCTGATGTTTTATCTCAGCCCGAAAATGGCCTTGCTGGTGTTTATCGGCGGCCCGGCGATCGCGGCGGTAATGGTTTACGTGAGCAAACGCTTCCGGCGTTACAGCAAGCTGATTCAGGCCAATATGGGCGACATCACGCATGTCGCCGAGGAAGTCATCAACGGCCATCGCGTGGTCAAGGTATTCGGCGGACAAAAGTACGAAAGCGCACATTTTGAAACCGTGAACGAACGGCAGCGCCGGCTCGGCAACAAAATGGGACGCGCGCGGGCCGCCAGCGGTCCGGTCGTGCAATTCATCGCGGTATTGGCCCTGGCGAGCGTTATTTATACGGCCATCTCGCCGGCCGCGGGCGCGGTGATGACGCCGGGCACTTTCGTGTCCTTCTTCGGCGCGCTGGTCGGCATCATGGGACCGCTGCGCCGTATCAGTAATATCAACGCGATTATCCAACGCGGCATTGCAGCCGCCACCAGCATTTTCGAGCTGCTGGAAGTGCCGCTCGAAGATGCCGGCGGTAGTTTGAAAACCGAGCGTGCGCGCGGCGAGCTGCGCTTCGAGGCGCTTAGCTTCGCCTATCCCCGCACGGACAAGACAGTGCTCGATGGCATTAACCTCGAGATCGCGCCCGGACAGCTAGTAGCCTTCGTTGGCCGCTCCGGCAGCGGCAAGAGCAGCTTGCTGTCGCTGCTACCGCGTTTCTACGATCCAGATGCCGGTCGCATTCTGCTCGACGGTCACGACTTGCGCGAGTATGCGCTGTCGAATCTACGCAGCCAGCTGGCGCTGGTGGATCAAAACGTGGTTTTGTTCAACGATACCGTGCGGCGCAATATCGCCTACGGTTTACTGACCGATGCGCCCGAGGAAAAAATCGTGGCGGCAACAAAAAGCGCGCACGCCTGGGAGTTTATCGAGCAGATGCCGCAAGGGCTGGATACCGAGGTCGGCCAGCACGGCGTGTTGCTGTCGGGAGGCCAGCGGCAGCGGCTCGCCCTGGCGCGGGCGTTTTTGAAGGATGCGCCGGTGCTGATTCTGGACGAGGCGACGTCCGCTCTCGACAGCGAATCGGAGCGGCACATCCAGGCCGCGCTGGAAAGTCTCATGCAGAGCCGCACCACGCTGGTCATCGCGCATCGCCTGTCCACGGTGCAGAAAGCTGACCTTATTGTGGTGATGGAGCAGGGCCGTATCGTGGAAACCGGCAGGCACGAGGATTTGCTGGCCCGCAGCGGAGCTTACTCAAGGCTGTATCGCGTGCAACTGGAGGCGCATGCCGGCGCTTGAACGCTTGTGGTACGGCGGCAGCCGCTGGAGTCTGTTATTGCTACCGCTGAGCTGGATTTTCGGCGTGGTGACGGGTTTGCGGCGGGCGCTGTATCGCCGTGGCTGGTTAGCGGCCGAGCACCTGCCGGTACCGGTGATTGTGGTGGGCAATATCACCGTCGGTGGCACCGGCAAGACGCCCTTGCTGATTTGCCTCGCGCAGTTGTTAAGCCGTCGTGGCTATGCCGTGGGCATCATCAGCCGTGGCTACGGCGGTCAGGGTGCGCGCTATCCGCTGACGGTGGACGCCGTGACCGAACCGCAAACCGGCGGCGACGAGCCTACGCTGATCGCCCAGTCCACCGGTCTGCCGGTGGTCGTGGACCCGGACCGGCCACGCGCCGCCCGCACGCTCATGCAACTGCACCGGGTCAATGTGATTCTCAGCGATGACGGTCTGCAACATTACCGGCTCGCACGCGACTACGAAATCGCCGCCGTGGATGGTCAGCGGCGGCTGGGGAACGGGCGCCTGCTGCCGGCCGGCCCCTTACGCGAACCACCGCGGCGGCTCAAGCGCGTGGACTGCGTGCTGGTCAATGGCGGCGAGAGCTGGGAAGCCGGCTTCCATCTGCGCCAACAGCCGGCGCGCGCGCTGCACGACGGACGCGAACGCGCACTGGCCGCTTTTCGCGGGACACCGGTACATGCGCTGGCCGGCATCGGCCATCCGCAGCGCTTCTTCCGCCAGTTGCGCGATCTGGGCCTGGAACTCATCGCTCATCCGTATCCGGATCACCATCGCTTTGTGCCCGCCGATTTGCGCTTTGCTGACGACTATCCGGTACTGATGACCGAGAAGGACGCGGTAAAATGCCGCGCGTTGCAAGCGCAGCTTGAAGCGGGACGTTACTGGTATGTACCGGTGCGGGCTGAACTGAACGATCTCGCGCTGAAGGCGCTCGACGACCTATGGCGCCGCTTGCCTCCGGTCGCCGCTACTGAGACAGCTCATGGATAAACGTCTGCTCGATATTCTGGTCTGCCCGCTGTGCAAAGGCCCGCTGCTTTGGCGCGCGGCTGAGCGGGAACTGATTTGCCGCGCCGACCGGCTGGCCTATCCGGTGCGCGAGTCTGTGCCGGTCATGCTCGAGGAGGAGGCGCGGCGCCTGCCCGATACTGAGGAAGTTAAGTGAGCGGATTCCGCGTAGTCATTCCGGCTCGCTACGGCTCCACCCGTCTCCCCGGCAAGGTGTTGCGCGAGCTGCACGGCCGGCCGATGCTCGAGCACGTTCATCGTCGTGCGCTGGAAAGCAAGGCACAGCAGGTCATCATCGCGACCGACGACGCGCGCATCGCCGCGGCCGCGCGCGCATTTGGCGCTGAAGTCGCGATGACCGCTGCGACGCATCAATCGGGTACGGACCGCCTGAACGAAGTGGTGAGCGCACTCGGCTGGCCGGACGATTCGGTTGTGGTCAATTTACAGGGCGATGAGCCCTGCATGGCACCGGTGTTAATCCGCCAGGCCGTGCAGCTATTGGAAAAAGAATCGCAGGCAGACATTGCGACGCTATGTTTTCCGATTAAATCGGTCGAGCAGTGGCGCGACCCGAATCTGGTCAAAGTGGTGTTGGCCGAGGACGGCCGGGCGCTGTATTTCAGCCGTGCAGCGCTTCCCTATGTCCGCGCTGCCGCCCTGGCGGGCCGCGACGAGCTGCCGGTAAGCGGCGCCTACGCACATCTGGGTTTGTATGCGTATCGGGTCAGCGCGCTCAAGCGTTTCAGCCGGCTGCCGCCACATCCGCTCGAAATCAGCGAGTCCTTGGAGCAGTTGCGTGCGCTGGCGAACGGCTTGCGCATTCAGGTGGCGCTTGCCGCTGAGGCGCCTGGTCAAGGTGTGGATACCGCAGAAGATTTGCAGCGTGCCGCCACGCAGCTCGCAAATATGTAGGAGCGAGCCTGCTCGCGATGTTTGTGCGCCTAGCCTGCCAACAGCTCCGCGACGAGTTTGGGTAACTGCACTCCAGCCGGACCCGTGCGGTGTTCGCCAAAAGCGTGGGAAATGGAAGTACCAGCCGGGTTGACCTCGATCCGCCGGCAGTCACGCGAGGTCATCTGCACGAAGCCCGCGGCGGGATAAACCTCACCGGAGGTTCCCACACTGATAAACAACGTGCAATCCGCCAGCGCGGCTGATATTTCGTCGAGATGCAGCGGCATCTCGCCAAACCAGACGATGTGCGGACGCAGATTGCCTGCGGTACGGCAGCAAGGGCAGGGCGTGCTGCGGTCTATCGGTTCGTGCCAGGCATGGACCGCATCGGTGGCGAGGCAACGCGCCCTCAGCAGTTCACCGTGCATATGCAGGAGCTTCTTCGAGCCGGCGCGTTCATGCAGGTCGTCAACGTTCTGCGTTACGAGCAAGAACGATCCCGACCAGCGCTGCTCCAGTTCTGCCAGTGCGCGGTGCGCCGCATTCGACTGAGCAGTGTGCAACTGGGCGCGCCGCTCGTTGTAAAAACGGTCAACCAGGGCAGGGTTACGCGCGAAGCCCTCCGGCGTGGCGACATCCTGAACGCGGTGTTCCTCCCACAGGCCGTTGTTGTCGCGGAAGGTACGCAGACCGGATTCCGCGGAAATGCCCGCGCCGGTCAGCACCACGATGGACTTTGTACTGCCGGCCATTTCAATATGCGACGCGTAGTCAATAGCCATTACGGAAGCAATAAATAATCCGTCACACCGGCCCTTCGACAAGCTCAGGATGAACTCCAGCCGGTGTCCAGGGTTTGAACAGACTGGATTCCGGCCTGCGCCGGAATGACAGCATGGGATTAGTTCAGCGTTCCTTAGCCGGTCGGCGGCGCTTCGCTGGTGCGAGGCGCCTCGGCCGGTTCGCTGCGTTCTACCGGCGGAGGCGCTGCGGCTGGAACTAGCGGCGGCGTCCGCAGAAACGGCGGAATCTCTTCGCGCACGGACGGCGGTGCCTCGGTGGCCAGCGGCGGCGGCGCGGTCGGTTGAGTCGCCACCGGCGGCGTGAATAAATCGTCGGGTAGCGGATTTATCGCGGGTGCTGTGGCGCCTTGCTGCCCCTGTGGGCCGGGACGTTGCTGTCCCGTCGCGCCGGGCTGCTGCCCCTCGCGGTTGCGTCGTCCGCCGCGGCGGCCACGCCGATTGCGTCGGGGTGCGCCCTCACGCGCAGCGGCCTGGCCATTCTGAGCGGCTGCTCCCCCCGGAACTGCGGCTGGAGCTTGCTGGGTGGTTTCGCCAGCGACCGGTGCCTGTGGAGCAGGACGCTGCTGCGCCTGTTGCGGGTTCTGCTGTGGGCGGGAATCCCGCTGTGGCCCACGTCCGTCGCGCCGCGGGTCGCGGTCGCGCCCACCCTGATGCTGTTGCCCATGACGCGATCCGCGGCGATCGTCACGCCCACCGCGGCGGCCATCTCTGTCCTGAGCCCGGTCGAAGGAACGCCGCTGCTGCTGGGATCGTGCGGCATCGCCTCGCGCACTGGCGGGCGTGCTTACCGTTGCCGGCGAACTGGCCGGCGCTTCGGCTTTTTCCTTGCCGCCCATCAGCGACTTGAACCAGTCGCCAAACCCGCGCTTCTTTGGCGCTGCTGCGGCTGGCTGAGCGGCGGGCACTACGACGGTTTCCACCGCGGCTGCCGGCGGCGGAGCCACCGGCAGAACGCGCTGCACCGCGGCCTGTTGCTGGGCTTGTGCGACGCGCGTCTGCCAAGTCGTCACTTCTGAGTTTGCAGTCGCGGACGCATCCGACGGCAACTGGTAGCTGACCTCAAAATTGCCGACTTCCTTGAGCTGATCGTCGCGGATGCGACGAATCTCGAAATGCGGCGTCTCGATGTGCTCGTTCGGCACGATTGTGAGCTGCACCTTGCAGCGCGCTTCCAGCGCCGCCATCGGCGCGCGTTTCTCGTTCAACAGATAAGCGCCCACTTTGACCGGTACCTGCGCCACCACGCGCGCGGTGCGGTCCTTCATGGCTTCTTCTTCGATCAGGCGCAGCACCGACAGCGCCAGCGATTCGACGCCGCGGATCGTACCCTGGCCTTCGCAACGCGGGCAGCTCTCGTGACTATACTCACCCAGAGACGGACGCAGCCGCTGGCGCGACATCTCCAGCAGGCCGAAGCGTGAGATACGACCAATTTGAACGCGAGCGCGGTCGATCTTCACCGCCATCTCCAGCCGCTCTTCCACCGCGCGCTGATTGCGGTTCGGACCCATATCAATGAAATCAATCACCAGCAGGCCGCCGAGGTCGCGCAGGCGCAGTTGGCGCGCGATCTCATCCGCGGCTTCAAGATTGGTATTGAACGCAGTTTCCTCGATATCGCCGCCGCCGGTGGCCTTCGACGAGTTGATGTCTATCGCGGTCAGCGCTTCGTTGTGATCAATCACCAGCACACCGCCGGACGGCAGCCGCACTTCGCGCCGGAACGCGCTTTCGATCTGGCTCTCGATCTGGAAGCGTGAAAACAACGGGATGTGGTCGTGATACAGCTTGAGCTTGGTCATGCCGCCAGGCATGACGGTCTGCATGAATTCGCGCGCCTGTTCGTAGGTCTTGGCATCGTCGATCAGGACTTCGCCGATGTCCTTACGCATGTAGTCACGCAAGGCGCGGATGATGATGTTGCTTTCCTGATAAACCAGGAACGGCGCGACGCGTTCGCCGCCGGCCTTCTCGATCGCCTGCCAGAGCTGCAACAGATAGTCGAGATCCCACTGCAATTCCTCGGCGCTGCGGCCGACGCCGTTGGTGCGCACGATGGCGCCCATGCCCTCGGGAATAGCGATATCCGCCAGAGCCTCGCGGACATCCGAGCGCTCCTCACCCTCGATCCGGCGCGACACGCCACCGGCGCGGGGGTTATTGGGCATCAGCACCAGATAGCGGCCGGCCAGGCTGACGAAGGTGGTCAGGGCCGCGCCCTTATTGCCGCGTTCTTCCTTTTCGACCTGAACGATCAGTTCCTGGCCTTCGGAGAGCAGCTCGCGGATATTGTTGCCGGCGTCTTTCTTGAAGTAGCTGCGGGAGATTTCTTTTAAGGGCAAAAAGCCGTGGCGCTCCGCGCCGTAGTCCACGAACGCGGCCTCCAGGCTCGGTTCGACCCTGGTTATTTTACCTTTGTAAACGTTGGACTTACGTTGTTCTTTTGAAGCTACTTCTAGGTCCAGATCGTATAGTTTCTGGCCATCCACGAGGGCGACGCGCAGCTCTTCCGGCTGGGTCGCGTTGATCAAAATGCGTTTCATTTTTCGGGTACTCGCTCACAAGAGGGCGCGACCCCAAAGTAACGTGCAGCCGGGCACGATCCGGGGCGGCGCGCACCAGCAGCGCGCTCACGCCCAGAATCAACAGCCAGAACAGGAATGACTCCATCACTGACTCGCCTTGCCGCTCCGCATAACCTTGGGAGCATGCCTAAAACTGTTATGGCCCGACGCGCTTTCCGGTCTCACACGAAGGCCCGGTAGGCCGGCTCTGCTAGACTCTCAACCCATTGGGATTCAAGAGGACTTTGGTGCCGGTGTGCCGCGTCTGCGGCCGCCTGTCCGACGCGTCAAGACTTTGAGAATCAATTGCTTAGCCTTAGACGCGCAGGGTGACCTATTGTGACACAAAACCCTTCCCCCGTGCTTAGCGGCGTCCGTTACATCAAGGTGCAGGCCGAGGAAGCCGGCCAGCGCATAGACAACTACTTGCTAAGGGTGTTGAAGGACGTGCCGCGCTCGCACATCTACCGGCTGCTGCGCAGCGGCCAGGTGCGGGTGAACAAGGGCCGCGCCAAACCCATGCGCAAGCTGTCCGCCGGCGACGAGATCCGTCTGCCGCCGCTGCGTCGGGCTGAGGTTGGGGTAGCCGCGCGCCCGCCGGACGCCATGCTGGAACGTGTGCGGGATACGGTATTGCAAGAAGATGACGAGCTGCTGGTGGTGAACAAGCCGCCGGGCCTGGCCGCGCATGCCGGCACCGACGTTCGTTTCGGCATGATCGAAGCCCTGCGCGCCGCGCGGCCCGATCTGAGCTATCTGGAACTGGCGCATCGGCTGGATCGCGACACCAGCGGGGTGCTGGTGCTGGCCAAGACCCGCACGGCGCTGACGGCCTTGCACAGGGCGCTGCGCGAACGCAGTGCGCACAAGACTTATCTCGCGCTGGTCGCCGGCAATTGGCCGGACAAACTTCGCCATGTCCGCCTTGCCCTGGTCAAGAATGCGGTGCGCGGTGGCGAACGCATGGTGGAAGCAGACGAGTCAGCCGGCAAGGAAGCACATAGCGAATTCGAAGTCGTGCAGCGTTTCGGCCGGCTGGCGACCCTGGTGCGCGTGACCCTGCACACCGGGCGCACCCATCAAATCCGCGCGCATGCCGAGCTGTCCGGCCACCCCGTTGCGGGCGATCCCAAGTACGGCGAGCGGGAAACCGACCGGCGCCTGCGGGAATACGGACTCAAGCGCATGTTCCTGCACGCCGAGCGCCTGCGGGTGGATATACCGGGCGGCCGTTACGATTTGCGCGCGCCCTTACCGGCGGATTTGGAGCAGATTCTCGAGCGCCTGCGCAAATGAATCAGCGCAACCCACAACTTATTGACGTCATTCCGGCGCACGCCGGAATCCAGAAACGATTTGATCTGCTCATCTTCGACTGGGACGGCACCTTGATGGATTCCGCCGGTCAGATTGTCGCCAGTTTTCAGATCGCAATCGAATTGCTGAAACTGCCGGCGCGCCGCAACGAGCAAATCAGCGAGCTGATTGGGCTTGGACTCACCGAAGCGTTTTCGCGCCTCTACCCGGAGCTGGACGATAGCGCGCGGCTGGACGTTATTAAGCTCTACGGTCAGCACTACCGGAACCTGCCGAGCGCGCACACGCCCTTGTTCGCGGGGATTCCGGACACGCTGGCGCGTCTGCAAGCTCAGGGTTACCAACTGGCGATTGCCACCGGCAAAAGCCGCGCAGGATTGAACCGCGCCTTGCAGCAGACCGGCTTAAGCGCGTATTTTTGTGCCAGCCGCTGCGCGGATGAGGCCGCCTCGAAACCAGACCCGCGCATGCTGGAGGAATTGCTGCTGCACACGGCTACCGAACCTGACCGCGCACTGATGATTGGCGACACGGAGTACGACATGACCATGGCCCGTGCCGCGGGCATCGCGGCGCTGGGGGTGGCCTGCGGCGTACACGACAAGACCCGTTTGCTGGGGGCGGGGGCGATTGCGGTTGTTGCCGATGCTGTGCAGGTCCCGCAGTGGCTGGCGGATCGTGACCGGAATCTGGGGGCTTCAGACCATGCGTAAACTTGCACTGCTTGTTTCACTCATCGCGCTGCTACCGGTCAGCGTATCGGCGTCCGGGTTGTTGTGGCGGGTGGATGGTGGGCGCGCGCCGCTGTACCTGGTGGGCAGCGTGCATGTACTGCCGCCGACCGCGCATCCGCTCGATAAGAAATTCGATATTGCCTATGCCGAAAGCCAGGTGCTGCTGTTCGAAACGGACATCGACGCCATTTCAGCACCCGAAATGCAACGCAAGCTGGTGAGCGCCGGTGTTTATCCGACCGGGCAAACCATACAAAACCGCTGGCCCGGCTGGCTGCTGCAGGAATTCACCGAAGCGGCGGAGGAAATGAAGCTGCCCGTGGAGATGTTTTACAGCTCCAAGCCCTGGCTCGCGGCTTTGTCACTGGAAATGAATGCCTACGTACGGCAGGGCTATGACCCGCGTTATGGCGTAGACCAGTATTACTGGAAACGCGCGAAGGGCGACAAGAAAAAACTGATCACGCTCGAAACCGCAAAAACCCAGCTCAGCATCTTCACCGATATGCCGGACGCCACTTCCGAGAACTTCCTGGCGGCGACACTGGAAAACCTCAACGAGCTGGACTACGACCCGGCCGAGCTGCTGGAGATCTGGACAGACGGTGATTCGGGCGAGCTGGTGGACGTGCTTGACGAACTGGGCGATGTTCATCCGGATGTATACCGGCGGCTGATTTCCTCGCGCAATAACTTCTGGATGCCCACGGTGGTGGACCAGCTAGAACAGGGCCGCGCGGCGATGGTCATTGTCGGTGCGCTGCACATTCCCGGTCCGGACGGCTTGATTGCACAGTTGCGGAAGAAGGGCTACAAAATCAAGAAGCTTTGACGTCTAATTTTAGTTATGTGACTAAGAGGGCCTCATGATTTACGACAGCTATCAGCGTAACCATGTGATCCTTCCTGGTCGCGAGAAAGCTTTGGAGTCATTCTTAAGCCAAGACTATAAGGGGATGCAGCACAAGCTAAGAAACGCCGTCAGCTCGAATAGCGAGGACGCACTCACTTGGTCATGTTTTGATGTTCTAGCTAATTTGCCAGGCTTGGATAAAGCGACGGCGCTTGATGAGGTATTGAACGATTCTTTTCAAGGTAAAAGTCCCCTGTCTTTTCAGACACGCGGCATAGGAAGCACCGATATTGCAATTCACGTCGGGAAGACATACACCGGAAATACGACGAAGGAATCCACAGAAGTAGATGCGAGCATTGAAGCACCCGGGGTGCTGGTATTCGTCGAAGCCAAACTCTATTCCTCGGTAAGCCCTGCATCTCTCCCTGAAAAGCCCCACGATCAAATCGCGAAGAAACTAAGGGTTGGCCTAGATTCGGTCTCAGGTGACCGACGAGAGTTCTTCTTCGTGTTCCTGGATATTGCACCGCCTGAAGTAATGTTCGAGAGAAAGAAAAAGGATGTAGCAGTTGGAACGCCGGGTGGGCAATACAAAGACAAATGGCGGAGTGCGTGGTTATTTTTCTACTACAAACACGGCCGCAACCATAGCTTGCGCCCATTAGCCAAAGCACTCGCTGGGATCAACGCCCCGCCACTGGATGTAGTTGCAAAACACATGGGCTGGCTTACTTGGGCTGATCTGTTCAAATGCACAATGCGTGCAGCGCTTTCTCATCGAATGTGAAGAAGTCACATAACAACGCGCTCCAGCGGGACGCTTCAGTCGCCGCCAAGGCGCGGCTCCTTCGCGCCTCTGAGCGCGGGCGTTAGACGCCCCTGGAGCCCTCTCATGCACGACTGTTTTGTGAGGTAGTCATTGGCGAAGCGAAGGAGCAACTCGGAGACGGCTGACGCCTCGGCCGCCACCGTCGGCTACGAAGCCCAGCTCTGGCAGATGGCCGACGCGCTGCGCGGCAGCATGGACGCCGCGGAGTACAAGCACGTCGTTTTGGGCCTCATCTTCCTCAAGTACATCTCCGACGCCTTCGAGGAGCAGCACGCGAAGCTCGTCGCTGAGAAGTCCAAGGGCGCCGACCCCGAGGACTCGGACGAATACCGCGCCCAGAACATCTTCTGGGTGCCGCCCGAGGCGCGCTGGGCCCACCTAAAGGCGAAGGCGAAGCAGCCCACCGTCGGCCGGCTCGTGGACGACGCGATGGCTGGCATCGAGCGCGACAACCCGGCGCTCAAGGGCGTGCTGCCCAAGGACTACGCCCGCCCGGCGCTCGACAAGCAGCGGCTCGGCCAGCTCATCGACATGATCAGCAACATCAGGGTCGGCGACGAGGCCAGCCGCGCCAAGGACGTGCTCGGCCGGGTCTACGAGTACTTCCTCTTGCAGTTCGCCAGCGCCGAGGGGAGGCAGGGCGGCGAGTTCTACACGCCGCGCTGCGTGGTCAAGTTGCTGGTCGAGATGCTCGAGCCCTACCGCGGCCGGGTGTACGACCCCTGCTGCGGCTCCTCGGGCATGTTCGTGCAGTCGGTGGAGTTCATCCGCGCACACGCGAATGGAAACGGCAACGGCGGCAAGGCGAAGGGCGACATCAGCATCTACGGGCAGGAGTCGAACTACACCACCTGGCGCCTCGCACGCATGAACCTGGCCATCCGCGGCATCGACGGCCAGATCGCCCACGGCGACACCTTCCACACCGACCGTCACCCCGACCTCAAGGCCGACTTCATCCTCGCCAATCCTCCCTTCAACGTGAGCGACTGGCGCGGCGAGTTGCTGCGGGAGGATAAGCGCTGGCAGTACGGCGCGCCGCCGGCGGGCAACGCCAACTTCGCTTGGGTGCAGCACATGGTGCACCACCTGTCGCCGGCGGGGCTCGCGGGTGTCGTGCTCGCCAACGGCTCGATGTCGTCCAACCAATCCGGTGAGGGTGGGATCCGCAAGAACCTAATCGAGGCGGACCTCGTGGAC
>JBOICV010000071.1:0-1602 GCA_050740255.1 Nevskiales bacterium | reverse complement strand
CCCTCGGTAATCAGGCAGCCCGCGCCGTAGATACCGGTCGGATGGAACTGGACGAATTCGAGGTCTTGCAGGGGCAGACCGGCGCGCAAGGCCATGCCGCCGCCATCGCCCGTACAGGTGTGAGCGGAGGTGCAGGAGAAATAGGCCCGGCCATAGCCGCCGGTGGCGAGAATGGTTTGATGCGCGCGGAAACGGTGCAATTCGCCGCTGGCCATATCCAGCGCGATCACGCCGACGCAGCCGCCCGCCTCATCCATCAACAGATCCAGCGCGAAGTATTCGATGAAAAACTGCGCCTGCCGGCGCAGCGACTGCTGGTACAGGGTATGCAGCATGGCGTGGCCGGTACGGTCGGCGGCGGCGCAAGTGCGCTGGGCCGTGCCCTTGCCGTAGTGCGTGGTCATGCCACCGAAGGGCCGCTGGTAAATCTTGCCGTCTTCGGTGCGCGAGAAGGGCACGCCGTAGTGCTCAAGCTCGATAACCGCCTGCGCGGCCTCCTTGCACATGTACTCGATCGCGTCCTGGTCACCGAGCCAATCCGAGCCCTTGACGGTGTCGTACATATGCCACTGCCAGCTATCCTCGCCCATATTGCCCAGTGCGGCCGAGACACCGCCCTGGGCCGCGACCGTATGCGAACGGGTCGGGAATAATTTTGAGATGCAGGCGGTTTTCAAGCCCGCTTCGGCCAGGCCTAGCGTCGCCCGTAAACCAGCGCCGCCGGCGCCGACTACCACCACATCAAAAATATGGTCGTTGATTTTGTAGCTAGTGCTCATGACATCAGGTTCCGAGTGCGACTTTCAGCACTGCAAAAATCGCAGCGGCGGCCACTACGACATGCGCGAATTTAATCAGTACCAAGCTCGTCAGCTTCACGGCCTCGGAGGAAACGTAATCCTCGATCACCACTTGAAGACCCAGCTGCGAGTGATGAAATAGCGCGCCAAAAAAAACGACCAACCCGATCGCAGTCACCGGACAGGCGACCCACGCGCGCACGGCCTCGTAGCCCTCACCGGCATGAGTGGCAATGCCATAGGCGAACCAGAGCGTGAGCGGTATCAGCGCGACGGCCGTCAGGCGCTGCCACCACCAGTGCGAGCTGCCCTCTTTGGCCGAGCCCAGCCCGCGAGCCCGCGAAAGCGGGGAACGAAGACTCATGCGTTTCTCCGATTGCGGCGCTTAACCGAGAAGGACTACAGCCCACAGGCCTGCGGTCAGCAGGACCGAGGCCGCCACCATGACGTAGCCGCTTCGATAAGTTGTTTTTAGATCGAAGCCATAGCCGGCATCCCAGAACAGATGCCGGATACCGTTGCAAAAATGGTAGAACAAGGCATAGCTCCAGCCCAGTAACAGCAGCTTGCCGATCCAGGTATTCCAGAAGCCGTTGACCTCCGCGAAGCTCTCGGGACCCGCCGCCAGCGCCGCCAGCCACACTACCAATAGCACGCTACCGACCGACAAGGCGATACCGCAAAGGCGATGCGTGATGGACAGCATTGAGGTGAGCTGCGGCCGGTAATACGGCCCAATCATGAACGGCGACAGCGGGCGTTCGAGCTTCTTGGCTTCGGTGTTCATGCTCCCTTCCAGAGT
>JBOICV010000070.1:0-2770 GCA_050740255.1 Nevskiales bacterium | reverse complement strand
CATCAGGCCGAAGCAGACAAATAGACCGCGCTCCGCCGCGGTCGTATCGCGGAATCCGCCGCGCGCCAAACCCAACCACAGGCCCCATAGCAGCAAGCTCAGCGCAGCGATTTTTTCCAGCGCATCGTTCAGCATCAAGCCACAGAGGCAGAGCATGAGCAGCGTGGCGGCAGCCACACTCGCCGCACGCTGCGGCTCCCGCCAAGCTGCGGTCGCGCTTTTCACGCGGGCCTGGGCGCTGCGCCGAGGCAGTGCTGG
Source organism: Nevskiales bacterium (assembly GCA_050740255.1). Taxonomy (GTDB): domain Bacteria; phylum Pseudomonadota; class Gammaproteobacteria; order Nevskiales; family JBOICV01; genus JBOICV01. The sequence goes on along the minus strand of JBOICV010000070.1, from coordinate 2,512 downwards.
TAATGCACGAGATAGGCTTGCGCCATCGCCGCCGGCGCGTAGCGATCTGCGGTAAGCCGCGCACCCTCCGCGAGCGTGACGCGCAGTTCGGCATCGTCGTATAGACGCTGCAGCGCTGCGGCAAGCGCGGCGGCGTCGCCCGGCGGGACCAGCAAGCCGTTCACCTCATGCTTGACGATTTCCGGAATACCCCCGACCCGGCTGCCGACCACGGGCAGGCCGTGATTCATGGCGTCCAGCACCACCGACCCAAGACCTTCATACAGCGACGGAAAAGCGAAAACCTGCATCATCGAGAACCAGTCGCCGAGATCATTCTGGAAACCCGCGAACACCACGCTGTCCAAACCCTCGGCGGCGGCGCGCAGCATGGCCTCGTCCTCGCCGCTGCCCAATAACAGCACGGCCAGGTCCGGACAGCGTTCCCGCAACAGGCGCGCCGCCTCGATCAGATAGAGCTGGCCCTTGTGCCGGTTGACCAGCGCGCCGGCGTGGCCGACCACGAATTTTTTGGCAAACCACCAGCGCAGCGCAGCGGTCACGCTCTCGCTGTGCGGCAGGTTTGCAGGCGCATCCGGCACTGCTGTTGCCGCCAGGCCAGAGTGGGTGGACGATATCATCGTAATGGGGAGCTGCGGCATCACCCCGAGCAGCACCGCGCGCACATTCTCGGAAATGGCGACCACGATACCGGCGCGCTCATAAGTCTTGCGGTTAATCCACGAGCCGCCCGGCGGCGCGTCCACCCGCCGCGTGAGGATGTAGGGCAGCCGCCAGCACCAGTGCGCCGCCAGTGCCACATAGGCCGCGTGTGCTTCGTGCACATGCACCAGATCACAGCCGCGGCAGCTGGACGCATGCAACACAAACGGCTGGCCGATCTCGCACAGCTCCAGCCCAGGCACGCCGTGCAAATGCGCCGCCATCGGACTGCCGCGGCGCATCACCAGCCGCTGGCTCACACCCATGCCCGCCAGCGCTTCGATCAACAGCTCGGTTTGCCGCTCGCCGCCACGAAAGCCGCGCGCCAGATTGATGTGGCAAACCTTCATGCCGTTTTTCCGTCGTCACCAGGCCAGCGCCGGCGCGTCACTACTTCATGCACGTATAGCAGCCAGACGTAAAACACCGTCGTCTCGCGGAACTCGGAGAGATTGCCGTGCAGCGCCAGCCGCGGCTCGCCGTCGCCGACTAGCGGCACGAAGCCTGACTTGGCGAGCGTGTGCACCGTCTCCGAAACACCGAGAGCCACCGCCACGGTGCTGAGAATCAGTAATGGCGGCGCGAGATAACTGACCCAGCGATGCCGCAATCGCAAAGCCAGCAGCGGCAGCACGATGAACCACACAACATTAACCGTATCCGCTGCGACTTTAAGAATCTGCGTGAGATCGCCCCGATTGTGCAGATTGCGTGCACCGCGGAATACGACTTCGCCGCGCCACCACTCATAGAAATGCAGCCCGTAGTCAAGCTCTTCGAGCAGGAAAAGCACGAAGCCCACGCCCAGCAGCAGACAGCCGGCGCGACGCAGATGCGCCCCGGGCTGCCAGGCCGCGCGCAGAAAAATCACTGCGATCAGCGCCAGAATGAGGTGTTCGGAGAATTCCAGCAGACCTAACTCACGGTTGCCGTGATAATCCCAAGGCGCCACGCGCGGCGCAATAACATCCACCAACTCGGGACGACCAGAGAAGTACAAGGCCACCAGTGCGCTCATGTATAGCGCAGGCAACACCCAGTAAAACAGGTGCCGGAGCAAGGGCCGTTCCGGATTCATGGCGTGAACAAGCGGCTCCAGCAGCCTCGCACAAACTGGCGCTCCGTGGCGAATTCGCCGGCGGCCACACGCGCCGGCTGGCGTTGCAGGTCGAGCTGGTGCACCCGCTGGCGATAGCGCCGGTAGACGTCGGCCAATGCGTCAGCGTCGTGCGCCGGACCCAGCCCGGAATGCTTGATCGCTTCGAGGATACGGATATTGTCGGGATAGCGCACAAGAGCCGGCTGTTCATGCGCCCAGCGCAGAGCGCAGTATTGAACCATAAATTCGATGTCGGTGATGCCCCCTTCGCCCTGCTTCAGATCGAATTCACCGGCCGGGCCGCGATCGCGGTGTTCACGCATGCGCGCGCGCATATCGAGCACCTCTGCGCGCAACTTCGCAATGTCGCGCGGCTGCGTCAGCAAATCCTGTCGCAGGGCTTCAAAACTTGCGCACAAGGCCGCCGGACCCGCCACCGCTCGTGCGCGCACCAGCGCCTGGTGTTCCCAGGTCCAGGCTTGAGCGCGCTGATACTGTTCGAAGGCGTTGAGTGTCGTCACCAGCAGTCCGGAGCGCCCGCTTGGCCGCAACTCCAGATCCACTTCGTACACCTGACCGGCGCTGGTCGCCGTCGTCAGTAAATGGACCATGCGCTGCGCCACCCGCGCAAAGAACAGGCCCTGCTCCATGGGCTTGTCGCCATCCGTCAGTGCCTCCGGTGCACCTTCGTGCACGAACACCAGATCCAGG
>JBOICV010000069.1:0-2908 GCA_050740255.1 Nevskiales bacterium | reverse complement strand
GACAAGACCGGGAACGGACATGACGGCACGCTGGTGAATGTCGCCTCGGTTGCCGGCGGCGAAGTTGGGCAGGCGTTTAGTTTTACTGGCGGCAATAGCTACGTCAGCGTTCCCAGCACAAGCAGCCTGAGCCTCACCGGCGACTTGACCATCGACGCGTGGGTAAATCCCAGTTCCTACTCTTCGTTTCAGCATATCGTCTCGAAGCGCGACTCCGACAACCAAAACGTCAGCTACGAAGTGTTTTTGTTCGGCGGCGGTGGCGAATTGAGTTTCGCGTCTAAGTTTTCAGGATCCAATACTTTCCTGCAATCCGGATTTGTCGTTCCAACCGACACCTGGACGCACGTGGCCGTAACCATCAGCGGCTCGACGTTGACGTTCTACATGAACGGCAACGCCAGCGCAGGACAGAGCTATCCCTACACCCGGCCGGTCACCAGTGACGTCCTGTCGATTGGTACCGCGATCGCCGGCGGCCCCGTTGAGTCGTGGCCTGGAATGATTGACGAAGTCGAAATCTTTGACCGCGCTCTTTCAGCGGCCGAAATCCAGGCGATTTACGAGGCGGGCAGCGACGGCAAGTGCAAGAACCAAGCCTGCGCCACGCCGCCGCCGGGGATGGTCAGCTGGTTCAAGGCCGAGAACAACGCCAACGATTCGCAAGGCGCCAATGACGGCACGCTGGAAAACGGCGCCACATTCGCGGCGGGACAGGTAGGCCAGGCGTTCAGCTTCGACGGTGTCGATGACTCCGTAGCACTGGGCAACCCCACGAACCTGCAGCTCTCCGACGCCATTACCGTGGATGCATGGATCAGACCTGACAGTGCCGCGGGCTTCAAATACACCATCGCGAAATGGCAAGCAGGTGGCGGCGGCGGTTCGTCCTGGCTGCTCGCCATCAACGGCGACAGTCCTCGTGCCTTCGTGTTAGGGAACGGTGGGGACGGATTCACGGAGGTCCAGGCGGGATCGCTGCCGACCGGTCCCAGTGCGCCCTTTTCTCACGTCGCAATGACTTACAGCGCGACCGATGCGCTCAGGCTGTACGTCAACGGTGTTCAGGTTGGAACCGGCGGCGAAAGCGTCGGCACGATGGCGAACCCCACCAGTCAGGCCGTGAATCTTGGCAGCGCGTCCGTGGGCGGCGCAGGCGAGTTCTTCGCCGGCGCGCTTGACGAGGTGGAAATCTTCAACCGTGCACTGACCGCAACCGAGATCAAGGAAATCTACGATGCCGGCGTCAACGGCAAGTGCTCGACCTGTACGCCGCTGCCGGACAATGCAGTCGCCTGGTATCGCGGCGAGGGTGATGCCACCGACGTGGTCGGGGGCAACAACGGCACGTTGATAAACGGCGCCACGGCGACCGGCGACGGCATCGTTGGTCAGGCATTCGAACTCAATGGGACGGGCCAGTTCGTGACCGTGGCAGGCATCCCCGATCCGAACCCCGCATACAGCTTCGACGCCTGGGTGTACTGGGAAGGCACGGTCAACGGCAGCGGCCACGACGCGATCGTGGTCAGGAACACCTCGGCCAACAATGGCAGTGACAGCTACGGGATGTTCATCGCCAACGCTGACAACAGCCTGTACAACACGCTCGAAAACCAGGTCTATAGCAGCAGTGCGGGCGGCGTGCCGCTCAATACCTGGTTCCATGTTGCCCAGACCTATGACGGCGCCACGGCCCGGGTGTATATCAACGGCCAATTCGCGACTTCGTTCAATCAAGCGAGAAACGTCAGCACCGGCGACGTGGGCATCGGCGCTCGCGCCGACGGGGTAGGCCAGCATCCGTTCAACGGCCTGATTGACGAGGTCGAATTCTTCGACCGGGCGCTGTCCGGCGCCGAGATCGAGAAGATTTACCGCGCAGGTAGCCGCGGCAAATGCCCGCCGCCGGATTTTGGCGATGCGCCGAGTGCTGCACAGTCCGGTTTCGCATCCAGTTATCCCACCCTGTTGGCGGATAACGGTGCCCGCCATCTCCTGAGCGGCTTACTGCTGGGAGCGGCGCGCGATCCGGAAAGCAATGGTCAGCCGAACGCGTCGGCAACGGGTGATGACCTCGCCGGTGACGATGAAGACGGCGTGAGCTTCGGTACGCTAAAAAGGGGTAGCAGCGCCAGCGTGGCCGTGACTGCCAGCGGTGCGGGTGTACTCGACGCCTGGCTGGACTTCAATCGCGACGGCGACTGGAACGACGCAGGTGAACGCATCTTCACCGGCCAGGCCGTCGTCAACGGCGTCAACAATTTACCGGTTGCGGTTCCGCTGGGTGCCTCGGCAGGCACCAGCTTCGCCCGCTTCAGGCTGTCCACCATCGGCGTTCTGGCGCCCACCGGTGAGGCGCCGGATGGCGAGGTTGAAGATTATCTGGTTGCCATTCTTCCGCCGAATATACCGCCGACCATCAGCAACATCACCAACAAGACCACCAACGAAGACACACCCGTCACGGTTAATTTCACGGTTGGCGATGCGGATGATGGTGCCGGCGCACTGACCTTAATCGGCACTTCAAGCAATCAGACGCGCGTGCCCAACGCCAACCTCGTCTTCGGCGGCAATGGCGCCAACCGCACCGTCACCCTCACCCCGGCCGCCAACCAAACCGGCACGGCAACCATCACCATTACCGCTATCGATGGGACTGGCGGGCAAGCGAGTGACAGCTTCGTACTCACCATCAACCCCATTAACGACCGGCCCACCATCAGCAACATCACGGACCGTACCATCCCCGAAGACGGCACTACCGGCAACATCGCCTTCACCCTGGCCGACCCCGACAACGCCCTGAACAGCCTGCAGCTCACGGTGAACTCCAGCAACCAGACCCTGGTGCCGCTGGACCTCATCGTGCTGGGCGGCAGCGGCGCCAATCGCAGCATCCGGG
>JBOICV010000068.1:0-5517 GCA_050740255.1 Nevskiales bacterium | reverse complement strand
GCCGAATGTCTGGGAAGTGCTGAAGCCCGCTGACCGGAAACCGATCTGGCGCCGTCTTTCCACCCCCGCGCGAGCTGATCAGGCGGGGAAAGTAGTAATGGGTTATGACTCCCGTCTTGACACCGGTTACGACAAGGAACTCATGGGGTGGAAGCACGAACCGCTGGCCTGCGGCGTGGGCTCCCTGCCGCTCGTTGATTGCAATCCGGCCGCCGACGATGGTGCCACCATACAGGACGTGCTCGCGCTGGTTTGGGGCAATGGAGGACTGGCGTGGAACCTGATCAATCTGCCGATCCTGACTGACCAACAGATCGAGGACCGCAAGGTTTATAACACCAATTACTACAGTCAGGACAACGCAGGGCATGAGTTCACCGCGGTGCTGACCGACCAGGAACGCCGCGCCATTATTGAGTACCTGAAAACGCTCTGATCGCTGCTGCCGGTCGCCGTTTATGAAAAAGAACGAAGCCAACACTAATCGCTTCGGCCTCGGAGCGCTGAGGCAGCGTATCGGCGGCACGGTCGCTCAAGCTACCGCCGGTGGCGGCGGACCCCGGATTAGTTACTCACGTCCGCGCGGCGATCCCGGCTTGTTCGGTCCTGACTCGGTGTGCTGGCGCGTGCATGGCGACACCACGGCGATGTTCGTCGGCGGCTTCCCTGCGCTGATTTTGCAGGCGCTGGAGCCGCGCACGCTGGCGGGCGTATTCGATCATTCCAACTTCCGCAGCGATGCTTACGGTCGTCTGCGCCGCACCTCCACTTTCGTCATGGGCACAACCTATGCCGGCAAGGCAGATGCGGAGGCGCTGATCGAACGCGTCCTCGGCATGCACCGCCGCGTCACCGGTACCGCGCCCGACGGCCGTCTTTATTCGGCGCTGGATTCCGAACTGCTGATCTGGGTGCATGTCTGCGAGATGTACAGCTATCAGCGCGCCTATCGTCGTTATGTAGATCCCCACATGTCATCGAGCGATCTGGATCGTTATTACGACGAAGTCGCGATTGTGGCGGAGAAGCTGGGTGCGAGGCAGGTTCCGCGCTCGCGTACCGCGGTATCCAGCTACTTTCAGAACATGCGCCCGCTGCTGGTCTGCGATGAGCGCACGCGTGACATTCTGAATTTTCTGCGCACCGCGCCGCCGCCCAATCCAGCCTCAAAGCCCTTTGCACGCCTGCTATTCCAGGCCAGCGTCGAGTTGCTGCCCGCGTGGGCACAGCAAATGACGGGCTACAACAGTTCAGCTTGGCTACGTAGCGCGCTGGTTCGACCCAGCGTCCAGAGTCTCGCGCCATTGCTGCGCTGGGGTGTGCGCGATATCAACGTACCTGCCCGAGCACGCGCCCGGATGAGTTCATTCTAGAAATCATTTCCAGGCGTCCTAAGATCCGAAGTTAAACCGCCTTTTGAAGCGGTGTTCTGGTTTTTGGAAACCCTGTAAAGTCCCAGCAACTTGCCACTCGCCGGCAGTTGCCATTTCCAATACCTGGTCCCGTTTAATGGGTGAGTCATGACTTCAGCGATGCAGACGATTCTCTCCCCGGTGCATGGCAGCGTGCTGGAAGTGGGAGTGTCACTCGGGCAGCGGATCGCGCGGGGGCAGGTTCTCGCGCTGCTGGAGTCCATGAAGATGGAGCACGCGGTTGAGGCCTCCGCCACCGGCATTCTGCGGACGGTGCATGTCCGGCGCGGCGAGACCGTCAAGCAGGGTGCGCCGCTGTTCGTGATCGAGACAGTGGCCGAGGAAGCGCAGCTAAGCGTCAGTCAGCAAGCCGCGGATCCGGAAAGCATCCGTCCGGATTTGCGTGAAGTGCTGGATCGTCACGCCTATATCGGCGATGCGCAGCGGCCCGAAGCGGTTGCCAAGCGCCGGCAACTGGGTATGCGCACTGCGCGCGAAAACCTGAACGATCTCGTGGACGACGGCAGCTTCGTCGAATACGGCGCACTCGCGGTCGCGGCGCAGCGCTCACGCCGCAAGCCGGAGGACCTGATGCGTAACACCCCCGCCGACGGGCTCATCACCGGCATCGGCAGCGTCAATGCGGCTTTGTTCGGGGCAGAGCAAGCGCGTTGCGCGGTACTGGCGTATGACTACACGGTTCTGGCCGGCACGCAGGGCGTGTTCAATCACAAGAAAACCGACCGGCTGCTGGACCTCGCGGAGCAATGGCGGATTCCGATCGTGTTATTCGCCGAGGGCGGTGGTGGCCGCCCCGGCGATACCGACTGGCTGGCCGGCATGGGCGTCACCGGCCTGGACGTCGGCAGCTTCCATCGTTACGCCCGCCTGAGCGGCCAGGTGCCCCGCATCGGCATCGTCGCCGGTCGCTGCTTCGCCGGCAATGCTGCGCTGCTCGGATGCAGTGACGTCATCATCGCCACGCGGAACACCTCGCTGGGCATGGGTGGACCCGCCATGATCGAGGGCGGGGGCTTGGGCGTAGTGGCCGCCGATGCGGTGGGACCGGTGAGCATGCAGGCGCCTAACGGCGTGCTGGACATCGTCGTGGACGATGAAGCCGCCGCCGTGGCGGTTGCCAAACAATACCTCGGTTATTTTCAGGGCAGCTTGGCGCGCTGGGAAAGCGGGGATCCACGGCGGCTGCGGCATATGGTTCCGGAGCAGCGTTCACGCCTCTACGATGTGCGCGAGGTTATCCTCGGCCTAGCGGATACGGATTCCGTGCTGGAGCTGCGCCGGGACTTCGGCCTGGGCGTGGTCACCGCGTTGGCCCGTCTCCAAGGCCGGCCTGTCGGCATCATCGCCAACAACCCGCGACATCTCGGCGGCGCGCTGGACGCGCCCGCCTGCGACAAGCTCGCGCGCTTCATGCAGCTCTGCGATGCCTTCGGTTTGCCCATCCTGTCCTTGTGCGACACCCCTGGTTTCATGGTGGGGCCGGAGTCGGAGGGCATGGCGATGGTGCGTCATGCCTCGCGTCTCTTCGTTACCGCTGCCGCACTACGCGTGCCGGTATTCACGATAATCCTGCGCAAGGGTTACGGGCTGGGCGCCCAAGGCATGGCGGGGGGCGGCTTTCACGCACCGGTGTTCACCGTGGCCTGGCCGAGCGCTGAATTCGGCGCGATGGGCCTCGAAGGCGCGGTGCGTCTTGGCTACCGCAAGGAACTGGAAGCGGCGCGCCCCGAGCAGCGCCAGGCGCTGCTCGAACTCATGGTGAAGAAAGCTTACGAGCATGGCAAGGCACTGAATGTTGCCAGCCATCTTGAGATTGATGCGGTGATCGATCCGTCGGAATCCAGACGCTGGCTGCTGCGCGGCCTGCAATCCGTCCCGCAAGCCGGTAAAGACCCGGAGCGTACGCGGCTAGCCACAAGATTTATAGACACTTGGTAGCGCGCGAAACTTTGTCCGCTCAGGTCGGCTGATTCGTCCTCATCCGGCGCGGTCGCGGATGGCGCTGAAGCAGGCCATCGGGTAGCATACGCGCGTCGCGCGGGCAGCCCGAACATGCTAGAAATCAATCAGTTGAAAGGCAGGATTACAGCTCTGCAGGAGCGCTTCAGCGCCCTGCGGGGCTATCTTTGACTACGCCAATAAAAAAGACCGTTTAGCCGAAGTCCACGCCGAACTCGAGCGTCCGGATATCTGGAACAAGCCCGAACAAGCGCAAGCGCTCGGCCGCGAGAAGGTGCGCCTAGAAGAAGCGCTGCAACCGCTGGAGAGTGCCGCCAAGCGCCTGCACGACGCGGAAGAGTTGCTGACGCTGGGCGAACAGGATGCGGAAATCGCCAATGAATTGGCGGTCGATGTCGAGGCGCTAGACCAGCTTGCCGCCGCGATGGAATTTCGCCGGATGTTCTCCGGCGAGATGGATCCCAACAACGCATTTCTCGACATTCAGGCCGGCGCCGGCGGCACCGAGGCGCAGGACTGGGCCAGTATGTTGATGCGCATGTACTTGCGCTGGGCGGACGGCAAGGGCTTCAGGACGGAAATTCTCGACCAGTCGGACGGCGAGGTGGCTGGCATAAAGGGTGTCAGCATCAAGTTGGAAGGACCGTATGCGTTCGGTTGGTTGCGTACCGAGATCGGCGTGCACCGCCTGGTGCGCAAGTCGCCCTTCGATTCCGGCGGCGGCCGGCATACCTCGTTTGCCGCGGTGTTCGTGGCGCCGGAAGTGGACGACGACATAGACATCGAGATCAATCCGGCTGATTTACGCGTGGATCTCTATCGTTCCAGTGGCGCCGGCGGCCAGCATGTAAACAAAACCGAATCGGCGGTGCGCATCACGCATGCACCATCAGGGATCGTGGTGGCTTGCCAGAGCGAGCGTTCGCAGCATCAGAACCGCGCCCATGCCATGAAGCAGCTCCGCGCCAAGCTCTACGAAATGGAAGTGCTCAAGCGCAAAGCGGTGCAGCAGAAGCTGGAAGATTCCAAGTCCGATATCGGCTGGGGGCACCAGATCCGTTCATACGTATTGGATCAGTCACGCATCAAGGATTTGCGCACCGGGGTGGAAATCGCCAACACTCGTTCGGTGCTGGATGGCAATCTCGACCCGTTTATCGAAGCCAGCCTTAAGCAGGGGCTATAAAGTATGAGTCATAAGAATCCGGAGAATCCGAACGCAACGAACCCCGAGGATGAAAACCGGCTGATCACTGAGCGCCGCAGCAAGCTGGCGGCGCTGCGGGCCCAAGGCAACGCCTTTCCTAACGACTTCCGCCGCGACGCGCTGGCGCAGGAGGTACACGGTTTGTACGCGCAGCGCAGTGCTGAGTCGCTGGAAGCGGAGAAGATCGAAGTCCGCGTCGCGGGCCGCATGATGGCCAAGCGCATCATGGGCAAGGCCGCGTTCACGCATGTGCAGGATATGTCCGGGCGGATACAGCTTTTTCTGCAGCGGGAAGCGCTGGGTGAGGTGTACGAGCAGTTCAAGAGCTGGGATATCGGTGACATCGTCGGTGCCAAGGGCACGCTGTTCCGCACCAAAACCGGTGAGCTGTCGCTGCGTGTGAGCGAACTGCGGCTACTGGTGAAATCGCTGCGTCCCTTGCCGGAGAAATGGCATGGGTTAACCGACACCGAGACGCGTTACCGGCAGCGCTACGTGGATTTGATCATGAATCCCGAGAGCCGCGCGGTATACCAGGTGCGTAACCAGGTGATTCGTCTCATCCGCAGCTTTTTCGACGCGCTCGGTTTTCTCGAAGTCGAGACGCCCATGCTGCAATCGCTGGCCGGCGGCGCTGCGGCGCGTCCGTTCATCACTCATTACAACGCGCTCGATTGCAACTTCTATCTGCGCATCGCGCCGGAGCTGTACCTGAAGCGTCTGGTGGTCGGCGGCTTCGAGAAGGTTTACGAAATCAACCGCAGTTTCCGCAATGAGGGCTTGTCCACGCGCCATAATCCGGAATTCACCATGCTGGAGTTTTATCAGGCCTATGCCGACTACCGCGACCTGATGGACCTGACCGAGACACTGATACGCGACGTGGTGCTGGCGGTAAAGGGTGGCGCGGTGCTGACT
>JBOICV010000067.1:0-1629 GCA_050740255.1 Nevskiales bacterium | reverse complement strand
GGGCGGACTGCTCGGCTCACTGATTTTTCTCGCCAGTCTCGCCGCCAACGCGCTGGCACAGCGCGCCAAGACCAGCGAAGAGCTGGCGGCGCGCAGCCACCTCGATCTGGCCAATCTCGCTCAGCTCAACGAGGCGATCATCAGCCGCATGGGCATGGGTGTGCTGGTGGTCGATAGCACCCAGCGCATTCGTCTGTTGAACCGGGGGGCTGCGCGCCTGCTGGGCGTAAGCCAAAGCCTCACCGGCGGCAAGCTCGATCAGCTCGCGCCCGCGCTGGCGGCGCGCGTGCAGGCCAATCTGGGGCAGCTCGCCGCAGAAGCCGATGCCGTCCAGATCGAGATCGGCGAGCAACGCCTGCTATGCCATCTGGTGCCGCTTAAGGAATTCGTGCCGCCTGCATTGATGGTTTATCTGGAAGATGCGGCGCGCGTGGACGAGCAGGCGCAGCAGATCAAGCTGGCAGCGCTGGGGCGACTGACCGCCAGCATTGCGCACGAGATTCGCAATCCGCTCGGCGCGATCAGTCATGCCGAGCAATTGCTGAGCGATTGGGAAAGCTCGACCGAGGAGCGGCTGCGTCTGCTGGATATCATCCGCCGGCATAGTTCACGCATCAATCAAATCGTCGAAGATGTCATGCACCTTTCGCGGCGCGAGAACTTCACGCCGCAAACCCTGCAACTGCGCGAGCAGCTGGAGCGCATCGCGGGTGATTTCCGGGAGGAATACGAAGGCCGGGACATCCGCTTTACCTTCGACGAAGTACCCGATGCCTTGGAAGTGCGTGCCGATCCGCAGCACCTGCGGCAGATTCTGCACAATCTCTGGGACAATTCCGTGCAGCACAGCGGACAGCCCAAAATCGAGATCCGTCATCGCGGCGGCTGGCGTAACCCCTCCGGCCGCCCCTTCCTGGAAGTACGCGACAACGGGCCGGGAGTTCAGCCCGGCATTACCGACAAGATATTCGAACCGTTCTTCACCACGGCCAGCCACGGCGGCGTCGGTCTGGGGCTGTACATCGTGCGTGAGCTGTGTGAATGTAACCGCGCCCGCATCAACTGGCAGTCGCGCGCCGCCGGCGGCGCCTGCTTCCGCCTCACCTTTGCCGCGATGAACGAATGGGTCGCCTGAAAAATCCCTCGCGCTTTCGCGCGCTTGTCGTGGATGACGAGGCAGATATCCGTGAATTGCTCGAAATAACCCTGCAACGCATGGGCGGAACGACCCTTTCCGCCGCCACCGTCGCCGACGCATTGCGCCAGCTCAAGCAGGATGATCTTGACCTGTGCTTTACCGATATGCGGCTGCCCGACGGCCGCGGCCTCGACATCCTGCGCTACATCCAGCAGCACCGTCCCGAGTTGCCCGTCGCCGTCATCACGGCCTACGGCAATGCGCAGGACGCGGTGGACAGCCTTAAATCCGGCGCTTTCGATTTTGTCTCCAAGCCGGTGGATCTGGCCGGACTCAAGCGCCTGGTCGAGGCTGCGCTCAAATTGGAGCGCGCTCCGCCCGCGGCGCTGAAAAACTACCACAGCAGCCAGCTGATAGGCCGCGCGCCCAGCATCCAGAAACTGCGCGAGATGGCGGCCAAGCTGGCACGCAGCCAGGCCCCGGTTTACATC
>JBOICV010000066.1:0-5165 GCA_050740255.1 Nevskiales bacterium | reverse complement strand
ATCAACAGGAAACAGCTCTGGATCGGTTCGAGTGAGAATTCCGGCGTGGCGACCACATTCCACACCACGTGCGTGCGTTTGAGGTCGGCGTAGCTGCTATAGCTGGCGTTATCCGGCAAGCCCAGCGCCTCGACCGCGAAGCGCCGCATATCCTGCGCCCGTCCCAGCAGGCGGCGTGTTTCGGCCGGCGTGGCTTCATCAGCCAGCACCTGCGCCAGCGGCTGGCGCAGGGTCAGTAGATCCAGTTGGCCGCGCGCGGCCTGCGCGTAATAGCCCAGCGTGCTGCAGGCCGGCAGCAGCGCCAACCCCAGCGCAAGAAAAAGCCCCAGCCCGGCCCGCAAGCGGACAGGGACTGGGGCTTGGATAGGCCTACTTGGTCTCAGCGGCTTTCGGCTCACCGATGCTGATCAGTTCCACCTCGAACACGAGGGTTGCGTTCGGGCCGATCAACTGGCCGGCGCCGTTGGCGCCATAGGCAAGCTCCGCCGGCACCACCAGCTTGTACTTGCCGCCGACGTTCATCAATTGCAGGCCTTCGGTCCAGCCCTTGATCACGCCGTTGAGCGGGAAGGTCGCCGGCTGACCGCGTTTGACCGAGCTGTCGAACTCCTTGCCGTCCATCAGCGTGCCGACGTAGTGCACGGTAACGGTGTCTTCGGCCTTGGGCTGGGCACCCTCGCCCTTGGTGATGGTTTCGATCTGCAGACCGCTGGCGGTGGTGGTAACGCCTTCCTTCTTGGCATTCTCGTCGCGGAAAGCCTTGCCCATGTCCTCGTTTTCCTTGGTCTGGGTTTCGCGCTTTTCCTTCTGCGCTTCCTGCATCTTCTGCGCAAATTCCTTCATCACTGCCGCCATTTCTTCGTCGGTGAGCAGGCTCTTCTTCTCATCCGCCAGCGCATCGCGCACACCCTGGAACATGTAATCCATCTCGATGTCGAGCGGCAGATTCTTGAGCGAGCGGCCGATGTCCTGGCCCAGCGCATAGCTGTATTTCTGCTCGAAATTGTCGAGGTCGGTCTTCTCCGAACCGCAGCCGGCGAGCAGCAGCGCGCCGAGCAGGAGAGCTGAAAAACGTTTCATATGAGTAATCCTTGCTAAGGGCGGGCAGACCGCCGTTGTTCAATAAACCTGGGTTTTAACGCCAAAAAGAGCGCCCAAGTGTACACCAAGCGCCGGCGCGTTCGCTCACCGCCAGGGAATCTCGGATCAATTGTTGTTGTGTCATTCCGGCGCAGGCCGGAATCCAGTCTTTTCAAAGCTCTGGACACCGGCTGGAGTTTATCCTGAGCTCGTCGAAGCCTGTCCTGAGCCCGTCGAAGGGGGCCGGTGTGACGAATAAATCAGAAGTTCGCTAGCGGCGCCGGGCCTGCAGCTTCAGCCGCAAGGCATTGAGCTTGATGAAACCTTCCGCGTCTTTTTGGTTATAAGCGCCGCGATCATCTTCGAACGTCGAGATGGCCGCGTCGAACAACGAGTCCGTGTCGGACTTGCGGCCAACGACCGTGACATTGCCCTTGTACAGCTTGACCCGTATCACGCCGTTCACGTGTTGCTGCGACTCGTCAATCATCGTCTGCAGCAACTCACGCTCGGGGCTCCACCAGTAGCCGTTGTAAATCAGGCTGGCATAGCGCGGCATCAGCTCGTCCTTCAGATGCGCGACTTCGCGGTCGAGGCAGAGCGACTCGATAGCGCGGTGCGCCTTGAGCATGATGGTGCCGCCCGGCGTTTCGTAACAGCCGCGGGATTTGATGCCGACGTAGCGGTTCTCCACCAGGTCCAGCCGGCCGATGCCGTGCTTGCCGCCAAGCTGGTTCAGTGCAGCAAGCACCCCGTAAGGCGGTAGCGGCTTGCCATTGACAGCAACGATGTCGCCGTTTGCGTAAGTCAGTTCCAGGTATTCGGCTTTGTCGGGCGCTTTCTCCGGCGCGACCGTCCAGCGCCACATGTCTTCTTCGGGTTCCGCCGCCGGGTCTTCGAGCACGCCGCCCTCATAAGAGATGTGCAGCGCGTTGGCGTCCATCGAATAAGGACTTTTCTTGCCCTGCTTCTGGATGGGAATACCGTGCTGCTCGGCGTAGGCCAGCAGCTTCTCGCGCGAAGTCAGGTCCCACTCGCGCCACGGCGCAATGACTTTGATCCCAGGCAGCAGTGCATACGCGCCAAGCTCGAAGCGCACCTGGTCATTGCCCTTGCCGGTGGCGCCATGCGAGATCGCTTCCGCGCCGGTCTGCCTGGCGATTTCGACCAGCCGCTTGGCGATCAGCGGCCGTGCGATCGAGGTGCCGAGCAGGTACTCGCCTTCGTAAATCGCATTGGCGCGGAACATCGGAAACACGAAATCGCGCGCAAACTCGTCGCGCAAGTCGTCAATGAAGATTTCCTTCACGCCGAACTGCTGCGCCTTCGGCCGCACGGAGTCCAGCTCTTCGCCCTGGCCGATGTCGGCGGTAAAGGTCACCACCTCGCAGCCATAGCTATCCTGCAGCCATTTGAGAATGACCGAGGTGTCGAGCCCGCCCGAATAGGCCAGCACGACTTTGCGCGGTTTGGTCATGGGAACACGCATATTCTAAGAGTCGCGACATGGATGTCGCGTTCTATTACAGGGACGTAAATCAAGGCGCGTGATTATACGCGCCAGCTCAAGGCTTTGCCGTGGCCACCGGTCGCATCTGCCAAGGGCCGATACCGGTGATTTGCACCACCGATTCAATGGGAAACAGCACAAAGTGCGGCAGTTCCGCCGGATTGAGGTAGTAGCTGCCGGCGTCGAAGAAACGCAGGGCTTTGTCGTCGAATCGTTCGCCAAAGCCGACACCGACGCGCCCGGATAGCACCGTTACGCGCTCGTCACGCGGATGCGTATGCGGCGGCAGGCGCGTGCCGGCGGGCACTTTCAGACGCAGCGTGAACAAGCCGGCACCTTTCGGATCGCCTTCCAGCACCATCAGCTGAGTGCCGGGTGGCAAAGCGGCAGGGCCTGCCTGCCATTGCATCTGTTCCGCCGCATGCTGGATGGCGCCGCCCGGCAGGGTTTCCGGCTCTGCGCCAGCAGTAGTCATTGCCAACAGCAAACTACCCAACAAATACCCTCGCAATGCGTTCACAGCGTCCCCCGTTTTTCGCGGCGGCGTAAAGAATGCCTGTGCGATACTTTACTCACATGGATACGCTCACGCTCACCCGCCCGGACGACTGGCATCTGCATTTGCGGGATGGGGCGGCGTTGAAGAGCGTGGTGGCCCATAGCGCCCGTCAATTCGCGCGCGCCATCGTGATGCCCAACCTGAAACCGGCGGTGACCACCACCGCCCAGGCGGCAGCCTATCGCGAGCGCATTCTGCAGAGCTTGCCTTCCCCCTCCGGTTTTACTCCGCTGATGACGCTCTATCTCACGAACAGCACCACGGCCGAGGAAATCGAACGCGCCAAGGCGAGCGGTGTCGTATTTGGCGTCAAGCTTTATCCGGCGGGCGCAACGACTCATTCAGACGAAGGCGTGACGGATATCAAGCGATGTTATGCGGCGTTGGAACGCATGGAAGCGCTCGGACTGCCCTTGCTGGTGCATGGCGAGGTCACCGATCCGCAGGTGGACGTGTTCGACCGCGAGGCACGCTTCATCGAGCAGGTGCTGATGCCGCTGCGCCAGCGTTTCAGGAAACTTAAAGTGGTTTTTGAACACATCACGACCAAAGAAGCGGTGGACTACGTCAAGACTGCCGAAGAATCCATTGCCGCGACCGTGACGCCGCAGCATATGCGTTATAACCGTAACGAGCTGTTTCGCGGCGGCATCCGGCCGCACGCTTACTGCCTGCCGGTGCTGAAGCGCGAATCCCATCGTCGCGCCGTGCTGGAAGCAGCCACCAGCGGGCATCCGCGGTTTTTTCTGGGCACCGACAGCGCGCCGCATGCGCGCCAAGCCAAGGAAACGAGCTGCGGCTGCGCCGGCATTTACTCCGCGCATGCGGCGATGGAGCTGTACGCCGCAGTGTTCGAGGCGGCCGGCGCACTTGAGCGTCTGGAAGCCTTTGCCAGCTTCCACGGCCCTGATTTCTACGGCTTGCCGCGCAATACCGAAAAGCTGACGTTGAAGCGGGAGGAGTGGCAGGTGCCGGCAAAATACCCCTTCGGTGAAGCTGAGGAACTCGTACCCCTGTGCGCGGGCGAAAGGCTGGGCTGGCGTGTCGTCTGAACCGCTCGCCGTCGAGACGACGCCCGGGCCGATGGCGCGGCGTTTCCGCGGGTTTCTGCCCGTGGTTGTAGACGTGGAAACCGGCGGCTTCAATAGCAAGACCGATGCCTTGCTGGAGATCGCCGCGGTGATTCTGGGTATGGACCCGGCCGGCAACCTGCGACGCGAAGAGACGCTGTGGTTTCATGTACAGCCCTTTCCCGGCGCCAACATCGAGGCGGCCGCGCTGCAAGTCAACGGCATTGATCCGCACCACCCCTTGCGTCCCGCAGTGCCGGAAAAGGACGCGTTGAATCACATTTTCAAACGCGTGCGCGAGGTGATGAGCCAGCAGGGTTGTACCCGTGCGATTCTGGTTGGACATAACGCTCATTTCGATCTCGGCTTTGTCAACGCGGCCGCAGAGCGTTGCAATCTCAAGCGCAGTCCCTTTCATCCTTTCAGCGTATTCGATACCGCGACCCTGGCCGGCGTGGCCTGCGGTCAGACGGTCCTGCGGCGCGCGACTGAGGCTTGCGGCTTGCCCTGGGAAGACGCTGCAGCGCATTCGGCGCGCTACGACACCGAGCGTACGGCCGATTTGTTCTGCCTGATCGTCAACCGGTTTCGGCCCTTGTTCGAGCAGGCGCTGGCCGTGGCTCCACCCATTCCTGTCGCCGGTACAGCTGCGGCGCCGGTCGAAGAAGGCATCAGATCATGAAACGCGCGCTTATGGCGGTGACGGTACTGTTGCTCACGCTGCTGGTGGCGTTGGCCGTGCTATTGCGGCTGCGCTATGGCGGTGGTGAAATATTTCCGGATCGTACGGGTACGCCGGAACTGAATGCTGAGGTGCTGGAACTCGTCGCCGATCTGCCCTCACCGCCAGGCAATCTCGCTGTCAGCGCGGACGGCCGGCTGTTTTTCAGTTTCCATCCGGAGGCCAAGCCGGAGATCCAGATTGCGGAGTGGCGCGACGGACAGG
>JBOICV010000065.1:0-1081 GCA_050740255.1 Nevskiales bacterium | reverse complement strand
GCCCTGCGTCATCCCCAGCATGTCGGCGTAATCAGCGAGCACATCGGCATTGCCAGGCAGGCGTTCCACTGCATTGGCGTATGCACTGGCGGCATCGTCAAAGCGGCCGAGCACGCCGTAGGAGCGCCCCAGCATCACCCAGCCCTGGCCGTCCTCGGGGTTCGCTTTCATGCGTTCAGCCAGGCGGCCGACCATCGCCTGCATCTGCTGCGCGTTCAGACCATGAGAGGTGTCCGTCTCCGTCGGCACCAGCGATTGCGGGTTTCCCACGATGAAATACAGGCCCACCGCGCAAATGGGTATGGCGAGTGCGAGCGCGATGGCCGCGCCGTGCCACTTCTGTCGCTTGACCAGGGTACTGTCCGGCGTGCTCAAATCTTCGAGCAGCCGGGCCTCGATTTCACAGCGCGCCTGCTCATAGAGCTCGGCGCTCAGGCTGCCGGCGCGCAGATCGGCTTCGATTTCGCGCAGCTGATCACGGTATATCGCGACATTCGCCGCGCTTCGCAAGACGCGGTCGTCGCTTTTGCTTCGCAGCAGCGGCAGAACGAGCAGCAGCAAAGCTCCGGCGATGAATAATGCCCCCACGATCCAGAATGTGATCATCGGTCTATCGCATCGCCGTCGGATTTGAGCAGCGCCGCTGCGCGCGCGCGATCCACATCGGAGAGTTCAGTCACGGCGTACTTCCTGCGGCGCGCCAGACGGTAAAAAAGCGCAGCCAACCCCGCCGCCAGGAACAGCAAAGGCCCAAACCAAAGGAGCATCGTGGTGCCTTTCAGCGGCGGCCGGTACAGCACGAAATCACCGTAGCGCGCAATCATATAATCGATGATGTCCCGGTCGCTCTGGCCTTGCTTCATTTTTTCTCGAATTTGTTTCTTGAGGTCCACGGCAAGTTCGGCGGGCGAGTCGGCGATGGTCTGGTTCTGGCACACCAGGCAGCGCAAATTCTCTGCTAGCTCCATGACGCGCTTATCCAGCTGCGGGTCATCCGCCGCCGGCGCGCTATCAGCGGCACGTGCGACATTGATGACCAGCAACGACAG
Organism: Nevskiales bacterium; assembly: GCA_050740255.1. Taxonomy (GTDB): domain Bacteria; phylum Pseudomonadota; class Gammaproteobacteria; order Nevskiales; family JBOICV01; genus JBOICV01. The sequence goes on along the minus strand of JBOICV010000065.1, from coordinate 32 downwards.
CATGAGTACCAGCAGCTTACGCATTATTGAGC
>JBOICV010000064.1:0-1508 GCA_050740255.1 Nevskiales bacterium | reverse complement strand
TGCCTGGGGTGCTTCGCGCAATCCCTGGACTCTCGATCACACGCCGGGTGGCTCCTCCGGCGGCTCGGCTGCGTCGGTCGCTGCCGGTATCGTGCCGATGGCAGGCGCCAACGATGGCGGCGGCTCGATCCGGATTCCCGCGGGCATCTGCGGCCTGTTCGGCATCAAGCCCGGCCGCGGCCGCACTCCCTGGGGTCCGCAGTACGGTGAGTTGATGCACGGCGCTGCAATGAATCACATCGTTTCGCGCTCGGTGCGCGACAGCGCGGCGATGCTGGATGCCACGCATGGCCCGGAGATCGGTTCGCTTTATCACCTCGCGCCGCCCGAGCGGCCATATCTCGAGGAAGTCACGCGCGATCCGGGCCGCCTGCGCATCGGTTTTTCCACGCGATCGCCAATCGGCTCGAAGGTACATCCGGAAGCGATACAAGCGGTGCGGGATGCGGCGAAGCTGTTGGAGTCGCTAGGGCATCACGTCGAAGAAGCAGAACCGAAAGTCGACGGCCTGCAGTTGGCGAAGGACTTCATCGTGATGTGGTTCGCCAACTGCGCCGCGACGGTGGATGCGGTCAAGCAGATGACCGGCTGCGGCAATGGCGGCTTCGAGCTGGATACGCTGGCGATGGCGGCGTTTGGCCACTGCACGCGTGCCAGCCACTACGTCGAGGGCTATCTGCGCTGGAACGAATACACGCGCCAGCTTGGCGAATTCCACCAGAAATACGACCTATGGATGTCGCCGACGCTCGCCATGCCGCCGGCGCGCATCGGTGAGATCGCAACACCGCCTTGGCAGCATTCCGCGCTGCGCGTAATTCTGGCGCTGCGGCTGGAACGACTGTTGTTGATGACCGGCATCATCGAGCAGATGGTGCAGGAAAACCTCAAGTGGGTGCCGTTCACGCAGCTTGGCAACCTGACCGGCACGCCGGCGATGTCGGTGCCGCTGCATTGGACTGCGACTGGTTTGCCGCTCGGCGTGCAATTCGTCGCGCCTCATAGCGGCGAGGGATTGTTATTCAGGCTGGCGGGGCAGTTGGAAAAAGCCAAACCTTGGTTTGACAAGTGTCCGCAGTCTAACGCCGCTTTGGCCTAGAAGGGGATGTCGGGTGGATAGAATCCAATATGAGTCCCTGTTCGTAATACATCGCAAAAAGCAGAGTCAGCCCGAGGTCAAGGGACTCGAGAATGACGTCCGGTTGGACGAATTGTTTGTGCGTCACCTCCTTTTTAGTAAGAGTCATATATGCTGGACTTTGGCTTCGGAAAATGAAGAAGAAATAGCTTCCTTTAGTTTATTTGCTTCCTCTTCCCACTCTTCGTCTTCCATGTAAAAGATCGCCCATCCCATACCTACCAGCCAAAGCAAGAAACTCCATCCGCCGATAAACCCCGCAAGAATTACGCAACCTATTGTTAATCCGATTAGCATCACTAATTTCTGGGTCGCGGCATTTAGTTTTTCCCTTATGGCGCTGTCACGTTTTTCTGGCTTAGAAAATGAA
>JBOICV010000063.1:0-43432 GCA_050740255.1 Nevskiales bacterium | reverse complement strand
TCGACCGCCTTTATCCCCACGGGTAACAAGCTTTTGCCGCCTTCACGCAGTGCCCGCACGGCACCTTCATCCAGCATCACCGCGCCCTTGGTCTTGCTCTGCCCGGCGATCCAGCGTTTGCGTGCCGCCAGCCGCTGACCCTGCGGGCGCAGCAGCGTGCCAACATTTTCACCCGCCGCAATGCGCTTTAGCACCGCCGCGTCGCGCCCGTAGCCAATGATAGTGGCGGCGCCGGAACGGGCGGCCCAAGCCGCCGCCGTAAGCTTGGTCCGCATGCCACCACGACCGAGCGCACCCATGCCCTCGCCGGCCAGACGCATCAAGGCTTCATCACCCGCCTGAGCTTCGGCGATCAGTCGCGCCTCGGAGTTATGGCGCGGGTCGGCGTCGTAGAGGCCTTGCTGATCAGTCAACAACACTAGCAAGTCGCCTTCGATCAGGTTCAGCGTCAGTGCGGCCAGGGTGTCGTTGTCACCCAGGCGAATTTCGTCGGTGGCGACAGTGTCGTTTTCATTCACGACCGGCACTACCCCAAGTTCGAGCAGCGCTAGCAAGGCACTGCGCGCGTTCAGGTAACGTTGGCGGTCACGCACATCCTCGTGGGTCAGCAGGACTTGCGCGGTTTTAAGGCCCTGCTCGCGCAAGCGACTCTCCCAGGCCTGAATCAAGCCCATCTGCCCGACTGCGGCCGCAGCCTGGAGCTGGTGTAGCTCCTGCGGGCGCTTACTCCAGCCGAGGCGTGCCATACCCTCGGCCACCGCGCCCGAGGACACCACCACCACCTCTTTGCCGGCCTGCTTGAGCGCGGCGATCTGCGCCGCCCAGCCATCCATATGGGCCAAGTCGAGCCCGCGCCCGTCAGCGGTCAGCAGCGAACTGCCGATCTTCACCACCCAGCGTCGGCTGGCGGCGATATCGCTGCGGTCACTCCTTGTCGTATTCATCCTGTTCTGCCTTTGTTTGCGCTGCCGCCAATATCTCGATGCGAGACATGGCGTCCTGCATCAGCTTGGTCAAATCCTGACGTTTGAGCGCCGATATCGCGTAAACCGGTCCTTTCCAGCGCAATTTTTTGACAATCGCCTTGACGCGCGCACGGCCCTCTTCCGCGTCCAGTGCGTCCAGCTTATTGAGTACCAGCCAGCGTTCGCGCGCGGCCAGCTCGGTGCTGAACTCGGTCAGCTCTTTTTCGATCTGGCATATACCTTTCGCCACCTCAGCGACTTCTGCCGAGGCAATATCGGCCATATGAAGTAGCAGCCGGGTGCGCTGCGTGTGCTTCAGGAAGCGAATACCCAAGCCCACGCCCTGCGCCGCGCCTTCGATCAGTCCCGGCAAATCCACCAGCGTAAAGCTGCGCATGGGACCAACATAGACCACCCCGACCTGGGGATACAGCGTAGTGAAGGGATAGTCCGCGATCTTGGGCCGCGCGGATGATACGGCTGCGAGCAGCGTGGACTTGCCGGCATTGGGCTGACCCAGCAGGCCCACATCAGCGAGCAGCTTTAACTCCAGACGCAGATTGCGCTTCTCGCCGGGTTGGCCCGGCGTGGATTTGCGCGGCGAGCGGTTGGTGCTGGACTTGAAGCGCGCATTGCCCAGACCGTGGAAGCCGCCACGCGCCACCAGCAGCCGCTGACCAGCCTGCGTGAGATCACCGAGCAACTCGCCCGTATCTTTCTCGACGACTATCGTGCCGGCCGGCACCTGCACCAGGCAATCCGCGGCGCTCTTGCCGGTGCAATCGCTGCCGCGTCCATTCTCGCCACGCTTGGCGCGGTAGGCTTTATTGATACGAAAATCAGCCAGGGTATTGAGGTTGCTGTCGGCCACCAGATAGACGCTGCCGCCGTCGCCGCCATCGCCGCCATCCGGCCCGCCCAGCGGCACGAACTTCTCGCGGCGAAAGCTCACGCTACCGCGGCCGCCGTCGCCGGCTTCCACGCGCAAGTTGGCTTCATCAACAAATTTCATGACGTCAAATCCCAGCCTTAGAAACGAAAAAGCCCCGCGCGGCGGGGCTTCTCTTAAAACATGTGGCGTCAGGCGGCCGCGACCACGCTCACGTAAGTGCGCTGCTGCGGGCCCTTCACCTCAAACAACACCTTGCCGTCCAACTTGGCGAAAATGGTGTAGTCGGTGCCGAGGGCAACACCAGTGCCGGCGTGATACTTGGTGCCGCGCTGACGAATGATGATATTGCCGGCTCTGACCTGTTCGCCACCGAAACGCTTCACGCCCAAGCGCTTGCTATGGGAGTCGCGCCCGTTGCGGGTGGAGCCGCCTGCCTTTTTATGTGCCATGACTTAAACCTTGATGTCCGTAATCTTGAGTTCGGTGAACTCTTGCCGGTGGCCGGCTTTGCGGCGGTAGTTCTTGCGGCGGCGCAGCTTGATGATGGTGATCTTGTCACCCCGACCATTGCGCACGACCTCGGCGGTCACTTTGGCGCCCTTGACGAAAGGCTGGCCCACTTTGATGGTATTGCCGTCACTGAGCAGCAGGACTTCGTCAAAGGTCACTTTGCCGCCGGCTTCGGCTTCGAGCAGCTCTACGCGCACAACATCGCCCGCAGCGACGCGGTACTGCTTGCCTCCAGTCTGGATTACGGCGTGCATAAGTCCCTCAAAACCTTGGAAATTGGAGCCGTTCTCGAAAGCACAGCCCATAAAAGGAGCGCAATTGTAATGATCCGCGAGGAGTAGGTCAACGCGCAGGTATCGGATTCGGTTGCGGTTTATCGCGGTCAATCCACATCAGCAATGCGGGCAGGAACAACATGTCGAAAAACAGCGCAATGCCGATGATGGTGGCCGACATGGTACCCACCGTGACGTTGAGCGTGAAGTCCGAGATCGTCAGCACCGCAAAACCGCAGATCAGCACCGCGGTGGTCACGAACAGCGCCGAGCCGACGGTCGCATAGGCGTAGCGGATAGCGTCCTCCGGGCTCTTGCCCTCCACCCGCCGCGCGTGCAGGTACTTGGCGAAAAAATGAATGGTGTCGTCCACGATGATGCCGAGCGTGATGCTGTACACACCGGCCGCCGCCAGATTCACCTCGCCGACCAGCATGCCCCACAGACCAAAAGCCATTGCCGCCGGCAGCGCATTCGGAATAAGGCTGATCAGGCCGAACTTGAGCGAGCGCAGCGAAAGAATCATGGTCAGCGAGATCAGGACGATTGCCACGATGGCGCCATTGATCATGCTGTAGATGTTGTTCTGCCCGATGTGCGCGAACATCAGCGAGACGCTGGAGCCCTGCGCGGCGATCTCCGGCGCGTTGGCGCTCAGCCAGGCTTGCGCGCGGTTCTCGATGTCGATGAGCTGCCGCGCTTTCTGCGCGCGGATGCTGACCGTGAACCGCGTCGCCGATTTGTCCTGATTCACCATGCTGTTCAGGTCCAGACCGAAGGGCAGTGACATCTCGTACAGCAGGAGGTACTGCGCGGCCAGGTCGCGCTGCTCCGGCACGCGATGCCAAGCCGGATCGTCGCCGTGCATCGTGCGGTTCAGCCGCTTGATGATCTCGGTGAAGCTGCTGACCTGCCGCACTTCGGGCTGCAGTTTGTACCATTGCGCGAAGGCCTCGACCTTGCGCAGGTACTCAGGGTTGCTGATACCCCCCGACTCCCCGCTCGGCAGCGAATAGCCGATGCTGTCCATGCCGGTCAGGTTCTGTTCGGTGAAGTCAATCACCTCGCGAAAGGCGCTGCCCTTGCGGAAGTAGTCCTCGGTACTGTCGTTCAGATCGTTGCGCGGGATGAAGGCTACCGTGACTGCCAGCGCGATCAGAATGCAGATGCTGACCGGAACGCGCCGGCGGATCGCGAACTCGCCGACGCGATCCACGATCTTCCAGTGCGCTTCCTCGCCCATGCCGGGCCGGACGCGGACGGGCAGCATGGTGACGATCGATGGCAGCAGGGTCACGCTCAGCACCATCGCCATCATTACGCCGAAGGCGCAGATATTCCCCATCTCGCGGAAGGGCGGCGAATCGCTGAAATTCAGGCTGATGAAACCGATCGCGGTGGTGAAACTGGTCAGGAACACCGGCAGCAGGTTGATGCGCAGCGTCTGGTACATCGCGTCCACCCGCGTGCGGCCCTCGCCCAGCCCGCGCAAATAGATCAGCATGAGGTGCACGCAGTCGCTGATCGCCAGCGTCAGGATGATGGTCGGCGTCGAAACCGTGATCTGATTGAGGTGATAGCCGATCCAGCCGGTGAACCCTACGGTGACGATGATTGAGCCCACGATCACCACGACCGTGGCGAAGGTGACGCTGATCGAACGCATGAATACCGCGAGCATGATCACGACCACCGCAAACATGACCGGCACGAGCGTACTCGCGTCGGCGGTGGACAGGTCGTTGAAGGCCTTGTTGACCGCTACCAGACCGTGCAGATGGATTTTCAGTCCGGGATGCTCCGCCTGGATCCGGTTCCTCAAGGCCTCGGCAAAAGCGAAAATCTCCGGCGTGAACTTGTCGGCCTCGGTCTGGCTGTCCGGCAGGTTGAGCCGCGCGTTCACGGCGGTCACATGTCCGCGATCGGAGATCAGGCTATTGACCAGTAATGGCTCGGCCAGCGCGATTGCGCGCCGCGCGGCCAGTTCGGCGTCGCTCAGACTGCCGGCGTCGCTGATCAGATCACTTACCGCGAGGTCGTCGCCGCTCGCGCGCGTATGCTGATAGTTGCTGATCGAATCCACCCGGATCGCGAGCGGCATCTTCCAGGACTCTGCGGTCAGTTCCTCCACCGCTGCCAACGTGTCGCGCGTAAACACCTCGCCGTCGGCTGGGGCGACAATAAAGAGAATACTGTCCGACTTGGTGTACTCCGCTTGCTGTTCCTCATGCGCCAGCAGACGGGGATCGTCGTCGCGGAAGAAGATGCGGTAATCGCTTTCGAAGTAGAGGAACTTCGCGCCGTAGGCGAGCGCAGCGATCACCAGCAGGCTTGCGACCGCAAGCGGGTGGCGCCAGTCGGTGAGCCAGCGCGCGAGTCTTTCTTCCATTGCGGTCCCGCCCCTTTTTGGCCGATCAGTTTACCTGACGCTCACTACGCGGGATGTAGAAAAAACTCAGGGCGGGCGGCGGGCGCGGAAGAAGTCCCTAAGCAAGGCGCCGCATTCCTCTGCCAGCACCCCGCCGCTGCAATCCAGACTATGATTGAGCCGTGGCACTGAAAGCACGTCATACACCGAGCTGACCGCACCCGCCTTCGGGTCCCAGGCACCAAATACCAGTCGCGGAAGGCGCGCATGAATAATGGCGCCGGCGCACATGACGCAAGGCTCCAGCGTGACGTAAAGCGTGCAGTCGGTCAGCCGGTAATTCTTCAGACACTCACCGGCGGCGCGCAGTGCCCTGATCTCAGCATGGGCGCTGGGGTCGGACTGCCCGACAGGTTGATTCCAGCCCTCGGCCACGAGCTGATCGTCGCGGACCACAACTGCGCCGACCGGCACTTCCCCTTGCTCCGCCGCGTGCTGGGCGAGCCCCAAGGCATGGCGCATCCACGCAAGATCGGATTCAGACGTCACGCTAACCCGTATAAGCGGAACGCAGGGTCCAGGCGCCAATCAGAATGAGGCCGATACAAGCAACAAGCTTGAGGTGTTTTTCGTTGACGTGCTGCGCCACCCACCCGCCCGCCAGAACACCGATGGCGCAGGCCAGCACCAATGCGCCGGCGGCGGCAGCGAAAACAGCCCATTTCGCCGCGGGCCGGTCGGCGGCGAACAGCACCGTCGCGAGCTGGGTCTTGTCGCCGAGCTCGGCCAGAAAAATCGTGCCGAAAACCGTCAGGAAGGCCCGCCAGTCCATAGCCGCCGCTACTCCCACTCGATCGTGGCAGGTGGTTTGCCCGAAATGTCATAAACCACGCGTGAGATTCCCGGCACTTCATTGACAATGCGGCGTGACACCAGATCCAGAAACTCATAGGGCAGATGCGCCCAATGCGCGGTCATGAAATCCACCGTTTCGACCGCACGCAACGCAATCACCGGCTCGTAGCGCCTGCCGTCGCCCATGACGCCGACGCTGTTCACCGGCAGGTAGACCGCGAAGGCCTGACTGACCCGGTCGTATAAATCGTGCTTGTGCAGCTCATCTATATATACCGCATCCGCATGCCGCAATTTGTCCGCGCATTCCTTGTTTACTTCGCCCAGGATGCGCACACCCAGTCCCGGCCCGGGAAAAGGATGACGGTAAATCATTTCTCGCGGCAGGCCGAGCTCAATACCGATTTTGCGCACTTCGTCCTTGAACAGCTCGCGCAATGGCTCGACCAGCTTGAGCTTCATATCCTTGGGCAGGCCGCCGACGTTGTGATGCGACTTGATGACATGTGCCTTACCGCCGCCGACGCTACCGTCGGCCTTCTTATACGTCGCGCCGGCGGACTCAATCACGTCCGGGTAAATCGTGCCTTGCGCGAGAAACTCTACATCCTTGAGCTTATGCGCCTCCTCATCGAACACCTCGATGAAGGTGCGACCGATGATCTTGCGCTTCAGTTCGGGATCGCCCGCGCCTTTCAAGGCAGAGAGAAAGCGCTGTTCCGCGTCCACGCGAATCACCTGCACACCCATATGCTCGGCGAAGGTTGCCATCACCTGATCACCTTCGTTCAAGCGCAGCAGGCCGTGGTCTACGAATACGCAGGTGAGCTGATCACCAATCGCGCGATGCAGCAGCGCCGCCACCACCGAGGAATCCACCCCGCCGGAAAGACCCAGCAGCACTTTGGCGGCGCCCACCTGCTTGCGCACCCGGACGGTTAGGTCTTCGAGGATGCCACTGGTATTCCAGGCATTGCCGCAGCCGCAGATCTCGTGCACAAAGCGCTCGATGATGCGCTTGCCCTGCTTGGTGTGCGTAACCTCGGGGTGGAACTGCACGCCGTAGAAGCGGCGATCGTCATCGGCCATGCCGGCAATCGGCGCGCCTTCTGAACTCGCGATCAGCTTGAAGTGCTGGGGCAGCTGTGTGACCCGGTCGCCATGCGACATCCATACGTCCAACAGGCCGTGGCCCTGCTCGTTGATATGGTCCTGGATGTCCGTGAGCAGCATCGAATGGCCGCGCGCGCGCACCTGCGCATAGCCGAACTCGCGATGATGGCCGCTCTCCACAGTGCCGCCCAACTGGGCCGCCATGGTCTGCATGCCGTAACAAATACCCAGCACCGGCACACCGAGTTTGAACACGAGTTCCGGCGCGGCGGGCGGTTGGCGCTCGGTTACGGATTCCGGACCACCGGATAGAATGATGCCGCGGGGTGCGAAGGCTTGAAGCGCCGCCTCGCTGATATCCCACGGATGGATTTCCGAGTAAACGCCGCTTTCGCGCACGCGGCGCGCGATCAACTGCGTGTACTGCGCGCCGAAATCGAGAATCAGAATCTTGTCGGCGTGAATGTCCGCCATGGCGGCTGGCAGCGCACTGGCTCGGGGCTCAAGTTTCGATACGGTAATTGGGTGCTTCCTTGGTGATTACCACATCATGCACATGGCTCTCGCGCATACCCGCGGTACTGATGCGCACAAATTTGCTCTTGGTGCGCAGCTCGTCGATATTCTTGCAGCCGGTATAGCCCATGCTGGCGCGCAGGCCGCCAACCAACTGGTGCACGATCGCGGACAACGCACCTTTATAGGGGACCCGGCCCTCGATGCCTTCCGGCACGAGCTTCTCGACTTCCTGGGTGGTGTCCTGGAAATAGCGATCCTTGGAGCCCTGCGCCATCGCCCCCATGGAGCCCATGCCGCGGTATGACTTGAAGGAACGGCCCTGATAGAGCTCTATCTCGCCCGGCGCCTCTTCGGTGCCGGCGAAGAGATTGCCGATCATGACGCTATACGCCCCGGCAGCGACGGCCTTGGCCAGGTCGCCGGAATAGCGGATGCCGCCATCCGAGATGAGCGGCACGCCGGATTTCTTCAGCGCTGCGGCCACATTGAGCACCGCTGTGATTTGCGGCGTACCCACGCCCGCAACCACGCGCGTGGTGCAGATGGAGCCAGGACCGATACCAACCTTGACCGCATCAACGCCAGCCTCGACCAGCGCCAGCGCCGCATCACCGGTTGCGACATTGCCACCGATGATTTGCAAATCCGGATACTTCTTCTTGATCCAGCGCACGCGGTCGAGCACACCCTTGGAGTGGCCGTGCGCGGTATCCACCACAATCACATCCACACCTTCTTCGACCAGCGCGGCGACGCGCTCCTCGGTATCCGCCGGGCCGGTACCGACCGCCGCCCCTACCCGCAGGCGTTCCTGTGAATCCTTGCAGGCGTTGGGGTGCTCGGTGGACTTCTGGATATCCTTGACCGTGATCATGCCGCGCAGCTGGAACTTCTTGTTCACCACCAGCACTTTTTCGATACGGTGCTTGTGCAGCAGGCTCTGTACTTCCTGCTTGCTCGCGCCTTCCTGCACGGTCACCAGCCGCGCTTTGGGCGTCATTACGGTACTGACGGCATTGTCGAGCTGGGTTTCGAAACGCAGATCGCGGTGTGTCACGATGCCGGCGAGCATGTCGCCATCCACCACCGGCACGCCGGAGATGCGTTTGGCGCGGGTTAAGGCGAGCACTTCGCGGATGGTGGTGTCAGGTGTCACCGTAAAGGGCTCGCGGATGATGCCGGACTCGAACTTCTTGACCTGATCCACCAGCGCGGCCTGAGCCTGCGCGCTCATATTCTTATGGATGATGCCGATGCCGCCTTCCTGCGCCATCGCTACGGCCAGCCGCGCTTCGGTAACGGTATCCATCGCGGCGGACAGCAAGGGGATGTTGAGGCGTATGCCGCGCGTGAGCTGGCTGCTCAGATCCACCTGGCGTGGCAGCACTTCCGAGTATGCAGGCTGGAGCAGCACGTCATCGAAAGTGAGGGCTTGCTCGGCGATGCGCATGGCTCGAACACATCTAGAAAAGTGCGGCATTATACCCGCAACCCCGCGACCGCCCCAGCCGATGTCAGCCGTCCCCCACGGACCGAAAGAGTCCAGACATATTTACAGTGTTTCGCGCCTGAACCGCGAGGCCAAGGACCTGCTGGAGCACCGCTTCCCACTCTTATGGATCGAGGGTGAAATCTCCAATTTTTCGCGCCCCGCGTCCGGGCACTGGTACTTCTCGCTGAAGGACGACAAGGCGCAGGTGCGCTGTGCCATGTTCCGTAACCGGAATTATCTGCTACCGAACGCGCCCAAGGACGGCGACAAGGTGCTGCTGCGGGCGCAAATCAGCCTGTACGAGGCGCGCGGCGAGTATCAGCTCATCGCAGAGCATCTCGAGCCGGCCGGCCTGGGCGCTCTGCAACGTGCGTTCGAGGAACTCAAGAAAAAACTGCAGGCCGAAGGCCTGTTCGACCCCGCGCATAAAAAGCCCTTGCCTGCCCTGCCGCGCTGCATCGGCATCATCACCTCACCCACCGGCGCGGCGATCCGCGACATCTCGACCACACTGCGCCGCCGCTATCCGCTCGGCCTTGCGGTGCTTTATCCCGTGCCGGTACAGGGTGCCGAGGCCCCGGCCGCAATCATCCGCGCGTTGCAAACAGCCGGCGAACGCGCGGAGTGCGACGTGTTAATCCTCGCGCGCGGCGGCGGCTCGCTCGAGGACCTGTGGGCCTTCAACGACGAACAGCTGGCGCGCGCCATTTACAACTGCGCTATTCCGCTGATCAGCGCCGTCGGCCATGAGATTGATTTCACCATCGCCGACTTTGTGGCCGATTTGCGCGCCCCGACGCCGACCGCGGCGGCTGAACTGGTCAGCCCGGATGCCGTGGAATGGACCCAGCGCCTGAATCGGCTAGGGAGTCAGTTGGCTCAGCTGCAAGGCCGACATAACACATTGCTTCGGCACAAACTGGCAGGTTTCGACCAGCGGCTGGCGGCCCAGCATCCCGGCCGCAAGCTCGGCCAGCAGATGCAGCGGCTCGACGATATCGAGCAGCGACTGCGGCGCGCCTTGCCGACGAGGGTGTTGGGTTTCGTACAGCACCTGGCCAGCCTGCGGGCCAGCCTGCGCGCGCACAGCCCGGAGCGACGGCTCGCGGCGGCGTTTCAGCGGCAAGGACTTGCCACACAGCGTTTACAGCATGCCGGTCAGCGCCTGCTCGAGGCGCGCCGCGCAAGCCTGGCGACGCTGGCGCGCGCGCTCGATGCGCTGAGCCCGCTGCAAACCCTGGAACGCGGCTATGCCGTTGCCACACTCGACGGGCACGTGCTCACTGATGCGACGCGAGCCAGTATCGGCAATAGCCTAAGCCTACAATTGCGCCGCGGGCGTCTGGACGCCGAAGTCACCGGCGTGTATCCGGACCAGGACAAACCCGATGTTTGATCGATCGCATACCAAGGAGCGGAAGATGCGCATCATCCCAGCACTACTGCTTGTTCTTGCCAGCGGCTTAGGCCAGGCCTTTGCGGCCGCGCAGGTCGAACTGTTCTCCCCGCAGGGCATGGTCAAGGACGTGCGCCAGGTAGCGGTGCGCTTCTCCGCACCGATGACAAGCCTGGGTGATCCACGTGCGCCAGAACCCTTTCTGATCGAATGCCCTACTGCCGGTCGCGCGCGCTGGGCCGATCCGCGCAACTGGGTTTACGACTTCGACGCCAATCTTCCGGCTGGCGTGCGCTGCCGCTTTACCTTGAAGCCGGACCTGCGCTCGCTTGCGGGCGAGCCACTAACGGGTACTGCACAGTTCGAGTTCAATACCGGCGGCCCGGCAGTGCGTCGCTCGCTGCCCAACGAAGGCGAATGGAGTTCGATAGACGAAAACCAGATCTTCATTCTCGCCTTGGATGCCGAGGCGACGCCCCTCTCTGTCGCCAATCATGCCTACTGCGCGGTTACCGGCCTGGCGGAAAAAATTCCGCTGCGGGTGCTGGAAGGCCAGGAGCGGATACAAGTGCTGGAGCAACGGCGCCTGCTGGGCTACAGCTATTTCTACCTGCTACGTAAGGACGGCGAGGAAGGCATCCTCCAGATTCAGGACAAGGAGCGGGAGCAGCGCGAGAAATTTCTAACCGCCGTGCAATGTACCCGTCCCTTGCCACCCGAGACGCGGGTGGATCTGGTGTGGGGTCAGGGTGTGGCTACACCGAGCGGCATTGAAACCGCCCAGGATCAGACGCTCGTATTCAAAACGCGGCCGGCCTTCACCGCCAGTTTCAGCTGCGAACGCGTGAACCCGGATGCGGATTGTCTGCCGATGAAGCCGATGCGGCTTTACTTCAGCGCGCCGATCTCGCGCGCGTTCGCCGAGAAGGTTGTGCTCAAGTCCGAAAATGGCCGCCGTTACCGGCCCAAGCTCGAAGACGGCCCCACCCTGCAGTCGCTGAGCTTTGACGGACCCTTTCCCGAAACGCAGCGCTTCGGCGTCGAGTTGCCGCGCAAGGTCAAGGATGACGCCGGACGGGAGTTGGAGAACGCTGAGCGCTTTCCGCTCGAAGTGCGCACCGACGAGTACCCGCCACTGGCCAAGTTCAGCGGTGAATTCGGCATTCTTGAAGCGAAAGAAGGCGGCGTTCTGCCGGTGACGCTGCGCAATCTCGAGCCCGAGCTGGTGGCGCAAAAACTCGTCTCAGGCATTCCGGGACAGATGCGGCGTATCGAGGAGGATGCCGAGATCGCGCGCTGGCTGGAGCGCGTCGAGTCGGCCGCGGAAAGAAACTGGGAGGAAGGCAAGGAGATCACCGGCCGCGACTCCGTCTTTCGCGCGGGGGACAAAACCGAATCTTTTACCCTCCCCAAACCGGAGGGTGCCAAAGCCTTCGAAGTCGTGGGTATTCCGCTGACGTCCACCGGCTTTTACGTGGTCGAGCTGGCGAGCCCGCGACTGGGTCAGGCATTGCTCGGTGAGCAGCGACCGCGTTTCGTCATGACCAGCACGCTGGTCACCAATATGGCGGTGCATTTCAAGTGGGGGCGCGAGTCCTCGCTGGTCTTCGTTACCAGCCTGGACAACGCCCAGCCGGCAGCCGATGCGGACGTGCGGGTGAGCGACTACTGTTCGGGCGCTGAGCTTTGGCGCGGCCGTACCAATGCGCAAGGGTTCGCACTCATTACAGGCGCCCTGCCAGAACCTGACGAATACACCAGTTGCACAGCCAACAGCACGCACCCGCTGATGGTCAGCGCGCGCAAGGACGGCGACTTGAGTTTTACGCTGACCGAATGGAATCGCGGCATCACGCCTTCGGAGTTCAATCTCAGCTCCGCCACCTGGCGTGAACCGGAACTCGCCCATACGGTGCTGGATCGCTCGCTGCTGCGCGCCGGCGAAACTGTTTCGATGAAGCATTTTCTGCGCCGGCACACGAGCGCGGGCTTCGCGTTGCCGCCGGCGCCGTTGCCGGAAAAAGCCGTGGTCGAACACCTGGGCAGCGGCCAGACCTATGAAATGAAGCTGGCCTTCGACGCCAAGGGCATCGCCGAAAGCCGTTGGGAGATTCCGCGCGAGGCCAAGCTGGGCACTTATCAAATCACCCTGGCCGGCAAGGACCGCAGCATCAACACGGGCTCGTTTCGCGTCGAGCAGTATCGCGTACCGACCATGCAGGCTGTGATCCAGCCGCCGAGCGAGCCGCTGGTGAACGCCGAATCCGCCCGCCTGGATTTGTTTGTGTCCTATTTATCCGGCGGCGGCGCAGCCTTCGCGCCGGTCAAGCTGCGCAGCCAGGTGCAGGCGAAAACCGTAAGCTTCGCCGGCTATGACGACTACCGCTTCGGCGGGACCGCGGTGCGCGAAGGTATCGAAAGCGGCGGCGGGCACGGCTATTTTCAGGAACCCGGCGAGGAAACCACAGCGACCGGCGGCCTGACGCAGGTGCTGCCGCTGTCGCTCGACGCCGCCGGCGCAAGCCGCGCGACTATCGAAAAATTGCCGAAGCTGGATACGCCGCAGGATTTGCTGGCCGAACTCGAATACCAGGACGCCAACGGCGAATTGCTGACCGTGAGCCGGCGCGTGCCGCTGTGGCCGGCGCAAATCAATGTCGGATTGCGCACCGAAGGGTGGGCCGCGAGCGAGGACGAACTGCGTTTTCGCGTCGTCGCGCTGGATCTGGTCGGCAAACCGGTCGGCGGCCAAAGAATCAAGGTTGAGGCTTTTGAGCGGCGCACGCATTCCTATCGCAAACGTCTGATCGGCGGTTTCTACGCTTACGAGCACAGCACCGAGGTCACGCGCGTGGGCACGCTATGCAAGGGCACAACGGATGAATTGGGCCTGCTGTTATGCGAGACCGAGCCCGGTATTTCGGGTGAACTGGTATTGCAAGCGGTCGGCGAAGATCCCGACGGCCATCGCAGCCTTGCCAGCTTGAGCGTCTGGGTGGCTGGCGATGATGACTGGTGGTTCGCGGCCGGCCCCAGCGACCGCATGGATTTGCTACCCGAAAAGAAATCCTACGAGGCCGGCGATATCGCGCGCCTGCAGGTGCGCATGCCTTTCCGGAAAGCTACCGCCCTGGTGAGCGTCGAGCGCGAAGGCGTGATGGAAGCTTTCGTCACCGAACTGTCCGGCAAACGACCCGTCGTGGAGTTGCCGGTCAAGCCGGAATACGCGCCGAATGCGCATGTATCCGTACTGGTCCTGCGCGGCCGCTTGAGTTGGTGGCGCAGCAAGCTGGCTGATTTCATGCGCTGGACCAAGCTGGCCAAGCTGGATGGCGGCAGCGCTACGGCGCTGGTGGATTTGAGCAAGCCCGCCTACCGGCTTGGCATGGCTGGCTTTAATGTTGGCTGGACACCACATCGTCTGGAGGTGAAGGTCGAAGCAGACGCCGAGGTCTATCGCATTCGGGACAAGGCCAGGATCAATATCTCGGTAACGCCCGCTGCTGGCGGCAAACTTCCGGCCGATGCCGAGGTCGCCGTCGCCGCGGTGGACGAGGGCCTGCTCGAGCTGATGCCGAATACGAGCTGGAATCTGCTCGAAGCCATGATGCAGGCGCGCGGCATCGAAGTGCTGACCTCAACCGCGCAAATGCAGGTGGTGGGCAAGCGTCACTACGGCCGCAAGGCGATACCCCCTGGTGGCGGTGGCGGACGCGGCGCGGTGCGCGAGATGTTCGACCCGCTGCTGCTGTGGCGTGGACGCGTGCCGCTGGACGGTCACGGCAAGGCGCAACTCGAAATCCCGCTGAACGACGCCCTGACCTCGTTCCGCATCGTTGCCGTCGCCAACGCCGGTCTCGGCTTGTTCGGTACCGGCAAAGCCCGCATCCGTACCACTCAGGAGTTACAAATCGTCTCGGGGCTACCCCCGCTGGTGCGCGAAGGCGACCGTTATCGCGCGATTTTCACGCTGCGCAATGCGTCCGAACGCAAGCTCGCGCTGCAGTTGAGCGGCACAGTTTCAGCCGCTGACGGCGGCGACGCCGGACCGCTCGCACCGCAAACCCTGGCGATTGATCCCGGCCTCGCTCAGGAGGTCGGTTGGGATGTAACGGTTCCAATCGGCGCCGAGCAGCTCAACTGGGAGCTGAGCGCGGGCGAGACTGACGGGCCTGCGATAGACCGGCTTAAATTGACTCAGTCCGTAACCGCGGCTTATCCGGTGCGCGTTTATCAGGCGACACTCACCCAGCTTGAAAACAAGCTTTCGCTGCCGGTGGAACGGCCGGCGGACGCCATACCCGGCCGCGGCGGCATTCGCGTGGATTTGCGCGCTCGCCTGGGCGAAGGATTGGCCGGTATTCACGAATATATGAGCCGCTATCCCTATATCTGCATTGAGCAAAAAGCATCCCAGGCCATCGCCTTGCGCGACGCGGACGGCTGGAAGCGCGCGATGAACCTCCTGCCCAGCCATATGGATCGTGACGGTCTGGTCAAGTATTTCCCGGCCGAAGAATTGCAGGGCAGCGATGCGCTGACGGCTTATCTGCTGGCGATTGCGCATGAGGCCGGCTGGGAGATTCCGGAAGCCGATCGCAAGCGCCTGCTGGATGCGCTGGAAGGTTTTGTCGCGGGCCGCATCGTGCGCGGCTCGGCCTTCGAGACCAGCGATCTGACCCTACGCAAACTCGCCGCGCTGGAAGCACTGTCGCGCTACGGTACGGTCAAGCCGGAACAGCTCACGAGTTTCCAAGCCGAACCGAATCTCTGGCCGACCTCGGCGCTGCTCGACTGGCTCAATCTGCTCAAGCGCGTACCGGGCATACCGGAGCACGCGGCGCGGCTTGCAGAAGCGCTGCAAATCCTGCGTTCGCGCCTTAATTTCCAGGGCACGATCATGAGCTTCGCCACCGAGCGCGACGACGTGCTGTGGTGGCTGATGATCTCTTCGGATTCGAACGCGGTACGCGCAGTACTTAGCGTGCTCGACGAACCCCAGTGGCGCGAGGATGTACCGCGCATGCTGCGTGGTGCCCTCGGACGGCAATTGCGCGGCCACTGGAATACCACGGTCGCGAATGCCTGGGGCGTACTCGCGCTGGAACGCTTCAGCGCCGCATTCGAATCGGCTACGGTCACCGGACGAACCGAAGCGCAACTGGCGGGTAGCAAGAAGACCTTTGCCTGGAGCAAGCCACAAGGTGAACTAGAGTTCGCTTGGCCCGAGGGGCACGCCCGCGACACGGCGTCCGGAACGGTGGGGGCGGGAGCGGGCGTAATGGGCGCCGAGAGGGAGCAGCACGCGGGCGTCGGGTCGCCTCCCGCACCCGCTGCACTTGCGGGCACCGTGTCGGCGCCCAGTACGTTGAATCTGACCCATCAAGGCGGCGGTAAACCTTGGGTAATCGTGCAAGCGCGTGCGGCGCTGCCGCTCAAGGCGCCCTTGTTTACGGGGTACACGGTGCAGAAAACCATCACACCGGTCGAACAAAAGCAAACCGGGCGCTGGACCCGTGGCGATGTGGCGCGCGTAAAGCTTGAAGTGGATGCGCAATCGGATATGACCTGGGTTGTGGTGGATGACCCCGTGCCCGCCGGCGCTTCGATTCAGGGCTCTGGTCTTGGCCGCGACTCGGCTTTACTGAGCCAGAACGAACGCCGCGAAGGTTGGGCCTGGCCTGCATACGAGGAGCGCCGCCACGATTTCTTTCGCGCCTATTACGCCCTGGTAGCTGCTGGCAAGTTCACGGTGGAATACACGGTGCGCTTCAACGCGAGCGGTAACTTCGAGCTGCCGGCGACACGGGTCGAAGCGATGTATGCGCCGGAGATGTTCGGCGAACTGCCCAACGCGCCGCTGGAGGTGCTTGCACCGTGAGGCTCGCGTTTCTGACTCGCCGCCAGATCTCCGCTGCTGTCGCCAGTGTTGTTGCGCTAGGCGTTGGGGTGCTGGTGTGGCTGACGCAGCCCGCTTCGCTGCCTTCGTTCAAAGCTGCGCGCGACAGCTCTATCTCTTCCGAAGCTTATCTGCTCGACCGGCAAGGGCAGGTCATTCAGGAACAGCGGCTCGATTTTGAGACGCGGCGTCTGGGCTGGACTTCACTCGCCGATATCTCGCCAGTCCTACCAGCTGCGGTCGTGCAAGTTGAAGACTGGCGTTTCCGGCAGCACGCGGGCGTGGATTGGCGTGCCTTCGCTGCCGCAGTGGCACAAAAGCTGAAGAGCGGACGCGAACGCGGCGCCAGTACGCTCACGATGCAGTTGGCGGGCAAGCTCGACGCCAGCGTCGCACCAAAGCGTGGCCGGCGCGGCGTATTGCTCAAGCTCAAGCAAATGCGCGCCGCGCGGCAGCTCGAAGCCAGCTGGAGCAAGGCAGAAATCCTGGAGGCCTATCTCAACCTCGTCAGCTATCGTGGCGAATGGGAGGGCATCGCGGCGGCGAGCTGGGCACTATTCGGCAAAGCGCCTTCCGGTATCGACGAAACCGAAGCCTGGCTGTTGGCGGCCCTGCTGGCACAGCCCGCCGCCGAACCCGCACGCGCCGCGGCGCGCGCCTGCATGCTGGCGCGGGTCAACGGCAAGACTCTGGTCTGCTCCGAGCTGGAAACGCTCGCGGCTCAGGCCTTGAGTGGCCGGCGTGAGATTGCGCGCGGCGCCAACTGGGCGCCGCATCTCGCCCGGCGGCTGCTGCGGCAGCCGGGTCAGCGGGTGCAAAGCAGCGTGGACGGCGAGTTACAGCGTTTCGTCGTCAGTGCGCTCGCTCAGCAGGTCAGCGAGCTGGATGCACGCAACGTGCGGGACGCGGCCGCCGTGGTGGTGGATAACGACAGCGGCGAAGTGCTGGCCTATGTCGGTGCTGTACCGGGTCGCTCACGCGCCGCGCAGGTTGATGGCGCACGCGCACCGCGTCAGGCCGGATCCACGCTAAAACCCTTTCTTTACGGTCTCGCGCTCGGAAAGCGCTATCTCACCGCGGCCTCGCTGCTGAACGACGCGCCGGTCAGCCTGGAAACCGGCTCCGGGCTTTATATCCCGCAGAACTACGAGCACGACTACAAGGGGCTGGTCAGCGTACGTACCGCGCTGGCCAGCTCGCTGAATATTCCCGCCGTACGGACCCTGGTGCTGACCGGTCTGGAACCATTTCGCGAACAGCTTCAGGCCCTGGGCTACGAGAATATCCGCCAGCCCGGTGACTACTATGGCTATTCGCTGGCGCTCGGCTCGGCTGAAGTCAGCCTGCTCGAACAGGCAAACGCGTATCGTGCGCTCGCTCGCGGCGGTCTCTGGTCACCGCTGCGCCTCACACCTGATAACACCGCAGGCGAGTCGCGGCGGGCCATGTCTGCGCAGGCGGCTTTTGTTGTTTCCGACATCCTCAGCGATCGTGGCGCGCGGGCCGTTACTTTCGGCTTGGAAAGCCCGCTGGCGACCCGCTACTGGAGTGCGGCCAAAACCGGCACCAGCAAGGACATGCGCGACAACTGGTGCCTTGGCTTTACACCCCGCTATACGGTCGGCGTGTGGGTCGGCAATTTCGAGGGCGATTCGATGAAGCAGGTGTCCGGTATCAGCGGCGCGGCGCCGGCCTGGCTGGCAATCATGGACTACCTGCATCACGACCAGACGCACCCTGCCCCCACGGCGCCGGCCGGCATGCTCAATACCAAGGTCATGTTTGCAGACCGGATTGAACCTTCCCGCACTGAATGGTTCCTGGCTGGCACCGAACTCGCACGTGTCGAACGGGCGCCGCCAGCGACGCTCAGCGCTCGCATTGAATCGCCGGCGAATGGAATGATCGTGGCGCTGGACCCGGATATCCCCTCCAGCCGACAGCATCTGCTGTTCCGTGCGAGCCGAAACGGCGCGGGATTGCGCTTCGAGCTGAATGGCAAACGGCTGGCGAGTGCCAACCGCGACTATCTCTGGCCGCCACTGCCCGGCCGTCAGACGCTGGCGCTATTGGATGCGCAGGGTAAGGCCGTGGATCGCGTCGAGTTCGAAGTGCGCGCGACGCCATAGTTTTCCAGACTACCGGACCAGATATGCGTTGCTTACTCGCCGCTACATTCGCGCTTGCTCTGCCCATTGCCCACGCGCTGGAATTGCCCAAAGCAAACCCGGTTCCCGGTGGCGTGGCGATAGTGCCGCTCGGTGCACAGGATAAGTCTGTGCCGACGGCTACTTTCTGGGGCCGGCGCCTGATCACCGTCAAAGACAACGAACGCTGGGTGGCCGTCGTCGGCTTACCGCTCACCATCAAGCCGGGCTCGCATACGGTCGTGGTAAAGCGCGGCGGCAGCCAGAAGAATGTCGGCTTCAAGGTGCAGAGCAAGACCTATCCGGCGCAATACCTCACCGTGAGCAAACGTCAGGCTAATCCTAGCGGCAGCGATCTGAAGCGCATAAAAAACGAGCAAAGCCGCACTCGTGCCGCGCTCAACAGGTTCAGCGAGCTGTTGCCCGCCTCACTGAGGCTGGAGCCGCCGGTCTACGGCGAGCGCAGCTCGGCCTTTGGACTAAAGCGCTTCTTCAACAAGCAGCCGCGCAATCCGCACTCCGGTTTGGATATCGCCGCCGCCGAAGGCACGCCCATCAAGGCACCAGCGCCGGGTACAGTCATTGATGCAGGTAATTTCTTCTTCAATGGCAACGTGATCTTCATTGATCACGGCCAGGGCCTGATCACGATGTACTGCCATCTGCAGAAAATCGAAGTGAAGAAAGGCCAGAAGGTCAGCACGGGAGAGATGATTGGTAGAGTCGGTATGACGGGCCGCGTTACCGGCCCGCACCTGCATCTGGGCGTGAGTCTGAACGGCTGGATGGTTGATCCCGAACTTTTTATGACCAAATCCCCTTTCCCAAAGTAAAGCGCCTGGGGCGCGCATCGCTTTGTTGCGCTTCGCTCGGCAAATCCTCATTTACCTAAATGCGTAAACTCCGGTTTTCCTCACTCGCACGCCGTGCACTGCATCGCCCGATGCGCTTTACCCGTGCCTTGAACGTGATATGAGCAAATACATCATCCCGGCTGGTGCGAGAATTTTCTGTATCGGCCGCAATTACGCCAAACACATCGAGGAACTCAGGCATCAGGACGCCGCCAAATGCGTGGTGTTCATGAAGCCGGTGACGAGTCTCGTACCACCGGGCGCAGCTGTCGTACTGCCGCGCGATCAGGGGGCGGTGCATCACGAAGCAGAATTGGTGGTGATGATTGGAAAAGGCGGGAAAAACATTTCCCGGAAGAAAGCATTTCGGCATATCGGCGGAGTTACGTTAGGCTTGGATCTCACTCTTCGCGACTTGCAAAACAAGCTGAAAAGCGAAGGCTCGCCGTGGGAGCGCTGCAAAGCTTTCGACGGCGCTGCGCCGATTGGTGAGCTACAAACCTATGACGAGAAGCTGGATTTAACCAATCTGGAATTCACCTGCGCCGTCAATGGCGAATTGCGTCAGAAAGGCAATACGCGCGACATGCTATACCCGGTCGCGCAGATTATTGAAATCCTGAGCCACAGCTGGACACTTCAGGCTGGCGACTTGATCTATACCGGAACACCCGAGGGCGTGGGACCCCTCGTTCCTCGCGACCGCGTTGAACTCGCCTCACCTCAGCTCAGCGATAGTTGGGCTTGGCAGTTGGACTAAGATTTCTGCGCCCGGCGTCCCCGGCGCGGCGCGTCTCCTGCTGGACGTCCACGGTAGGGATTCTCGCCGGTTTTAAATACAAGTTGTACTGGTGTGCCCCACAGCTTGAAGGCCTCACGAAATCGGTGCACCAGGTAGCGTTTGTAGGATACCGGCAATTTCTCGGTCTGATTGCCGTGCACGACGATGACCGGCGGATTATTTCCGCCCTGGTGGGCGTAGCGCAGCTTGATGCGTCGCCCTAGCACCGCAGGCGGGCTATGCGCTTCCAGCGCTTGCTGCAATGCCTCGTTCAGTTTCGGTGTGGGCAGCTCGGCGGTCGCGGCACGATAAGCCTCGTTGACTGCCTTCATCAGCTCGCGCAGGCCGGAGCCATGCAGCGCGGAAATGAACTCCACCTGGGCATAATCGAGGAAGGGCAGCTTGCGGTCCACCTCACTTTTTACGCGCCCGCGTGCGCTGGACTCAAGACCGTCCCATTTATTGATCGCAATCACCAGTGCGCGGCCACTGTCTGCCACCAAGCCCAGAATTCTCGCGTCCTGTACTCCAATGTCTTCCTGGGCGTCCACCACCACAATCACGACATGCGCGGACTCAATCGCCTGCAGCGTCTTGATGACGCTGAATTTCTCGATCGCATCTTCGACTTTGGCGCGACGTCGTACCCCGGCGGTATCTATCAGCGTGTATTTACGTCCGTCACGCTCGAAGGGGATGTGGATGGCATCGCGAGTCGTGCCGGGAAAGTCCAGCGTCAGCACCCGCTCCTCACCCAGCAGGCGATTCACCAGCGTGGATTTACCGACGTTGGGGCGGCCCACTATCGCTACGCGAACGCCCTCGTCTGTTTCGACATGCGGCTCTGCGCCAGGGGGAAATGCGGCGAGTACCAGATCCAGGAGTGCAGCTACACCCTGGTTATGCTCAGCGGAAATCGCGCGGGGTGCGCCTAGACCCAGGCGGTAGAAGTCGGTGACTGCGTTTTGCTCGTTCAGGCCTTCAGCCTTGTTCGCTACCAGCCAGGCCGGCTTGCCGCTGGTCCGCACTCGTTTGATGACGGCTTCATCAGAAGCATTGGGGCCAGCGCGTGCATCCACCATGACCAGCACGCCGTCAGCCTCTGCCAGTGCTTGCTGGGTCTGAAGCGCGGTCTGTTGCGCCAGCGGAATATGTTCTTCGCTCAAGCCGGCGGTGTCGCAGACGATGAAGCGCCGTCCTGCGTGTTCGGCGAATCCGTACTGGCGGTCGCGCGTAACGCCGGGGCGGTCGCCGACCAGGGCGTTACGGCTGCGCGTAAGGACGTTGAAAAGAGTGGATTTGCCGACGTTAGGCCGGCCGACCAGCGCGATAACGGGCAGACGGCCCGAGACTATGGGAACATTCATTGGCCATCGCGCTTATTTGCCGCCGATTTCCAGCGCGGACAACTGTCCATCTGCGTCGAGCACGAACAGCCGATTCCCTGCGACGAGCGGCGGCGTGATGATGGCGGCGCTTACCGGATGCGCACGCGCGACCATCTTGCCATCGCTGGCGGAGAGCCAGTGAACGTAACCTTCCATATCACCCACCGCGACGTAACCGCCGTGCAAGGCCGGACGTGAGGCTGCGCGATACAGCAAACCCTCCTGCTTCCATAGCGTCGCGCCGGTGCTCGCATCCAGCGCGAGGACACGGCCATCCACATCGCTCACGTAAATTCGCTTGCCGTCGGTCGCCAGGCCCGCATTGCTGGCCACCGGCTGCCGCCAGCGCAGCGCGCCGCTGCTCAGATCCACGGCGGCGAGATTGGCGCCGTAGCTGACCGCATAGGCGGTATCCGCAGTGAGTGCGGCTTCGGTATCAATATCCACCAGGCGCTCAAGCTCGGAACGACCCGCCGGCAGGCTTACGGGTGTCTCCCATTTCACCTGGCCATTCTTGAGATCGGCGGCAATCAATTTGCCGTTATCGAGCCCGACCAGCGCAAGCTCCCCCGCGATCACTGGCCCTGAGTTGCCGCGCAAGGTAAGCGTGGGCGCGATGCGGTCGAAACTCCAGAGCCGTTGCCCACCGCGGGTGCCGAAACCGTAGATACGGCCACTGAGCGAATGTGCAATGAGTACGTCTGCCGTACCGGCCGGCGGCGCCAGTACTTCGCCTGAAACCGCTGCGCGCCAGGCCAGCTTGCCATCACGTCGATCTAATGCAACGACTTCGCCGTCGAGTGTGCCGACCGCCAGCCGATCGCCGGCAATCCCGGGACCGCCCGCCACGTTCAGCTCCAGCGCCTGACGCCAGAGTTTCTTGCCATCTTTCGCGTTAAATGCGGTGACCCGGCCATCGTAGTCGGCTGTGTACAGCACGTCGTTGGCATGAGCGATGCGAAAACCGCGTGGTTCAGGGCCACCGCCGGAACCAGTATCCGACGACCAGACTTCGCGTGGCTTGAATGCCGGCGCCGCGATCTTGGCCAGCTCCGCGGGCTCCGGCGGCTTGATGTTGTCACTCTCGCAGGCGGTCAGCAGTCCTATGAACGCGACCGCAATCAGCGGCAAGACAAAATAACGCACGCTTTGCTCCCGAACTCTAGTTAGCGTCGGCGCGCAGGTCAGCAAGCTTGCGCTCCAGGCTGCTGGTATCGGGGCCTTTCTCGGTCGCAGCTCCGTCTTCAGTTGCGCGGTTCTTGCGAGACTCCAACGCTTTTTCATACGCGGCACGCGCCTCATCACGTTTGCCCTGGCCCAGCAGAATATCGCCGCGCAACTCGGCAAACAGTGCATTGAAAGCGACATCGGGGTCGGCCGACAAAGTCTTCAAAGCCTGCTCGGGCTGATTCTGTGCCCATAGCAGGCGCGCCAGACGCAGCCTGGCGAGTTGGCGAACACCCGGATCAGTCGCCTTGTCAGCGGCCCAGCTCAGCGGCGGCTGCGCTTTTTCCAGCGCGTTGGCGGCAACGTAACGTTGCGCCACGGCCAGCGCGCCGAGCCCCGCGTAAGGCGTACGGGCGTAGTCGGATTGCAGCCGCGCTAACTTCTGATCAATCAAGGCCTCAGGCTCGCTGCCCAATGCCTCGCGCAGAGACTCGTACTCGGCCGAAGCTGCTTCAGCTTGACCCTGCTGATAACTCTGCCAGAACTGCCAGCCGAGAACGCCGGTCAGGGCGAGCACCAAACCGAGCACCAGCGGTAACCAGTTTTCCTGCCACCACTGGCGCAGTAACTGGGCTTGTTCATGATCGTTCAACGCATCCACTGCCCATACTCCTAGTATCAATTCAGACCCAACCGACGCCCGAGCACATTGGCGAGCTCATTCCACGCCACCGCTTCCTGGGTGCCGTCCACGCGCAAGGACTTGATCTGCACACAGCGTTTCGCCAATTCTTCGTCGCCCAACACCAGTGCGTACTCGGCGCCGCTTTTGTCGGCGCGCTTGAGCTGAGCTTTGAAGCCGCCGCTACCCGCGTTGATCAACAAGCGCAAACCGGGCAACGCGTCACGCAATTCTTCCGCCAGTTTCAAACCGGCGCGTTCCGGCTCAGCACCTGCCAGCACGAAATAAACCTGCGGCAGGTCGCTGTTCAGAGGGGCCTGCTGCAATTCCATCAGCGCGATTAGCCGTTCCACACCGAGCGCAAAACCTACTGCTGGGCTCGGCGGACCGCCCAGTTGTTGAACCAGCCCGTCAAAACGGCCGCCAGAGCATACCGCATCCTGGCTACCCAGTTCCTGCGTAGTCCACTCAAACACGGTGTGGGTGTAGTAATCGAGACCGCGTACGACCCGCGAGTTGATGACATAGTTCAGACCGGCGCTATCCAGCAGGGCCCGCAGACCGGCGAAGTGCGCGGCCGACTCAGCATCCAGATGCTCGACCAACTTTGGCGCTCCTGCGATCAGCTCCGCCAATGCAGGACTCTTGCTGTCGAGAATCCGCAGCGGATTGCTGAGCAGGCGGCGCTTTGAGTCCTCGTCAAGCGCAGTCTGGTGCTGGTTGAAATAAGTCACCAGCTTTTCGCGGTAGGCTTTGCGCGATTCGACGGTGCCGAGCGAGTTGAGCTGTAACTGGATGTCGCGCAGTCCCAGGCGCTTCCACAGCCGCGCGCTCATCAGCAGAATTTCGGCGTCAATGTCGGGTCCGCCAAGCCCGAAGGCTTCTACGCCGTACTGGTGAAACTGGCGATAGCGGCCCTTCTGGGGGCGCTCATAACGAAACATCGGTCCGCTATACCACAGGCGCTGCGTCTGGTGGTGGAACAAGCCGTGCTCGATGCCAGCGCGCACGCAGCCCGCCGTACCCTCCGGCCGCAGCGCGACGGAATCACCGCCGCGATCCTCAAAGGCGTACATCTCCTTTTCCACGATGTCGGTGACGTCGCCGATGCTGCGCTTGAATAGCTCGGTCCGCTCGACCAGCGGCAGCTTGATCTCGCGATAGCCGTAGGCCGCGAATACCTCGGCACAGGCCTCGTGCAAGGTCTGCCAGCGGGCGGATTCCCCGGGCAGGATGTCGTTCATGCCACGGATGGCTTGAATGGACTTCGTCATGCGGAGCATGTCCCTGCGCCCCCTCCCCTTGCGGGAGGGGTTCGGGGAGGGGGCAATTTCGCCCCCACCCTAGCCCTGCCCCGTCGAGGGCGAGGGAATTTTTTCCTGAGCCTTGCGCGCCGCGATTTTCTCGCGCACCAGCTTTTCCAGACGGTCCACGAGTTCCTCGTTTTTGAACTTGTGCTGAATCTTGCCGTCCTCGTAAATCGAGTTGGGCCGCCCGCCGGCGACGCCAATCGCGGCTTCGCGCGATTCGCCGGGGCCGTTGACCACGCAGCCGATTACCGCCACGTCGAGCGGCTCGTCAATGTCCTCGAAGCGGCGCTCCAGTTCGGCCACCGTCTTGATCACGTCGAAATTCTGCCGGGAGCACGACGGGCAGGCGATCAGATTGATGCCGCGCTGACGAAGATGCAGTGACTTGAGGATGTCCCAACCCACCTTCACTTCCTCGACCGGATCGGCCGCGAGCGAAATGCGGATGGTGTCGCCGATGCCTTCGGCCAGCAGCATGCCCAGGCCGATAGAGGACTTCACCGCGCCGGCACGCAGGCCGCCGGCCTCGGTAATACCCAGGTGCAAGGGCGCATCAGTAAGCTTGGCGAGCTTGCGGAAGGCCTCCACCGTCATGAAGACTTCGGATGCCTTAAGACTTACCTTGTATTCATGAAAATCGTGGCGGTCGAGAATTTCCATGTGCCGCAACGCGGAGTCGACCAGTGCGTCAGCATTGGGTTCGCCGTATTTCTCCTGCAGATCCGCCTCCAGCGAACCGGCGTTGACGCCGATGCGAATCGGTACGCCATGATGCTTGGCGCAGGCAATCACCTCGCGGATTTTCTTCTCGCCGCCGATATTGCCGGGATTGATGCGCAGACAGTCAGCGCCACCCTCGGCCGAGGCGATCGCGCACTTGTAGTTGAAGTGAATATCCGCGATCAGCGGGAAATAGCCGACTTGCCGCTTGATCTCTTTGAACGCCTCCGCCGCTTTAAGCGTCGGCACCGACACGCGCACGATGTCGGCGCCGGCCTTGGCGCAGGATTTGATCTGCGCCACGGTTGCGGCGACATCTTCGGTGTCGGTGCTGGTCATCGTCTGCACCGCAATCGGCGCGCCGCCGCCGATGGCGATGCGGCCGACGCGTATCTGGCGCGACTTGCGCCGCTGAACGATGTGCTGGCTTAGCATGACTGGAGCATGATCAAAACGGCACGGTAAACCGCGCCGTGGTATCGCGGCTGATTTTGGCGGAGAAATCAACCGGTTTGCCTTCGTAGTACAGCTTCACGCCCGGCGCAAAACCCAGCGAAATGCGATACGGCGGTTCGCCGACCGCCTGCTGGCGATCACCCGCCTTGAACATGCCGTAGAGCAGGCGGTCATTGTCGTCGTCAACGACTACCG
Source organism: Nevskiales bacterium (assembly GCA_050740255.1). Classification (GTDB taxonomy): domain Bacteria; phylum Pseudomonadota; class Gammaproteobacteria; order Nevskiales; family JBOICV01; genus JBOICV01. The sequence goes on along the minus strand of JBOICV010000063.1, from coordinate 17,448 downwards.
TCCAGCACGGGCTGCTGAATTCCAGAAATAACGTGCCTGCGGCCGCCGGTACATTCGGCGCCGGCTGCTCCGCGGCCGCCGTATCCACGGCAGTTTCGCCGTCGCTCTCCGGCGTGTCTTCTTGCGGCGATGTGTCTTCTTGCGACGGCACCGGTTGCAGCAGTAGCGGAATACTGGAGTCCGCTCTAGCCGCTGTATCGGCGGGCGCCTGCTCCGGTTCCTGTTGGGGCAAGGTGTGTGGCGTAAGCTCTACAACTCTGGGCGTGGCCGCGCGCGTCTCGCTGCGCCGGTCGGCGTCAGGTTTGTCGTCCTTCAGCACTGCCACCGCCGAGATCACGCCGCCGAAAATCACCCCACCTATCAGCACCGGCAATAGCCAGGTGGGCGCGGCCGAACGGCGCGTGGCGTACTCAGGATTGTTCTGCCGAATCGATATCAGTTGCGGCGGAGGTGCCGTTACCACCCGCGCGTCATAAGCGCGCATCAGCGCATTTTCATCTATGCCGAGCACTTTCGCGCAACGTTTTAAATAACCGCGTACGAATACCGCAGCGTTTTGTGGCGGATCATGGTCTGCTTCCAGCGCTTCCAGCGTAGCTCGGCCGATGCGCGTTTCCGACACCAGTTCCGCCAGCGAAATCTGGCGTTCCTCGCGCGCGTTTCGGAGCAACTGGCCGGCGGTGGGTGCGGTCGCTGCGGCGGGGGAAGAATTCGCGTCCGGGGGAACAAACTCTTGATTCATGGTGAAGGGCTTACAACCTGATCAGTTAGTCGGAACATCCGGATAAGTGGCGCGCAATTTCTCTGCGTAAGCTGCGGCTGCTGCCTTGTCCCCCAGTTCGCGTTCGGTACGCAAACCGAGCAGCAGCATCTCCGGCGTCGGCGCCGCCACCGCTTCATAGCGTTGCAGGAAAGCCCGCGTCTGTAAGTACTGGCCGCGCTCGTAGTTCAGCAGCGCAAGTTGACTCAGGGCATCTGCATGCTTGGAATTGCGCTTCAGCGCACTGCGGAAGTATTTTTCCGCGCGCGCCAGATCGGGTATGCCGCGGGCGCAGACCCCGGCGTTGGTCAACACGCCTTCCGGAGTCGGATAACGCTTGTCTTTCAATACGCGCTCGAACTCGGCCAGCGCGGTGACGGTATCACCTTGACCGCATAAAAATGCCGCGTAGTTATTGCGTGTGTTCGAGTCCACCGGATCCAGTGTCAGGGCGCGGTTGTAGTGCGCGCGCGCTTTGGCGACTTCACCCTCGGCCGCGTAAAGCAAGGCAATCGCGGCATGCGCTTGCTGCAGGTTGGGGTCTTGTTTGAGCGCAGTCTGCAACTTGGGCAGCGCGCGGTCGTGCTGTCCCTGGCGCATGTACTGGACGCCGAGTTGCGCGTTTATTTTGGCCGCTTCTTTCGGGTTGGACGGCTGCCGATCCTGCGGATTGGTCGCGCAGCCCACCGCACCGAGCAGCAGAATTACCGGAAGCCATTTCATGCGTGCACCTCGATCGGCACACCGCGCAGGCGGTTTTTCTGACGCGACTGCACCTTGCCCACCAACTGCCCGCAGGCGGCGTCAATATCGTCGCCACGCGTGCGCCGCACCGTCGTCAGGATGTGCCTGGTCATCAGGATTTCCTGGAAACGACGCACTCGCTCCGGTTTCGAGCGGCGATATTCGGTGTTAGGAAAAGGATTGAACGGAATCAAATTGACCTTCGCTGGCCGGCCACGCAGGAGTGTCGCCAACTGGCGCGCGTGCTCTTCATGGTCGTTCACGCCATCCAGCATCACGTACTCATACATAATATGCGCGTGACCGTTTTTGCCCTGCACATAGCGATTGCACGCGGACATCAAATCCTTGAGCGGGTACTTGCGGTTTATCGGCACCAACTCGTCACGCAGTGCGTCGGTTGGCGCGTGCAATGAAACCGCCAGCGCCACATCCACCGTCTCATGCAAGCGGTCCATGAACGGTACCAGGCCCGAAGTGCTGACGGTAACCCGCCGCTTGGACAGGCCGAAACCAAAATCATCAAGCAGAATCCGGATGGCCGGTACCAGCGCGTCGAAATTTGCCAGCGGCTCGCCCATGCCCATGAAGACCACATTGGAGATGACGCGGCGCGCAGCGCCAGCGTCCTTGTCCTCTCTCCCTCTGGGAGAGAATGAGTGAGAGCCGGAGATGACGCGCTGCGCAGGCCCCGGGCCGGCGCCCAGCGCCCGGCTCGCGAACCATACCTGAGCGACGATCTCAGCCGCATTCATGTTACGGCTGAAGCCCTGCTTGCCGGTAGAACAGAAGCTGCAATCCATTGCGCAACCCACCTGCGATGAGATGCAGAGCGTGCCGCGATCCTCCTGCGGAATGAATACCGTCTCGACTGCTTGGCCGCCATCCAGCCGCAATACCCATTTGCGCGTGCCGTCAGCCGAGGTCTGCTCCGTTACCAACTCCGGGGTACGAACCTCGGCAAGCTCAGCGAGCTTGACGCGCAGCGCTTTGCTCAAGGTGGTCATTGCCGCAAAATCGGCAACACCTCGCCCGTAAATCCACTGCATGACCTGTTCGGCGCGAAAGGGCTTTTCGTCCCATGCGGCGAACTGCGCCCGCAAGCCTTCCCGGTCAAGCCCGAACAGATTGACCTTGGACTGAGATGGCTGCCTGGCAGTGTTCACGGCGTGATCACATCGGCCCTAACGAGTACGCGGCCAAAGCTCGGTCGCGGCGAAGAAGTAGGCAACTTCCTGAGCCGCATTTTCGAGACTGTCGGAACCGTGGACGGCGTTTTCGTCGATCGAGCTGGCGAAGTCGGCGCGGATGGTTCCGGGCGCCGCTTTTTTCGGGTCGGTCGCACCCATGATGTCGCGATGCTTCAGCAAGGCGTTTTCACCTTCCAGCACCTGGATCATCACCGGGCCGGAGATCATGAATTCCACCAGCGGTTTGAAAAACGGCCGCTCGCGGTGCACTGCGTAAAAACCTTCAGCTTCGGCCAGGCTGAGTTGCTTCATCTTCGCCGCGATCAGGCGCAGACCGGCCTGCTCGAAGCGCGCGTAGATTGCGCCGATCTTGTTCTTGGCGACGGCATCGGGTTTGAGGATGGAAAGGGTGCGTTCAATCGCCATGCTGCTTTAAGCTCCAGAAATACATTGGGAAACTGCCGTCCGTGCCCGGGCAGCGCGTAAACCAATGTATTTTACTGGGTTTTGTCGCAGCGCGGCAATTTTCGCCAACCGCGGGTAGTGTCTCAGTTTGCCGCCTGACTCCCGAGTTCGTCATTCCGGCGAAGGCCGGAATCCAGTGTTTTCAACCTCATGGACACCGGCCTGCGCCGGTGTGACGGCAAACTGAGACACTACCCAACCGCGTCAGGCGAGGCTGAAGCTCTCGCCGCAGCCGCACAAATCCTTGGCCTTCGGGTTCAACACGCGGAAACGCTGATTCAAGCCTTCGCGCACGAAATCGAGGGTCGCACCTTCCATCAGGCCGATGCTTTCGGTATCCACCACCAGTTTCGCGCCGTGCGCTTCAAATACCTGGTCGCCCGGGGTGATTTCGTCAGCATAATCCAGCACATAGCTATAGCCATGGCAACCGGATGATTTCACGCCGACGCGCAAACCCAAGCCACGCCCGCGCTGGGCGATCTGATCCTGGATACGTTTGGCGGCGGCCGCTGTGAGGCTGACGTTCATGAGTCTGATTTTCGCATATTGTCCAAGGCAGCGCGTAAGGCGTCTTCCGCCAGCAAGGCGCAGTGGCGCTTGATGGGTGCCAGATTGAGCGCTCGCGCGATCTGGTCCGCAATTAGACCGCGCGCTTCTGACAGAGTTTTTCCACACGCCCATTGCGCGACCCAATCACCCGCTGCGATGGTTGAAACACAGCCATAGGCCTTGAAACGTGCTTCCCCCACCCGACCGTTCTCCGCGCGCAGGTATATTCTCATTACAGCCCGGGACGCCGGTGTCCCGGCCTCTCCCACCACAGCGCCGGCGAGTTCGCCGGCAAACGCTGGCGAAGAAAAACGCGCCCAGACTTCGGGGCTGTAGTTTGCCTTCGTCACGCCGCCGCCGACCACCGCGGTGAAAGCGTGCGCAGACGACTCACGGCTTTACACACGATTTCGATGGCGCGCTCGATCTCGGTCGCGGTCGTCTCGCGCCCGAAGCTAAAGCGTACCGAGGCATAGGCAAGCTCATCGTCCCGACCCAGTGCTCGCAGCACATAAGACGACTCGCCGCTGGCTGAGGTGCAGGCGGAGCCGCTCGATACCGCGAGACCCCCATCGAATAAAGCAAGAGCCGCGAGCAAAGCTTCGCCGTCCACGCCGTCAAAGCTGACATTCAGAATGCCGGCGACGCGCTCGGTCGGATGGCCGTTCAGATACACTTTGGGCAGACTGCGAATACCGCGCCAAAGCCGTTCGCGTAGACCAGCAAGCCGCGCCGGCTCGACCTGAAGTTCCCGATCAGCGAGCACGCAGGCCGCGCCAAAACCCACGACTTGATGCGTGGCCAGCGTGCCGGAGCGCAGACCGCGCTCGTGCCCGCCGCCGTGGAGCTGTGGTGCAATCCGCGCGCGCGGCTGACGCCGCACATACAACGCGCCGGCACCTTTCGGACCGTATAGCTTGTGTGCTGAGAAGGACATCAAATCCACGTCCAGCACGTTGACGTCCATCGGCAACTTGCCCAGCGCCTGCGCCGCATCCACGTGCAACAGGATGCCGCGGGAGCGGGTGAGGCCTGCGATCGCGGCAATGTCCTGAGTGACGCCGATTTCGTTGTTTACCTGCATGACCGACACGAGCACCGTGTCCGACGAGAACGCGTTTTCCAGCTCCGCCAGATCCAGCAGGCCATCGGCTCCCGGCTTAAGCCAAATCACGCGCCAGCCACTTTCCTCCAACTGGCGATAGCAGTCCACCACCGATTTGTGTTCCGTGCGAACCGTTACCAAATGCTTGCCGCGGCCCGCGTGTGCCTGAGCTGCACCCTTGATCGCCAGGTTATTGCTTTCGGTCGCGCCGGACGTCCAGACGATTTCGCGCGGATCGGCATGGATTAGCGCCGCCAGTTGTTCACGCGCCTGTTCGACCGCCTGCAGAGCCTGCGCGCCATAAGCATGCGTGGCGGAAGCTGGATTGCCAAAATTCTGCCGCAGCCAGGGCAGCATGGCCTCCAGCACTTCCGGTGCAACTGGGGTAGTGGAAGCGTAGTCCAGATAAATCATTTCTTCCCCCTCCCCCCTTCGACTTTGCTCAGGACAGGCTTGCGGGAGGGGGTAGGGGGAGGGGTATGTCTCATGTCATCCGCCCACCGCCACGCTTGGGATTGCCGTACCCGCACTGCCCGCCAGTTCGCGCAAGGCCGCCAGCAATTTCTCGACCTCAGCCGAGGTATTGTCCTTGCCCAGGCTGACGCGCACCGCCCCCTTGGCCAGACCGCGCTCGACGCCCATGCCCAGCAGCACATGGCTCGGCTCGCCCTTGCCGGCGGTACAGGCAGAGCCACTCGAAACCGCAATACCTTTTCGATCCAGGGCCATCAGCAGCGCTTCGCCATCGAAGCCCGGTAGCGAGAACTGAGTGGTATTCGGCAAGCGTTCGCGGCTTTCGCCGAAGATTACAATCCCAGACAGCCTGCGCAGCCCCGCCTCCAGTTGCTCGCGCAGCGCCAGGCAATGCGCCGCGCGCTCAGCGAGTTCCACACGCGCCAACTCAGCAGTCACGCCAAAGCCCACAATCGCGGCCGCATTCTCGGTGCCCGGCCGCAGACCCGCCTCGTGGCCGCCGCCATACATCAGCGGAGCGATATCCAGGGCGCGGTCGAGCACCAGCGCGGCAACGCCTTTCGGTCCATACATCTTGTGCGAGGACAGCGTCATGCTGTGCGCGCCCGTCGCGAGGAAATCCAGCGGCAGTTTGCCCGCCGCCTGCACCGCGTCGCAGTGGTAGGCCGCGCCATGTTGTCGGCACAGGCGCCCGATGGCGGCAGCTTCCTGAATCACGCCGGTCTCGTTGTTCGCATACATCACCGAGACAAGCCGTACCTCGCCTTGCGCCAGTGCGCGAACCAACCAGGCGTTATCAATGACGCCGTCACGGCCGACCGGAATCCATTCGCAGCGCCAACCCTCCTTTTTCAGCGGTTCGAATAATTCCCAGACCGAGGGGTGCTCGACTGCGGAAATGAGCACGCGGCCAGGTTTACTCTTGGCCAACACCCCGCGCACGGCCAGATTGTTGGACTCGGTGGCGCAGGATGTGAACACCACCTGGACCGGCTTGGCGTTGACCAGCGCGCCGATCTGCGCGCGCGCCGCTTCTATTGCGTCGCGCGCGGCGCGGCCGTAGCGGTGCACGCTGGAAGGATTGCCGTAAGCTCCGGCCAAATAGGGCCGCATCGCCTCAAGCACGCGCGGGTCGAGAAAAGTCGTCGCGTTATTGTCGAGATAAATCGGCACGAGCTAGTCGCCTCCGCACCCGAACTCTGCGCCGCAGGTGAGAGTGAGCGCACTTCCCCTCCCCCTGTGGGAGGGTACCGAGGGGAGGGGTAGCTTAGGCATACGCAACCTCAGCCGGTTTTGACATCCCGCTGCGAGCGCGCCGCGGCGAGAGAATCCAGGGGACTGGTTTCCTCCGCCTCTTTGCAGAAGTCCGGCAGCTCGAGTTTCTTTAATTCCAGTTCCGGCATGCGCGAGTCGAGCGCGTGCAGCACCTTGCACACGCGCACCAACTGATCGTCCAGTTTCTGGATGTGATCCAGCATGGCGGTAATCGCATTCGCCACCGGGTCCGGCATGTCGCGCGACAACCCATAGGCGTCAAAGCCCATTTTCCTGGCAATGGCGACCACCTTGTCGGAAGGCACGGCCGCCTCCTGCACGATTCGCGCGGGAATGCCGACCACCGTTGCGCCGGCGGGTACTTCGCGCACTACTACGGAATTGGAGCCGACGCGTGCGCCCTCGCCAACCGTGAACGGGCCTAGAATCTTGGCGCCGGCGCCGACCACGACGTTGTTGCCGAGCGTCGGATGGCGCTTGCCCTTGTTCCAGGACACACCGCCCAAAGTCACGCCGTGATAAAGCGTCACATCGTCGCCGATCTCGGCGGTCTCGCCGATAACGATGCCCATGCCGTGGTCAATAAAGAAGCGCCGGCCGATTTTTGCGCCGGGGTGAATCTCGATACCGGTGAACCAGCGCGCCAGATGCGAGTTCAGCCGCGCCAGCCATTTCAGCCCCTGCGTCCACAGCCAATGGCTGACGCGATGAAACCAGAGCGCGTGCAAACCAGGGTAGCAGGTCAGGACCTCCCAGGCCGAGCGGGCGGCGGGATCGCGGTCGAACACCGAGCGGATGTCTTCGCGGATACGGTCGAACATAACCAGTCCTGGTTCCTAATCTGCAAATTGTACCCCTTGCGTCGTTGGCTTAACCCGTTTTCTCCCTCCCCCTTTGGGAGAGGGTAGGGGTGAGGGCGTTGAAGCCCTGGAAAATGCGAGGCCCTCATCCGCCCCGCCGGGCACCTTCTCCCAAAGGGAGAAGGGAAATTCGTTGCGAACCCTACGACAGGTCTAGCGCTTTGGCGGCCGGCGTTTCTTGGGTGTTTCAACACTGGTCAGAATGCCGCGCAGAATGCTCAGCTCATTTTCGTCCATGCGGATACGGCCGTAGAGCTGGCGCAGCCGGCGCATCAGATGCCGCGGATTGCCCGGGTCCAGAAAGCCGGTCTTCAGCAGCACTTTCTGCAGATGCTCGTAGAAATTCTCTATTTCTTCCGCAGTCGGGTAGTGCCGCTTATCCTCGCCCGCGACCCCGGCAAGTGCCGCGACGCGCAACTCGTAGCACAAGACCTGTACCGCGTTGGCGACATTCAGCGAGCTGTACTCCGGATTAGCAGGGATTTCGACCAGGGCGTGGCACAAATCCACTTCCTCATTGGTCAGGCCGATGCGTTCGCGCCCGAACACCAGCGCAACATGCTCACCTTCACGCATAGCGCAAGCTTGTTCCGCAAAACCACGCGGCGACAGTGGTATGTCATTGAACCAGCGCCGGCGCGCGCTGGTGCCGACCACCCATTGGCAGTCTGTCACCGCTTCCGCAAGGCTATTCACCACCTTGGCTCGGGCCAGCACGTCCAGCGCACCGGAGGCCATCGCGTCCGCTTCGGGACTGGGAAAACGCTTCGGCGCCACCAGCCAGAACTCGCTCACGCCCATCACTTTGGCCGCGCGCGCGGCCGCGCCGATATTGCCGGGATGCGAGGTTGCCAGCAGTACCACGCGGATATCGGCGAGTTTCGCTGGTGGTTTTACCGGGACCTTATCCATGGCGTGATATTCTACGCGCGCGTTTTTTCGTTCTTTTCAAAACAATGCACCCATTAATGAATATTGCCGTCGGCGCCGCCCGCGCCGCCGGACGCGTGATCATGCGCGAACTGCCCAAGGCCGACCAGCTCAAGGTCACGAGCAAGGCCGCCAACGACTTCGTCAGTGAGGTGGACCGCAACGCCGAAGCCACCATCATCCGCCATATCCGCAAGGCCTATCCCGAGCATGCGATCCTGGCCGAGGAAACCGGCGCCAGCGGCGACAATGAAGTGCGCTGGATCATCGATCCGCTCGACGGCACCACCAATTTCCTGCACGGCTTCCCGCAGTTCGCGGTATCCATCGGCATCCAAGTGCGCGGACGCCTGGAGCACGGCGTTATCTACAACCCTTATAACCAGGAGCTTTATACCGCCAGCCGCGGCGATGGCGCGAAGCTGGACGACCGCCGCATCCGCGTCAGTCGCGCGCAAAGCTTGCAGGGTGGACTGATCGGCACTGGTTTTCCGTTCCGCGAAAGCCAGAAGCTTGACCTGTACTTCGAGATGCTGAAAGCCGCGATGGAAGACACCGCCGGCATACGCCGTCCCGGCGCGGCCGCACTGGATCTGGCTTACGTCGCCGCCGGCCGGCTCGACGCCTTCTGGGAACTGGGATTACAGCCCTGGGACATGGCCGCGGGCATCGTGCTGATCCGCGAAGCCGGCGGGCGCGTCTGTGACCTGACCGATGACAACGCCGATCCGCTCACTACCGGCAATATCGTTGCCGGCAATATGAAATGCTGCGCGGGATTGTTGCAGCGTCTGCGGCCGCTATACCGCGCAACCTAGCGCTGTTGTCCGCAGTCTAATTCGCAGGAACGGTACGTCCGGCCGCCCACTCGCGCAGCGCCTGGACTTTTTCCGCCATCACCACCGACAACGGATGGGTACGTTGCAGTTCTCCCTCAATATCCGCCTGCTTTACCGGCTCCTTGCGTGCCGCGGCCTCGTACATCGCGGACAGCACCGCCTGCTCAATTTCCGCGCCGGAAAACCCATCGGCTTTCTGCGCCAACACACCCAACTCAAATGAATCCGGCGACAACTCGCGTCGCTGCAGATGAATGCGGAAAATCGCTTCACGGGTTGGCGCGTCGGGCAGGTCAACGAAGAAAATCTCGTCGAAGCGTCCCTTGCGCAACAGCTCCGGTGGCAGGGCTGAGATGTCATTGGCCGTCGCCGCCAGAAAAACCCGCGACTTGTGCTCGGTCATCCACGTCAGCAAGGTACCCAGCACGCGCCGTGACACGCCGCCATCGCTGGAGCCCTCATCCGCCGCCAGGCCCTTCTCGATCTCATCCATCCACAACACGCAGGGCGCCATCGCCTCCGCGGCTTTGAGGCTCTCGCGCAGATTGCGCTCGGTTTCGCCGTGGTACTTGTTGTAAAGCGTGCCGAAATCGAGCCGCAACAGCGGCAAGCCCCAGGATCCTGCGACAGCTTTAGCCGCCAGGCTCTTGCCGGAACCCTGTACGCCAAGCAGCAGAATGCCTTTAGGCGGCGCCAGATTGTCTTTGGGTTGCACGAAAACGGCGCGGCGCAGCTCCAGCCAGCGCTTGAGGTTTGCCAGGCCCCCGACATCGGCGAAGCTGCCGCAGTCGAGTTCCAGCGTCAGCGCACCGCCTGCGTCCAGAGTCTCCTGTTTGTGTCGCAATACGCGGACGATATCCTGCCGCGTGATCATGCCGTCATCGCGTATCGCCTGCCGCGCCAGGCGCCTGACATCTTCCTCGCACATGCCGGCCAGATGCTGCACCAGCAACAGCGCCGCGTCCGGCTCACCGCGCACTTTCTGACCCGGCGACTGCTGCTGATATAACTGCAGTTCCTCTTTGATGATATTGCGGGTCGCGTCAATTGACGGCACCGACAGCGAAAAACTCGCGCTCAGACGCTTCAGATCAGGCGCAAGTTCTATTCCCTGACCGACCAGCACCAGCGTACGTGCAACCTTGTTGTAATCAAGTGCAATCTGCTTGATCAGGCGCTGGTTGACGGGATCAGCCAGGAAGGGCTGTGCATCGAGCAGAACGTACACAGCCAGGTGCTGGCTTTTGGCGATGTGCTTGAGCGCATCACAAAGTTCATGCGTCTTGGCGGGCGTCTCATTGAAGCGGTGGCGGCGCAGGCCCTCCGTCACGCTCCACGTATAAAACGGCCAGTCTTCCAGGTTGACGATGCGCTCCAGCAGGGCCCGCGCACGCGGCTCCTCGTGGGTGTGGATGACCACGATGGGAAAACGCGACTTGAGCGTCAGCGTGAGGTCGTGCAGATCATTCATCGCCGCTACCGTAACAACGCCTTAGTTGAACAACGCGACCTTAAGCGGTTTGCGTACTAGCGCGGCCGCTGAGACGAGCGCGCCGCAGCCGCCTTCTGCAGTTTTTCTTCGAGTTCTTCCGGCTTCGGCGGCAACAGGTCTTCGCGCGACACGCCCAGCAGCACGATCGTGCCGCAGGAGATGTAGATCGAGGAATAGGTCGCCACGATCACGCCGACGATGAAGGCGACCGAGAAGCTGTGCACGCTGGAACCACCGACCAGATACAGCGTCGTCAGCACGAGCAGCGTGGTTAAATGCGTAATGACTGAGCGCAGTAGCGTCTGGTTCACTGACAGGTTGATGACTTCCAGCGTATCCACCGCGGCGCGGCGCATCTGCCGGAAGTTCTCGCGCACGCGGTCGAAGATCACGATGGTTTCGTTGTTGGAATAGCCGATCATCGCCAGGATGGCGCCGAGCGTGGTCAGGTCGAACTCGACCCAGGTCAGCGACAGAAAACCCAGCACCATGATGGCGTCGTGAATCAGCGCCATGATCGCGCCGATCGAGAATTTCCACTCGAAGCGGAACAGGATGTAGATGCCGATCGCGCCAAAAGCGAGCAGCAGGGCCAATAGCCCCTTCTCGGTTAACTCCTCGCCGACCTGCGGTCCGACGAATTCCACGCGGCGCAGCTCGATGCCGGTCTGCTGCGCCCGCAGCGCCTCCATCACCGCGCCGCTCACCTGCGAGGCCTGCTTGCCCTCCTGCGGCGCCAGGCGGATCAGCACTGCCGAACTGGAACCGAAATACTGCACCACCGCCCGCTCGAAACCGCCCTTGGCCAGCGAATCGCGCACGTCGTCGAGCTGCACGCTCTGTGGGTAGGTCACCTCCACCAACACGCCGCCGGTGAAATCAATCCCGAGATTAAGCCCTCGCACCGCGAGCAAGCCGAGCGCCACGGCGGTCAGAATGGCGGACACCCACAGCCCCACCTTGCGCTGGGCCATGAAATCAATATTCGGAACACGGGCGAAAAATTTCATAATGAGGCCTTTGCCAAACGTAGCGAGCGAAGGCAGATTGGTCGCTGCCGGAGCGCAGGAACTGGAGTTGACACGGCAGTCAATGAGGATTCCGAGCACCGCCAGCGGCCGAGGTGCCGAGCGCAGTAGTTTTGCGAAGGCCTCATGGGGTTACCAGATCGGCACTTCGGTAAGCTTGCGCCGACCGAACGCAAGTTGCGCCAATGCGCGCGAACCGACCACCGCGGTGAACTGCGAGATCAGGATGCCCAGGCCCAGGGTGATGGCGAAGCCCTTGATCGGACCGGCGCCCAGGGTGAACAGCACGACCGTGCCGATAATCACCGTGATATTGGCGTCGGCAATGGTGAGAAAGGCTCGCTCATAACCGGCATGAATGGCGGCGTGCGGGCTCATGCCGCGCCGCAGTTCCTCGCGGATGCGCTCGTAAATCAGTACGTTGGCGTCCACCGCGATGCCCATGGTCAGCAGGATGCCGGCGATGCCCGGCATGGTGAGCGTCGCCTGCAGCAGCGACAGCGCGGCCACAATCAGAATCAGATTGAGCAATAGCGCGGCGATGGCGAACAGGCCGAATACGCGGTAGTAAAACACCATGAAGCTGGCGACCAGCGCCAGCCCCAGCACCGCCGCGGTAAAGCCCTTGCGGATGTTGTCGGCGCCGAGGCTCGGGCCGACGGTGCGTTCCTCGACGATATCAATCGGCGCCGGCAGCGCGCCGGCTCTGAGCAGCAGCGCCAGATCCTTCGCTTCCTTGCTCTCCAGACCGGTCGTCTGGAAACGCTTGCCGAACACGCCGCGGATCACGGCATCGTTGATCACTTCTTCGATGCGGACTTTCTCGCGGATTTCCTGACCGTTGGCGTCGAAGCGCGTCTGCGTCTTGACCTCGACAAACAACACCGCCATGCGCCGGTTGACGTTGGCCGTGGTGGTCTCGAGCATGCTCTTGCCGCCCTGGCTGTCGAGCGTCACGTTTACGGCTGGCGAACCGGACTCGGGATCAATGCCGGAAGTCGCGTCCACGATGTGCTCGCCGGTGGTGATCACTTCACGCTTGAGCAAGATCGGCTGGCCTTCGCGGGTCTTGAACAACTCGGTACCGGGCGGCGCATAGCCACTGCGCTCGGCGCCGACCGGATCCTGATCCTCCGCCACCAGCCGGTATTCCAGAGTCGCGGTTGCGCCCAGAATTTCCTTGGCGCGCGCGGTGTCCTGCACACCCGGCAACTGCACCACGATGCGGTCCGTACCCTGACGCTGTACCACCGGTTCGGCCACGCCCAGTTCATTCACGCGGTTGCGCAGCGTGGTCAGCGACTGCGTCATCGAGAACTCGCCAATGCGCTTGAGTTCGGTCTCCGGCAGCACTGCCAGCAAACCCGGACGGTCACTGTCGTTGAGCTCGGGGAAGCTCAGCTCAGGAAATTCCTTCGTCAGCAGCGCCAGCGCTTTTTCGCGCGTATCGGTATCGCGGAAGCGCAGCGTGTCGCCGTCGCCGCCGCCCTCCTCGCCCGACAGATAACGGATGCGCGCCCGCCGCAATTCCTGCCGCAGGTCCTGTGCGTAGCGTTCACGCGCGCCCTGGGTCGCAGCCGCGACATCCACCTGCAGCAGAAAGTGCACGCCGCCGCGCAGGTCCAGGCCCAGCGCCATCGGTTGCGCACCGATTGCCGCCAGCCAGGACGGATTGCGTGATGCCAGATTCAGCGCCACGACATGGTCGCGGCTTAGCCTGCGCTTGAGCACCTCGGCGGCCTTTAGCTGGGCGCCGGCGTCTTCCAGGCGCGCCATCAGGCGGCCGTCTTCGATCGCTACGTCTCGCGGAGTAAGGCCCGCGGATTGCAGTGCGGTGCGAGCCTCATCCACCAGCCCCGGCGAAACCGGTTCACCGGAGGTATTCGAAACCTGAACCGCCAAATCCTCGCCGAACAGATTCGGCACGGCGTACAGCGTGCCGACCAGCAGTGCCAGTACCAGGACGACATACTTCCAGGACTCGAAACGATGCATGCGGAATGGCAGGTGGTTTTACAGATGTTCCAGCGTGCCTTTCGGCAGCACGCTCGACACCGAGCCCTTTTGCAACTTGACCTGCACGTTGTTGGCAATCTCAATCAGGACGAAGGTTTCGCCCACGTCGCGCACCTTGCCGGCCAGACCGCCATTGGTGACCACTTCGTCGCCCTTGCCGAGCTTGCCCAGCAGCTCGCGGTGCTCCTTGGCGCGCTTCATTTGCGGGCGGATCAGCATGAAATAAAACAGCACCAGCAGCGCGATCAGCGGCAGGATCTGGATCAAGGGGTTAGAGGCAGGCGCAGCACCGGTCTGCGCCCAGGCGGAGGAAATCAGGAAATCCATGGTATTGGCTTGAATGAGGTTGGGAAAACGAGCGCGGGATTATGCCATAGCCGCCAGTTGTGTCCCTTCTCCCTCCGGGAGAGGGTTAGGGTGAGGGCGCGCGGTATTGGTTCTTTCCGAACTCGGCCAAAGCTTCAGTCTTATATTCCGCGAACCGCCCCTGCTCAATCGCCTCCCGCATCTCACGCATCAGCGTCTGATAGAAATGCAGGTTGTGGATGGTGTGCAGCCGCGCCGCCAGAATTTCGCCGCAGCGGTCCAGATGATGCAGATAGGCGCGTGAATAGTTACGGCAGGTGTAACAGGCGCAGTTCTCATCCAGCGGGCGCGTGTCGTCGCGGTGCACCGCGTTTCTGATCTTGATGACTCCCGCGCGCGTGAACAGATGCCCATTGCGTGCATTGCGGGTTGGCAGCACGCAGTCGAACATGTCCACGCCTTTTGCCACCGCGTCCAGCAAATCCTGCGGCGTGCCCACCCCCATCAGATAACGCGGCTTGTCCGCCGGCATCTGCGGCAACAGCGCCGCCAGCACCTGCTCGCGTTCCGGCTTAGGCTCGCCCACCGACAGCCCGCCAATGGCGTAGCCGTCGAAGCCGATTCCGGTCAGTGTGCTCAGCGATTCCAGCCGCAAATCCTCATGCACGCCGCCTTGCACAATGCCAAACAACACGGACCTCCCGCCCGCCTCCCCTCCCCAATCCCGATTCCCTCTCCCCTCGCGGGAGAGGGCCAGGGTGAGGGGGCGCGGCGAAGCCGCGTTCAGCGCCTCATGCGCCTGCTTGCTGCGCGCCGCCCAGCGCATGGACAATTCCATGGACTTGCGCGCCTGCTTGGGCGTGGCGGGGTACGGCGTGCACTCGTCGAACACCATCACGATGTCCGAGCCCAGCGCGTGCTGCACCTCGATGGCCTGCTCCGGCGTGAGAAAAATCCGGTCGCCATTCACCGGTGAGGAGAATTTCACGCCCTCTTCGCTGAGCTTGCGCAGGCCCGCCAGCGAAAACACCTGAAAGCCGCCCGAGTCCGTCAGGATCGGCCCGTCCCAGTGCATGAAGCCGTGCAGCCCGCCGTGCGCGCGGATTATCTCGGTGCCCGGCCGCAGCATCAGATGAAAAGTGTTGCCGAGGATGATTTGCGCGCCGAGACCTTTCAGTTCTTCCGGCGTCATCGCCTTGACCGTGCCGTAAGTGCCCACCGGCATGAAGGCCGGCGTGTCCACGGCGCCGCGCGCAAAAACTAAACGGCCCCGTCGCGCGGGGCCAGACTGGGCCAACAACTCGAAACGCATCAGCCGGCGGTCACGGTTTGTCTGATTTTGGCTTCGTCCGTGCCCGCTCGCGCATGCGCTTGAAATGCTCGACCAGCTCGGCCATGTCCTCCATCGCCTGGATTTTGTCGCGGAGACTCCACTTACGAAATTCCAGCATCTGATGCAGACGGACCGCCTCAAAGCTCACCGGCCAGTCGCCTTCCGGCAGTTTGATCTTGTCAGCCATCGCCCAGGCCCTTTTGAATGCTCAAGAGCTGTTCGATATCGGCCAAATCTTTGGCGCGCCCCGCTTTGCGCTTCATCTCTATCAGCACATTCAATCCCGCCGCGCGCAGCTTCAGGCCCGGCGCCAACTCCTGTACGTAAGCGTTTTCATACTCCGCATCGAAATCAAACGGCTCAGTTACGAACAAATCTATGTTCGTTTCCCGATGCTGGTCGCTGTAGAGGTTCAGAACCATCATGCCCTTCTGTTCAATCCACGCCTGGCGTATCGCCGCATCCGCGAACTGCTCCGCGGTCACCGGCACCAGCGGTTTGTAGCCTAATGGCTTAAGCGCGCGAAACACCGCCAGCACATTTGACGGCTGCAACTGGATAACCAAGTCCAAATCATAAGTCGCACGGCTGTAACCGTGCAGCACCACCGCCAATCCACCCACTACCAGATAACGCACGCCGGCCGCATCGAGCGCCTTCGCTACCGCTTCAACACTGGCGAACTTCATACCGTCACGCTATCCGCAGCGGAGCTTTCCGACAAGCCGGGCCGCGCATGCTGCTTTCCCCCTCTCCCTTGGGGAGCGGGTGGGGTGAGGGCGCAATCTTTTCCCCCCTCCCCCTGCGGGAGGGGCCAAAATCTATTCCCCCTCTCCCTTCGGGAGAGGGTCGGGGTGAGGGCGCTATTCTCCGCTACATTCACAAGGCGTCCAGCGGGCTGCGCACGCCCTTCCCTCCCCGATTCAACACATGCGTGTAAATCATCGTCGTGCTCACATCCGAATGACCCAGCAGTTCCTGCACCGTGCGGATGTCGTAGCCGGATTCCAACAGATGCGTGGCGAAGGAATGCCGTAGCACGTGGGGCGAAACCGGCTTGGCGATCCGCGCCGTCGTCGCCGCACGCTTCACTGCCCGCTGCACCTGCTGCTCATTTATGTGGTGGCGGCGAATTTTCCCACTGCGCGGGTCCGCGGAAAACCCATCGGCTGCAAACACATACTGCCACGCCCAATCCGTCTCGGCCTTGGGGTATTTGCGGACCAGCCCCTCGGGCATCCATACCGAAGCCTTGCCCGCCAGCCGGTCGCGTTCGAATACCGAGCGCCGCACCGCCAAATGCGCCCGCAATGGCTCTAGCAACTTATCCGGCAGCACCGTCACCCGGTCCTTGCCACCCTTGCCATCGCGCACGGTGATCTGCCGCTGCTCCAATTCAATATCCTTGATCCGCAGCCGTAGACCCTCCATCAGCCGCATCCCGGTCCCGTACAACAGGCGTACCACCAGCGCTGTGGAATCGGTGTCCAGCGCGGACAGCAGCGATTCCATCTCGCGGCGCGTCAGCACCGTGGGTAGTCGTTGGGGCTTCTTGGCGCGGGTCACATCCCTGAGCCAGGGCAATTCTATTTCCAGCACGTCGCGATAAAGAAACAGAATCGCCGCCAAAGCCAGGTTCTGCGTGCTGGCCGCGACATTTAATTCCACTGCAAGGTGTGACAGAAAAGCCTCGACCTCCGACACCCCCATCTCCGTGGGATGTTTCTTGCCATGAAACAGGATGTAGCGTTTAATCCAGTGGACGTAAGTCTCTTCGGTACGCAGGCTGTAATGCTTGGCGCGCAGGCGGTGGCGCACCTGTTGCATCAAGCGGGGCGGCTGGGGTGTTGACGTATTTTCCGGCATCTGCGATGTTTTTATTTTTTGGAAGCCATTTATTTCAATGAGTTACAAGAAGTATGACAAGATTATACGTCATTTCGAACAAGTTGGGCGTCACCGGTGTGACGCCTAATTGTAGTTGTACGTCTTAAGATGGTTTTGAAGTTACTTCGGGGGAATCAAAATGGCAGATCCGATTGATAAAGAGGTTGAGGCTATAAAGGCGGTCCTAAGCGC
>JBOICV010000062.1:0-2546 GCA_050740255.1 Nevskiales bacterium | reverse complement strand
CAGTTTGCCGTCACACCGGCGCAGGCCTGTGTCCATGGCCTTGAAAAGACTGGATTCCGGCCTCCGCCGGAATGACGAACTCTGGAGTCCAGCGGCAAACTGAGACACTACCCGCGACCGAGCTTATTTCGCCTGGCCGCGTTCGCGGAAAGCGCTGGGCGACATGCCGGCCCAGCGGGTGAAGGCGCGAGTAAAGCTGCGCCGATCGGAGAAGCCAAGCCGTTCGCTGATGGTTTCGATGTCCGGTGTCGGCCGCTCCAGCCATTGCATGGCTTCACGGCAGCGCACGCGGTCCTGCAGCTCGCCGAAACCCTGGCCTCCCTCGTGCAGCCGCCGTTGCAAGGTTCGCGGACCCAGCCCCAGTTCGGCAGCGACCTGATCGATACCTTGACCGAGCAGCTCTGGTTTGCGTGTAAACACGGCTTCTATGGATGCAGCCAAGCTCGCCGGTTTTGAGCGCCGCGCCAGTTTCTGTTCGACGCGGTACGCCGCCTGCTGATGCAGCGTGGGAAAGGCACCGGTCAGCGGCAGATCGAGCAGGCGGCGGTCGAGCTCTACGCTGTCGTGCGGCTGATCAAATGCTACCGGCAGGCGGAAGAATTCCCGATATCGTTTAGCGTAGCGCGGCGCGCGATGCCGGAAGGTCAAGCGCTTGAAGTCGCCGTGACCCCGCAGCAGGACACGGCCGAATTTAACCACCGACGCGAAGGTGGTTTCCGCAAACCAGGGCTTGGCGGGGCCGGCTGCATCGCCCTCGCCCAGGTCTAGCACTAACGCGCCGGTTTTACCGCGCTCGTCGAGGCGCACGCGGACTAAGGGATTGACCAGCTCGCGTACCCAGTCGAACACGCGCGCGGCTTCGCGCAGGCTTGAGCTTGTCGTCAAAAACGTTTCGATCTCTGGCAGGTACTCGAAGGCAAACGTTTCTCCTAGAACGAACGGAAAATGATGCCGTTTGGAACGCGCGACGCAGGTTTCAAGCACTTGCTCCATTACTTGCTGGCTAACCGTGACACTTTCCAGATGCACCAGATCGGTTTCAATACCATGTTCGCGGAACACCGGTTCGATATTGAAACCGCAGTAAGCGGCGGCCTTCACCCAGTTCGGCAGGGTGATGAAAGGAATGGGCTGGGTATCCCGAGTTCTGCCACCACCACCACCGTTCATGACCTGGTTTCCTCGCCGCGCGCATTCAGCCGCAGCCGCCGTCCCGAGCGCAGCGCGCTATAGCCACTGTCGCCGGCTGGCAGAATTTCGTCGTAAATCGGTGCCACGACTTCCTTGCCATCGCGCTTGACCAGCCCCCAGCGGCCGCCGGCCATGCGGTAATGCTCGCCGTGATATTCGCGCTTGCAATTGAAACAGAATACGGCGAAACCCTGTTGCATCGGATAGGCAAAATCGTAGCGCGCGGGAATGACGATCCGGCCGCGGCGGTCGAAGAAGCCGACTTTCTCTCGCTCCAGGAAGCGCGCCAGCCCTTCCGCGAAAGGATCTGGAGCGATATCGAATTCCAGTGCTTGCTCAACCAGCGGCTTGCCATGCCGATCAATCCAGGTCCAGCCCTGTTCGCGCCGCACACTGGCCAGACCGTCGGCGCCGAAGGGGTCGGCGTGGATAAATTGCGGCGGGATCAGGGTTTCACCGCGCCTGCTCTGATAGCCCATCAGGCCGTTTTCGCCCTCGAAAGTCACCCAGGCGCTGGGCGCTTCGCCGCAAAGGCAGGCGGCCAAGGTGCAGCTCAGCAATAACAGAGCAGGGGTGCGCACGCCGACAGCCTTGCGCAAACTTGGCCGGCGGGCAAGCCGACGCGAAAACGCATCAGCCTTGTTGCAGGATCAGGCAGGTGGTGGTGCCGTGGGCGTACAGCTTGCCGGCGGTGTCCTTGAGCGAGCCCTCGGCGATGCCGATCTTGCGGCCAACGTTGATGATCCGCCCTTCCGCAACCAGCTTGCCGGTGTCGGCATGAATCGCGCGGATCAGGTTGATCTTCAGTTCGACCGTGGTGTAAGCCGTGCCTGCCGGTAAAGTGCTCTGGATCGCACAGGCCATGGTTGAGTCGAGCAGGGTGCTGGCGACACCGCCGTGCACCATGCCGATAGGGTTGTAGAGATGTTCGCCCGGTTCGATCTCAAACCTGGCCCAGCCCTCGCCAACCTCGCTCAAGCGATAGCCCATGGTCTGCGAGATGGGCGGCTGCGGCAGCTTTCCATCAACGATGGCGCGCAGGAACTCGATGCCGCTGATGCCGTGGCCGGCCTTGGCGGTGAGCATCGGATCCTGCCAGGAAACGGTGCGCGTGCGTGGCTTTGAACTCACGACAGTGTCCTTTAGTTGAACTTAGAGAAAT
Organism: Nevskiales bacterium; assembly: GCA_050740255.1. Classification (GTDB taxonomy): domain Bacteria; phylum Pseudomonadota; class Gammaproteobacteria; order Nevskiales; family JBOICV01; genus JBOICV01. The sequence goes on along the minus strand of JBOICV010000062.1, from coordinate 193 downwards.
CCGGCTTGCGCTTCTGCATGATTGCGGTCATGGCTTCAAGCGCCTCCGGCTCGCGCAACATGCGCATAAAGTCCGCAGATTCGGCACGCATCGTGTCCGCCACTGCGGTTCTTTGCAGCCGCTTGAGCAAGTTCTTGGTGATGCGCTGTGCATTCGGCGGTTGCGCTGCGAGCTGCCGCGCCTTGGCCAAGGC
>JBOICV010000061.1:0-8689 GCA_050740255.1 Nevskiales bacterium | reverse complement strand
GCCGAACTGGAGATCGGCTGGCTGCCGGTGCTGCAGCAGACCGCCGGCAATCCGCTGCTACGTCCAGGCCAGCCCGGCATGTTCGAGGCCTACCGCTACGTTGAAATGCTGGAGATTCCGGCCAAGCTCGATCGCGCCGAAGGCGACGTGCATCCTTACGGCAATCCGCATATCCAGACCGACCCGCGCAATATCGCCAAGGTTGCGGCCGCGCTGGCCGAAAGACTGGCTGAGATCGATCCCGCACAAGCTGGAATTTATCGAGCGCGATATGGCGAGTTTGAGCGACGCTGGTCGGACGCCATCAGCCAGTGGAGCGCCTCGGCCGCCGCGCTCAAAGGCCTGCCGGTCATCAGTCACCACAAATACTGGAGCTATCTGTATAAGTGGCTGGACATGCGGGAAGTAGCGACGCTGGAACCGAAGCCGGCCGTGCCACCGAGCGCAGCACATCTCGCTGAGCTACTGCGACGACAGCAGGCAGAGCGGGCCAAGTTAATCGTTTACAGCTCCTATAACGACCCGCAGCCTTCCGAGTGGTTGGCCGCACGCTCGCGGATTCGCCGGGTGAAGCTCCCCGCTAGCGTTGGTGGCGTTGAAGGTACCGACGATTTGTTCAAGTATTTCGATGTGCTGTTGAATCGCCTGCTGCAGGCAGTAGGCGGACCTCAGTGAGCTGGGTTTTCGACTGGTCGCTACTCGGCGCACCGCTGCTGGCGGGTCTGGTGGTGACCGCCACGCACGTGTTGCTGGGTCGCGAAGTGCTCAAGCGCGGCATCATCTTCATTGATCTGACCATCGCACAGATCGCGGCGCTCGGAGTGCTGGCGGAGTCACTCTGGCATCCCGGCAGCGAGCATTCAAACTGGCATGCGCAGCTTGGCGCCGTAAGTGCGGCGCTCGCGGCGGCGCTGCTGCTGGCCTGGACCGAGAAGCGCTGGCCTGAACTGCAGGAGGCGCTGATCGGAAGTCTGTACGTGGTTGCGGCCAGCGCGGCACTGCTGCTGCTCGCGAACCATCCCCACGGCCACGAACAGCTCACGCAGTTATTGGCCGGGCAAATCTTGTGGGTCAACTACGAGCGCATCTGGCCGGTGGCGATTCTTTACGCCGGCGTGCTGTCGGTGTGGTTTCTCTTTGCACGCCGCCTGCCCTTGTTGTTTTACCTGCTGTTCGCCATTACCGTCACCGCCTCGGTACAACTGGTCGGGGTATTTCTGGTGTTCGCGTCGCTAATCCTGCCCGCGCTGGCGGTACGCAAATTTTCTGACCGCCCAGCACTGCTACTAGGCTATGCACTCAGCGCGTCAGCTTACGCATTTGGCTTGTGGCTCTCGGTACCTTTCGATCTGCCCTCCGGTCCGCTGGTGGTGATCGTGCTGGCCTTGTTCAGCGGTCTTGCTGCGCCGCTACTTGCATACAAGCGGATGCAGTAAAAAACGGGCCGGCAAAGAACACCGGCCCGCCGTTTTGTGGCGTTAGTTCTGACCGGCGTCTTGCTTCTTGTCTTCGGCTTTATCGGAGGGCGTGACGACGGCGTCCTTCACGTCCTTGGCGCCTTCAACCACCGCGCCGCCCACGGCCTTGCCCGCGTTCACGGCCCGGCGCCCGCCCTCAACCGCCACGCCGCCCACCGCTTTGCCGGCGTCTTTGCTGTCTTCCTTAGCCGCGCCGAAGAACTGCTTGGCGCTTTGCCAGGTGCGGGAGAAGAAGCCCGGTGATTCCGTTTCCGCCGCAGTGGCCGGCATGGCCACAGTCAGAGCAAGCACAGCAACTACCAATGTCTTTTGGATTCGCATACAACCACCCTCTGTTTGGACAACCGGCGCTTAGACTACCGGCGAACGCTGGTGTTGCATACCATTCCGGCAAAGTTGAATCTCCGGGCCTTGTTACTTGATCTGCACCACCTGTTGCCAGGTCGGACGGTTGATCCAGTGAATTTCCGGCACCGGCAGGAAGCTGAATGAGGTGTGGTGCACGTTGTCGTACTTCTCCACCGTCACGCCCGCCTCACCCTGCTGGTTCGGCAGTTGCGCGCCGTTCCAGTTGGCCTGATTGGCGAGGCCGCCGAGGGTCGTCAGCGCCTGATCGAGCGCCGTCAGTACCGCGGCGCGGCACACGGCTGGATCGCTGGAGTTGGCGCATTTGAGCACGCGGTAGTTGCTATGCCCCGGCGTGTTCAGCGCCATCTGCAGGATGCGTTTCATGTGCTGATACCAGCCTTCCTGATAAGCCGAGCCTTGGGCCCGCGGCGCATCGTAGCGGCCGGTCAGTAGCGACGCGCCCTGCGCCTCGACCGCGACCATTTGCGGCAGCACTGAATCGATCAGCTTCGGATACCAGGCGTCCATGAACACCACAGCGGCGCGCATGTCGTAGCTGCCATTGTTATCGCGATCGCGGCGGAAGCTGCCGAGGCCAGGACCGCCGGTAATCCAGCGGCTGGAGCCCTCGTCCATCCACTGCTGCATCAAGTCCACCACGGCCTGCTGGTCGGCGCTGAGCGGGCCGGTCTTGAGGATTTGCAATAGCAGCGGCAGCAAATCCTGTCCGCGCAAATCGGTAAAGGCGGCGTCACCCATGATCTCGATCATGCTGGCCACATCGTGCTTGCGGCCGGCGTTGCGGAAAGCGAGCAGACGTTGCTGCAGCAATTCCATGCGATGCGTGGGGCCGTAGGTGCCATTGCTATCGGCCGCCCACCAGCCGCGCGCACCGGCATTGTTCCAGTTCGCGAGATAGCCTTGCGATGGATTGGTGTCCTGGATGTGTGCGGACAACGGCAGATAGCCAGGCCACTCGAAGTAGCCGTTCAGTGGATCGCCCTGCGCAACCGGTTGCGCGCGACTGGGAAAGCCTTGCGCGCCGCTGTTACCGTCGCCACCGAACCGAGTAAAGAAGTCCGCCGGCAGATTCTGATCGGCCACCCATTCGAAATTGCCGTCGCCCCACACCGGCAGTTCGGGGTGCTGGCCCGGATGCCGCTGCGGATAGAGACCGCTCTGGATGAAGGCGAGGTCATTCTTATCCACGTAAATCCAGTTGAAGGTACTGGAGGTGCTGTTGAACAACTGCTTGAAGCGCGTATGCGTCATCGCTTTGCCGGTGGTGGTCAGCAATGCAAAGGGTGCGGTCGTGTCCACATCGCCGAAGAAAGTGCTGCGCTGTTCAGAGATCGCCACCGGTGCGCCGTTTACGGTCGCGGTGTGCGTCACCGGGCCGTAGTGGGTGCGCAGAATATGCCGCTGCACCTGCTCAGGTAGGAGCGGCCCACCCAGCGCGATGCTGGCCACTGTGGGAATTGCGGTCCAGACGTCGCGCCGCTTGTAAAAACGCACGCACTGGCCCTTGAACAAGTAGCCGTCGGCATCGGGAAAGCCGTCGCCGTTGACATCGTCGCGCGAGGCCGCGCTGCCATTCATATTGCACAGCCTGGATACACGCGTATCAATCAGATCGGACCCGGCTGAGGTCGCACTCCAGGCATGCGCCAGCCCGCGGCCGAGCGTGACGTAAGGGAGATTGACGGTGCTGATGCCGCGCCCGGCCAACTCGAACTCTGTGCCGCCGTTCGATACCACCGCAGCCTCCCACAGCAGTTGCGGCACGAAGTAGCTGGTTTGTGGGCCGGCCACGATAATCGGATGTCCTGCCTTGGTCTGGTTGGCATTCGCGCCAATCCAGTTCGACATCGCCGGCATGACGTGTTCCCATGAAGCAAGCATCGCGGCGGTGCCGCTGAATACTTTTTCCGCAGCGGGATCGTGACGCGGACGCTGGTAACCGGGTCGGTACGGTATGACCTCAGCATGGTCCGTCTTGGCCAGCTGCTGCAGCAAAGGAATATTGAGGCTGAGCGGCAAACTCAGCGGGATTGGCAAGGCAGCGGTTGTTACAAGAAGCTCGCGGGTGCGCAGGCTGCCCGCGTCCCAGACTGCAGCACCGGCCGGCAAAGCCTGTGGGCAGGTTTCGCTGACGCTGGCGGGCGACTGCGTGGGAAAGGAAACATTGGTGGTATAGGCCGCATCCGGGGCGTTGGCGTGGCGCAGATCACGCCAGAGGTCGCAAGCCGCCTTCGGAATACTGGTCGAGCCGGCACCGAAGCTGGGATCGAGCTTTTGCAGCAGATTGAGATTGCTTGCTTCGCCACCGCCGCCGCGGCCGAATTGAGCCTGAATCAAGACCGCGTTGGCCACAATATCGTTCATCGTGAAGTCACGCGGCGGGAACTTGAGCGGCAGTGGCAGCACCGCCAGCGCCAGGCTGACGTACTCCGGCGGGATTTGGGTCAAACCTTCAAGTGTAAGCAGGAAATCAATGTAAGCGTTCATCCCGGCGACGAACATCTCGACGTCGCTGCGGAAAATTGGGCCCAGCGGGCCGATTTTTGCGATGGCAGCCTCGGCGAGCTGGGTCAGCTCCTCTTCGCTATAGCCTCCGCCCCCGCCGAACTGCAAATCCAGATCGTAAATGGTGCTGGCCGGACCGAGGAATTCGGAAGCGCGGCCGCGACCGACGTTGCGCAGCACATCCCATAGCCACAGCCGGTCCTGAGCACTGGCGAAACCGAGGCCATATTCCGCCGAGGCCCGATCCTCGCCATTGATAAAAGGAACACCCCAGCCATTGCGCCTAATCGTCACCTTCTTGCCGTTGGGCGCGGTCAGCTCGCGGGTGGAGACGACGCTATCCGGTTCCAGCCCGTGATCTTTGAAGTAGTTGCAGGCTTGATCGGATTTCTGCTGGTGCTCACCGATGTTCTTCGGCGGCGTGCAGGTGTCGGACTTCAGCCCTTGCTGGGCATAGGCGAGATTGCCGTAAAGGTCGAGCTGATCGCGGAAGTTGGGCGGGTACTGCAGCGCCGGTACGCCCGGCACTGGACCGCAACAGCCGCCGGCGGAATTGCCATTGGCGCCCGGCGGCACCACATTGAGGAAGATGCTACCCGCCGCAGGCGGCTGCGCGGGTCCCGATCCTGAACCGCCGCCAGCGATGAAACTATCGCTATTGCCGCCGCCACAGGCGCTGAGCACAGCCGTCGCAGCCAAAGCAAAGCCGGCCAACCGGCAATAAGCACCTACACGCATATTCTCTCCTCCGCCGCGTGCATCCCTTTTTTACGGGATTCCGCAGCTAATATACGCTCGCCCCCAAACCCTGACCATTAGTAGTTTTTCATGCCTCTCCGCCTCAAAGACGCCGATTTCGCAGGGGTTTCAAGCCTGCTGGAATGCTATGGCCTCAAGCTGACGCGGGTTGCGGTAAATACTGCGATTCCCGGCAGTTACTGGGGTGAAACCGAAGCCGGCTTGATTGGCGACGTGCTGTATGCGCGCGACGACACACCCTTGCACTCCGTCCTGCACGAGGCGTGTCACTGGATTTGCATGATGCCCGAGCGCCGCGCCGGTTTGCACACCGATGCGCGGGCCGATGAGCTGGAAGAACGCGCGGTGAATTATCTGCAGATTCTGCTGGCCGATGCAGTGCCCGGCTTTGGACGCGAGCGGATGTTCAAGGATATGGATGCCTGGGGTTATAGCTTCCGTCTCGGCTCCGCGAGCAACTGGTTCGAGCGCGATGCGGAGGATGCCCGGCAATGGTTATTGGAGCGAGGCTTGATCGAGGCGGCGGTCCAGCCGAGCTAACCTGCGCTCGCCTGCTTCGCCACCGCCTCTGCCGCAGCTTTCACCACTTCGGGATCGCCCAGATAGCGGCGATCGAGCACTTCCAGGTCTTCGCCCAACTCGTACAGCAGGGGCACGCCAGTGGGAATATTGAGGCTGACGATGTCCTGGTCCGAGATATTGTCCAGATACTTCACTAGCGCACGCAGCGAATTGCCATGCGCGACGATCAGCACGGTCTTGCCGTCGCGCACCTCCGGCACGATGCGATCGTCCCAGTATGGGAGTACGCGATCCAGCGTGAGCTTAAGCGACTCGGTGCCCGGCAATAAATGCGGATCGAGATGTCCGTAGCGCCGATCGAAGCGCGGGTGATTCGGATTCTTGGCGTCCATCGGCGGCGGCGGCACGTCGAAGCTGCGGCGCCAAAGCGTGACCTGCGCGTCGCCGAATTTCTGCGCCATTTCCGACTTATTGAGTCCCTGCAAGTCGCCGTAGTGACGCTCATTGAGCCGCCAGGAGCGCTCCACCGGTATCCACATCTGATCCAGTTCATCCAGCGTGAGCCACAGCGTGCGGATCGCGCGTTTCAGCACCGACGTAAACGCCAGATCGAACTGCAGCCCTTCCGCCCTAAGCAAGCGGCCCGCCTCGATCCCCTCCACCCGTCCCTGCTCGGTGATGTCCACATCCACCCAGCCGGTGAAACGGTTTTCCAGATTCCACTGGCTCTGGCCGTGGCGCAGCAAAACGAGCTTGGTGCTCATGGCGGAAAAGCGGTAGAAACGGTGTGCAAAACGGGCGTCGAGTGTAACATGCAGGCTATCCGCACTGGTCGATATTGAGGGGAGAAAGCGATGGATTCCGCAGTGATGAATTTTGTCTGGCTCGGTCTGGCGCTGGCCTTGATCGCTTATGCGGTGGTCATTTACAACGCGCTGGTCAATCTCAAACACGGCATCAGCAAAGCCTGGAGCAATATCGACGTGCTACTGAAGCAGCGCCACGACGAGCTGCCCAAATTGGTCGAGACCTGCAAGCAGTACATGGGGTTTGAGAAGGACACGCTGGAACGCGTGATGCAGGCGCGCGCAGCGGCGCACTCGGCACGTGAGGCCGGTGACGTGAAAGGCGTCGGGCAGGCGGAAACGCAGATGCGGCTGGGGCTCGGCAAGCTGTTCGCGGTGGCGGAGGCCTATCCCGACCTGAAAGCCAATCAGACCTTCCAGCAATTACAAGCGCGCATCACGTCGCTGGAAGAGCAGATCGCCGACCGGCGCGAGTTTTACAACGAGTGCGTGAACGTGAACAACGTGCGCATCGAGCAGTTCCCCGATGTGATCGTGGCGCGTCTGTTTAGCTTCAAGGATGCTGAACTGCTGAAGTTCAGCGAGGAAGAAAAGCGCGACGTGGACATGAAGGCGCTGTTCAAAAGCTAATGGTGGGTCTGATTCACTTCTTGCGTCATTCCGGCGAAAGCCGGAATCCAGGTTTTTAAAGCTGGACACCGGCTTCCGCCGGTGTGACGGATGCGCTAAAGGCGGCGTAAGGCTTGCAAGAACTCATTCTAAGTCTGGCCCAGGCCGAGCCACGCCATTTCTGGCTGTGGACCGGCGGTATCGCGCTGGTCGCCTTATTCGGTTTCTGGACCTTGGTCCACTCATTAGGCAAAGCGCGGCTGATTCTGGACACGCCGACTTCGAAAATCCGCTCGGCCGCGCAAGGCTATCTGGAGTTGGAAGGCGACGGCCGCCTGTTACCCGGCGATCCTATTCGTTGTCCTTTGTCCGGCACACGCTGTATCTGGTGGCGCTACATCATCGAGGAAAAGCAAACCACTTATCGCAATGGCCGGCGCGAGTCGCGCTGGACAACGATAGATCAAAAAACCAGCGACAGTATCTTCGAGCTGGAAGACGAAACCGGCAGTTGCATCGTCGATCCGGCCGGCGCCGACGTTCGTCCGAGCTTGAAGCGCTCCTGGTACGGCAGCACGCCCTGGCCACAGCGCGGCCCTGGGTCGGGGCTGTTCGGCCTGTTCGCTCGCTATCGCTACCGCGAGGAACTGGTCAAGGAAAACGATGAGCTATACGTCATCGGCCTGTTCCGCACTCAGCGCGCCGCCGACGGCGGACATTTTGACGAGGCTGAAGAGTTGCGCGCGCTGGTGACTGAATGGAAACAGGATCAGCAGAAACTGCTAGCCCGCTTCGATGTAAACAAGGACGGCAAACTGGATATGAAAGAGTGGGAGGCGATGCGGCGCGTGGCCTTGCAGCGGGTTCGACGCGACCAGATCGACCGCGCCATCACGCCCGGCCTGCACGTACTGACACGGCCGACCGACGGCCGGCCGTTTCTGCTGTCTACGGTGCCGCAGCACAAGCTGATCCGGCATTACCGCTGGAGCGCCTTCGGCGGTTTTGTGCTGTTTGCGACCGGTTTTGTAGTCAGCGCCTGGCTGTTGCTCGCCCGCAACCTGCTCTCAGCCTCGGGCTAGGGGTAGGAGCGGGCCTGCCCGCGATGGAGGTGAGGACGCGTCGCGTGCGGGCACGCTCCTACACAGAATTAGATCGGAAAGCCGTTCTGGCGCGCAATGTTAAGCACCTGGAACAGCTCCAGCCGGTGCTCGATTGCCGAAATCTGCGGCGTCGAAAGCGCTAGTGGCAGCGCATCGCGCAGCATTTGCTCGAGCGTTGCCAAGCCCAGAGGATCGCCCACGAACGGCAGGGGGAAAATATTGCACAGCGGCGTGAGGAGTAGATCGGGCACGTCGAACTTGGGCGCATCGGTGCGCGGCGGATTCTCGAAATCCAAGGCATGCGCGAGATTGAGCGAATCGTGCCGCACACCCAGCGGTTCGAGGCCGAAGCGCCAGCAGATGAAGTTCAGGATTGAGTTGGGATCAAACTCGTGATGCGTGACGTGCGCCTTGCGTACGCGCGGACCCAGCAGCGCGAGCGGCACGCGGAAGCCCAGCCGGCCATCGTTGCCCAGCGTGGATTCGGCAGCGCTGACCGGCCGCAGCGGCGGCACCACATGATCGAAAAAGCCGCCCC
>JBOICV010000060.1:0-35023 GCA_050740255.1 Nevskiales bacterium | reverse complement strand
CCGGCTTCTCGCAAACCGAGCAGCGGATATTGGCGGCATTGATTCAAGTCCAGCGCGGCAAACCCAACAAGAGTGCCTGGGAGGAGTTACCGGGCAACTGGCCCAAGATTGTGCGTCGCCTGGCGGTACTGCTGCGGCTGGCGGTATTGCTGAACCGCGATCGCGCGGAAAAGGAGTTGCCGAAGATTTCGCTGAGCGCCGAAAAGGACCGTCTGGAACTGAAGTTCCCGAAGGGCTGGCTGGATGAGCATCCCCTCACACGCGCTGATCTGGAGCGCGAGCGGGACTATCTTGACGGGATAGACTTCAAATTAGATTTTGAAACCTAACTTTAGTTAGGCCAATACATGCAAAAGCTGTGCAGCCAATGTCGTTATGTTCTTCATTGCAATGTGCGTCTCACATGAATCTCAATCAAGTTACAGTCCCCTCAATAGATGTTGCTAAATCGATAGACTTTTATATTCAGCTAGGTCTCAAGCTCATCGTCAAGAGCTTGCCAAAATATGCACGTTTCGAGTGTCCTGATGGTCAGAGCACTTTCTCTGTCCACCTTGTCGAGCAGATAACAGCCCCATCACAAACGCTTGTCTATTTTGAGTGCGCTGAACTTGATAAAACAGTCGAATCACTTATTGCAGCGGGCGTTTCATTTACCTCTTGCCCAACAGACCAAACATGGCTTTGGCGGGAGGCACGTCTTACCGATCCCGACGGCAACAGCATCTGTTTGTTTCACGCTGGCTCCAATCGTCTCAATCCACCTTGGCGCTTGGCCTAACTAAGGCGTTGCACCGGAAAAACCCGCCTCCGCGTCGCTACGGCGGTTTTTCCGGTGAACCTGGGCGTTGGACCTCACAACGGCACTTCATTCAGGACTCCCCTATGATCAGCAATCGATTCCGTCTTGCTTCCTGTGTGTGGACAGTGCTGGTGGTTTTATTCACCCCCTTGGCGCATGCGCAGGGATGGCAGGAGTCTTCCATCACCGTCAACGGCGTTGAACGCTGGTATCGGGTCTATGTTCCCGCGGCGTTGCCGCGACACGCACCGTTGTTGCTATCCCTGCATGGCGGCACCGGAAGCATGCATACCATTGATAAAGGCCCGACCCATGGATGGGTTCGGCTCGCCGATCAGCAACGGTTTCTTTTGGTCGCGCCGAACGGGACCAACGGCGAGACGGGTAATGCTCATGGCAACCGGCAGACCTGGAATGATTTGCGCAGCAATCCCGCTGAAAGCCAGTCCAAGGCCGATGACGTGGGTTTCGTGCGTGCCTTGCTCGATCATGTCGAAGCCGAATATGCGACAGACAGCACCCGTGTCTATGTCACCGGCAATTCAAACGGCGGCATGATGACTTACCGGCTTTTGATCGAGATGCCTGACCGTTTCGCCGCGGCCGCCGCCTTTATTGCCAATATCCCTGTCGAGTCGAAGTCGCTGCGTCCGCCGGCGCGGCCGGTACCGCTGATGATCTGGAGCGGTACGGACGATCGTCTGGCGAAGTACAACGGCGGCGAGATCCCCGGCGGACGAGGCAAGGTACGTTCAGTACCCGATACTGTGGCCTGGTGGGTTCAGGCCAACCGGGCGAATGCCGGACGGGTGCAAACCGAGATGCTTCCTGATGTTAACCCGAAGGATGGCTGTCGTATCAATCGGACGATGTACCCAGCCCTTACCGATGGCGCCCCCGTGTTGTTCTATCTCGCCGAAGGGGGTGGTCATACCATGCCCACCCAAACCGAGACGTCCTCCGAGGGAGGGCCCATATACAAGTTGCTGGTTGGACGAACCTGCAGGGACGTGGATGGGGCGGACATCGCATGGCAGTTTATGAGACATTTCACCTCGCACCGGAAGTTTGCGACATCCACCGGCCCAACAAATCAATCAACACGGACGCGCTAAGGCGCGCCGGTTATTTCATACGTTGAATGTCGTAGACGGGAGCCGATAGTGGTCGTTCGTGTTGTGAGACTTGGTAGTGCCAGAGTCAATGGTGAAGGCACTCGCATCGGTACCGTCCGCCGTCCCCCACGCGGCGTGCCCAAGGAAGCGTTCGCCTCACAGAACTGGTACGACGTGTGGCTACCTAACCTGGCGCCGAGCATAGAAACAATAAAGCTGGCCCAGCAAGCCGCCACCACTGCCCAGTGGGCTGTCTTCAGTCGAAAATACCGGGCGGAGATGTTAACTCCAGAGAACAGTCACTTGCTCGAGTTGCTCGCGGCGCTTTCTCACCAAACCAACTTTTCCGTCGGTTGCTACTGCGAAGACGAATCGCATTGCCATCGCTCCGTGCTCCGTGCTTTGCTCAATGATCGCGGGGCCAAGCTGGAATAGCCGCAATTGGAGGCCGCATGAATGCTGAAAAAGGTACTGAGAAAAGATCAGCTATTGTCCTTGCGCCAGGCGAGGGCCGCGAGTATCCGATGGGCCGCATCAGCGCGAATTTCAAAGCGGATGGCGCGGAAACCAACAACGGGTACTCCATCTCCGAGTGGTGGCTGGCGCCAAACACCAAGGGTCCTGGGGCGCACTCACATCCGGAGGATGATGTTTTCTACGTCATCGAAGGAGTAATGGCCATCCTGCTCGGCGATCGGTGGGTTGATGCCCCGAAAGGATCGTTTGTGCTGGCCCCGGCCGGGACTACTCATGACTTTGAGAATCGGAGTTCAGCCCGCGCGGGAATCCTGAACTTTTCGTGTCCGGGGAATTTTGAGAAGGATATGCCCAGCATCGTGGAGTGGTTTACCCAACACCCGCCGCAGGACGCCGTCACCGAACCATCGGTTTCAAACGACACCGCTGCGTCGCGACGAAATCTTCGTTAGCACCATGATCCCACGGTCGCGGCGGTTTGCGCCAACCGGCTTTAATGGCTTTCGCCCGCGCTGCGCTTATCAGTATGTACGGATTGCCTTCGCGTATCTTAGTAACAGCCGTGAAACGCAGAACTGTCATAGGGATGTCGTAAACACCACCGTCGCACTCAAGGCGCAGGAACAAGTGCCGGCAGTATCTGTCGTAACTCTACCGGCAACAAGTACTGGAGGTTCACCAATATGAAGCAGACGTGTAAGGGCAGTTGTCATTGTGGCCGGATTGCGTTTGAAGTGGAAGGAAGTCCTGAGGAAGTCCTCGAATGCAATTGTTCAATCTGCTCACGCAAGGGATCACTACTCTGGTTCGTTCCCCGGGACAATTTGCGCTTGCTTACCCCGGAAGAGCAGATCAGCACCTACATGTTCAACAAGCACACGATCAAGCATCGGTTCTGCCCAAACTGCGGCATACAGCCGTTTGGCGAGGCGACTGATCCCGCCGGCAATCGCATGGCCGCCATCAACGTGCGCTGTCTGCCGGACCTGGACCGCTCCAATCTCAAGGTGAAGCAGTTCGACGGCCGCAGCCTTTAGCCTGTTCGGGTCGGTGACAGCGTCACCGTAATCAATCGGAGGGGAATAGCAGCGCTGTTTTATGCGCGTACTCCGGCGGCGGGGGTAAGCCACATCGCATCGCCGTAGCTGAAGAAGCGGTAGCGTTGCTGCACTGCATGCCGGTAGGCGCGCTGCACGAATTCCTGCCCGCCAAAAGCGCTGACGAGCATCAGCAGCGTGGACTCGGGCAGATGGAAATTTGTGAGCAGTGCATCCACCACGCGATATCGGAAGCCGGGATAGATGAACAGGCGGGTTTCACCGGAGTATGGGGAAACCGCTGGATTGCGCTTTTCCCCCTCACCCCAACCCTCTCCCGCGAGGGGAGAGGGAGAAGCTTTCTGTAGTGCAGAGGTTTCCAGAGCACGCACCGCGGTGGTGCCGACGGCAATCACCCTGCCACCGCGCTCGCGCGCATTTTCGACCTGACGGCAGAGAACATCCTCTACTTCCAGCCGTTCCGCATGCATGACATGGTCTTCCAACCGATCAACCCGCATGGGCTGGAAGGTGCCGGCGCCGACGTGCAGAGTGACGTAGCCGAACTCCACGCCACGCATGCGGCATTCAGCGAGCAAGTGCTCATCGAAGTGCAGGCCGGCGGTCGGCGCCGCTACCGCTCCTTCCCGTTTGGCGAAAACCGTTTGATAACGCTCTTCATCGGCGCGCTCCAGTGCACGTTCGATGTAAGGCGGCAGCGGAATCTGGCCATGCGCCTGCAATAGCTCCAAGGCGGCGCCGGCGCCGTATAGGGTGAGAATGTAAAACTCGCCCTCGCGGCCCTGCACTTCAGCCGCAACAGCGCCATCGGCCAGTTGCAGTCGGACGCCGGCGCCAGGAGGCTTGCTGGCGCGAATCTGGGCCAGCACGCGGCGCTCATCCAGAACACGCTCTACCAGCACTTCCACCCGCCCGCCGCTGCTCTTGGCGCCATGCAGGCGCGCAGGTATCACGCGCGTATCGTTGAACACCAGCAAATCGCCACTTCTTAGCAGCTGCGGGAAATCCTGCATCTGGCGATCGGTGAGTGCGCCGCTGGCGCCATCCAGACATAGCAGCCGGCTGGCGCTGCGCACCGGCAGCGGATGCTGGGCGATCAGTTCCGCCGGCAGGTCGTAGTGAAAATCGGAGCGCAACATGGGCCGCAAAGCGTAAGCCAGAACGCGCAGCTCAGGATAGATTTTCGCGGGACGGCAGACGATGGCTATAATGCGCGCCCCAAGGGTGTTCTCGGCCGGTGTGGCGGAATTGGTAGACGCGCGCGACTCAAAATCGCGTTGGGCAACCCCCAGTGAAGGTTCGATTCCTTTCTCCGGCACCATTTGGGACTGGCAGGTTCGGTATGCTGGCTGGCAGTCAACCGGTGTTTCTCAAGCAATGAAGTACTGCAGCCGCTGCGGCCACGAAGTAGAGTTCAAGCTGCCGCGCGGCGACCATTTGTCGCGCTATGTCTGCCCGGCCTGCGGCACCATTCACTACCAGAATCCGCGTCTGGTGGTGGGCTGCATTCCGCAGTGGCAGGACCGGATTCTGTTATGTAAACGCGCCATCGAGCCGCGGCTCGGCTATTGGACGCTGCCGGCCGGTTTCATGGAAAACGGCGAGACCACGCGCCAGGCTGCGGCGCGCGAGACCCTGGAGGAGGCTCACGCCAAGGTCGAAATCGACGCAATGCTAAGCCTGATCAGCGTGCCCTATATCCATCAGGTACATGCGTTTTATCTCGCGCGCCTGCTCACGCCGGAGTTCGCGGTGAGCGCCGAATCCAGCGAGGTGCGGCTGTACAGCGAAGGCGAGATTCCCTGGGACGATATCGCCTTTCCGACCGTGGGTTACACCCTGCGCCGCTACTTCGCCGACCGCAAAGCCGGCGTCTATACGCTCCATATGCACGATATCCTGACTCGCCCGCCGGCGCCCCGGCTGCCCGACTAAAGCCGGCTGACCGGCTCGTCAGAGCGGCCCGCGCCCGTTAAACTATGCAGATAATTTCCAGAGTTTTGCGTTCGGAGCCATCATGACCTTTGTCGTCACCGAAAGCTGCATCAAGTGCAAGTACACCGACTGCGTGGAGGTATGCCCGGTGGACTGCTTTCACGAAGGTCCGAACTTCCTGGTGATTGACCCGGACGAATGCATTGACTGCACCTTGTGCGAGCCGGAGTGCCCGGTCAACGCCATCATGTCTGAGGACGATGTGCCGGAGAACCAGAAGCAGTTCACCAAACTGAATGCCGATCTGGCCAAGCAGTGGCCGGTGATCACGGAAAAGAAAGACGCGCCGCCGGACGCCAAGGAATGGGAAACCAAACCTGACAAGCTGGCCTTACTCGAACGCTAAGCCGATTCGCTGAGTTCCGGTGTCTGCTGCGGAACTCGTCCTAACCGCTTCCGACCGCCTCGCGCGCGAACTGCGCGCCGAGCATAGCCTCGCGCAACGCCGCGCCGGCCATTCGGTGTGGGAAGCGCCACCCATCCACAGCCTGCGTCAGTGGGTGCTGGATCAGTGGCTGGCAAGCTGGCCGGTCGAGCAACTGCTGCACCCGGTACAGGAACTCATCCTGTGGCAGGACGCGATCGCCGACGATGCTCGACAGCGCGAGCAGCCGGTCCTGTCGCTGCGCAGTTGCGCCCGCGAAGCGCGCCGCGCCGATCATCTGATCCGCGCCCACGACTTGCGGCTGCGGGCGGGCACAGCGCTTAACGAGGATCAGGACGCCTTTCAGCGCTGGCGACGGCGGATACTGGCGCGCTGCCGCGACGCCGCCTGGGTGGTTAGCGCCGACCTCTACGCTGCGCTGGCCGCACGAATCCGCAGCGGCACGATCGCCGCGCCTTCGAAATTGACGCTGGCCGGCTTCGTCGCGCCGCTGCCGGCGGCCGAGAACGCCTTGCTGGCTGCGCTGGAGCAGGCCGGCACGGTGATTCAGCGAAACATCG
Source organism: Nevskiales bacterium (assembly GCA_050740255.1). GTDB lineage: Bacteria > Pseudomonadota > Gammaproteobacteria > Nevskiales > JBOICV01 > JBOICV01. Next base: position 28,631 of record JBOICV010000060.1, on the reverse strand, counting down.
TGACGAACGCGCAGCCCACGCTGCGCGGCTGGCGGCCGGCGGATGCACGCACGCAATTTCAGGCCATCGCGCGTGCGTTGCGGGAACGTCTGTTGCCCTGTGTTGAAGCGGATGCGGCCCCGCCGCGGCTTATTCTTGCGCTGGGCGACCCGGACCGCGACCGCGAACTGGTCGAAACGGTGTTCCGCGAGGAATTGGCGCCCTGGCTGCATCAGCCGGGCGAAGCACGGATCGCACCCTGGCGCTGGGAGTCCGGGCGGCCGCTCACCGAACAAGCTTGGGTCGACGCAGCCCTGGCCATTCTCCGGCTCGAACGCCATGGCAACGCCCCAGCGGACGTCTCGCGCCTGCTGCTCTCTTCCAGCTTGTGGACGCACGAGGAACGTCAGCACACGGCGGCGCTGGATCACCATCTGCGCGACCGTGGCTGGCCGCAACTGCGCTTGACGCGTTTGCTGGATGAGAAGAGATTGCCGTCTGCACTGCAACAGCGTTTCCGCGCGTTAGAGACTGCACTGCGTAATGAGCCGCGGCAGGCGCTGCCCAGTAGCTGGGCGCGGTATTTCGAACAACGCCTGGAGACGCTCGGCTGGCCCGGCAGCGCGCAACTGGGATCGGCGGCCTACCAGATCGTCACCGAGTTCCGGCGGGCGCTGGATCGTCTCGCCACGCTCGATACACAACTCGGCGCCGTGCCGCGCGCCGCCGCACTCGGCTGGCTGGAAGAGGTGCTGCGCGCGACCCGTCTGGAACCGCGCACCGAACACGAGCAGCCGATTCTGATTTTGCGGCACGCCGATGCCGTCGGCCTGCCTTGCGACGCGTTATTCCTGGCCGACGCCACCGCTGACATCCTGCCCGGCGCGGCGCAAGCCAATCCTTTTCTGCCCTGGGAAATTCAGGCTGCCGCCGGTCTGCCGGAAGCCGCGCCCGCGAGCTGGCTGCGCCACCGGCAACAACAGCTCGATGCACTGCTGCAGGCCGCGGGCGATATCCAGATTTACGCCCCGCACACTGATGCCACAGGCGCGGAGTGCCTGCCGTCACCGCTGCTGCCGGCATTGCAGTGGCAAGCACCCGCGGAAACCGTGCCGGCCCCATCCACTGTGCAGATCGTCTGGCCTGAGGCGGATCCGGTTCCGCCGGTGCGTGAGCCGCTCACGGAACTCAGGCATCGCGACGCGGGTTTGTTCCGCGCTTACGCCGAAGCGCCGTTCTTCGCCTTCGTTGGTTGGCGTCTGGGCGCGGCCGTACTGCCCCAGCCGGGCTTTGGGCTCGACAGCCGCACTCAGGGCATCGTGTTGCACGCGGCGCTGAACAGCCTCTGGCAAGGCCTGCACACCGACACGACGCTGCGCGGCTTGGACGAGGCTGCGCTCATGCTCCGGATTACCGAAGCCCTGGCCGAACCCTTCGAGCGACATGTGCAGCCGGGCGATTTCGGCGCCGGCCTGGTGCGCCTGGAGCGCGCGCGGCTGGCCGATTTGCTGCGGCAATGGCTGCAGCATGAGCAGCGGCGGGTTGACGCTTTCACGGTGGAACTGCGCGAGGAACCCATCGAGGTAACCGTCAGCGGCCTGCCGTTGTTGATGCGCATTGATCGCGTGGATCAGGTGCAGACCCAGTCCGGACCGCGCTGGCTGGTGCTGGATTACAAGACCGGCCGCCAGGTTGAGACCCGCGGCTGGAAGGCGGATTCCCTTAAAGAGCCGCAGTTGCCGCTCTATGCGAGCCACGCGCTATTGGAACGCGCCGGCATCGCGCGGGTGGACGGCATCTGCTTCGCTCACCTGAAGGATGGTCATCCCGCGCTTGAAGCCTGGACCAACTGGCGCGAGCGGCTGGTGGAGGAGAAGGACAGCTATTTTCAAGACGACTGGGACGTCAAGCTCGCCGCCTGGCGCAGCACTCTGGAAGCCATGGCGCGCGGCTTTCTGGCGGGCGAAGCGGCATTGCCGGACAAAATCAACGACCGCAGCCCTTACGCCGCTTGGCTGGCGCTGGCCGGACGCGAAGCGGAGGAAGCCGAGGAATGAACCCTCCCCTGCCCGATGCCACTGCCCGCCACGACTGCACCGACCTCAGACGACATGTGCTGGCGACCGCGCCTGCCGGCAGCGGCAAAACCGGCCTGCTGGTATTGCGCCTGCTGCGCGCGCTGGCGGTGGTGGACGAGCCCGAGCAAGTCATTGCCATCACCTTCACCAACAAGGCCGCGGCCGAGATACGCCAGCGCGTGAGCGAGGCGCTGACGCAGGCGCAACACGAGTCCCGTGGTAAAAAAGACTTCGAGCACGCATTGCTGGAAGCTGCACGCGCGGTACTGGCGCGTAGTGCGCAGCGCGGCTGGCGGCTGACCGAACATCCGGCCCGCATCCGCGCCCTGACCATAGACGCGCTCAACAGCCAGCTCGCCGCGCAGTCGCCGCTGAGTTCCGGCCTCGGCGGGCCGACCCGCGTCGCCGAGGACGACCGCGCGCTGTATCAGCAAGCCGTATTGCGCCTGTTCGCCTTGCTGGATGAAACCAAGCTGGAGCCGACGCTCGCCGAAGCACTGCACACCCTGCTGCGCGGTGCCCACAACCGGCTTGATCGGCTGATGGAGCCGCTGTGCAATCTGCTCAGCCGGCGCGAGCAGTGGCTGCCGGCGCTGCTGGCGGCACGCGCGGACGGCTGGCGCGAACAGCAGAACGAACTTCTGCGCCGATTGATCGAGCGCCGCATCGCCGCGCTGGATGCGGCGCTGGATGCAGACGCGAAAATCGCGCTGGCTGCGCTGCTGAATGCCGGCAGCGCACAGCACGAACAGTTGCGCTGGGCCAAGGATTTACGCTGGCCCGCCGCGCAAGCAGAGCAGGCTGCGATATACCGGCGGCTCGCCGGCATGGTTGTGACGGATAAGGGCAAGCTGCGCTCGCCCAAGGGCATTAGCGTCAAGCAAGGATTTGTCGCCAAGCAAGTCTACACCCAGGCCATGAAGGACTGGCTGGCGGCGCAGGCGGGCAATGTCAGGCTGGCAGGCGCTTGCGCGGATTTGCTCGAAATCCCCGATGCCGGCTGGCCGGCGGCGCTGGTGGCCCCGCGTGACGCGCTGATTACTCTGCTGCCGCTGCTGGCCGCCGAGCTGCGCACCGTGTTCGGCGAACATGGCACCACCGACTTCGGCGAGATCGCGCAGGCCGCGCAGCTCGCGCTGCGGCCGGGCGGCGGCCAGGACGAGGAGTACAGCGAAGCCTTGCTGCGCGCCGACCGGCGTATCCGCCACCTGCTGGTGGACGAAATGCAGGACACCAGCGAAAGTCAGTTGCGCCTGCTGGAGCAGTTGACTGCGGGCTGGGAAGCCGGCGACGGGCGCTCGTTGTTTCTGGTCGGAGACCCGCAGCAATCCATATACGGTTTCCGTAAGGCCGAAGTCCAATTGTTTCTTAAATTGCAGCAGGAACAGAAACTGGGCCAGTTGCGCCTGCACTGTGTGGCGCTGAGCTGCAACTTCCGCAGTGCACCGGTGGTGGTTGATTGGTTTAACGACGCCTTCGCTCGGATTTTTCCCGCGCACCCTGGCGCCGACACGCGCGAAGTGCCGTTTACGCCCAGCGTGGCGCTGCGCGAAGCCGACCCTCAGGCACAAGTGGAATGGTGCATGGTCGAGGAGCACGCCGACGAAGGCGAGGCCGCGGCCGAGCGTATCGCCAACTTACTGACCACGCTGCGCGAAGGCGGCTCCATCGGGCTGCTCGGCCGCACCCGCAGGCATCTGGCGCCCGCGCTCGCGGCACTGCGCCGGCGCAATATCAAATATAGCTGCCAGGATGTGGACCCGCTTGCCGGTCTGCCCGCAGTGCGCGATGCCGTCGCCCTGGCGCGTGCGCTATGGCATCCCTGCGACCATCTGTCCTGGGCGGTCGCCCTGCGTGCGCCTTTTGTTGGGCTCGCGTGGGCCGACCTCGCCCTGCTCTCCCGCGGCCGGCAGGACGAACCCTGGGAAACCCGTTTACGGGCGGGTCGTGAACATGGTGAATTGAGTAGCGAGGGCCGCGCCCGCATCGCGCGCTTGCTCGCGGTGCTCGACGCCATCGCCGCGCAAGCGGAGCTGCGCGCCCGGCTCGCGGAGCGCGTCGAAGCGGCCTGGCACGCCCTCGGCGGTCCGGGCTGCGTAAGCGCTATCGAGCGGCTGGATGTGGCCACCGCTTTTCGGCTGTTACGTACCCATGCCGCCGCCGGCGAGCTGGCCGCGCTGCCGGCTTTCGAACGCGCGCTCAACACGCTGTATGGCGCACCTGCGGGGGGCAAGGTCGAGGCGATGACGGTGCACAAGGCCAAGGGCCTGGAATTCGATCACGTATTACTTGTGGGTTGCTCGCAGGGCACACGGCGTGAGGACAAACCGCCCTTGCATCTGCTTGAGCTGGCCGGCGAGTCCTTGCTGGTGCCGGCGCCGCCAGAACAGATCGCCGACGACGATCCGGCCCATCGGCTCTATAACTGCGTGCATCAATTGCACGCGGCGCAGCGCAAGTCGGAAACACTGCGGCTACTCTATGTCGCCGTCACCCGCGCCAGGCGCAGCTTGCATCTGTTTCTGCACGCGAAATACGATGACAAAGGCAAGCTCAGCGCGCCCGCTGATTCTTTTGCGGGACTATTGAAACCCGTGATTCCGGATCGCTTCACGAGTCTGGCGGTGCCTCCGGTGGAGATAACGGAGATCGCGCCTGCCGTGCCGCGCGCGCCGCGGCTGCCCTTGGACTATCGCCCAGCCGCTGCTGTTACCAGCTTCCGTCCGCGCGAACGGCGCAGCCTGAAGCCCAGCGAAGCGATGCTGGAAGGCGGGCGCAGCGAATTACCTGAACTGCAGGAGTCGCGCTATACACAGCTGGTCGGCACGCTTTATCACCAGGCGCTGCAGAAAATCGGCACTGAGGGAGTCGCAGCCTGGACCGACGCCGGCGCCTCACGGCGCGCATCGCTTGCGGCAGGTTTTCGGCGACTGGGTCTGCCTGAGCCGCAGGTCGAGACCGCGGTCGCCCGCGTGCTCAGCCTGTTGCAACTGACACTCGCGGGGCCGAACGGCCGCTGGCTGCTGGCGGCAAAATCCTGGGCGCAAAGTGAATATCAGCTCGCCGGCTATCTCGACGGCCACTGGATTTCAGCCTCGATTGATCGCTGCTTTGAAGAGGCTGACGGCACGCTATGGGTGGTGGATTACAAAACCGCCGGCCGCGCGCTGGAGGGTGCGGCGCTGGAAGCTTATTTGCAGATCGCTACCGAGCGTTACCGCGAACAGCTGACCTTGTACGCGCGCCTGCTGCAACTTCAGCGGCCCGAGAAAGCCGTGCGTGCGGCACTGTATTTCGCGGACGCCGACCGTTTAGCCGAGCTGCCAGTGACCGCTTAGTGAAGGTCTGATCAATCGCTCTTTGTCATTCCGGCGAAAGCCGGAATCCAGCAAATTCAACACACTGGACCCCGGCTTTCGCCGGGGTGACGATAAATCAGAGGTTCTTTAGGTTTTTGGCGGTGCCTGATCTTCCAGCGGCTTGCCTTCCAGTTCGGCCTTGAGCATTTGCGGCGGCATATAGCCCCGCAGCAGACGGCCATCTTCGGCCAGAATGCCCGGCGTACCGCGGATGCCCATCTCGGCAGCAATTGCGACATGCCTTTCCAGCGGATTGTCGCAAGTCTTATCTTCGATCTTCTTGCCCGCCATGATTTCCGTCATGGCTTTTTTCTGGTCCTTGGCGCACCACACGTTTTGCGAGAGCTTCTTCGATTCATCGCCGAAGATCGGCACGAACATATAGCGCACGCGGATGCCTTCGGCCAGATAGCCGTCCATGTCACCCTGGAATTTCTTGCAATAACCACACTGCGGATCGGTGAACACGGTAATGGTGTGCTCGACCTTCTTCGGTTCGAACACCAGCATGTCCTGTTCCTTTATCGCCTCGACCTGCGCCTTGCGCCAGTCGTTACGCCGCGTTTCGGTCAGATTGGTCTTGCTGTCCAGTTCCACCAGACTGCCGTCGAACAAATACTCGCCGTCGCCGGTGAGATAACCCACGACCGAACCGGTCGAGATCTCATATATGCCCGGAATCGGCGAGGGCTCGATTTTCGCGTCCTTGAAATCGGGAAAATCCTTTTCGAGTCTGGCGCGAACCGCCTTGTCGCCCTCCTCCGCCGCCGGTTTGGCCGCTTCCGGCGCCGTTTTCGCGGCCTGCGATTCTTCCGCCTTGCCGCAACCCATTATCGTCAGCGCTGCGAGCAGCGCAAATACTGCCTTCTTCATGATTACTCCGGATTGAATTCCTGCTCCACCTGTTAAGACATCTGCCATTGCCCGGGGTTCGGACTAACCTCTGGGATGATGCCGCGCATGCAAGGCCTGCAACCGCGCCTGCGCCACATGCGTATAGATCTGAGTGGTGGACAGATCGCTGTGGCCTAACAGCATCTGTACCACGCGCAGGTCGGCGCCGTGATTGAGCAGGTGCGTCGCGAACGAGTGCCGCAACCCATGCGGGGACAGGGGCCGGCGGATATCCGCGGCGCGAGCGTAGCGGCGGATGATATGCCAGAAATTCTCGCGCGTCATGCGCGCGTTGCGGCGGCTCGGAAAGAGATAGTCGCTTTCCCGCCCCCGCAGCAGCCCGGGCCGCCCTGTTTTGAGGTAAGGCTCCAGCGCGGCCAGCGCCTCCTCGCCTATCGGTACGACGCGTTCGCGCCCGCCTTTGCCGGTCACGCGAACCACACCCTGCGTCAGGCTGATCTGCTGCAGCCGCAGACCGACCAGCTCCGATACGCGCAGGCCGCTGGCGTACATGAGCTCCAGCATGGCGCGGTCGCGCAAACCCTGTGCGGTGCCGGTATCCGGCGCCGCCAGCAATTGCTCGATCTCGTTCTCACTCAGCGCCTTGGGCAGGCTGCGGCCGAGCTTGGGCCGCGCCAGCAACAAGGTCGGATCGCGTTTGATCGAACCGTTGCGCAGCAACCAGCGGTAGAAACGGCGCAGGCTCGAGACCAGTCTTGCCGCACTGCGGACTTTGGCGCCACCTTTGAAACGGACTGCCAGGTATTCGGACAAATCAGCGTGATCGGCCCGCTCCAACTGACTGCCGCGCGATCGCAGCCAACGGGCCAGACCGCCCAAGTCGGCGCCATAGGCCATCAGTGAATTCCTGGCGAGGCCACGCTCCGTCCACAAAGCATCGGTAAAGCGCTCGATCAGCGCCGCGTCGGTGGACGTCGTGGCTTGCGCATCGCGGGTAACTCTAGCCATATCCGTATAATACCGGCCGGTTCCCGCCTTCCCTTGAATGACCGCAGACCAGCCCGCAGCGCCGCGCGCGCGTTACGACGCCGATTTGCGCAGCGAACGCATTAGCGCTGACAGTGCCCAGGCACTTGCGGTAGACGCACTCCAAGGCGTGTACGCCGACTTGCTCGCCAAGCCGCCAAAGAAGCGTCTGGGCAAGTACCGCTGGCCGCCGGTGACCGGTCTGTATCTATGGGGTGGCGTCGGCCGCGGCAAAACCTATCTCATGGACGCGTTCTACGAAGCCCTGCCCTTCACCCGCAAATACCGCACTCATTTCCATCGCTTCATGCAGGAAGTACACGTACGGCGCAAAAACCATCAGGATCAGGAGGACCCGCTCGCGCTGATTGCCGAAGAATTTGCACAGCAGGCACGCGTGCTGTGTTTTGATGAGTTTTTCGTCAGCGACATCGCCGATGCGATGATTCTCGGCCGACTGAACGAGTGCCTGTTCAAGCAGGGTGTGACCCTGATCGCCACTTCCAATACGCCGCCCGACGAGTTGTACCAAGACGGCCTGCAGCGGCAGAACTTCCTGCCCGCAATCGCCAAGCTTAAGCAGCATTGCAAGGTGCTCAAGGTGGATGGGGGCGTGGACTATCGACTGCGCGTGCTGGAGCAGGCCGAGATCTATCACTCGCCGCTGGATGAGGCAGCAGAACGCAATCTGGCCGATTACTTTTCTCGCATCGCGCCGGAACCGGGGCGGGTTGACGGCAAGCTCGAACTGCATGGCCGCAAGATCGCCGCGCGACGCTTGAGCGAGGGTGTCGCCTGGTTCGACTTCGAGGCGCTGTGCAAAGGCCCGCGCAGCGCGGCGGATTACACCGAGCTGGCGCGATTTTACCACACGGTGCTGCTGTCGCGGGTACCGCAGCTCGCTGCGACATTGGAGAACGAAACGCGGCGTTTCATCACGCTGGTGGATGAGTTCTACGACCGTGGCGTGAAGCTGATTCTTTCCGCAGCCGTGCCGCAAGCGAGTCTTTACACCGGCGAGCTGCTGAAATTCGAATTCCAGCGCACGCAAAGCCGTCTGATCGAAATGTGCTCGCACGACTATCTCGCCCGCCCCCACTTGCCATGACGCAGGAAGAGCACTCTCAATCCGTAGGCTACCTTTATGCCGGCCTGACCATTCTGATCTGGGCGAGCTTCGTGGTGATCTCGCGGCTCGGCGGCAAAAGCGCGCTGACGCCGTTCGATATCACGGCTTTGCGCCTGACGGTTTCGGGATTAATTCTCGGCGTATGGCTGCTGAAGCGCGGCCTGCCGCCGCTGAAAATCCATCAGATTGCAGTGTTTGTCGCCTGTGTCGGCTTTGCCTATCCGCTGTTCGCCTACTCCGGTTTTGCTTTCGCTCCTGCCAGCCATGGCGCCTTGCTGCTCTCCGGCACCCTGCCCTTCATGACTGCGCTGCTGGGGTTGCTGATTCTGGGTGAACGGCTGACGCGTGCGCGTGTGCTTGGCCTGCTGCTGATTGCCTGCGGCGTCGGTCTTATTGGCGGCGAGAGTCTTACCGGCGTGCGCGGCGAACGCGACTGGCTCGGTGACATTCTGTTTCTGTGCGCTTCTTTCAGCTGGGCGCTGTTCACGATATTTCTCAAGAAATGGCGGGTGCGCGCGCTGGATGTGACGCTGACGGTCGGCGTCTGCTCCATGCTCGCGTATATGCCGATCTATTTGTTGTTTCTGCCAAAGAACATCGCGCAGGCGCCGATGCAGGACATCGTCCTGCAGGCAGCATTTCAGGGCGTATTGGTGGTATGCGTGGCGATGATTCTATTCATCAAGGCGACCGAGCATCTCGGGCCGGTAAGAATCTCCATGCTGATGTCGCTGGTTCCGGCTTTGGGCGCACTCCTCGCCGTACCGGTGGTGGGTGAGCCGCTGACTCAGGTCGTGACCGTTGGCACTGGGCTGGTCTCCACCGGCGCCTTGCTGGGCGCACTGGGCAAGCGCCCACAACCCGCAGCGGTTCAGTGACGTGAATCGCACCGAACAACTTCGTTTCGCGCGCCTGCGCTGGACGATCTTCGGCCTGCTGGTGACGGCCTACGTACTGGCCTTCTTCCATCGTATCGCGCCGGCGGTCATGACCGGCGAGCTGATGCTGGCGTTCAACACTACCGCCGCGACGCTTGGCTCGCTGAGCGCAATGTACTTTTACGTCTACGCCGCGATGCAATTGCCTTCCGGCGTGCTGGCGGACCGCTTGGGTTCAAGAGTCACGGTCGGCGCAGGTTCGCTCATCGCAGCGGCCGGCTCACTCATGTTCGGGCTCGCGCCCGACTTCGGCCTCGCGGCCTTCGGCCGGCTGCTCACCGGGCTCGGGGTGTCGGTCGCCTTCGTCGGTCTGATGAAGAGCAATACCGAGTGGTTTCCAGCCGAGCGCTTCGCATTTATCAGCGGCACCGTGATGCTGATCGGCAGCGGGGGCTCGCTGCTCGCAGCGGGCCCCTTGGCTGCGGTGGTTTCCGTGGTGCCGTGGCGGCATGTGTTCATCGCTGCGAGCGGCGTATCGCTGCTGCTGGGCCTTTTAATCTTCGCCTTCGTGCGCAACCGGCCGCAGGACGCGGGCTTGCCGCCGCTGCATACCCATCAGGCGCCGGCGGCGGCCGCGCACTGGTCCCGTGACCTGTGGGCGGTGTTGCGCAATCGCGATGTCTGGCCGGGATTCTGGGCACTGTTCGGTGTAGGCGGCGGCGTCATGGCCTTCGCAGGTCTTTGGGGTGTGCCGCTATTACGCGACGCATTCGGGCTGGAGCGGAATGACGCGGCCTTGTATACGACCGCCGCGCTCGCGGCCGGCGCCGTCGGTTCCTTCGCTGCGGGATGGTTGTCGGATCGATTGGGACTGCGCAAACCCATTATTGTCGGTTCCCTCAGCCTGGCTGCACTCGGCTGGCTCGGTCTGAGTATTCTGCCCTGGGCGCCTGGCTGGTCGGGGCTGCTGCTCTATGTGCTGATAGGCACTGGCGCCTCGGGCATGATCGTGAACTACGCCGCCATCAAGGAGCTGGTGCCGCCTGCTGTTTCCGGCATGTCGATGGCGCTGGCCAACACCGGCGTGTTTGCCGGCGCCGCGCTCTTGCAGCCGGCTTTCGGCTGGATGATGGATCTGACCTGGAATGGCGACATGGTGGAGGGCGTACGCCACTACGCCTGGACGGATTACCGCAATGGATTGTGGTTGTGCTTCGCTATGGCTTCGATGGGTGTGATCAGCGCGCTTTTTATCCGTGAACCTGGTCGCCACCAATCCGTGCTCGCGGAAGTCACTCCGGATTAGCCCTTGTCGTCATTCCGGCGGAAGCCGGAATCCAGTCGTTAACAACCTGGACACCGGCCTTCGCCGGTGTGACGGATCTAGATAGAGGTTTATGGTGGCGGATAGCCGGTAATGTCGCGGATTTCCTTGTATAGCGGCTGCAACTGTTTGTACATGCGCTGATACACGCGCGTGTACAGCTCCTGATAAATCCGGCTTGATTCCGGGTTCGGCGTGAAGGTCTTCCCTGGTCGGGTCATCGCACCGAGCGCTGCGCTGTAATCCCGATGCAGCCCCAGACCCACCGCCGCATTGATCGCAGCACCGAGCGCGGAAGTCTCATAGATATGAGCGCGCTGTGCGGGCAGATTGAAGATGTCCGCTGAAATCTGCATCGCCGCGTCGCTCTGCGAGCCGCCACCCGCCACTCGCAGAATCGTGATCGGCGTCTTGCTGCGCGCTTCTATCTTCTCGCGTGCGGCACGTAGCGCGTACACCAGGCCTTCGATGATGGAACGGTACAAATGCGCGCGGGTATGCACATCGCCAAAGCCAATCACCGAGCCCTTGGCTTCGGGTCCCGGCTCGCGCACACCGGGCGACCAGTAGGGCTGCAGCGTCAGCCCCATCGAACCGGGTGGCACCTGCTCCACCAGCTTGTCGAACAGCGCCTCGGTCGGCAGGCCCTGTTCCGCTGCGAGACTGCTCTCACGGTGTGCAAATTGTTCCTTGAACCAGCTCACCATCCAGAAACCACGAAAAATCTGAATTTCCGTGTTGTACGCCTCCGGTACTGCCGCCGGATACGGCGGAATGTGCGGAATGACTTCAAGGTATTTACGCGTAGTCGTGTTGATCGTGGCGGTAGTACCAAACGACAAACAACCCTGCTGCGGTTCCAGGCATCCGGCACCCAGTACCTCGCAGGCCTTGTCCGCGCCGGCCGAGATCACGGGTAAGCCGGCGCGCAAACCCAGAGTGCGGGCCGCGTCGTGCGCCAGCTCACCCAGCCGGCCGCTAGGCGGCACCAGATCGGGCAACTGATCGCGTTTGATCGGCAGCGCCTGCCACTTCCAGTCACGCGCGCCGGCCCAGCGCAGATGCTTGAAATCAAAAGGGACATAACCCACCTGACTGGCGCTGGAATCCACAAAGCGCCCGGTGAGTTGCTGGTTCAAATAACCGGAGAGCAACAGAAACTTCTTTGTTTCCGCCCAGATTTGCGGCTGATTCTGAACAATCCAGTTGGCCTGGGCCTTGGACTGGAAATCCTTGATCGTACTGGTGACACCGGCCAGCTTGAACGCGAGGCCCCAGGCGCCACCAACGGGCGGAACACCGTGCGCGCGCCGCTGATCCAGCCAGATGATGGCAGGCCGTAAGGGCTGGCCGCGCGCATCCAGATTGACGACCGTGGCGCGCTGCGTGGTCAGCGCCACACCCGCAATACTCGCCGGATCAAGCTTGTGCTTGTTCCACAGCTCGCCGCAGGCTTGCGCCACCGAACGCCAGTAAAGCTGCGGCTCCTGCTCCGCCCAGCCTGGTTGAGCAGAAAAATACGGCTCGATTGGGATTTGCGCCTTGCCGACAATATTGCCCGCAAGATCAAAAACGATGGCGCGCGCACTTTGCGTGCCGACGTCAATTGCGAGCAGTTGCGGTTCGGGCATGGAGCACTTAGATCGTAATTCCGCAGATACCCTAACCTGCTAAGGCAAGAATTCAAAGCAGGCGCTCCGATGAGGGTGGCAAGCTTAAACCAGTTCAACTATTATGGTCACATTAGTGACCACATTAGACGAGGTGCTGTGATGAAGGAAAGCACAATACGGGAGGCCAAGAGCCAACTTACGAGCTTGATTCATGAGGCCGAGAAGGGGAAAGCTGTTCGCCTCACCCGTCGGGGTAAGCCGGTTGCCGTGCTGGTCTCCGATCGTGAATACGAGCGCATGCAAACCGCACGGCAGCCCCGGCACGACTTCACGCACTTCCTGCAAGGCTGGCGTCGCGAAATGATCGCGAAAGGCCTGCCCTTCGTGTCGAGAGAGGAGTTGGCGACGGCGCGTGACCACACTCCGGCGCGCGAGTTCTCGTTCGAGAAATGATTAAGTACGTACTCGATACCAATACGCTCTCGGAGTTGATGCGGGAGCGTCCAGATCCGCGTCTGGAGACAAAGCTCTCTGAACATCGGAAGACCTGTGCTATTCCCGCGCCGGTGATAGATGAGTTGCAGTTTGGCGTAAGCCGCATGAGCGCCCCGGAGCGGCGGGCGATGTATCAGGGATGGCTGGAAGCATTGATGGCGGATTTTCCTGTTATCCCGCTGGACGGATTATGCGCTCAGTGGCATGGCCGCGAACGTGCGCGACTTACCAGCGCCGGCAAAACTCCGTCTCTATATGACGGACTCATCGCCAGCATAGCCGCTGTCAACGAACTGACTCTCGTCACGCGGAATCAGACCGACTTCGCCAATTTCAACAATCTGAAGTTGGAAAATTGGTTCGAGTCATAGTCTGAAGTGCTGCCGGCTGGATCAAAAACGATGGCGCGCGCTTTGCGTGCCGACGTCTATTGCCAGTAGTTGCTGTGCTTGCATCAATTAGTGCTTGAGTCCTCTGAATTCCTGCAACTGTGCCGTCGCGTACATGGTCTCAGCCAACTCGCAAAGTTTTTTGATGCTTGTGCCGTCTCGACGTAGCAATGTATCTAGTATTCCGTCAGTAATCTTGTTCCACATTTTCATAGAAGCACGTATTTCTCGAATTTCTGAGACCAAACCATCCGCACCGGATGCTGTTAGTGTTGCTACCAAGCGACTCTCTGGTTTGAAATAACCATGAACCAGACTGTTGCGGGTCTTGATCGCCTTCTCTAGTTCGTCGCTGTCTTCGCGCGGTAACTCGATTCGCTTCCGTAGTACGTTGACGAGCTTGCCAAGGCTGGCTGTGCTTTCTGGCCCATAAAGTTCTGAGGCGTTGGGTAGTTGTTCGCCTGGCAAAGCCGTATGGTCAAGCAGCACAAGAATGTATTCTAGCGATCGTTCGAGAACTTGGGCGTCGTGGACAGCTGCGCCGAACTCGGCCATAAGTGCTTGAATCGAAGGGTCCAAGGAAATTTAACCCACAGCTGGCGGCGCGTAGTGCGAGCGCCACACCGTCAGATAGTCACGCTCTTCCCGTTGCCAACGCACATCATCCCAACCTAGTTTTGCCTGACAGAGAATACGCACGCGCGGCAGCAACGCAGCACCACCGTTGCGCACCAATAGTCCAATGCGCAGACGGCGCAACATTAAATCCTGAAGATGAACTACCGCCTCGCGTTCGGCGGACCAGGCAAGTTCTGCCCACAGATAAGGCGTGCCTTCTATCGGCTGCAGGTCTTGCAACGCAGTTTCCGCCAATAGCTTTTCCGCTTCCGCACCGTAGCGACCGTACAGTCTTTGCACGTCAGCTTGCGTCACGCCGGGATGATTGGCCGGATGCACTTCATCGAGGATAGGGGCATCGGCGTTCAGCTCTCCGATCTCGGGAAGTTTCGCACGTGCCGCCTCCAGCAATTGCAACGCGGTGGTGCGGTAAGTAGTCAGCTTGCCGCCGGTAATGGTCAACAAACCCTTCTCATCCCATAGCGCGTGCTCGCGCGACTCCTTGGATGGCGCCACATCCGTGCCGCTGGAAATCACCGGCCGCACGCCGGCCCAGGCACTGATTGCCTGATTCAACTCGACCTTGTTGCCCGGCATGAGATAGCGCAACGCCTTCAAGAGATAGTCGGCTTCCTGCTTCGTGCAGTGTGGTTCGGTATCGAGGTCATCAGGATGGTCAAGATCAGTGGTCCCCACTAGCACCTTGCCTTCCCAAGGTACGACGAACACCGGACGACCGTCGTCTGGGTGAAACAGGGTAATAGCCTGAGCGGCCGGTACGTCGGCATATTCGAAGATCAGATGCGAGCCGCGTAAGGGCCGCAGCTTCGGCCGACCACCAACTTGCAGGCGCAAACGGTCACACCATACGCCCGCAGCATTGATCACCAGCTTGGCGCGGATTTCGTGAGTACCGGCGCCCGCCCGATCCTGCGCACGCACACCCACCACGCGGTCATTCTCGATGATCAGCTCGCTCGCGCGCAGATAATTGATGGCTCTTGCGCCGCGGGCTAAGGATTCGGACAGCACGCGCAGGGTAAGACGCGCGTCGTCGGTTTGCGCATCGGGGTACCAGAAGCCGCCAACCAGATTTTCCTCGCGCACACGCGGCGCGACCATGCTCATTGCCTGCGGGTCGAGACCATAGAAGCGGCGCTTGCGCGCCATGAAGTCATACACCCACAGGCCGATCTTCATCAGCCACCAGCCCGGGCCGCGATCACGGTAAATGGCGGTGATGAATCCCTGCATCCGTACGAGTCCGGAGCTTTCGCGCAACAGCTTCTCCCGCTCGCGCACGGATTCCAGCGTGAGCCGCCATTCGCCGGTCTTGAGGTAGCGCAGACCGCCATGGACCAGCTTCGAGGATTTGCTGGAGGTGCCGGAAGCGAAATCGTTCTGCTCGATCAGCAGCGCCTTGATGCCGACGCGCGAGGCCTCACGCAGAATACCGGCGCCGCAGATGCCGCCGCCGATGATGAGCAGGTCCCACTGCTGATTCAGTTCCGCGAGCCAGCGACTGCGCCAGCCTTGCTCCCACATTCTTCACTCCCCCCTTTCGTAAAGGGGGGCGCGGGGGGATTTCACACGCTGCGCAAAAATCCCCCTCAATCCCCCTTTGCCAAAGGGGGAAGTCACCGATATTCGAGTCCTCACATCGCTACTCCACCAGCTTGCCGGGATTCATCATGCCGTCCGGATCGAACTCGCGGGCCAGCGCCTGCAAGGCCTTTATGCCCAGTGCGCCCTTCTCGGCCGGCAGATAGGGCCGGTGATCGAGCCCGACGCCGTGCTGGTGGCTGATGGTGCCGCCGAACTTTACGATTTGCTCGGACACGCCGGTCTTGAGTGCACGCCAGCGTGCATAGGTATCGTCCGGATTCTTGGCGAGGCGAAACACGAAGGTCGAATAAATGCTCGAGCCCTGCGGATAAACATGCGAAAGATGGGTGAAGGCGTGCACTTTCTCGTCGAATTTGGCGAAGGCGGCGCGTGCAGTCTTCTCCATCGCGCCCATCAAATCCGTGACTTTGGGCCAGTCCACCGCAGTTTCGATGGTATCCACGCCGTAACCCGCTTCCCATAGCGTGTTGCGGACATAGGCGCCGCGGAAGCGATTCTTGGCCCAGGCTTTGCCAACGATCGTGCCGGTGTGCACACCCCTGTACTTGCGCGTGATGCAAAGTGCATCACCGCGCAGGCGGCGTACTTCGCGCG
Source organism: Nevskiales bacterium (assembly GCA_050740255.1). GTDB lineage: Bacteria > Pseudomonadota > Gammaproteobacteria > Nevskiales > JBOICV01 > JBOICV01. The sequence goes on along the minus strand of JBOICV010000060.1, from coordinate 12,668 downwards.
GAGTGCCTGTGGCGCCAAACAGCAGCATGCACATGCCTTCACTCCGGCCCCGCAATTGCAGATAACGGCGCAGCAGCTTGATCTGGCCGGGATGGCCCGCAAGCTGAAGCTGGGTGTCGGTCTCGATCGCATTGGACAGACGCAGCATGGAAAGCCGAATACCGGTTTGGGCGAGTTCGCGGATAGCCGTCTTGCCGCTCCCCCAATCCGGCATGAATACGCCGTGGAATTCCTCCCGCTCCGGCACCGGCCGCACGCGCACGCGTGCTTCTGTCAACACGCCAATGCGACCTTCGGAGCCGAGCACGATGTCTCGCACATCGGTGCCGGCACCGGTCGCCGGCAGGGTTGGCAACGTCCATTCGCCTTTCGGCGTGGCGAGACGGGCGCCGGCAAACATCTGCTCGATGCGCCCGTAGCGCAGCGACTGCTGGCCGCTGGAACGGGTAACGATCCAGCCGCCGAGCGAGGCGAGTTCAAACGACTGCGGCAAGTGCCCGAGCATGTAACCGCGGGCACGCAACTGTGCTTCCACGTCCGGACCCGCCACACCCGCACCGAAGGTCGCGAGCCGGCTTTCCTCGTTGAGATCGGTCAGACGATTAAGCCGCGACAGGTCGAGCGACAACACTGGACGCTCGCTTTTCGGAACGGTGAGATGGCCTACCACGCTGGTGCCACCGCCGTAGGGAATCACGACCGCGCCACGTCCCCTCGCCTGGGCAAGCAGTGCTGCCACCTGATCGTGCGACTCCGCGTAAGCGACGGCATCCGGAAACGGCCCAAGGCGGCCGGTACGAAGCGCCCACCAGTCGACGAAACTCTGGGCATGGGCGTGGGTCAGTCGCGCGAAAGCATCCGGGGTGGCGCCGGCAAAATCTTCGAGCCGGGAAGCGGGTACTTTCGCCAGCGCCTCGTCCTTCGTCACATCCTGCGGCGGCTGGGCCGGTCCGACCCGCTCGCGCAAGAAAGCGCGGGCATTATCGGTGAGCGGGAAATTGATGGTGTCATCGCCCCAGCCATTCCAACGCCGCATCGCTTATCCCTTTTTCTTCGTCATGCCCGCGCAAGCGGGCATCTTAACCAGTCTACTTAGTCGCCCCAACAAGATTCCCGCGTTCGCGGGAATGACTACATTACTTCCTACCCCTACAGCGCCAAGGCTTTCTGCAAGCGGTCTGGCTGAGTTTCAGGCGCTGCGGCTTGAAAGGCCGACAAAGCCTGGCAATTGCGGTAGATCGCGCGCAGCGTGACGTAAGGTGACAGATCGAGCCGATTGCGTTCGGCGTTGTAGAGCTGCGGCACCAGACAAACATCTGCCAGCGTGGCCTGGTCACCGTGGCAGAAGTCGCCAGTTTTCGGATGACCCACCAGCAGCGACTCCATCGCCCGCAAACCCCTATGCGCCCAGTGCTCGTACCAACGCCGGCGGGTGTCGTGATCGAGTTCCATCTGATCGCGCATGTAGTGATAGATGCGTAGCACGTTCGTTGGCTGCACGTCCGCCACGCAAACCTGCACGAAGGAGCGTACCCGCGCGCGATCATTGATGTCGGTCGGCAGCAGTGGGCGCTCCGGATAGCGCTCCTCCAGATACTCGAGAATGGCCGCCGACTGGGTGAACATGAAATTGTTGTCCACCACCAGCGCTGGAATCAGTCCCAGCGGATTCATCTTGACGTAGTCGCCGCTGAGATTCTCGCCCTTGTCTTCGTCAATGAAGACGGATTTGTAGCTGATGCCCTTGTAATTGAGCGCGATGCGCACCCGGTGCGCAGAAACGCTGCGGTAATAGGTATAAAGCTGGAGCATGACGGGGTTAATCAGGACGAGTGCGTATCTTATTGAGTCTTGGAGACCTTGCTAACCCCTCCCCCTCACCCCCTCCCTCAAGGGGAGGGGGAATCATTTTTCGGGCCACAGCCAGGCCGCACCGCGCACACCGCTTGAATCGCCGTGCGTTGCCTTGACGAGCCTGGTGTCAACGCGGTCGGAGAACACATATTGATCCCACAACCGCGGTACGTTGTCGTAAAGCCGCGTGATATTGGATAGCCCTCCGCCGAGCACGATGATCTCGGGATCGAGCACGTTAATCACGCTCGCCAAACCGCGCGCGAGCCGGTCTTCATAGCGCGATAACGCCGCCTGCGCGGACCCGTCGCCTGTTTCGGCACGCGCGAGCAGTTCGGCTGCCGGCAAACCCGGCTCGCCGAAATCCGCGGCCAGGCCGGGACCGGATAGCCAGGTCTCGATGCAGCCATGCTTGCCGCAGTAGCAGACCCGCCCGGGCAACTCGCTGAAATCCTGCTTCGGCCACGGCAAGGGGTTATGACCCCACTCGCCGGCAATCGCGTTTGGTCCGGTTACCAGCTGTTTGTTAAACACGATTCCGCCGCCCACGCCGGTGCCGAGAATGACGGCGAACACGCTGCGCGCGCCAGCACCCGCGCCGTCCACCGCTTCGGACATGGCGAGACAGTCGGCGTCGTTGGCGATCCGAACGCGGCGCTGGAGTTTGGCTTCAATATCCTGCTTGAAGGGCTTGCCGTTCAGGCAGGTGGAATTGGCGTTCTTGAGGCGCCCGGTCGAAGGGGAAATCGCACCCGGCGTGCAAATGCCGATTGGAAGCTGGTCCCGCTGTGCGGCGGCTTCCAGCTCATGCACCAACGTCGTAATTGCGCCTAGCGTCGCCGCGTAGTCATCCGATGGCGTTGGTACACGGCGTCGAGCCAGCACGTTGCCGTCGCCAGCCAGCACTATTGCTTCTATCTTGGTACCACCCAGATCTACGCCTATACGCACGGACACGTCCCTGTGACCTAGGCCCAGCCCGGCCATCCGTGGCCGGTCGCTCGCCAGCACGAACTGCCATTCAAGGCAGTTCGTGTACTTCCGGCTCGCCCCCCCCAGATCTATTCCCAGGCGCATGATCGCTTAACGCCGGATGTGAGCAACCGCGGCCGCCAGCCGGGACAGGGTCCGCTCGCGGCCCAGCAAACACAGCGTCTGATCAATCGGGGGCGAGATCGCCATGCCAGCGATAGCTACGCGGATCGGCTGCGCCACCTTGCCCAGGTTAAGTCCTTTCCCTTCCGCGAACCCGTTGACCGCGTCGTGCAGCAGACTAGTCGTCCAGTCCTGCAGCGCACTCAGGCGGTCGGCCAGCTCGGCGAGCAGCGCGGCTGCTTCCGCCGTGAAATGCTTGGCGGCATCTTTTTCGTCATAGCCGTCCAGTTCGGCGTAGAAGAACTTCGACTTTTCCGACATCTCGACCAGTGTCTTGCAGCGCTCGCGCTGCGCCTCGATCACCGCGGTCAGCGGCGGGGCGCTGGCCGGATTCACGCCCAGTCGGCGCAGGTGCCACTCGAGTTCGGGCGCCACCACTGCCGGGTCGGCCGACTTCAGATACTGATGGTTAACCCAGATGAGCTTTTCCATGTCAAAACGCGCGGGTGACTTTTGTACCTGGGTAACATCGAACAGCTTGATCATCTCCTCGCGCGTGAACAGCTCCTGATCGCCGTGCGACCAGCCCAGTCGCACCAGATAGTTGAGCACGGCGTCCGGCATGAAGCCGAGCGCGCGATAGTCGATCACGCTTACCGCGCCATGGCGCTTGGAGAGTTTGACCCCGTCGCTGCCCAGAATCATCGGTACGTGGGCATAGGCCGGCGGCATGACGCCCAGCGCGCGCAGGATGTTGATCTGGCGCGGCGTATTGTTGACGTGATCGTCGCCGCGAATCACGTGCGTAATACCCATGTCCGCGTCATCCACCACCACGCAGAAGTTGTAGGTCGGCGTGCCGTCGGCGCGCAGCAGAATCAGGTCATCCAGCTCGCTATTCGAGAAGGCCACGCGGCCCTTGATCAAATCGTCCACCACCACTTCGCCACCGATCGGATTCATGAAACGCAGCACCGGTTTAACGTCGGCGGGCGGCGCGGGCAGAGTTTTGCCGGACGCGGGGCGCCAGCGGCCGTCGTAGCGCGGCTTCTCCTTGCGCGCCATCTGTCCTGCGCGCATCTGATCCAGCTCTTCCTTCGAGCAATAGCACCAGTAGGCCTGACCCGCCTTCAGAAGCTGATCAGCGACCTCTTTGTAACGCTCGAAGCGGCGGGTTTGGTATATGGGTTCGAAATCGCTGTTGAGTCCAAGCCAGGCCATGCCTTCAAAAATGGCATCCACCGCCGCCTGGGTCGAACGCTCGCGGTCGGTATCCTCAATTCTTAAAAGATACTGGCCACCATGCTTTTTTGCGTAGAGATAGGAGAACAGCGCAGTGCGCGCGCCGCCGATGTGTAGATAACCAGTGGGGCTGGGAGCGAAACGGGTTACAACAGACATGCGGCCTCCGTGGCGGCCGCGATTCTAGCAGAGGGTAAACAGCGGGCGGCGAAGCACGGCAGACGTCTTGACCGCCCCCACGTATTCGATGTGGTAGGAGCGTGCCTGCACGCGAATGGGCGTATGTAGGAGCGGCTTTAGCCGCGACGCGGAAAAATCGCGACTAAAGTCGCTCCTACAATTTTTTGGATAGGACCACCGGCAAGGGAAACGGCCACAAAGCAGTTTTGCAGCAAGCTCCTAGACGACTTCGGCGTACCAGGCCATCCGCTCGGTCACATGCTTCACGTATCGGCGGGTTTCACGCGGCGCACGGCGCGACAGCATCTTGTTCAACTCGGCCATGGTTTTGGGGGTGCGGCCCTCGCGCTTGATCGCAAGCTGTACGTTGCGCGGTCCCCAATTGTAAGCGGCGAGCGCAAGTCCCAGACGCACCTGTGGGTCCTTCACTTTCTCGAAATAGCGGTCCATCAGCATCTGCATATAGGCGGTGCCGAGCCGTATGTTGGTCTCCGGATCGCGCAACTGCCGCACGGTGATTACGCGTTCGCTGGCCTTCAGATAAGTCAGTGCCTCGGCCGCGCCACTGGTCGGAACGAGCTGCATCAGGCCAACCGCGTTATCGCGACTGCGGGCATGGCGGTCAAAGTGGGATTCGGTGTGGACAATCGCATATACCAAGGCCGGGTCGAGCCCGGTTTCGGCACAATATTGCTCGATCAGGCTGGCCAACTCGCGCACTTCGTTGGGGAGCATGCGCCGCACTTTGTTGATCGCGCGGCCGGCGTCGCGATATTGCCCGCGGGGCGCCAGCGCCACTTCGGGCAGAATGCTGGCGGAGACGGTGTAACGCGTCAGTCCGGGCGAGATATCAAGTTCGGCAACGGCGTTGCTGCAACCCGGCGCGGAAAATTCAAGCTTGGCTGGCAGGGTGCGCGAGGGGATTTTCAGATGCAGGCCGAAATTGCCTTCACCATCTAAGCGGATCGGCCGGCCATTGAACTGGGCCTGAACCGGGCCGCAGCCGTGGGTGAACAAATGACCCGAGAGAACAATGGTCGCGGGCGCGGACGCCTCAGGCAGTTTCACTGAAGCCGAGGGTATGGCCGCAGCTTCGCCGGCACGCATGAAACCACCGAGCGCCGACAAGGCGTAAACCACCATGGCGACCGCGACGACACGGGCTAGCACAGCTGCGCTGGGACTGACCGAGGATCGTGCCTGATTTGAGCCAGTCTTAGCGGCCACGGCTACGCTGGCGCTCCGTGCAGCAGCCGAGTAGCTGGCCACTGACACGCGCGCCCGACCGAAACGATCGAACATCTCCAACTGTTGCACCCAGTGCCCTCCTCCGATGTGATCGGAGCCCGCCGCTAAACTTACATACTATATTCTTATACTTATGACAACATTGTTACATACGTATGAGTATGGAAATCATACGCAGTGCAGCATCCTTCCAACCATCCATAGCGCTCGCCGAAGCTGCAACGGGGTGGATTATATCGTGCTGGAGTCCCGCCCCAAAAACCCGGTTTTGGCGGGAGTGAACTGGCAGGTTCCCGACTTTCTGGCAGAGATCTAACGGTGGCAGTTTCGTTGCCCGCAGGCCGCTTCGCTCCCTCACCGACCGGCTTGCCGCATTTCGGTACTTTGCTGGCGGCCGTCGCCAGCTTCCTGCACGCGCGCCACACGGGCGCGCGGTGGTTGCTGCGCATCGAAGATCCGGATCCCGACCGCGCAATGCCCGGTGCTGCGGATGCCATGTTGCGCACACTGGAAGTGCTGGGGCTTGAGTGGGATGGCGCACCGCTCTACCAGAGCCAGCGCACTGAAGCGTATCGCGCCGCATTGGATCAGTTAAAGCGGCAGAATCATGTCTTCCCCTGTGCCTGTTCCCGGCGCGAAGTAGCAGAGGCCAAGCACGGTGTCGAAGGGCCGGTGTATCCGGGCACCTGCCGCAATGGCCTGGCGCCGGGTCGGAGCGCACGCAGCTATCGGCTACGGGTCAACGATCTACCCATCACCATAACGGATCTCGTGCAAGGCCCAGTTACCCAGAGTCTGGCGCGGGACGTGGGCGATTTCGTTTTGCTGCGCGGCGATGGCTGCTTCGCCTACCAGCTCGCGGTGGTCGTGGACGATGCGTTTCAGCACGTCACTCAAGTCGTGCGCGGCGCCGACCTGCTGCATTCGACGCCACGGCAGGTTTTCCTGCAGCGCCAGCTTGGTTTACCGACCCCCGAGTATCTGCACATCCCGATTGTGCTGGATGCAACCGGCAAGAAACTCAGCAAGAGCGAGGGCGCACCTGCGGTTGACCCTGACCACCCAGCATCGCTGCTCTATCTCGCCCTGGTCGTTCTTGGGCAGCAACCTGCGATTGAACTACGCGAAGCGCCGCCGCGCGAGTTGCTGCGATGGGCCCGGCAGCAGTGGCGGGCGGACTTGATTCCCAGACAGAAGACTTTCCCTCCACCGTGAGTTGAGGATCCCGGCCGCATAGTACACAAAGCAAAATAGCCCCGTAACGGGGTTATTTTGCTTTGTGTGATTGGCGCGCCCGGAGAGATTCGAACTCCCGACCACCTGGTTCGTAGCCAGGTACTCTATCCAGCTGAGCTACGGGCGCTTGGAAGGCGGCGAATTTTACACGGAAACAATGGCGGTGGATGCAGTCTCGAGCGAACCCGTCTCTGCCGCAATTCCCTGCTTTACAGCGAATTTGCAGGAAAAATTTAGCGTTCGCCGGCCCCACCGCCTCGGCATGCAGGAAATTCTACAGTAGTAGCTTGCATTTAGGCCCGAATTCCCTGCCCCAGTCATCAGGGAATTTATGCGATTGACTTGGGAATTGCATCGCTGACATCCAGCCCCAACTTCTCAATGTCCGACTGATTCGAGGTGGATTACGTGTTTCCACGTTCGCCAACAGCATAGGTCTGCCAGCGCCCGGGTACGCCCTTAAGTTCGTGTGTACCGCATTCGGCGTGTCCCGAGCCTTGTTCGCGTTCCTCCGGCTCGGTCATGGCACTCTGGCTCAGCGACCATAGTTTGGCGCCGGGGAAGGCACGTACTCGTAGCCACCGCCGTGACCTCTGATGGTCTTGATGACTGTGGGGTCACCGGGTACGGGTTCGATCTTCTTGCGCAGCCGCGTGATGCGCAGATCAATGGCGCGATCGAAAACCTCGGCGGGATCGGTGCCTGAAAGCTCGAGCAGTTTTTCGCGCGACAGCACCACCTTCGGGTGGTCGGCGAACACCGCGAGCAGCGCATACTCTTGGGCGGTGACTTCGCAGACTTCGCCTGCAGAATCGACCAGTCGATGACGCTGGCGATCCAGCCACCAGCGGCCGAACCAGCTGCCGTCCGCCTTGCCCGCGGGCTGATCCCCGTCGGCTGACTGCGCACCATCACGACGCCGCAGCACCGTCCGAATCCGCGCCAGCAGCTCACGCATGTCGCAGGGCTTGCCCACATAGTCATCGGCGCCGACCTCGAGTCCCACGACGCGATCGGTCACCTCGTCGTTGCCAGTCAGCATGATCACCGGCAGCGTGGAAAAGCCGCGTAGCCAGCGCAGTACTGACAAGCCGTCCTCCTCCGGCATCAGCAGGTCCAGCACGATGAGGTCAGGCGCAGCCGCCTTCAGTGCTTCACGCAGTGTGCGGCCGCCGTCGAACTCGCGCACATCGAAGCCATGACCACGCAAATAGCTTGCGACCGCTTCGCGCAGGATGGGGTCGTCGTCAACGATGGCAACGCGCGTGGTCATTCCTGTTCTCCCAGCGCAAACAGTGGCCATTCGCCCGGTACGCCTTTCAGCGTATGCGTGCCGGCATCGCGGAATTTCAGGCCCGAACCAGCCACGAGGTCCTTGACAGTAGAGGAAGCCAGCACCTCCCCGGGTTTCGCGGCGGACATGATGCGCGCGCCGATGTGCACAGCGAGGCCGCTGAGCTTGTCGCCCATGCGCTCGCATTCGCCAGTGTGCAGACCAGCACGGATCTCGATCTGCAGTTTCTGCCGCAACTCGGCCTGGATGACCCGTGCGCAGCGCAGGGCGCGGGCCGGCGCGTCGAAGACGGCGAAGAACCCGTCACCGGCTGTGTCCAATTCGCTGCCGTGAAAGTGCTTCAGCGCTGCACGCACGATCTCGTGGTGGTTGCCCAGCAACTCACGCCAACCGGCATCTCCCAGCTGCACGGCGAGCTGGGTGGATTGCGCGATATAAGTGAACAGTACCGTGGCGAGCAGGCGTTCTTCTGTTGCACCCTTGTCGGACGTGGGGACGCGCCTCAGGTGACTGTGGATGCGTGCCAGCAACTCGCGCATGTCGCAGGGCTTGCCGACGTAGTCATCTGCCCCGACTTCGAGACCCACGATGCGATCGGTGGTCTCATCGTTGCCGGTGAGCATGATCACCGGTACCTCGGAGAATCCCCGCAGCCAGCGCAGCACCGACAAGCCATCCTCCTCGGGCATGACCAGGTCGAGCACGATCAGGTCAGGTGAGGTGACTTTCAGACCCTGCCGCAGCGCCGGGCCGCCGTCGAACTCCGCCACTTGGAACTGGTGGCCGCGCAGATAGCTCGCGACCGATTCCCGCACAATCGGGTCGTCGTCAACAACGGCAATGCGTGCGGTCACGGCCCTTTGGAGAAAGGCTGGGTGGCGTTCTCTGTCAGCGCCGCAAGTTTCGCCAATGCCTCGATCTGGAGCTGCGAAATGCTCTCCAGCGACAACTCCGATTCACTGGACTTCAGCTCTTTCTCCAGCTTCGCGGCGGCCTGACGCAGTTCCTCGGCACCGAGTGTGCCGGCCTGGCTCTTCAGGGAGTGGGCTGCAATGACGGCCCCCGCACGGTCGCCCGCCGCCAGCCTGCGCTGGATCTCGATGATTGGCTCCTGCGCCTTCGCCACGAACTGCTGTGCGAGTTTTAGCAATAGCGCCCGGCTGCCAAGGCGCTGCTCGGCACCCTCGAAATCGAAACCGCCCTTTTGCGGCGGCCCTGCCGGTACCCCGCGAACCGCGGCTTTTGGTGCTTTCCCCACTCGCTTGGATTTACGGCCGGCCCACCGGGCCAGCGCCGCCAGCAACTGCTTGCGGTCGATGGGTTTGGGCAGGTAGTCGTCCATGCCCGCGGCAAGGCATTGCTCGCGGTCGGCGGCCATCGCGTTCGCGGTCATGGCGACGATCGGTATTCGGGCCCGCTTCGACTTGAGTCCGCGGATCGCACGAGTCGCGTCGAGACCGTCCATCTCCGGCATCTGCACATCCATCAGCACGAGATCAAAATCCCGTTTGCGTGCGAGCGCCAGGCCTTCTTTGCCATTGGCGGCAAGAGTCACCTTGGCGTCAAACGAGGCGAGAAGGTCTTGGGCAACGACCTGGTTGAACTCGTTGTCCTCCACGACCAACACAAGGAGTCCGGCAGGAATCTTGCCCGCCATCTCCTCTGCGCTTGCCGAGGCTGACGGGATTGCCGTATCGGCGGCACCAAATTCGATGCTGAAGTGGAACACGCTGCCCTTCCCGGGCGTGGACTCCGCGCCGATGCTGCCGCCCATCAGCTCGACCAGCTTGCGGCTGATCGACAGCCCAAGACCGGTGCCTCCGTAGCGGCGTGTCGTGGAGCTGTCGGCCTGGGTGAAGGGACTGAATAATTTCTCCAGTTGCTCGGGTTTCAATCCAATACCCGTGTCTTCAACTTCGAAGCGCAGCTTTACGCCCGGACCCGGCACCTTCTCACGTCGCACGCGCAGCTGCACCTTGCCGTTCTCGGTGAACTTGATCGCGTTGCCGACCAGATTGAGCAGCACCTGGTTGAGCCGCAACGGATCACCGACTAATGCACGGGGTGTGCCCATGTCGGCCAAGACATGCAACTTCAAGCCCTTCTCCGCCGCGCGCACCCCGAGCAGGCTGTAGAGCTGGTCCAGCACCTGCTGCAAATCGAACGAAGTGTGCTCCAGCGTCAGCATGCCGGCCTCGATTTTCGAGAAGTCGAGGATGTCGTTGATGATGCCGAGCAGCGACTGCGCGGCGCTGCCGATCTTGTTGAGGTAGTCCTGCAGCTTCTCCGGTGTCTTGGCCTTGAGGCCCAGCTGCGACAGGCCAATGATCGCGTTCATTGGCGTGCGGATCTCATGGCTCATGTTGGCCAGGAACTCACCCTTGGCCTTGTTGGCCGCTTCGGCCGCCTGTTTCGCCTCCGTGAGCTGGGCCTGCATCTCGTGCTCCGCCGTGACGTCCAGCGCCACGTTGTAGAGGGTTGCGCCCTTGTCGGTTTTCCGGACTGTCCCCTGGGAGTTGATCCAGCGCGTTCCCCCATCAGGTCGCTTGAGGAGAAAATCGTGATTCATGGGCTTCTGGGTCTTGAGGGCCTCCAGGAACGCTTTCTGCATGAAGGCTACGTCCCGCGGGTCCATGAGTTTGGTGAGCGCGTCCGCACCTTCGGCCAGACACTCCTCCGGCGTCACTCCATAAAGCTCGTACACCTTTCCGCTGATATAGCTGTAGCGGCTGGGCTTGCCCCACTCGATGTCCATACGCGACACGAGGCCGGGGAGGTTGTCGGTAAGCTCGCGCAGCAGTCGCTCGGATTCTGCGAGCTTTTGCTGGGTATCATGTTCGGCCGTGACGTCACTCGTGAAGCCGCATACGATTGCACCAGCCCCCGGTCCCTGGCGAATCGTGGCGTGCATCCGGTACCAATGCGTTCCATCGGGCCGCTGGTATCGGTAGTCCATCAGCATCGACCGGCCTTGCGCGATCGATTCGAAGTACGACTGCTGCATGCGCGTGTAGTCGCTGGGCTCCATCATGCGTTGCAGAGCTTCCGTCGGGTCTTGCTCGAGGTCTTCGCGCGTGAGTCCAAGCAGTTCCACCGTTTTGCTGCTGAGATAAGTCCACTTGGGGTTTCCATCGGAACCGATGTCCATGCGCCAGACCATCCCGGGCAGCGCCTCGGTGAGATCGCTCAGGAGTTTCTTGGTTTCCGCGAGCTTGTCCTGCGCCTCGTGCTCGGCGGTGACGTCGAAGGCGAATCCCGACATGATGTGGCCCGTCGCGGTCTTGCGTCCCATACCAAAATGCGAGCGCCCCCAGCGCCACTGCCCGTCGGCGCGTTTGAAGCGGTAGTCCATCGCGTCAGGACGACGTCCCTCTGCCGCGTCCACGAACGAGCGGTTCATCAGGTCATTGCTCACGGGTTCGATCATTCGGTTCAGGATTTGCGGGTCGTCCATCACTTTTTCCCGCGAGACGCCGTAAAGCTCCATGACCTGACTGTTCACGAACGTGAATCCAACGGCTCCACCCTCCGCTTTCACCTCGGCCTGGTACACGAGGCCTGGCAGGCTTTCGGTTAGATCGCGCAGCAGCCGTTCGGACTCGGCAAGCTTCTCCTGCGCGTCATGCTCGGCCGTGACGTCGAAGGCGAAACCGGACGTGACGAAGCCCGTTTCCGTCCGCCGCGTGATGCCGTAGTGCGCGCGTCCCCAGCGTAGCTGTCCATCCGCGCGCCGGAACCGGTAATCCATCGTCGTGGGCTGGTCGGTGTGCTCGGCGAGCAGCGTCGCTCCATTCAGGCGTGTCCAGTCCTCCGGCAGGATGACGTCCTGGAATACGGCGTTGCCACCCTCCAGCAGTTGCTCCCGGGTGAGCCCGTAGAGCTGCATGACCTGGTTATTCAGGAAGGTGTAGCGCGAATTCGTTGCCGGAACAGTCGTTTCGGCCTGCCAGACCAGTCCCGGCAGGTTGTCGGTCAACTCGCGCAGCAGCTGCTCGGACTCCGCGAGCTTCCGCTGGGCTTCCTTCTCGGCCGTGACGTCGAAAGAGAATCCGCTGAGGCGCAGTTTCTCGCCGACCACGCGGCGCGTTGCGACCATGCGCAATGAGCGAACCTGACCATCCTCGCGGGTGATCTGGAAGTCCATCGATTTCGGCCAGTGCTGCTCATCGCTGTCTTCGAACTCCTTCGCGAGTCGTTCCATTTCGGCGGGACCGATCATGCGACTGATGTGATCCGGATGGGCTTCGAGCTGGTCGCGTGGCACTCCCCACAGCTCGGCCGCGCGGTTATTGACGAACAGGAACCGAAAAGGCTGGTCGGCACTCAACCGTGGATCCTGTTCCGTCTGCCAGACCATGCCGGGCAGGGTTTCAGTCAGCTCGCGCAGGGTCTCCTCGGCAAGCCGGGCGCGCCGCTCTGCTTCCTCGGCGCGGCGCTCGGCCGCCTCGATTCGTGCCTGGACTGTGTTCATGACCTTTGCCCCGTATTCAGCGGGCGCCGCTTCGGGCAGGCCTCGCGG
>JBOICV010000059.1:0-14765 GCA_050740255.1 Nevskiales bacterium | reverse complement strand
TTGGGGGTTTTTGAAGCAGGGTTCCTGTGTTTGAATCGGTAGGAGTCATTGCCGGTTTCCAGGATGTCGCAATGATGGGTGAGCCGGTCCAGTAGTGCAGTGGTCATCTTGGCATCTCCAAAGACATTACCCCATTCCGAGAAACTCAGGTTGGTGGTGATCAGCAGGCTGGTGGTTTCGTAGAGCTTGCTGATCAGGTGAAACAGCAGGGCGCCGCCGTTGTGGCTGAAAGGCAGATAACCGAGTTCATCGAGGATCACTGCATCCATAGCAGCCATGCGCCGGGCGATGCGCCCGGCGTTGCCGCCGTGCTTTTCCGCCTCGAGCTGGTTGACCAGATCCACGACGTTGAAGAAACGCACCCGCTTGCCCTGGTTGCGGATGGCGGCACTGCCCAGCGCAATGGCGAGATGCGTCTTGCCCGTGCCCGGCCCACCGACCAAGACCAGGTTTCTGGCCTGCTCCAGAAACGAGCCGCGATACAGCTCCCGCACCTGCGCTTCGTTGACCGGGGACTGGGCAAAATCAAAGCGGTCGAGGTCCCGGTTGATCGGGAAACGCGCCGCGCCCATCTGATGACTGACCGAGCGCGCATTACGCTCGAGGACCTCCGCTTTCAGCAGGCCCTCCAGCAGCTCATGCGGGGCCTGGTTGCGACGGATGCCGTCCTCGATCAGTTCCTCGCAAGCGCCCGCCATGCCATGCAGCCGCAGCGCCTTGAATTGCCCCACCAGCTCATGCGGCTGCATGGTTCACCCCCATCGTCATGGGCGGCAGCTGGCTGATCAGCGGCGCCATCACCAGTAGCGCCATTGCCTTGAGTTCACCACCCAGCAGCCGGTCATAGCGCCCGACATCAGCCTTGGGCTCCTCCTTGAGTTGCAGCCCGTCGGGCGTTTCGATGGGGTCCATGAGCGGCGGCGCCTTGGCTCGATTCAGCGTGTTGAGGACGTAGTCGGCGCTGATCACACCCGCTTCAATCGCTTGCGTGCACGCCGCCGCCACGGCGTCATACCCGTCGACCGGAATCGCCGCCAGAATACGTACGCACTGGCGGTCGCCGCCGGTGAGCTTCATCAGCCGGGCCTGGATCGTCTTGATCGGCGCTGGCAAATCCCAATCGGCAAAGGGTGCACCGTTGCGCAGCGCCCCGGGCTTTCGCTCCAGCGCGGGCACGTAATGCCACGGGTCATAGGACGTCTGGTAGCGCCCAAATAATCGCGGGTGCTCCGCCAGCACCTGTCCCTCGGCGACGATCCGCACCTGGTCGGCATAGAGACGCACACTCACCGTGCGCCGCACCTGCGTGCATGGCACGCTGTAGCGATTGCGCTCGTAGGTCACCAGCGACTGGCTCGACACGCGACAGTGCCGCTCGGCGTAGCCGTCAAAGGGAGGGGGCAGATTCCCCAGCGTGGGCTGCTCGCCGGAGAAAATGGCTTCGATGGTTTGATCCTGCCAATCCGGGTGTGGCCGTTCCGCCGCCAGCTCGCCGCAGCGCTGCTCCAGCCACGCATTCAGGGCCGCCAGATCGGGAAACTTCAGGCGCGGCACAAACAGCCAGTTACGCATCACGTTGACCTGCCGCTCGACCTGTCCTTTCTCCCAGCCCGCCGCCGGCGTGCAAGCTTCCGGCGCAAACAGGTAGTGGCTGGCCATGCTCAGGAAACGGCGGTTGAAGAGCCGCTCCTTGCCTTCGCCGATCTTGGTCACGGCGGTTTTCATGTTGTCGTAGATGCCACGGCGGGGCACACCGCCGAAATAGGCGAAGGCGCGCACATGGGCATCAAACAGCATTTCGTGACTCTCCCCGGGATACGCGCGTACGTAGGCCTTGCGGCTGTACGACAGCCGCATCTGCGCGACCTTGAGCTTGACCACCACGCCGCCCAGCTCGACGTGCTCGGTGCTCCAGTCAAACTGGAAAGCTTCCCCGGGGGCAAAGCTCAGAGGAATGAAGACGCCGGACGGCAGCTGTCCGGATTCGTGCCGTCGCTGTCGGACCCAGGCCGAGACCCGGTCGTAGGAGCCGTCATAGCCTTTTGCCTTGATGCCTTCATACAGCCGCTGCGCGGTGCGACGCTGCTTCGGCGGCAGTGCTGAATCCTCAGCCAGCCACTGGCTCAGGACGGCTTCATGCGCATCCAGCTTGCTCGGGACCTTGCGCTCCGGGTACTCCGGCTCTACCTGCGCATCCCGCAAATACTTGCGCACCGTGATGCGCGACAGCGTCGTCTTCTTCGAGATCTGCCGAATCGATAAACCATCTCGAAAATGCCAGCGTCGAATCTTGCCTAATACATCCATGCTGATCACTCCTGCCCGCCCTGTCTTTGTTATCGAGGGCGAAGCGTAAGGGGTGGGTCAGTTTTCGTTGCAAACTACCCCCAAAAGTGGGTCAGAATTGGATGCACGCGGACAGACAGGGCGAACAACTTATCTTTAACGTTGGACGATCAGTGTGGTGGATACGCAAGTTGCTCTTCGGACAACCGGAAAGCTAGGAGAGTTAGGCAATATGCCGCATAACCACGCGCTCCACCCGGACGGCAGCTGCGCAGCCGCCGGTGAGCTTGAGCGTTGGGCGCCTGAATACAAAAGGCACACATTGCGCTAAGATAGCGGCATGAAGCGCTACTCGTGGAATGCCGAAAAGAACGAGCAACTCCAGAAGACTCGCGGCGTTTCCTTCGAGGAGGTCGTCTTTCATATCGAGGCCGGTGATGAGGTTGATGTCTTCTACCACCCCAACCAGGAACGCTATCCGAATCAGAAGGTGTCAGTCGTAATCATTGACGACTATGCCTATCTGGTTCCGTTCGTGGAGTCGGAAGAAGAGATTTTTCTAAAGACCATCATTCCCAGCCGCAAAGCCACAAGAGAGTATGTGGGTGAGCCAAATGAAGACACTTGATCAGGAAGAGAAAGAGATTGTTGAGGCTTTCGAGTCCGGAACGCTGCGGCGTGTTCCCGGGGTGAAGAAAGAGATCGCTCGTCATAAACGGTATGCGGCCGCTACCTTCAAAAAGGATGCCCGCATCAACATCCGCATTTCGTCCAAGGACCTGCGCGAACTGCAGAAGCTCGCCCTAAGCGAGGGGTTACCGTATCAAACGTTGATCTCAAGCGTCCTGCACAAATACGCGGAACGGCGGCTAACAACGCGCTCTAGTGGACGGTCCTCGCTGCGCTCGGCCCGCCGCTGAACGCCGGCGTTAGAATATGAGTCGGCTTCTCCCCACAGCCTTGTTCGGCTGCGTCGTTCTTGCTGCATGTGGCGGCGGCAGCGGCGGCGATTCCGATGTCATTGCCGGCGGGTCCGGCGGCGCGGGCGGATCGGCGGGAAATGGTGGCAACGGCGGAGCAGGTGGTGGCGCGGGAGCCGGTGGAGGAGGTGGGAGCGGCGGAGCGGGAGGAGCCGGAGGCACGGGTGGTTCGACCACCACCGGCACCCTATTCGAGCAGCCGCATCCCTGGACCGAGGACGTTTCCACCGCGCCGAAGGATCCGAACTCCGACCGCATCATTACCTGGCTAAATCAAAACGGCGGTTGGGGCGCCGGCTCTTTCCGCATAGATTTCAGCATCGAGCTCTTGACCGCGGACGCGAGCACACCGTTTCGCAGCTTCACGCCCACCGGCGATTTCTTCACTCCGGATTGCGAACAAGTGCCGTTCCCCATCGTTCCCGGCGGCGCGATTGAAGGAGAAAGCGGTTACGAATGCTTGAGCGACGGCGACTGCCATTTGCTGGTGGTCCATCCGCCGACGAAGAGGCTGTACGAGATGTGGCGCGCGAACATCACGAGCAGTAATTTCTTCGGCGGCTGCGCCGTGGTATGGGATTTAACCAGGGCCTATCCACCGAATCTGCGCGGTGAAGGCTGCACTTCCGCCGATGCCGCGGGCCTGCCGATGGCAGCGTTGCTGTTCAGCGCGGACGAAGTGTTTGCCGGCGAGATCAGACACGCGATCCGCTTCATCCTGCCGAACTCCCGGATTCGCGACGAGGTGTATGTCTATCCGGCGACGCACAGCACCTTCGCCACGACCGGAGCGGCGGACGCGCCGCCTTATGGCGTCCATTTCAGGCTGCGCGCCGATTTTCCGCTGAGCACGCTGCCCTCCGACGGCGCGCGCACCGTGGCGCGTGGCTTGCAGAGATACGGCATGTTTCTCGCCGATGGCGGCAATATTGCGCTGACCGCGCAGAGCGACCGCTTCACGCAACGCAAATGGAGCGAAGTCGGCGTCAATTCATTCTCGCTGGCCGGCATCCAGGTCACCGACATGGAGGTCGTGCATCTCGGCACGCCGATGCAATGGTCGCGCGACTGCTTCCGGAATCCGTAATCCGCTTCCGTCAGCACTGGCAAACTTACCGGAGGTGCGACGGGCGAGTGCAGAAAAGGGGCCTACTGCGGGCCGCCTTTTTTGTGGCCGCAGACCGGCTGGGGTAGGCTAGCCGGGGCCGCAGGAGAGCAGCGCGGGAGAGAAGCCATGGAGCAGAAAATTGCGCTGGTGGTCGGCGCCGGCGACGCCACCGGCGGCGCGATTGCCAAGCGCTTCGCGCGCGAAGGTTACATCGCCTGCGTCACGCGCCGCAGCGCCGACAAGCTGCAGCCGCTCGTCGAAGCCATCGTGCAGACGGGCGGACGCGCGCGCGGCTTTCCGTCCGATGCGCGTAAAGAGGAGGAGGTAGTCGCGCTGGTTGAGCGGATTGAGCGCGATATCGGGCCGATCGAGGTGCTGGTGTTCAACATCGGTGCAAACGTGCCCAGCAGCATTCTGGATGAAACAGCGCGCAAGTATTTCAAAATTTGGGAGATGGCCTGCTTCGGCGGATTTCTGTTTGGCCGCGAAGTGGCCAAACGCATGGTCACGCGCATGCGCGGCACCATCATCTATACGGGTGCCACCGCCAGTCTGCGCGGCTCCGCCGGTTTCGCGGCCTTCGCCGGCGCCAAACATGCGCTGCGCGCACTGGCGCAGAGCATGGCGAAGGAGCTGGGACCGAAGAACATCCACATCGCGCATGTCGTGGTGGATGGCGCCATAGACACCGAATTCGTCCGCAGCAATCTGCCGCAGGTTTACGCGACCAAAGACAAGGACGGCATCCTGAATCCCGAGCACATCGCCGATAACTACTGGCATCTGCACCGCCAGCCGCGCGACGCCTGGACTTTCGAGCTGGATCTGCGTCCCTGGATGGAAAAGTGGTGAAGCTTGGACTTGAATCTACCTGTTCGCCGCGACCAGCGCGCCAATCAGGCAGCAGGCCGCGTCCACGCGGATCGGCGCGAATCCGCTGCCGGGCTTGCGCATACCGACCACCTGCCCCTGGAATACGCGCGCGGCGGCACCGATGATCTGCCCGCGGTCGGCGAAGAAACGCACGTCGTATTTCCACTCCGCGCCATCGCGATCCAGCACGGGGTGCGGCGCGTAGCGCTGCGCCAAGTAAGCATCACGCGGTAACTCGGCGAGCTTTTGGCGGCTTATGCTCTTGCCGACGTAGACGCCGCGGCTGGCGTGGCCGGACGCCGGCTTGAAAACCCAGTCCTTGCGATCCGCGTACCAATCCTCAAGAGACCGCGTGTTCATCGGCACCGTTTCCGCGATGCGAAAGCTCAGGGCGCTGACGACGTCGCGGGCCAACTCCGGCTGCCGCGACCACTCCACGAAGCGGGTTTTGTCGGCAATGGCCCGGTACGCCTCCGGCGAGGGCGCAATCGTGGTCGTGCCCTCCGCCACGGCGCGGCGCACGGCTTCATGCTCCGGGTTCGCCAGCACAAAATCCGTGCTGCGCCAGTAGACGCGGTCTATCGGCGTATCGCCGTGACGCAGGCGGCCGTCGCGGTAACTGAGTTCGGACGCATCCACCACGCGTACGTCCTGAACTTGGCCGCGCATCATGGCCGCGAGCGTCTTCATCTCGCTCAACAACGGCTGCTCGGCGAGCTTGTCATCCACGATCGCCACCGTGCCCGTGCGCTGCGGGTCATTGCCCAGCAGATCGCGCCGAAACAGCTCCAGCAGCCGCTCTTGCAGTAGCTCCTGCTCCCAGTCGGCGCAGCACAGGTTCACCTGCCGGGCGGACTCGAATGCCGGGAGCACGCCGCCGGCGTTGGTGTTTACTTCAATGAGCACCGGGCCAGCCGGTGTCGGATGCACGTCGTAGCTCAGCAGCAACGGATTTGAATCAGCCTCTGGATTCGCCGCAGCGATCCGCGCCCACAGCGATGCCACGCCCCGCGAAATGAGACGGAACGCGGCGGCCGATACGGGCACCGATTCGACCAGCACAGCCGGTCCCAACTTTGCACCGGCAGCCTCTATGGGCGCAGCCTGCGCGAGGCCGTGTGGTTGCTCAGGGGTTTGCGGAACGTGTGACATGGGTCAAAGGATAAATCAGGGTGGGTCGCCGCGTACGTGCGACAAGGCCTTCGCACGATACTCCTGACCTTGACGCGATAGCGGCCTGACCAGCCGCACTTCGGGAATGCGACAGTTTTTTCCTTATGTTTGATAGCGAATAGACGCTCCCGACACACTGCGACAGACTGTTCTTTGCGCCGCCGATATCTGCCGGCCGCGGGAACGCGATCTCGTCGGCAACCAGGGCGCGGAAACAAAAAAGCGGTACAGTGGGCGCCGCGGTAAAAAACGAAACGAGGAGCCCCATGAGTATTCAGACTTCAGGCGCCAGGCCGGCCTCGTCCGGCTATGCCTGGTTCGTCGTGGCGATTTTGATGATCGCCTACATATTTTCCTTCATCGATCGCCAAATCCTTAGCCTGCTGGTCGCGCCGATTCGCCGCGACCTCGCCATCAGCGAGTTGCAGATGAGCCTGCTGATGGGTTTCTCCTTCGCGCTGTTCTATACCATTCTCGGCATTCCGCTTGGCCGGCTGGCCGATAACAAGAGCCGCCGCGGCATCATCGCCGCGGGTCTTGTGACCTGGAGTGTGATGACCGCGCTGTGCGGCACCGCCAAGCAGTACTGGCAGTTGTTCATGTACCGCATCGGCGTCGGCGTGGGCGAGGCCGCGCTGTCGCCGGCCGCCTACTCGATGATTGCGGACTACTTCCCGCCGGAGCGGCGCGCGACCGCGATCAGCGTCTACTCGATGGGCATTTACCTCGGCGCGGGCCTCGCATTTCTGCTCGGCGGCCTGGTCGTCAAGATCGCCTCGGCACAGGGCTCCGTGGTGCTGCCGCTTATTGGTGCCATTTATCCCTGGCAAATGGTGTTTCTGATCATCGGCGGCGCCGGCTTGTTGTTTGCGTTCGCTTTCCTGTTCGTGCGCGAACCGCCGCGTCAGGTTGGACACAGCGGCGCCCCGCTCGGCACAGTGCTCCGTTATATCTGGGCCAACCGCCGCACGGTGCTGTGCCACAACATAGGCTTTGGCCTGATCGCGCTGTGCAGCTACGGCAGCAGCGCCTGGATTCCGACCTTTTTCGTGCGTCACTATGGCTGGGACATTTCCGAAGTCGCCCTGGTGTATGGCTCGCTGGTCATGGTGTTCGGCGCGGGCGGCATTGTTTTCGGCGGCTGGCTGACCGATCGCTGGCTGAAACAGGGCAAGACCGATGCGGCACTGCGCGTGGGCTTATGGGCCGCGAGCGTGCTGCTGACCGTCGGCGGCCTGTACGTGCTGGCCCCGACCGGTGCCCTGTCCTTCGCGCTGATGGTTCCCACGATTGTCTGCCTCGGCTTGCCCTTCGGCGCGGCGCCCGCCGCGATTCAGGAGATCATGCCCTCGGACATGCGCGGCCAGGCCTCGGCGGTGTACCTGTTCATCGTCAACCTGCTCGGGCTCGGCATCGGTCCGACCGCGGTCGCTTACTTCACGCAGGAAGTCTTTGCGAATGACGCCGCGGTCGGCTGGTCCATCTTCGTGGTCGGCAGCGTCGCCAACCTGGCCGCGATCGCTTTTCTGGCCGCGGGCCTGCGCCCGTACCGGGAAACCCTGGCGCGACTGCAACTCAAGCCGTCAGTCGCATAAGCTTGAACTAATCGAGAGCGAAACCAGGGAAACGGGCTATGCACAGCATCACCATCAATCGGGTTTTAACGGCGCCCATCGAGCACGTTTTCGCCCAGCTCACCAATCACGCCAACTACACGCAGTTTCCCGGCGTCAAGCAATCCACGCTGGTGCGCGAAGGCACGCCGCACAAAAACGGTGTGGGCGCTTTACGCGAAATTGACGCCGGACTCGCCTGGTTTCGGGAGGAGATCACGGCCTACGAGCGGCCGCAACGCATGCACTACGTCATCCGCGCCTCGCACCCGCCCGCTCGAGCATCAAGGCGGCAGCATCCGGCTGGAGTCGGTAGCGGAGGGCACGCGGGTGAACTGGACCACGACTTTCCGCGTCAAGCTGCCGCTGATCGGCGGGCTGGCGACCAAACTGCTGGCGCCGCAACTGGAGCGAGCCTTTCAGGGCATTCTCAACACCATCGAACATCGTCCCATAGGCTGAGTGCCGCTAAGCCGCTGAGTGGGTCACGCCCGTTTTAGTTGCGGCGACCGCTTGCTTTGCGCCGCCGTTTGTTCCGCCAGAATCATGTCGCTGAAACGGGCGAGGTGATGATCGGCATCGCCGAAGCTGGCGTTAATCATCGTCAGCCGTTTGAAGTAATGGCTCACCGCCAGCTCGTCGGTCATACCGATACCGCCGTGCAGTTGCACCGCCTGTTGGCCGATGAAGCGCGCGGTCTGCCCGACCAGTGCTTTGGCCGCAGCGAGCGCGCGGCGCCGTTCTGACACGTCCTCCACATCCAGTTTGGCGGCGGCAAGATAGGCCATAGAGCGCGCCTGTTCGCCCAGCATCAGCATGTCGGCCATGCGGTGTTGCAGCGCCTGGAAAGCGCCAATCGGCACGCCAAACTGCTTGCGTGTTTTTACGTAGACCAGCGTGGTCTCAATCAGCGCGGCCATGTTGCCGACCGCTTCCGCGCAGAGTGCGGCGATGGCGCTGTCAGTCGCGTGCTCGATCAAGGGCAAGGCATGGCCGGCTTGACCGAGTAGCGCGTCCTTGCCCACATGCACCTTGTCCAATTGGAGCTCGGCGGCCTGCTGGCCGTCCTGGGTTGGATAGCGCTGTAGCACCACGCCCCTGGCTTTGGGATCCACCAGGAATAGCGAGATACCGCCGGCGTCGCGCGCTTTGCCCGCAGTGCGGGCGGAGACGATCAGCAAATCGGCTGCAGCGCCATGCAGCACCATAGTCTTCGCACCGCTAAGAAGGTAGCCATCTTTATCGTTCTTGGCTTGTGTGGCGACGTGATTCAGTTCGTAACGGATATTGGGCTCGTAATGCGCGAAGGCCAGCAGCAGTTCGCCGGCGGCGACTTTCGGCAGCAGTTCGGTTCTCTGCTGCCCGCTGCCCGCTCGCGCAATCAGCTCCGCGCCGATCACCACGGTAGAGAGATAAGGCTCCACCACCATACCGCGACCGAACTCCTCCACCACCACCAGCGTATCCACAGCGTTGCCGCCCAGGCCGCCATATGTTTCCGGCAGAGTGAGGGCAAGCACGCCCATATCGGCCAGCTGCTTCCAGACCGCGCGGCTGATGCCTTCGGGCGAGCGAATGATTTCGCGGCGTTTCTCGAAGGAATAATCCTTGCGGATGAAACGCTGCAAGGTGTCGCGCAGTTGCTGTTGTTCGTCGGAGAATTTGAAGTTCATGAGAGGGATTTCACGCCGTGAGATAAGAAACGGCCGTCATTCCGGCGAAAGCCGGAATCCAGGAATTTGCAAAACGCTGGACACCGGCTTTCGCCGGTGTGACCGAATTACTCAGAGATTTTTCTGACATGTTCACAGCCCCAGCATCATCTTGGAGATGATGTTGCGCTGTATTTCGTTCGAGCCGGCGTAAATCGAAGCCTTGCGGTAATTGAAATACAGCCCGGCCAGCGGCACGCCGTATTCGGGGCCGGCTAACGGACCCTCGTATTCGGCCTCCATCGCCGCATGCTGCAAGGGCAGAGCCTGCTGTCCCAGCGCCTGCAGCATCAGCTCGGTCAGCATCTGCTGAATTTCCGTGCCCTTGACCTTGAGCATGGACGCTTCCGGCCCGGGTGCGCGCCGCTCCATCTCGGCTTCAATTACGCGCAGATTGGTGATTTCGAGTGCGATCAAATCAATCTCCACCTGCGCGATCTTGTCGCGAAAGCGTGCGTCCTCGAGCAGCGAGCTGTCGTCGGAGCCGGCCTGGCTCGCGGCAATCCGCTTGAGCTGCTTGAGCCAGCGCTTGCAGTAACCGACGCCCGCATTGCCGGTACGCTCATGGCCAAGCAGATATTTGGCGTAAGTCCAGCCTTTGTTCTCCTCGCCCACGAGGTTCTCAGCCGGCACTTCGACGTTTTCGAACCAGACTTCGTTGATCTCGTGCTCGCCGTCGAGCGTGATGATCGGACGTACGCTGACGCCCTTGCTCTTCATGTCGATGAGCAGGAAGGAGATGCCTTCCTGCGCGCGGACATCGGTTGCGGTGCGCACCAGGCAGAAGATCCAGTCGGCGAATTGCGCCAGCGTGGTCCAGGTTTTCTGGCCGTTGACGATGTATTTTTCTTTTCCGGGGTCGCCGCGGCGCTCCGCGCGGCATTTCAACGAGGCCAGATCCGAGCCCGAGCCGGGCTCTGAATAACCCTGGCACCACCAGTGTTCGCCCGACAGGATTTTTGGCAGGAAATAGTCCTGCTGCGTCTTGTTGCCGAAAGCCATGATGACCGGCGCGACCATGCGCAGGCCAAAGGGCAGGACCATCGGCGCGCCTGCATCGGCGCTTTCCTCCTCGAAGATGAACTGCTGCGCCGCATTCCAGCCGGTGCCGCCGAATGCCTTGGGCCAATTCGGCGCAATCCAGCCTTTCTTATGCAGGATTTGATGCCAGCGCAGGAAATCGTCGCGGCACAACCGCTTGCCGCCCAGCACCTTTGCGCTTATTTCGTGCGGCAGATTGTCGTCAATAAACTGCCGGACTTCGGCGCGGAACTGCTGCTCTTCCTGGGTGAAATTGAGATCCATGCAAACGGACTCCGTGCCTGACTGGCCGTTGGAAATCCGAGCTTAAGAGCTGCCCTATCGTCTGGCAAATGAATAATATGAATCCCGATCTATGCACAGGGCTTATGAGCGCAGATTCACAATATTCATTTGAATGATTGAATCCGGGCCACTAGGCTGCTTCGGCTCGAAAGCAATAAAGCGGAGACGTCATGAGTGCGGCCCCCAATAAAGTACATGTTCAGGTGCATGGCGAGGTCGCGGTCATCACGCTCAACAACCCGCCGGTCAACGGCCTTGGTCATGAGTTGCGCAGCGGCATCATGGCGGGGCTTGAGCAGGCCGGCGCGGACCCGAAGGTAAAAGCGATCGTGCTGATTGGGTCGGACAAGGCTTTTTCCGGCGGCGCGGACATCCGCGAATTCAATTCGCCCAAGGCACTGGCGGAGCCGAATCTGCATACGCTAATTCGCGCAATGGAGGAAGGCCGCAAACCCATCATCGCTGCGATTTCCGGCGCCTGCATGGGTGGCGGCCTGGAGCTCGCGCTCGGCTGCCATTTCCGCGTGGCGCTTCCCGGCGCGCAAATCGCGCTGCCGGAAGTGAAGCTGGGTCTTCTGCCCGGTGGCGGCGGCACGCAGCGCCTGCCGCGTCTCGTCGGTGTGGAGCCGGCAGTGAATATGATTGTTTCCGGTGCGCCGGTGCCGGCGGCGCAGTTGAAAGACACCGCGCTATTCGACGAAATAGTCAATGGTGACCCCGGATCAGGTCCGGGGCAGGTTTTGCTGCAAGGCGCCCTAGCTTTCGCGAAAAAGATCATTGCGGAGAAGCGGCCGCTTAAGCGTGTCCGCGACATAAAAATTGATTATCCGAACGCGGAGGCCTATTTCCAGTTCGCGCGCAATAGCGTGCGCGGCATGGCCGGCGCATTCCCGGCGCCGCTGAAATGTATTGACGCGGTTGAGGCGTCGGTCACCAAATCATTTGACCAGGGCATGGCGGTAGAACGCGAGGCCTTCCTTTATCTGGTGCAAACGCCGGAATCGCGGGCCTTGCGCCATGCCTTCTTCGGCGAGCGTGCCGCCGGCAAGATTCCAGACGTGCCGGAGGATACACCGACGCGCCCGATCAAGACCGCGGCGGTGATTGGTGCCGGCACCATGGGCGGCGGCATCGCCATGAACTTCGCCAACGCCGGCATTCCGGTGTTCGTGCTGGAGATGAAGCAGGAAGCGCTGGACAAGGGCCTCGCCACGATCCGCAAGAACTACGAGAGCGCGCTAAAAAAGGGCAAGCTCACGCCGGAAAAACTGGCGCAGCGCATGGCGCTGATCAAGCCGACGCTGGACTATGCCGCCATCGCACAAGCCGACATCGTGATCGAGGCGGTGTTCGAGGACATGACGGTCAAGCAGAAAGTCTTCGAGACGCTGGATGCGGTGATGAAGCCCGGCGCGATTCTCGCCACCAACACTTCGGCGCTCGATGTGGACCGGATCGCCTTGTTCACGAAGCGGCCGCAGGACGTGATCGGCACGCACTTTTTTTCTCCGGCCAATGTGATGCGCCTGCTGGAAGTGGTGCGCGGCAAGAAAACCGGCAAGGACGTGCTAGCCACGGTCATGCAACTGGCCAAGACCCTGCGCAAGCTTGCCGTGGTGGCCGGGCCCTGCGACGGTTTCATCGGCAACCGCATGATTCACCCCTACGGCGGCGAGGCGACGGTGTTGCTCACCGAGGGCGCGCTGCCACAGCAGGTGGACCAGGCCATGGAGAAATTCGGCATGGCGATGGGGCCGTTCCGCATGGGCGACCTGGCTGGCAACGACATCGGCTGGTACACCCGCAAACGCCATTACGCTGAAGATTCAAACGCGCGGCGCGAGGTCATCGCCGACCGCCTGTGCGAGCAAGGCCGCTTCGGGCAGAAGACCGGCAAGGGCTGGTATCTTTACAAACCCGGTGACCGTACCGCCTATCCCGATCCTGAGGTCGAGAAGCTGATTCTCGAATACTCAAAGGAAGCCGGTATCACGCGCCGCAAGATTTCCGATGAGGAGATTGTCGAGCGCCTGATTTTCTCGCTGGTCAACGAAGGCGCGCGCATTCTGGAAGAGGGCATTGCCTTGCGCGCCTCCGACATCGATATGGTTTATCTGAATGGTTACGGCTTCCCGCTGCATCGCGGCGGCCCGATGCTGTACGCCGATACGACGGGCCTATATAGCGTCGCGCAGCGCATGCGCGAGTTCGCACGGAATCCCTTGTCCGATGCGAAGTTCTGGCAGCCGGCGCCTTTGCTGGCGAAGCTGGCGGCCGACGGTAAGACATTTACATGAGGTGACGAGCAAGCACCGTAGGGCGGGTTAGCCGCAATTCGTGCGGCGTAACCCGCCATCCGCGACGTGGTGGGTTACGGCGCAAACAACGCACCTAACCCACCCTACGAATTAGGAGTTTTAATGACCGACGCTGTAATCGTATCCACCGCCCGCACGCCCTTGGCCAAATCCTGGCGCGGCTCCTTCAACATGACCCATGGCGCCACGCTTGGTGGCCATGTTGTAAAACACGCGGTGGAGCGCGCCGGCATTGATCCGGCCGAAGTCGAGGATGTGATCTTCGGCTGCTCCACGCCGGAAGGCGCCACTGGCTCCAATATCGCAAGACAAATTGCCTTGCGTGCCGGTTTGCCGGTGACGACCGCGGGCGCCACGGTCAATCGCTTCTGCTCCTCCGGTTTGCAGACCATTGCGATGGCCGCGCAGCGCGTCATCGTAGACCAGGTGCCGGTGCTGGTGGCCGGTGGCGTTGAGTCCATCTCCTGCGTCCAGAATGAAGCGAACCGGCACATGCTGATGGACGGCTGGCTCAAACAACACAAGCCGGAGATTTACTGGCCCATGCTGCAAACCGCGGAAACGGTCGCCAAGCGTTACAAAATCCCGCGCGAAAAGCAGGACGAATACGGTGTGCAAAGCCAGCAGCGCGCCGCGGCCGGGCAGGCCGCCGGCAAGTTCGACGCCGAGATCGCGCCGATCACCGTCACTGCGGGTGTCGCCGACAAGGCAACGAGCATGCTGGTGACGAAGGAAATCACGGTGAGCAAGGACGAAGGCATACGCGCCGACACGACGTATGAAGCCGTAGCCAAAATCCGCAGCGCGATTCCCGGCGGCGTTATCGCGGCCGGCAATGCCAGCCAGTTTTCAGATGGCGCCTCGGCCTGCGTGGTGATGAACGGCAAACTCGCTGAAAAGCGCGGCCTCAAGCCGCTCGGCATTTTTCGCGGCTTCACCGTTGCCGGCTGCGAGCCGGACGAGATGGGCATCGGCCCGGTCCTCGCCGTCCCGCGCCTCCTGCAGCGGCACGGGCTGAAGACGGACGACATCGATCTCTGGGAGCTCAACGAGGCGTTCGCGGTCCAGGTCGTCTACTGCCGGGACCGCCTGGGCATTCCGATGGAGAAGCTGAACGTCGACGGCGGCGCGATCGCCATCGGCCACCCCTACGGGATGAGCGGGGCGCGCATGACGGGCCACGCCTTGATCGAGGGGAAGCGCCGGGGCGCGCGGCGCGTGGTCGTGACCATGTGCATCGGCGGCGGCATGGGCGCGGCCGGCCTGTTCGAGATCGCGTAGTACCAGTCCGCGCGCCCGCCCTCCCGATTCCCGGCGTCTCCCGGTGTAGAATGCCGCGGGACGACATGGGCGAGACGGTCTTCTTCGGCTACGAC
>JBOICV010000058.1:0-2983 GCA_050740255.1 Nevskiales bacterium | reverse complement strand
GCACGGTGCCAAACAGCGATCCTAACGTGTAGTTCTTGTGCGGTGATCGTAGCTTAGTTGCCCGGTAGTGCCGTCTAATCGGGATAGGGAGCCTTGCGGTGCCCCCCTCCCACACCACCGTGCGTACGGATCACGTACACGGCGGTTCGATGAATGAAGTTCCTACCGTTGTGCAAGAGCGGGTAGCCCCATGCTGCTGAAGTACCGCACGGGCAGAGCCAGTGCGAGCGCCGGGGTCTTCGACAACCGCCAAGGACCATGCGCAGATTTGCTCGTGTGCCATGCGTCACGCACGCTCACACCCAGCTTGCGCAGCTCCCGGTAGCCAGCTCGTCCCCATTGCTTCCAGATATAGCAGCGTAATTTGCGTCGTACCCATTTGTCGATCTCGCGCAGAGGACTCAGCACTTCGGCAATGCCGAAGTACGCTTTCCATCCAAGCAGGGTTTCTCTAAGCTCTGCCACGATGTCGCTCAAACGGCGGCCTCGCGTACGACGGGTCAGTGCGCGGATTTGCGCCTTGAGCTTGTCGATGGCCTTGTCGGCCACCTTGAGCAGGACGCCATTGCGGCTGACCGTGAAACCCAGGAACTTGCGTTTGGCTGGGCGATCGACCGCGCTTTTCAGCGGATTCACTGTGAGTCGCAGTGTGTCACTGAGAAAGCGACTTACGCTTGTCATCACCCGCTTTCCTGCACGTTGGCTTCGGACCATGATATTGCAGTCATCAGCATAACGCGCAAAGCGGTGGCCACGCCGTGCCAGTTCCCAATCCAATTCGTCCAGCACCACGTTGGCCAACACCGGGGAGAGCGGTCCGCCTTGCGGCACGCCCATCGTTGTCGCCTCGGTGCGCTCACCCACGCGGACACCGGCCTTGAGATAGCGATTGATGAGTCGCAACAGGTCGAGGTCGTCACAGCGGCGTTTTAGCCTGACCATCAACCGATCGTGATCGACCCGGTCAAAGAACGCTTGCAAGTCCATGTCCACCACCCATCCCCAGCCTTCCCGGATGCTCGCTTGCACGTGACGTACGGCCTGATGGGCCGAGCGCTGTGGGCGGAATCCGTAGCTGTGCGGGTGAAAGTGAGGTTCCCATTGTGCCGAGATCACTTGCGCAATGGCTTGCTGGATAAATCGGTCCAACACCGTGGGAATGCCCAAGGGGCGGATCTTCCCATCCGGCTTCGGGATCTCCACGCGTCGCACTGGTTGTGGCCTGTAGGTGCCCGCTAGCCCGGATATTTCACGAGTGCGTTTTTTGCGCGGATGAGTCGCGATGAAGTGGTGGCCGAGGACGTGCTGATCAAGAAATAGGCAAGCGAGCGGATTTTGTGGACACTACCCCCTACCCCCGTTGTTTATGGCGTGCCGGGGACAGCACTGAGCAGCGGCTAGGGTGCGGCGGCACACAGCCTTGCGGCAGCCAGCGCAAACACTTCGCGCAGCGGATGGTGACTGGCGAACATGAGGCGAACGCGACGGGTGTTGCGCAGCACACCGACGCCGATCTTCAGAAGCCGCGTGCGGATGGTAGCCGCGCAGGCGCGGGCCAGCTCGGTGCCCCTCAAGGCCAGGGCGCGCAGCCGCTGCATCAGCGTGTAGGCGAGGGCGGCGAGCAGCAGGCGAAACTGGTTGGCGAGGAACTTGTGGCAGCTGGCGCGAGTGCCGAACAAATCCAGTTGCGTCTCCTTGATGCGGTTCTCGGCCTCGCCACGCTGGCAGTACAGTTGGTCGTAGAGCGCCGTGGCTTCGCCTTGCACATTGGTCACCACAAAGCGTGGGTTGTTGCCCTGGGGCCCGTATTCGAGCCGAGTGATCACGCGTCGCTCGCGATCCCAGCTATCGGCAGCATAGGTAAATTCCCCGATCTCGCGTTGCTTCACGCCGCTGGCGGCATACTGTTCGGCCAAGGCCAACTCTGTCATCGATACCATCGCTTCCAAGCGTGCATTGCGCGCCATGCCCAGCACGTAGCCCACGTCATTGCGCTCGCACCAGCGCATCAGGCGCTGGCGGCAAAAGCCCGAATCCCCGCGCACGATGATCGCCATATCGGGCCAAGCCTGGCGCAGCCGCTTGATGAGCAGCTTGATTAGCGCCGTGGCGTTCTTGGCCCCATCGATGCGGCTGCGCCTTAGATAGCAGGCCAGCATCGCATCGCCGCAGAACACGTACAGCGGCAGATAGCAGTGGTGATCGTAGTAGCCGTGGAACTCGCGCAGCTCCTGGTTGCCATGCAGCGGGATGTCCGAGGCGTCGATATCGAGCACCAGCCCCGTCGGCGCGCTAGCGTGGCTGGCGATGAACTGTGCCACCAACACCTCATGCAGCGCCCAGGCTTGCGCTCGCGTGGCGCGCGTTTCCATCCGGCACAGCGTGGGCGAGCTGGCCAGCGCTTCATCTCGTCCCAGCGCCGTTTGTATCAGCACATCCTCGCGCAGTCGGTCGTGATCGTTTAGATCCTCGTGGCCGCAGCACAGCCCGTAGATGCGTTGCGCCAGCAAATCGCGCAGTGAATGCTTGATGCGGCTCGGATCGCGTGCATCGCTCAGCACCGCTGCCGCAGCCCGCGTCAGACCGATACGCTCATCAGCCTGCTTGAGCAACATCATTCCCCCGTCGCTGGACAGATCCCCACCGCTGAAATCGGCCTCGATCAGCCGCCGACCCAGCTTCCCAAATTCGATCTTATCTTCGGTACACTTTGGCATGGCGAAGCCTCCCTCCAAATTGCTCGCAACTCTTTGGAAAGCTTCACGCTTCGGAGGTTTCGCCTATCTCCTCATGAAATATCCGGGCTAGCAATTGGGCACGCAGGGCTGGCCAGTGGTGGCGCAGATACTCTGGCAGGTCATCAACTGTCATAGCGTCGATGCCCGGCGCGCCTTTGTTCTGGCGTACTTGCTTCAGAGCGCGTTGCAGGTTGCCGCGTTCAAGAACGCGGGCCAGTAACGCTTGAGGTTGAATTGACTCAGCG
>JBOICV010000057.1:0-59440 GCA_050740255.1 Nevskiales bacterium | reverse complement strand
TGTACATCATGAGTCGCATCGACGACATCATCAACGTCGCCGGGCATCGACTCTCGACGGGCGGGATGGAGGAGGTCCTCGCCGGGCATCCCGACGTGGCCGAATGCGCGGTGATCGGTGCGGCAGATCAGATGAAAGGCCAGTTACCAGTCGGGTTGGTGGTACTCAAGTCTGGCGTACAGCGTCCGCACCATGAGATCGTCGCGGAACTGGTGAATCGCGTGCGTCAGCAAATCGGCGCCGTCGCCGCGTTCAAGCAGGCGTGCGTGGTCGCCCGCCTGCCCAAGACCCGTTCCGGCAAGGTATTGCGCTCGACCATGCGCGCGATTGCGGATAGCCAACCTTTCACCGCGCCCGCCACGATTGACGATCCCAAGATACTTGACGAGATCACCGCTGCACTGAAAACGCTGGGCTACGCCCGCCCGCATTGATGTTTTTCGCGGCTTCACAAGTCGCCGCAGCGCGCTAAAGTCTATATATGAAGGAATCACGAGCGATATTCATCACCGGCGGGGGCTCTGGACTGGGTGCGGCGGTCGCGCGCCGGCTGTCTGCCCGGGGTTGGCGGGTGGCGCTGGCCGGCCGGGATGCGAAGAAGCTGAAAGCAAGCGCGTCGGAGCTGGGTGAGGCGCGGGTTTATGCTTTGGATGTGGCGGATGCCGCCGCGGTCGAATCCGCCATACGTGATTTCCGACCTGACGGCTTGGTGTGCTGTGCAGCCACCTTGGGCCAGGGCAGTGTTTTCGACACGCTCACAGCCGAACGCTTCGCCCAGGTGTATGCGATCAATGTCGCCGGCACCTTCCACGCCTGCGCCTCAGCAATGCGGCTTTGGCGCGAGGCTGGCATCGCCGGCGATATCGTCAATGTATCTTCACTGGCGGGTATCCGGGGCCTGCAGAAATTCCCCGGTTTCGCCGCCTATGCGTCGTCCAAGCATGCAGTCGTCGGAATGACGGAGGCACTGGCACTGGAAGGGAAGGCGCAGAATATCCGCGTCAACGCCGTGGCGCCTGGCGCGATGCGCACGGCCATGATGGATGCACTGGGATTTACACCCAAGACAATCCCCGACGATATCGCGCCAACGGTAGAATTTCTGCTGGATCGTGCCCAAGCGGGTGCTCTGACGGGTACGATCATCGAGGTGCATTGCAATGACGATTAAATCGGCTCCTCGGGTTTATCTGACGCGGCGCGAGACCTTCGCGGCTGCCCATCGGCTCTGGTCCGAGCAGTTGTCGGATGCGGAGAATCGCGCGCTGTACGGGCCCTGCGCTTACGACTACGGCCATGGCCATAACTACGTGCTGGAAGTCACGCTGCTCGGGCCAGTGGATCCGAAGACCGGCATCATCGTCAATATCACCGAGATCCGCGACGCCACCCACGAGCTGATTCTGGAGGACGTGGATCAGCGCCATCTGAATCACGATTCGCCGCTATGCCGTGGCATCAATCCGACCGCGGAAAACCTCGTCGTGCTGTTCTGGAAGGTTTTGCATGAGCGTTTTGGCGACTTGCTGCACGAGGTCCGCCTGCGCGAGACCGAGAAGAACTGGGTCACTTACCGGGGTCAGTAAGGGCTCAGCACCCCGCAGTTACTGCAAACGGCTGATGTTGTTCAAGTGTTAGGTACTAGAATGCCCGCTCCTCGCCACCCCATCCCCGCCGTATGAGTGATTCCTCAGCGACGCAAACCGTCGTAGTCGTCGGCGCTGGCCAGGCGGGCGGGGAAGTCGCCATCGAACTGCGCAAGCTGGGCCACACCGGCCGCGCGCTGATTCTGGGTGAGGAACCCTACATCCCGTACAAACGTCCGCCGCTGTCGAAGGCCTACCTGGCCGGCAGCGTCGGCGAAGACAGCCTGTATCTGATGCAGCGGCCAAATCTGGACAAGGCCGGCATAGAATTCATGGGCGATGCGCGGGTTGAACGGATAGACCGCGCCGGTAAAAAAGTCCAATTGGCTGACGGCCGCAGCTTTGCCTACGACAAGCTGGCGCTTGCGACTGGCGGCCGGGCGAGGGCGCTGAATCTGCCCGGAGCAAACCGTCCGAACGTTTTCCTGTTGCGCACGATTGCGGATGTGCAAGGCATCCATGCCTACCGTAAACCCGGTGCTCGCGTGGTCATTGTGGGCGGCGGCTTTATCGGGCTCGAAGCTGCGGCAGTGCTCGTGAAGCTGGGTCTCAAGGTCACGGTGCTGGAGGGTCTGCCGCGGGTGCTGGCCCGCGTTACGGCGCCGGAAGTATCAGCCTTTTTTGAGCGTGCACATCGCGAAGCCGGCGTGGATTTGCGCACGGGCGCGCAGGTCACCGCGCTGGAAGGCGAGCCGCAGGTCACGCACGTCGTGCTGGGTGATGGCTCGCGTATCGAAACCGATTTCATCGTGGTGGGCGTGGGCATTGTTCCAAATACCGAACTCGCGCAGGAAGCGGGGCTGGCGGTGGACAATGGCATCATCGTGGATGAATACACCCGTACCTCCGACCCGGACATCGTTGCGGCCGGCGACTGCACCAATCATCCCAGTGATTTCGCGGGGCGGCGGGTGCGACTCGAATCGGTGCAGAATGCGATGGAACAGGGGCGCGCGGCTGCGCACACTCTATTCGGCAAGACAGATCCCTATCGGGCGGTGCCGTGGTTCTGGTCGGATCAATATGACCTGAAGTTGCAAATGGTCGGTTTGTCGACCGGCTTCGATCAATTCGTGCTGCGCGGTGATCCGGCGAAGCGCGCGTTTGCGGCGTTTTATCTGAAAGAGGGGCATCTGATTGCGGTGGATACGGTCAGCCGGCCGCAGGATTTCATGCTGGCCAAGAAACTAGTCGCCTCGCGTACCGCACTCGATCCCGCGAGCCTGGCCGATGAAGCTGTGCCGTTGAAGTCCTTGCTGCCAGCTGCTTGAACATGCCGAAAATTACCTTCATCCAGCACACCGGCGAGGCGCAGATCGTAGATGTCCCGGTCGGACGTACTGTGATGGAGGCCGCAACCGGCGACATGATCCGCGGCATCATCGGCGAGTGCGGTGGCTCCTGTAGTTGCGCCACCTGCCATGTATATGTGGATGAGGCCTGGTATGGACGGCTATCCCCCAGCGAGCAAACCGAACGCGACATGCTCGAGGGTGCGATCGAGCCCGGCCCGCTCAGCCGGCTCTCCTGTCAGATCAAGGTCACGGACGAGATTGACGGACTCGTGGTCCGCATCCCCGCCGGTCAGGCTTAGGGTCCCCACTATGTCATTAAGCAGAGCCCGCATCGCCGTGCCACGCGCCTTGAGCGCAGTCACCGAGATTGATCGCGCCGCAGAATGCCGGCCGGAAGAGGTGGGTATGACCTCGGGCGGTGTTGATCGCATCTGGCATGCCGTTGAACAGTTTTACCGTAGCGGCCTGCAGCCGGCCATCACGCTGGTGATCCGCCGCCGCGGGCGCATCGTGATGAAACGCGCCATCGGCGCCACCGATGGCAACCTGCCCGGCGAATCCGGTCCGCACGTCCCGCTGTCGCCGGATGCGCCCATCTGCCTGTTCTCCGCCTCCAAGGCAATTTCCGCGTTACTGGTGCACAAGCTGATCGAGCAGGGGCGGCTGCGCCTCGATGATTGCATTGCCGACTACATTCCGGAATTCGCCGCCAAAGGCAAGGGCAGCGTCACGGTATTGCAGCTGTTGGCGCATCGAGCAGGCATTCCGGACATTCCGCACATCGATCCCAAACCGGAGCTGCTGCATGAGTGGGACGAGATCGTGCGCCTGCTGTGCGAGGCAGAACCCTTCGATCCGGATTTCAACGCCCAGGCCTACCACGCGCTCACCGCCGGCTTCATCGCCGGCGAGCTGCTGCGCCGTATCACCGGTCGTGAGTTGCCGGAATTGCTGCGTGAGTGGATTGCCGAACCGCTAGGCTGTCGCTACATGACTTACGGCTTGTCGGCCGATCAGCGTGCGCACGCGCCGCGCAATGTCTGCACCGGCATCGTGCCGGTGTGGCCCTTGACGGTCATCGCCAAGCATATTTTGGGCGTGCCTTTTGAGGCTGCGGTTGAGGCCTCCAACGCCGACGCCTTTTACGACTGCGTCGTACCCGCAGGCAATATCTGGGCTTCCGCCGATGACACCAGCCGCGTATTTCAGATGCTGCTCAACGGCGGTGAGTTTGAAGGCAGACAGGTATTCAAGCCGGAGACGGTTGCGGAGATGGTGAAGCCGGTTGGGCGGCGCTTTCAGTTCGACCGCACCTTGGGTCTTCCGCTGCGCTTTTCGACCGGTTTCATGCTGGGTGGCCATCCCGTCGGTCTGTACGGTTTGAATAGCCGCCAGGCCTATGGGCACATCGGCTTCATGACGGTGATTTGCTGGGCCGATCCGGTGCGCGATATTTCGGTGGCGCTGCTCAACACCGGCAAGTCGGTCTCACCCGCTGGCTTGATTCACGTGGCGCGCACGGTGCATGCGATTAATCGTGCCTGCCCGCCGATACGCTAATTTTCTTTACCCCTCTCCCTACGTTATGGTTTCGTAAGCCACTGTGTCGCTTCAGCCATGGCGGACTCACTCATGATTATTCCCAGATGCGAGCCATCCTTTACGAAGCCTATGTTCGCGTCCGGCTTGTAAGGAAGTATCCCCGACTTGAACGCGTCTGCGTGAAACGCTTCGTCTTGCGACCCTACCAAGAGCAACACCCGGCCTTTGTAGTTCCTCAAGGCGATCTTGTAATTGTCAGGGTGCATGCCCTTCATCAACCGAAACGAGTAGGTTAGCGTTTCGTAACCGCTGTGATACTTCTCGGGCAGATTGAAGCGCAACACCCGGGCCCCATTAAAACGCGTGATCCCAAAACCATTGAGTATGGAGAGCCCGACGATCCTCGGGATATCTGCCTGAGCCCAGCCGCCCGCATTTCTTTTCACCATCGGCGCATCGTGACCCAAGTACGGAGCCAGCAGAAGAATGGCGTGGGCCATATGGCCATGCTCACTGCCGCCAAAGCGGACCGCGAGACCGCCGCCCGAGGAGTGTCCACCCAGAACAAAACGGGCGCTGGCAGGTGCCCCTTTTCTTATGTGCATGATCAGATCGGCCACGTCATCTTCTAGCTGGCCGATGTAGTCGATGTCGCCACGGCGCTTCGGCGCAGGCCCATGCCCGCGGATGTCTGGAGCGTATACGTTTGCTGCATTGCGGGCGCTTAAGTACTGGGCGAAGGAGTGTAGATAAGCGCCATGTGCCGAAGAGCCATGCAAGAGGATGAGATGAGTACTCGTTGCGGCGGGGTACCTGCGAAAAGATAGTTCTGTACCGTCTCGCGCCATATATGGCTCGAGAGGCCGCATGTCTTTGATCTGTTCCCGTAGTGGGAAAAGCTCAGCAAACTTAAAGGGTTCCTCGGGGCTGCGCATGGTGCTCGCTGCAATAACGGTCGAAGGGAAGAGAACGGCCACAAATAGCAGTGCTCCTAAGGGGGCGAGCATGATGTACAGCGCAGCTCAGGCGCGCTTCGCCCGCCGCGCCGGCGTTTTCTTCTTTTTCGGGGCTTTGGCAACGCCAACCGCTTTTTCCAACTCGGTCAGGGCATCACGGGTATAGACGGCGAGACGCTGCAAGCGTGGGATCGCTTCGCGGCAACCGAGGAAACCGACCGCGACGCGGTCGGTGTAGCCGACCAGGGTGATGTTCAACGCATAGCCGTCGAACAGGAAAGAGACCGGATACATCGCCTCCAGCTCCGCGCCCATCAGATAAAGCGGATGCTTGGAAAGCACCACGTTCGACACCACGAAATTGAAGAACGGCGGCATTTTCGGCAGTACACCGAGCATTTGTCCGAGGATCAGCGGCGACAGGCCGAGCAGGGCGAACTGCGACAAGGCAGTCAGCGGCATGCTCATCAACTCCTGTTTGCTGCGCTTGGTGACGCGGTGGATCAGTTTCAGACGCTCATTCGGATCGTCGAGGTTGGTACCCAGCGGCACGGTAAAGCCGGCCACGGCGTTGCCGGCTGAGCCGTCGGGCCGCGGCAGTGCGACGGGTACCGAGGCCAGCAGCGCTTTTTCCGGCAAGGCTTCGTATTCCAGCAGATAGCGGCGCACGGCGCCGCCGCAGACCGCCAGCAGCACGTCGTTGACGGAAGTGCCGCTCGCGTCCGCCACGGCCTTGAGGCGCTTCAAGTCCAGAATCTGGGTGCCGAGGCGGCGCTGCTGCGAAACGGCCACGTTGAAGCGGCTGCGCGGCGTGGACATTGCAGCGCGCGTGCCGCTGTCTTCGCCCCGCGTCATTGTGCGCAAACCCTTGACCAGTTCCTTGAAGCCGCGGGCCTGGTCGGCGGCTGCCCTGGCGGGTTTCTTCAGTCGCGTCCACAGCGAAGCCTTGTCCCCGACTATCTCGGATTTCGGTGGTTTGGATGCGAGCACCCAGGGACCAAGGCCACGATCGTCTTTCGGGTCGGTCGACAGCCACTTCTGCACCATGCTCATCGCGCCCATGCCGTCAATCGCACAGTGGTGGGCTTTGAAGTACAGCGCGAAGCGGCGGTTCTCCAGCCCCTCGATGATGTGACACTCCCATAAAGGGCGCGATAAATCGAGCGGATGCGAATGCAGGCGTTCCACCAACCTGCCCAGCTCGCGCTCGCCACCGGGGTAGGGCAGCGCGGAGTGGCGCAGGTGATAGTCCATATCCACCGGCACTTCCTGCCAGGCGGGTGCGACGCGTGCCAGACGGCCGCTCGCCAACCGCGCGCCAAAGGGCGGGGGCATGAACGGATGCTCGCGCATTCTTGCAATCAACTGGCGCAGGAAATCCGGTGGCGCTTCTTCGGGCAGCCGGAAGGTCATCATCGCGCCGACATGCATCGGCGTGCGTTTGGACTCCATGCGCAGGAAGGCGGCGTCGATCGGGCTTAAATATTTAAGAGCCATCCGCACTCCTTCTTGTTTTGTGTTTGCGCCGCCCTTGCGCCGGACGGACGCTGCACGGTGTCACCCCTCGTACGCATACGGTGCACGATTTCCCACTGGCCCGCCACAAGTGCGTGTAAAACGCAGCGGTTTCTACGACCAGCCGTACTGCCCTCGGGTAGGAGGGGTCAAAACCCCTAGTCAATTCGGGTGAGGCTTCGCTATCGAGACATCTCTAGGGTATTGTAGTAGCAGAATATTCCAAGAATTTCGGGGGAGGGTCGATGGCTACTGCTTTGGGTAAAAGCCCGGGGAAGGCGTGGGCGGTGCGGACGCGTTTTGTTGCCCTTCTGCTGGGTAGTGCGGCAATCCATAGTCCGGCGTTGGCTGGCTCGTTGCAGTTTGGTGAAGAACTCACTGCGGAATACAAGCTGACGCTCGGTTACGCGGCGGCGATGCGTATGGAGGACCCTTCCGAACGGGCGATTAACGGGCCGGTTGACCCGTTTCAGCCGCAGGTAGCGCCACCGGGGCAGCTCATCGGCTTTACGCATTCGGGTTTGCCGACTACCGCGAACTTCGACGACGGCAACCGCAATTTCAAGAAGCACAGCCTGATCAATAATCGTGTCACCGCCTATTCCGAGCTTGCGGGAAAATTCCGGAATTACGGCGTTGCACTCAGCGGCTCTGCGCATTACGACCGGGTCTATCATGAGTCGAACGACAACAACTCGCCACAAACGATTAACAAGACTGAGGGTCGGAATAACGAATTCTCCGACCGCGCGGTGGCCTATAACGGCACGCGTACCAGGGTGCTGGATGCCTATTTGTATGGCGACTGGCAGATGTTTGACGATAAGGTTTTTCTGAATTTACGCGTGGGCCAGCATCTGTCGGCCTGGGGCGAAAGTCTGTTCATGCCGGGTATTGCCAGCGCACAGGGGCCGAACGACGCGACCAAGGCCTTCGTGCCGGGTGCGGAGATCAAGGAAATCCTGCTGCCCATGGAGCAAATCTCCATGCGTATGTCGATCGGTCCTGATCTGACTTTTCTGGCGCAGTATAAGCTCGAATACGACAATACCGAGGTCTTCCCGG
Organism: Nevskiales bacterium; assembly: GCA_050740255.1. Classification (GTDB taxonomy): domain Bacteria; phylum Pseudomonadota; class Gammaproteobacteria; order Nevskiales; family JBOICV01; genus JBOICV01. The sequence goes on along the minus strand of JBOICV010000057.1, from coordinate 51,421 downwards.
TCGGCGACTTTTTCTCGCCGGCGGATGTGGTGGGTCCCGGCGCCGAGTTCATCTACGGTTCGTCAAATCCTGCGTTCGCCGACGGTTGCCCGGGCCTTTTGCCACCGCCGCTCGATACCATCTGTAACCAGGGCGGCATCGGCGGTACCTTGTTGAATGCGCCAAGAACCATCAACGTCGTGCGCGGACCGGATATTAAACCCGATGACAAAGGTCAGTGGGGTGTGGGCGCCACCTACCAGCTTCTGCCGGATCTCAATCTGGGGCTTTATCACATCCGCTACCACAGCTTTAATCCCACGCTGAAACTGAATACGGGCTTCGCCTTCATCGGCAGCGTGGCGGGTATTCCGCTCACTACCGGCTTGATCAATCAGTTTGTACCGGTGTCGTACAACATAGAGTATTTTGACGACATCAAGATGACCGCCGGCAGCTTCTCGACGGTGCTGTTCGGCTTGAACATCGCGGGCGAGTTGATTTTCCGCGAGGACGTGGATACCCAGGTTCAGGCCATCGTCTCCGGCGTGCGCACTCCGATCTTTACCCGCAGCGACATGGTTGAAGCACAGATGTCCAGCCTCTATGTATCCAACCCCAAGTTCCTGTGGTACGACGAGCTGGTGGTGGTCGCTGAAATCAAGTATCTGGAGGTTCAGGATGTCGATCCGATCAGCGCCGAGCCGGGCATCACGCCGGTGGGTGATGGCGCGGTTCTGTTCGCCGACGACGTTGCCTATGGTTATCAGACGCTGATTCTGCTGACCAGCCGCAATCTTCTGCCCGGCTGGGACCTGAAAAATACGATTACAGCCGGTGACATCATCAAAGGTAATCCGTCGCTGGCGGGCTCTTTCGGTGCTCTGTTCGGCGAGGGCGATCAGCGCTTCAGCTTTGGCGTCGGCATGCAGTATCTGCAGAATCTCGAGTTCACCATGGCTTATAACTGGCTGCGCGGCGATCCGGGTGCGCGCATCGCCGGCGAAAATGGTGACAGCTATGTGCCGCAGAATCCCTACGCCGACCGCGACTACCTGACGCTTACCATCAAGTACAACCTGTGATTCCGTAGAACTTTGTTAAGGAACCTCTGATTAACCCGTCACACCGGCGGAAGCCGGTGTCCAGTATCTTGGTGTTTCTGGATTCCGGCTTTCGCCGGAATGACAAAAAAACGCAATTGTTCTGACTTTCCTTAACGGCCGTAAAACACGCGCCGGGCCATATCCAGCCCGGCGCGGGCGTTTTAGCCGGCGTTTCGCGTCGCGCAGCGGCTGCTTAGCCCGCAACATTGACGAGCGATGCCCATATTGTCGAAGCTATCACCTGCAATGAGCACCGCCGCCCTAGACGCTACAGAGTTCCGCAAGGCACTCGGCAGTTTTGCCACCGGCGTCACCATCATTACGACCCGCGGCACTGATGGCGCGGCGCTGGGCCTGACCGTCAACAGCTTCAACTCGGTCTCGCTCAATCCCCCCCTGGTGCTGTGGAGTCTCGCCAACAACTCCAACAGTCTGGCGGCTTTCCGCAAGGCCACACATTGGGCGGTGCATGTACTTGCGGCTGACCAGGAAGAGCTGTCCACCCGCTTTGCCCGGCGCGGGGAAAACAAGTTCGCGGGGCTCGAAGTCGATACCGGTGTTGGCTCGATTCCCCTGTTGCGCGGTTGCACCGCCCGCTTTCAATGCCGCACCGCCTTCCAGTACGAAGGCGGCGACCACGTGATTTTCGTTGGCGAAGTGCTGTCCTTCGATCGCAGCGAGGCGCCGCCGCTGGTATTCCACAGCGGGCGCTATGCGCACGCCACGCGGCGCGATGCACCGGACGCCAAGCCGCGCAGTGCCCAACTGGCCGGCAGCTTCAGCGAGGATTTTCTCGGTTACCTGCTGGGCCGCAGCCACTTCCAGTTTTTCCGGCAGATTCGGCCGCATATGGAGGAGGCCGGTCTGCGCGATGAAGAGTTTTACGTGCTCTCGACCTTGACGCTCAAGCGAATCACGACGGCGGAAGAGATGGACATCGCCATGACCGGGGTATTGGATGGGCGCAGCGCGGAAATCTTGCACGCGCTGGTGCAACGCGGATTGGCCCGCGAGGCGCCAGTAGTGGCGGAGGCCGACAGCGTCGAATACACCTTGACCGAAGCCGGCAGGAGTTGTGCCTTGCGCCTGATTTCCGCTGCCAAAGCGGTCGAATCGCAATTATTGGAGCGCCTCGGTACCGGCGAGTCCGCCGCGCTGAAAACCCTTCTGAACCGTCTGCTCGGCGTGATTGACCCCAGCGCGACGGTTCTCTGGGGTGAACGCCGCCCATCCGCCGGCGAGCGCAAATAGGGTCGCAAACAGGGTCAAGCAAATAATCAATTTGGATGAGGTCTGCCTCTGGCGCTGGCTTTACCGTAGGCGTCAGCAGCAAACACCAGGGAAGGGATGCTCATGGCACAGTGCAAGGACAGCACCAGGTTCGGCTGTACCCGTATATCGCGTTTTCTCCTGCTGTTCATCGCCAGTCTTGCCGGCAACGGCGCGGCTTGGGCCGGCTCGTTCCAATTCGGCGAGGAAATCGAGGCCGAGTACAAGCTCACGCTCGGCTATGCGGCCGCACTGCGCCTGGAAGAGCCGTCGGAGCGGCTGATCAATGGCCCGGTTGATCCGCTCCAGCCGGCGCTTCTCCCGCCGGGACAGATCATCGGCTTCACCCATTCCGGCCTGCGTACCACGGATAACTTCGACGACGGCAACCGTAACTTCGACAAGCACAGCCTGATCAATAATCGCATCAGCGCCTATGCGGAATTCGGCACACGCTACAAGAACTACGGTCTGGCGCTGAGCGGCGCGGCGTTCTACGACGATGTTTTCCACCGCTCGAATGACAACAATTCGCCCGGCACCATCAACAAGACCGGACCGCATGATGAGTTCTCCGACCGCGCTGTCGCGCACAACGGCGCGCGCTCGCGCGTGCTCGATGCCTATGTCTACGGCGACTGGACGCTATTCGACGACCGCGTATTCCTGAACCTGAGGCTGGGGCAGCATTTGTCGGCCTGGGGTGAGAGCCTGTTCTTCCCCGGCATTGCCAGTGCCCAGGGTCCCAACGACGCCAGCAAGGCCTTTGTTCCCGGCGCCGAGATTAAAGAAATCCTGTTGCCGCTGGAGCAGCTTTCCATGCGCCTGGCGATCGGGCCGGATTTGACGCTGCTGGCACAGTACAAGCTGGAGTACGAGTCGACCGAGGTGTTTCCGGTGGGCGATTTCTTCTCGCCCGCGGACGCAGTCGGCCCCGGCGCCGAGTTCATTCACGGCTCGATCAATCCCGCGGCGCTCAATGGCTGCCCGGGCTTGCTCGGGCCGCTGAGCCCGTTGTGCAATCAGGGCGGCATCGGCATGGCGCTGCTCGGTGCACCAGCCAACATCCTCGTTGTGCGTGGGCCGGACATCAAACCGGACAAGGATGGTCAGTGGGGCGTCGGGTTAACCTATCAACTACTGTCGGATCTGAACCTGGGTCTGTATCACATCCGCTATCACAGCTTTAATCCGACGGTCTCGCTAAATACGGGTTTTGCCTTTATCGGTAGTGTGCTCGGCATCCCGTTGACGACGGGACTGATCAATCAGGTGGTGCCGGTGAGCTACAACATCAAGTACTTCGACGACATCAAGATGACGGCCGGCAGTTTCTCTACCGTGCTGTTGGGGTTCAACGTCGGCGGGGAGTTGATATATCGCGAAGGCGTGGATACGCAGGTGCAGTCTATCGCCTCAGGCGTGCGTACGCCGATTTTTACGCGCAGCAATATGTACGAGACTCAGCTTTCCGCCCTGCGCGCGGTCAACCCGCATTTCCTGATGTACGATGAACTTGCCCTCGTCGGTGAGATCAAGTATCTGCGCGTCGCGGACGTGGAACCGATCCGCGCGCAACCGGGCATCACCCCGGTGGGCAATGGCGACGTGCTATTTGGCGATCAGAACTCCTATGGATACCAGTTGCTCGCGCTGCTGACGAGCCGCAACCTGATACCCGGCTGGGACTTGAAGAACACGATTTCCGCGGCCGATATCGTGAAGGGCAATCCCGCGCTCTCCGGCGCCTTTGGCGCGCTGTTTGCGGAGGGCGATCAGCGCTTCAGCTTCAGTATCGGCATGCAGTATGTGCAAAACTTGGAGTTCGCGCTGGCCTACAACTGGCTGCGCGGTGATCCCGGCAAGCGTCTGGCCGGGGACAGCTACGTGCCGCAGAATCCCTACGCTGACCGCGACTACCTGACCTTCAACATCAAGTACAACCTTTAAGCCTGGAGCATCAGGTACTGACTGGTCGGGATGACGTCCAGGCTGCCGGGTTCGATGAAGCGGCTCACGCTTTCCATCATGCGCTGCAGATTGCGCTTGAACTTCGCTTCGTCACCGGGCGCATCAAAAAAAACCTTGTAATCCGTCATCGCACCAGACGGGAAACATTCCTCGACAATGGCGTCCACCGGCGGCGCGTCCGCGGTGAGAGGACGCACGACGACATTCTGGATGTACTCGAAGGTGGACTGGGTTTCTATGGCGACATCCGTATGCGAGTTGTGCCACACGTCCAGCCAAGCGGCGTAAGCCAACTTTTCGGGGCGTCTTAGCAGCGCGATCTGGGCAAAGCCCGCGGTGCGCTTGCCCGGTTCAGGCGGTTGTTTGAGATTACGTAACGGCTGCGACTCGGTGACCAGATAGGCTGCGTAGCGCGAGGTCAGGCGCTCGATGGCGGCATCAACTGGCTTGCGAAAACGGGCCACCGCGCTGTCCACCCATATCTGTACCAGCGACTCGACGGGTGGCTTGAGCAGGGATTGCCGCAAACCCATCGCCGGTTTCACAGCGGAATCAGCCAGATTAAGTTTCAAGCCACGAACGCCAGCTTCCTGCAGATACGGCGTCAGTTCACTGCGCAGGCGCTCTGCATACATCTCAAAGTCGACGTCCGGTTTGCGCCAGGCGAGATAGATAATTTTTTCCATAGTCCACGCCCCTCACCCTTGCCCTCTCCCCACTCGTGGGGAGAGGGGAGATCTCTCACGGCATGTAGTGGCCGCCATTCACGTCCAGTGACGCGCCGGTGACCACGCTGGCATAGTCGGAAACCATGAACAGCGCCGCCCGCGCACATTCTTCATCCGGCGGGATACGTCCAAGCGGGATTTGCGATGCAATCTGCGCGACCAGCTGTTCCACGGGCACTTGCAACTGCTCCGCCTGCCAATTCATATAGCCCTGCACCGGCGCGCCCCACATCCAACCCATGTGTACGGTGTTGACGCGAATGTTATCGGGCCCAAGCTCCTTGGCCAGATACTTCGCCGAGTTGGCGAGCGCCGCTTTGGACGCGGCATAGCCGGCCTCGCCCAGCGGCGGCACTTGCCGCACGGCCATGGTGTTAATCATTACGATGGCGCCACGCTTCTGCTGTTTCATCTGCGGGATGACGGCCTGGGTGAGCTTTAACGTGCCGATCAGATTGGTGGCGATGGGACCCGCAAGCCAGGCGTCGAGGTCGGCGTTGGAAACATAGTCCATTGCGCCATGCAGAAAAGCGCTATTGACCAGCGCATCCACCCGGCCGAATTTCTTGACGGTCGCCGCGACCAGCGTCTCGCATTGTTTGCGGTCGGTGATGTCTGTGACCTGTTTCAATACCACACTCTTGCTGCCAGTCTCCCGGATGCGCTGTTCGGCATCTTCGAGCTTATCGGCGCTGCGCGCAGCGCAAACCACGGCAGCCGCACCTTCCCGCGCCGCTTCCACCGCCAACTTCACGCCCAGTCCCGGACCGATGCCGGAAACGATAACCACTTTGTCTTTCAACAGCATTGTGTGCTCCTTTGTTTTTACGTTACCTCTCCCTCTGGGAGAGGTCGCCGCACAGCGGCGGGTGAGGGCGTTTGGCTCATCGGGGCCCTCACCCCTGCCCCTCTCCCAGAGGGAGAGGGGTTCAGGATTCGACGTGGCGCGCCCGGTAATCGGCGAAGTCGCGGCGAATTTGCGCGTCCGATAGACCGAATTGTTCGAGCGTATAGTCATGGCCACCCTGATGACTTTTCTCATCCTCGGCCAGCCAGTCGCGCATACGCTGATCCACCGCCGACGGCAGTTTCAGTCCAAGAAAAGCGTAGATATCGCGCACGACCTCCATCGGCCGCTTAACGGTGTCCTGGAAACGTACATCGAGGAACTGCGATGGCGCGTGCTCACGAATGTTCATCGTGTGGACAAGCGCGCGTTGCATGATCGCACTCCATTCGTGACCGGCCGCCACCGGACTTGCCTGTGCGCTATAGATCGACCACAGCGTGTGGATGAAGCTGGCAATGGAGGGAATGCTTTGCAGGGGATCGCGATGCGTCAGAATCACCTTGGTGCCCGGAAACACCTGCAGCAGCAAGTGCATGCGTAGCAGATGATGCGGCGCCTTCAGCACCCAGCGTTCCGCGATCACGCCGCGTTGCCGCTTCTGCCACTGCAGGAATTGCAGCCCACGCCGCAAATACTGGTAAACCGGCGTCTGGTCCTGCTGATCGAGCCAGCGCATATAGCCGGGAATGTCGGCGTAGGCATTGAATGCGGACATGAAGGAATGCTCGGTCAGCATCACTTCCTCATCGGCCTCGTCGGCGTCCATCGGATGAATCGCCACGAGCTTCGGCATCGCGGTCGTCATCATGTCGCACAGCGCCCGTCCTTCGGCGATGCGTACGGTGGGCTCCTGCGGGCTTTCGTTGGGGAAGGGCACCGGAAACTGCGATTCCCAGAACGCCATCCAGTAGAAGCGCGGATCGCGCGACAGCAACCGATGCAGCTTGGTCGTGCCGGTTCGCGGCAGGCCGACGATGACCACTGGGGGCGCCACACTCTCGTCGTTGATTTCCGGATGCCGCCGAAAATAGTCCTCGACACGCAGGCGGTTACCCAATTGCGTCACCAGTTTCTGCCGCATGATTTGGCGGCCGGTGTCGGACAGCTTCGCTTCGCGGTTCAGCGCGGTGCACAATGCGTCAAGGCCGGCGCGGAAGCTGGGATCGCCAAAGTCGCTCAGCCCGCCCTGCGCGGCGCTGGCTTCGGCCAACAACTGCTCCGGAACGAACGCAGCGCCGCTCACGCGGCCAACTCCTTTTTTAGCTGCGCGAGTTTTACTACGCGCGTCATGGGATGCACGTGTTCTTTCGCACCCACCCAACGAAAGCAGAAGGTCCCCTTGTTATGTCCCGCCGTTTCCAGCCAGTTGCGGTGATCGGGGTTGCGCTGCGACAGCACCAGCGTTACGCCGCCGTTGGCGTCCAACTGGGCCGAATGCTTGTTGAGGCAAATCCGGTGATAGCGGTAGTCCAGCGACTCCATCCACCAGTTATTGATCTGCAGATTCCAGAAGCGGCACTCGGGAACGCGCGCCACGCGAATGACCAGCGCTTCGTCGTCTGCCAGCGTCCAGTATGAATGGTAGTAGAAAATATTCGGATCGCCGCCGACCCGCTGGCACAGCGCCTGATCGGCCGGCGGCAGCTGGTTGGGATGCTGCAAGTAGCCCTGCGCCCAGTTCGCAAACAGCGTGGCGGTGCCTTCGACGAAGCGCGCCGCGTTGCTCAGGCCTTGCTGCAATTGCGCCGCCGACAGTGGCGCAGGCTTGGCCGCCGCGCTGTGCCGCTCAATGCGCATCTGCGCAGCCTGCTCCTGGGCGCGGTCGAGAAAGGTTTGCCGGACGATGACAGCGTTACTGCCAGGTTCGAGCCGCAGCCAGTTGCCGGGCTGTTGCCGCTGGCTCAGCAGAATCTCGAAGCGGCCGTCGGCACCGACCTGCAGTTGCTTGGAATCGATGAAGCCGGTCTGCTCCATCCTGCCATCCGCTTCATAGCCACCTTTCTGGGTGCCGATGCTGAGGTAGGACACGCTACCCCGTTCGCCGCGGATCACGTAATCATTGCTGCCGTTGATACGCGCGAAGAAGTAGAGATTGTCCGGATTGTCGGCGCCGATCTTGGCGGTTTCATGCGAGGGCAGAAAAAAGCCGGGGAAGTCCGGATTGGCGAATTCCAGGTGCATCTCCAGACCAATGCGCAGCAGCCGGCTCAGATAGCGAAAGCCCTCAGTCCGATCGAGTACATCCGCTGGAGCTTCCGGTCGGAGTACCTGGCGCCCGGCGCGCTTGAGCGCGTCGCAGAACTCGTCCCAGACCTGGCCTGAAACGACATCGTCATCAACCGCCATGGCAGCCGCCCTCCGGCGGTGCGGCGGTTCGTACGCCGCGCGAATTTACCCCGACGACATTAGTCCGGCAGCACGCGGGCCGGCTTCACCTGTTTGAAGTAGCTGCGGTGAAAAGATTCTAAGCCCGGCGTGTCACCCACGAGCGCAGCGAACGCACGCGGTCCAGCAACCGGCCGGTGGGCGTGACGGCCGTCGGGAGCGGTTCGGTGGGAGCAGCAACCTCGTAGCGTTGTTGCAACTCAGGCGCTTGCGCCAGGCGATGATGCTGGCGCAGCGCGGAGTTCACCGTGATCTTGCAGACGCTGTCATGCATTGGCTTGGTGATGAAGCGGTAAATCTGGCCCTGGTTGATCAGATCAATCGCGGCACCGGCGTCGGCGCGCTCGGTCAGAATAACCGACACCAGCTCCGGGTGGTGCTTTTTCAGCGTGCTGATCAGGCCGAGCACCGGATGGTCTTGCACGCGCGTGTCCGAGATGACCACGCCGATGCGCTCGCGCTCGAGCAGGTTGACCGCCTGCTCCATCGTGGTGGTGCCGAATACGCGGTAACCGGTGCCGAGGATCGTCTGGATTTTTCCGGGCACCGAGGGATCATCGTCCAGCACCAGCACGCCGGGCACCGGGCCCAGCGGCTGCACCACCTCGCCGGTCCGACGCGCCGCTACCGCGCTGGCGCGCGCGGCCGTGATGGCCCGCGCCACCGTGGTCGTCAGGTCATCGTTCGACCAGGGTTTGTTGACGAAGCGGAAAATTTCGCCGTCATTGATCGAGCCGATGATCGCGTCCAGATCGGCGTAACCGGTAAGCAGAATCCGCATGGCGTTGGGATTCAGCTCACGCGCCGCACGCAGCAGCTCGATACCGGTCATGCCCGGCATGCGTTGGTCGCTGACGATGACATCCACCCGCTGAGTCTTAAGCAGCTCCAGCGCCTTCTCGCCGCTCTCGGCAAAGAAAGCCTGATACTGATTGCCGAAAAACAACATCTTCATGCTGGTGAGCACGCGCGGCTCGTCGTCAACGAACAGCACGCGCGGCTTGAGCGGCTGCGCCGTATTCACCGGATTCATGGGCGTAGTCATACGGTTGAAATCAGGCGGTGGCAAGTGCGGCTACCTTCGGTTGGGGCGGCGGCGCCTCAGTCTTCACTTTCTGCTTAAGCGGCAACCGGATCGTGAACTCGCTGCCTTTGCCAGGCATGGAGCGCACGTCTATGCGCCCGCCATGTTCCTCAACGATGCGGAACGCGATTGTGAGCCCGAGTCCGGTTCCTTTGCCCACGGGCTTGGTCGTATAAAAAGGTTCGAAAATATGCTTGCGCACCTCTTCCGTCATGCCACAGCCGGTATCGATCACGCGGATAGCCACGCCGTTGGCCTCGGCGGCGGTGCGGATGTACAGCTTGCCGGTCGTCTCAATCGCCTGCGCCGCATTGGTAAACAGATTGAGGAACACCTGATTGAGCTGCGTGGGTGAGCACTCGATTTGCGGCAACTGGCCAAACTGCCTGACCACCTCGACTTTGTTTCTGAGCTGGTTCTGGGCAATCTTGAGCGACGATTCGATACCGTCGTTGACGTTGACCAGATCGGTGCGCGAGCGATCCACGCGCGAGAAGTCCTTGAGGCTGGACACCAGTTCCGCCACCTGCGTCAGTCCGTGGTCGGTGTCCTGCAGCAGGCTGTGCAGGTTGTCCAGCATCTCACCCGCGTCGAAGGCCTGGCGGCGCTCATCGGCTTCCGCCAACGCGGCCGCGACTTCCTCGTCGGATGCGCTGGATGACGTCAACATGGTCAAGGCCTTGTCCTGCGAGTCGTGCAGTTTGCGGATCTCGCCCAGCCATTTGCGCACGATTTCCGCGTTGCTGCGCGCGTAACCCAGCGGCGTGTTCATCTCATGCGCGACACCTGCGACCATCTGGCCCAGCGAAGCCATTTTTTCGGACTGGATGAGCTGAGCCTGCGAGGCTTTGAGATCTTTCAGCGCCGAGCTGAGGTCTTTGGTGCGCACCTGCACCTGATCTTCCAGGTGTTCGTTGGCGTCCTTGAGCTCATCGTTGGCGCGGTCCAGATCGCGGTAACTCTTGCTCAGGCGCAGACCGAGAAAGGCGAGACCGATCAACAGCATGATTGCATAGGCCGCGAGCAGCAGCCGGTACTGGTTGGCCACGGTTACTTGGGACTCGTACCAGCCGGAGTAGGCCTGCTCGACGTCCTGTAACTGTTGTCCCGTCGGGCGGCTCAGGAATTCTTTGAATTTTTCCACCGAATCGGTCTTGTCGGTGAGCACTTCTTCCGCGGTGCCTTGCAGGTTAGCCAGCGCATCGCGGAAGGCGGCGGGTTGGGTCTCGCCGAATTTGGCCAAGTCTTGCTGGAGCAGGGCCCGTATGGCGGGGCCGTTGGCCGGGGCCGGCGTCACGCCGAAGGTAACGACCTCGGTCTTGAGCTGCCCCAGCAGCTCGCGCGCACGCTCGCGTCCGGTGGGAGAAGCTGCTGCGGCGGTGGCGTCCGCGAGTATTGGGACCGCATCCATGGTCTGGATCAGACGCTGATTGTTAAGGACGTTACGCGCTTCGAAATCGAAACCCAGTTCGAGCTTGTTGTCGATGGTGTCGAGAAAGGTATCGAGCGCTTTATCAACTGCGGGACTCAGTCCGCGGAGCGCCTGCGGCCCCTTGTCAATCTTGTTGAGTGTATCGCCAAGCTCCTGAGTGATTTTTGTACGCTCATCCGTGCCCTCCATCAGCGAGGTATAACGGCCCTGGGTATACGCGCGGTTGAACTTCACATCCAGGCTGTCAATCTTGCGAATCAGCGCGAGGCGCTCCTGGTGGAGATCGCTGTTGACGCTTTGCGTCTTCACGATCAGAAAAACCAGTACGCCGATCGCCAGACCCGCTAGCAGCACCGGTAGTACCTGTCGCAGATTCATGCGCCTCCCCCATCTTCGCAAACAACACCAACCCGCCGGACATCGCGGCAGGCCTTTTACTATCAATAACATAAGCCTAGGCTAAAAGCTTCACTTCACCTATTTGGGGTAGGGGAGGGGCGACGGTAAATCGGTCAGAGTTGCCTGGAAATGCTCAAGAACGGGCCCTATGACGGCCATCCAGAACCGCGGTCGCTACCGACAGGATGACAACCAGGCCGAAGACGACAACGCCCCCGTTAAAGCCCATGATCAACTTCTCGCTGCCGTCCGGGTGCACCATAGAGCCGCCGTAAATGCCGCGCGCTGCGTAGGCGAAAAGAAAGCTGCCAGTAACGAACACGGTCACCAAGCTGGGCAGGCGCACATCGTTTTTGAACCATGCCAGCCACAGGCAGAACACGGCCAACGAAGAATTGGTCGCCAGCTGCCACACCTCGTGCAAACGTGCGTGCGCTACCCATGCCGGATTGAACACATGCGTAGTGTTGATCTCGAGCATGGGGACGAGCAGACCGTAAGCCAGAACACCGATTGTGACGAGTACCTTTGCGATCATGCATTGTTCCCTCTGTCTGAAAGTCATGGACTTACATCGTAAGGCACACTGCGGATCATAGGCTTACGGTGTAAGATGTCAATATGTCCATGAAGCGGAAAACCCTACCCAGATCGGGCACCAGACGCGAACCACTAAGCCGCGATCGCATTGAGATCGCAGCGCTGGAGCTGATTGAGCAGTTGGGACTGGAGGCGTTCAGCACGCGGAAGCTCGGCGATATGCTGGGCTGTGAGGCGATGAGCATTTATCACCACTTTCCCAGCAAGGCGCATATCCTCGACGCGCTGGTGGACCGTGTAGTGAGCAGCGCGTATGTCCCATCGCGCGACCATGACAGCGTCGAGCGCCTGCGCGGCCTGGCGCGCGGCTGGCGGGAGATGGCACTGCGTTATCCGCGCTTCTTTCCGATGCTGGCGGTGCACCGAATCAATTCGGAAACGGGCGTCAAATACCTCAACCAGATTTTGCTGGCGCTCCGCGACGCCGGACTGGGGCGCGAGACCGCGGCGCGCCTGTTCCGCGTCATGGCTTACTTCCTGATGGGCGCCGCGCTGGATGAGATCGCCGGATACGCCAAAGGTACGTCTTCGCTTAAACCAATCGGCGACGCAGAGCTCGCGCAACGCTTCCCACAGATCGCGGATGCTGGCGAGTTCTTTTCCCCCGCACACTTCGATCGCACCTTCGAGATGGGCCTTGACATCCTTTTAGAGGGTGCCGGACTGTTGCCAAGGAAAAGATAGGGTGCGCCGCTGACACCGTCACTTTGATCCCGCATGCGCGCCATTGGGGGTAGCGCTCTCCCGCAAACGGGGGATTCGGACTGCGTAGGACTTCGATGTAGTCGCCTCAACTACCTGAGGAATAAGGAACATGGATACCCATCAGATCGAGCGCCGTTTACGAGTGTTGGAAGATATCGAGGCGATCCGGGGCTTGAAAACCCGTTATCTGGCCAGTTGCGATGCCAAGAACCCGCAGGGCATGCGCGCCTGTTTCGCGGATGGGCCGGTACATATTGACTATGGCGCCGTCGGTACTTTCGATCGGGCCGACGCCTTGGTGAAGGTTTTCACCGAGCTTGCCTGTCACCAGCATATGGTGGAGCTGCATCACGGCGTCAATCCGCAAATCGAAGTGCTGGATGAGAACAAGGCCAAGGGCAGGTGGGGGCTGCACTATTTTCTGATTGACACGAAGGCCAAGAGTCTGACCCAGCTTGGCGGCTATTACGAGGATGAGTACCGGAAGGTGAACGGCGCCTGGAAAATCAGCCGCACACACTTCGTTGTTACCTCCACGCTCGCGATGGACGTGAGTGAAGGCGCCGCAAAAACCCTGTTTGCGGGCCGCTCTCCGCCGGCCTGATCGGTGTTAAATACGGACTCTACTTCGCCAGCGATTCACAGCGGCGCTTAAGCGCCACGGTCTGGCGGTCGAAGCCATCCTGAACTTTGCTGAGTGGCGCAAAGCCTGCAAGCAGTCCGGTGAGCTGAATATGCGTGCGGTAGTGGGTTTTGCCGCCGGGCAGTTCGTGGATTTCCTGTACGCGATGGCTGCGCACCAGATTCAGCGCCGCCAGCGGCCCACCAAAGTTGTACGCATAGCTCGCGCGCTGCACACCATCGCCGCCCGCGGCCGGCGCTTGAATGTGATTGACTTGTTCGTGCGAGACGAGGCCGCTGCCGTCGCCCCAGCGCACGTGCAGGTCAATCGGCGCGCCTGCACGCATACCTTCCGGGCAATCAATCTGCACCGTGAAGGGGTTCCATTCTGGATAGAGCTTCAAATCCAGCATCACGTCCCAGACCTGCTGGAGCGGGGCGTCAATGACCGTTTCGGCTTGAGCGGTACGCATCGGCATTCCTTATTGCAGTAGTCCGCGGGCGCGGGCCATATCCATCGCGGTGTCTTCGATCATGTCTTCCTGGCCACCGACCATCTTCTTGCGGCCCAGCTCCAGCAGAATCTCGCGCGCCGACACGCCGTAGCGCTGTTCGGCCCGTTTGGCAAAAAGCAGGAAGGAGGAGTAGACGCCGGCGTAGCCGAGGGTCAGCGAGTTGCGGTCTATGCGCACCGGGAAATCCATGATTGGCGTGACCAGGTCTTCGGCGACATCGGAGATCTTGAACACGTCCACGCCGGTTTCGATGCCCATGCGGTTGCAGACCGCGATGAACACTTCCATCGGGGTGTTGCCGGCGCCCGCACCCATGCCCCCGCAGGCGCAGTCAATGCGGCGCGCGCCAGCTTCAACCGCGGCCAAGGAGTTCGCGATGCCCATGGACAGATTGTGGTGGCCATGGAAGCCGATTTCAGTTTCGGTTTTCAGCTTCTCGCGCAAGAGGCCGATACGTGCGCTCACATCGTCCGGCAACATATAACCCGCCGAGTCGGTCACATAGAGGCAGTTGGCGCCGTAACTTTCCATCAGCAGCGCCTGCTCCAGTATCTTCTTCGGTTCCACCATATGCGCCATCATCAGAAAGCCCACGGTGTCCATGCCGAGCTTGCGGCCCAAGGCGATGTGCTGCTCGGAGACGTCGGCCTCGGTGCAGTGCGTGGCGACGCGGATGGTGTACACGCCGCAGTCCTTGGCCATGCGCAGGTGGTCCACGGTGCCAATGCCCGGCAGCAGCAGGGCAGAGACCTTGCTCTTCTTCAGCAGCGGAATAACCGCGCGCAGATACTCCTCGTCGGTCGCGGCGGGGAAGCCGTAGTTGACGGAGGCGCCGCCCAGACCGTCACCATGCGTGATCTCGATCAGCGGCACGCCGGCTTCATCAAGTCCCTTGGCGATGGACTTCATCTGCTCGATGGTGATTTGGTGCTGCTTGGGATGCATGCCGTCGCGCAGCGACATGTCATGCGTCGTGATCTTGATGCCGTTCAGATTCATCTCTTGCTCCTACATTTAGCTCCCTCTCCCCGTTCTACGGGGAGAGGGTTGGGGTGAGGGGCTGCTCTATACGCCAAACGCTCCGGCCCCTCACCCTGGCCCTCTCCCCACTTCGTGGGGCGAGGGAAAAATACTTCATCGCGCTTTCAGCATTTCCTCCGCAAACATCTCGGCAGTACGCGCCGCACTTGCGGTCATGATGTCGAGGTTGCCGGCGTATTTCGGCAGGTAGTCGCCCAGTCCGGCGACTTCCATATAGACGGTGACACGGTTGCCGTCGAACACCGGGCCATTCTTGAGCGTATAACCGGGCACGTACTTCTGCACTTCCTTCACCATCTCGTGCACGGACCGGGTGATCTCTTCCTGTTTTGGCGTGTCTTCGGTCAGGCAATGAATGGTGTCGCGCATGATCATCGGCGGCTCCGCCGGATTGATCACGATAATCGCCTTGCCCTCTTTCGCGCCGCCGACTTTCGCCACGCCCTCCGCGGTGGTACGGGTGAATTCGTCAATATTCTTGCGCGTGCCGGGCCCCACCGATTTGCTGGCGACGGTCGCCACAATCTCGCCGTATTTCACTGCTTGCACGCGTGACACGGCGTAGACCATCGGGATCGTCGCCTGGCCGCCGCAGGAGACCATGTTAACGTTGGCTTCGTTCTTGCCGAGATGTTCTTTGAGATTTACCGGCGGCACGCAGTAGGGACCGATCGCGGCGGGCGTCAGGTCAATCATCTTGACGCCCAGCGCCGTGAGCTTGTCGGAGTTTGTTTTATGCACGTAGGCCGATGTGGCGTCGAAGGCGATGCGGATGTCGTCGGCCTTCACATGCGGCACCAGCCCATCCACTCCCTTATCCGTGACTTTCAGCCCCATCTCCCTGGCACGCGCCAGGCCTTCGGAGGCGGGATCAATGCCGACCATCCATACCGGTTCCAGCAGCTTGCTGCGCTTCAGCTTGTAAAGCAGATCGGTGCCGATATTGCCCGAACCGATCATCGCGCACCTGATTTTCTTCATAAAACTGCTCTAGACCTCAAACGCAATTGAAGCGCCGCCAATGCCGGCGAGCGTCATCTCGAAGCGATCGCCGGATGTAATCGGCAGCAGCGGCGCCAGCGAGCCCGACAGTATGATCTCACCAGCCAGAAAAGGGATGCCGAAGCGGCCCAAGGTGTTGGCCAGCCAGGCGACTGCTGTCGCCGGATGGCCCTGTACCGCGCTGCCGAGACCGCTGGCGACATGCTGGCCGTTCTTGCTGATGTCCATCTTGACCGCGGCCAGGTCCAGTGCACGCGGCTTGACCCGCGCAGCGCCGAGCACGAACACACCACAGGAGGCGTTGTCGGCCACGGTGTCCTGAATCTTGATCTTCCAGTCACGGATGCGCGAGTCCACGATCTCGAAACAGGGCGTCACGTAAGCCGTCGCATCCAATACCTGAGTCTCGGTCACGCCGGGACCTTTGAGATCCTTGTTCAATACGAAGGCGATCTCGCCCTCGGCGCGCGGCTGAATCAGCCGGGCTTTCGCCAGGCTCACGCTGCTACCGTCAGCCACCCGCATCGTGTCGAGCAGAAAGCCGAAGTCCGGCTGATGCACCCCGAGCATGTCCTGCACCGGCTTGCTGGTCACACCGATCTTCTTGCCGATGACGCGCTCGCCTTCCTGTTTGCGACGATCGAGCAAGCGCAGCGAGATTCGATAGGCGTCATCAATGTCTATGCCGGTTTCGCGGCTGGTAAGCGGTTCCAGCACTGAGCGCGAGCGCAACGCAGCATAAAGCTCGTCGCCGAGTTGTTCGACTTTGGAAGCGGGGAGGGCCATTAACCGTTCTTCAGAAAATCGAGCACCATGCGATTGAACAACTCGCGGTGCTCGATCATCACCCAGTGCCCGCAGTTCGGTACCAGCACCATGCGGCAGTTGGGCAGGCCCTTGCCGAGTCGGAGGATGCCGCTGTCCGGCATCATGTTTTCGTTCAGCCCCCACAGCGCCAGCGCCGGGCATTGGATTTCGCCCAGGCGCTCGGTCATGTTGGGGATCCTCATCGTCTTCATCACCTGCGGATTCTGCAGCTGCATCAGCGCATGGCGCTCGCGCACCAGCTGGTCGTCCACGCAAGCGGGATTGACCACGAAGGCCTTGATGAACAGCGCCTTGAGATCCGCTTCGGTCACGGGCTTGCCGGAACTGAAAGTCGCGAACATCGCGGCCATGCCGGGTATCGCAAGATAGTCCGGCAGGTCATTGAGGCCGCCCGGCGCCATCAGCACCAGGCGCTCGACGTTCTCGGGATGAGCAAGCGCGAAACCGAGCGCGACCGCGCCTCCTAGCGAGTTGCCGACGAGCGTGTACTTTTTCAGGCCGATCGAGTCCAGCGTTTGCTTGACGCACTCGACGAAAAACGACAGCGGGTACTCGACGTTGTCGGGCTTGTCCGAGTAGCCGAAACCGATCAGGTCCGGCAGGATCGCGCGGTACCCGGCCTGTACCAACGCCGGGTAGTTGCCCTTGAAGTTGCTGTAGCCGCAGGCGCCATTGCCGGAGCCATGCAGGAACACCACCACCGGGCCTTGGCCCTGATCGAGGTAGTGAATACGCCGTCCGTTCGGCAGCTTGGCGTAGTGGCCTTCGGGAACGGGTTTGCTGGGCATGCGAATGGGGGATTTCAGGAGCGCTGCGCTACCGGCAAGCGTCCGGGAAGATATTCACGGACATAGGTTTTTTCGGCTTCGTCCTTTTGGACTACGGTGGCGCCGCTACGATGTCCTAGGATGGCGCCAGCCTGTGTATTTTAGCCGTCACCCCGGCGAAAGCCGGGGCCCAGGGCTTTTGTTGAATCACTGGATTCCGGCTTGCGCCGGAATGACAAACGAGAGGAAAGCTTGTAGATGCCTTCTAAAGTTGTCCTCGTCACCGGTGGCGCCAAGGGTGTGGGACGCGGCATCAGCGAATCGTTTCTGGCAGCCGGGCACCAGGTGATTTGCTGTGGCCGGGAGGCACCGGTGGAGCTGCCCAAGGCCGACGGACGGAAAGCCGAATTCATCGCCGCCGACGTGCGTGATGCTGCGGCGCGCGATGCTCTGTTCGCCGAGATCAACAGGCATCACGGCCGGTTGGACGTACTGGTCAATAATGCTGGTGGCTCACCCTATGCACCGGCGAACAAGGCCTCGCCGCGCTTTCACGAATCCATTATTCAGCTGAACCTGCTGGCGCCTTTGCATCTCGCGCAGAAGGCGAACGCGCTTATGCAGGCCCAGCCCGAAGGTGGTGTAATCATTTTCGTCGCCAGCATCAGCGCGCTGCGTGCTTCGCCCGGTACTGCGGCTTACGGCGCAGCCAAGGCGGGGGTACTGAATCTCACGCAGTCGCTGGCGGTGGAGTGGGCGCCAAAGGTGCGCGTGCTTGCGGTCAGCCCCGGCTTGGTGCGCACCGAGCAATCCGGACTGCATTACGGCGACGACGCGGGCATTGCCGCGGTATCCGCAACGGTCCCGATGGGACGCATGGCGGAACCTGCGGATATCGGCGAGGCCTGCGTCTGGCTCGCGTCCAAGTCTGCGAGTTATGTCTCCGGGAGCAATCTGGTATTGCACGGCGGCGGCGAAAAGCCGGCCTTTCTCGCCGCCGCGGGCGTGAACAAACCATGAAAACTCAAAACAGGCTCCTGCCGATTTGTTTCGCCCTGATGCTGGGTGCCTGTAACGACAATTCATCGTCAGTGGTGAGAACCCCGGGCTCCACCGCCAGGCAGTGCCGGAATCACAATGCCTTGCGTAATCCTTACTTCGGCGATTTACACGTGCATACCAAGTATTCCCTGGACGCCAACACGCAGGGCACGATTATTGGTCCGCACGAGGCTTACCGTTTTGCCACTGGCGAACGGCTAGGTATTCAGCCCTATAACGCGGCCGGCGAGCCGCTACGCTTCACCCAGCTTGCGCGACCGCTCGACTTTGCGGCGGTGACTGATCACGCGGAGCTGTTTGGTGAGACCGAAATCTGCACGAATCCCGATTATCTCGAGTACAACTTTCCGGAGTGCATTCTTTACCGGAATTTTCCCGAGCAGTCCTTCCTGATATTCAATCTTGTCTCAGTGGGTTTGCCGGAGTTACCACAATTTCGGGTGCCGCCGGGTGTGCCGGTCATTTCCGACCTGCCGATCATCGGTACCAATGGCACCATTCCGCGTTTGCCCTATTGCGGTCTGAACGGAGCGCGCTGTTTAGGCGCGGCCAAAACGCCTTGGACGGATATGCAACGCGCGGCTGAAGCCTATTACGACCGCAGCGACAACTGCCGCTTCACGACTTTTGTTGGTTACGAGTACACGGCAGCGCCGCTGTCCAACAACCTGCATCGCAACGTCATTTTTCGCAGCGAAGTGGTGCCGGAACTACCGCCCGCATATCAGGAATATCCATCCATCGAGCAGCTCTGGCAAGCTCTGACGGAGCAATGCCGTAGCGCAGAAGGCTGCGAGTATCTGACCATTCCGCACAACTCCAACCTCAGTGCGGGGCTCATGTTCGAGACCAAGAACCGCGCCGGCAACGATTACACCACCGAATTCGCCATGGTGCGCCAGAGCAACGAGCCGTTGGTGGAGATCATGCAGCACAAGGGGCAGTCCGAGTGTCTGAACACCACGGGCGCCGGCATGCAGGACGAGCTATGTGGTTTCGAGGTGCTGCCGTATAACAACTTGACGGGCGATCGCTTTGGCGGCTTGAACACCGGCCCGCCCAAAGAGCAGGATTTCCTGCGGTCCGCGCTTAAGGAAGGCCTGCGGCAGGAGCAGTCGCTCGGCGTTAATCCGTTCAAGTACGGCTTCATCGGCAGCTCCGATACACATATCGGCACGCCCGGCAATGTGCTGGAGAACGCTTTTCCCGGCCACGGTGGTGCGGGCCAGAATCCGAGCAGCGGTGCCGTCGGTCTGACCGACGTGATCGAGGCCAATCCCGGCGGGCTAGCGGTGTTATGGGCGGAAGAAAACACGCGGAATTCACTATTCGGCGCCATGCGCCGCCGCGAGGCTTACGCCACCAGCGGCACACGGCCCATCGTGCGTTTCTTCGGCGGTTGGAATCTGCCGGGTAACCAATGTGCCAGCGCCGACTTTGCGAGTATCGGTTATGCGCGGGGTGTGCCCATGGGCGGCGACCTACCGGCGGCGCCGGCAGGAGCAAAGCCGCGCTTTGCGTTATCGGCCTTGCGCGATCCGGGCGCCGCTGGCGAGCCAACTCAGGCGCTGCAGCGCATCCAGATCATCAAGGGCTGGATTGAACACGGTCCAAACGGGGGAGAAAAGAAAGAGGCGGTGTATGAGGTGGCCGGCAATCCCAACAATGGCGCGAGCGTAGATCTCGCCAACTGCGAACCGACCGGCGCCGGGTCCGCCAGCCTTTGCGCGGTTTGGGAGGATCCGAACTTCGATCCCGCCGAGTCCGCTTTTTACTATGCGCGCGTCGTGGAAAATCCGAGCTGCCGCTGGTCCACGCGCCAGTGCCTCGCGGTGGGGGTGGACTGCAGCAATCCGAGTTCGGTGCCTGCGGGCGTTGCGGACTGCTGTAATGCCAATTATCCGAAAACTGTTCAGGAACGCGCCTGGACTTCGCCCATCTGGTATCGGCCCGCGCTATGAGAGCAGCTGACCCCTCCCCCCAGCGCCCTCCCACAGGGGGAGGGGGAGAAAGAGAAAGACATTTGTTGTTCCCCTCCCCCCTGCGGGGAGGGGCTAGGGGAGGGGGGCGCTGGTTACGCCGGCCGTTTCTCCATTTCCTGATCATCGGCGCGCTGTTGTTTGTGGTCCAGCAAATCGCACCTGATAGTGGGCGGAGTCCGCCGGCATCCGTGCAGCTGTCAGCAACGGATATTCAGAAGGTGCGCGCCGACTGGTCAGGAGAGACCGGGCGTACACCAAACACCGCACAACTGCACGCGAGTTTGAGCCAGCGCCTGGACGAGGAAGTCCTGCTGCGCGAGGCTTTGCGCCTGAAGCTGGATGAAACCGATCCGGTGGCACGCGAGCGCCTGTTGATGAACATGCGCTTTGCTTTCCCGGATACCGAGAACGATGAGGCCGGCCTGATGCGGGAGGCTCAGCGGCTTGGCATGAATACGCGCGACACGGTGGTGCGGAGGCGTTTGATTCAGGTGATGGAGGCCCGCATCGCCAGCAGCGCCAGCATTGATGAAACTGCCCTGCGCGAATTTTTTGCGCAGCACCCCGAACGTTACGTAACGCCCGCACGTATCGCATTCCGTCACGTCTTTCTGAACAATGACATACACGGCAGCGAAGCTGTTGACGAGGCGCGAGCATTACTGGAGCGGCTGCGTGTCCATCCCGAACTGGTGGGGTCCATGGGCGATCCTTTTCTGCTGGGCGGGCAGTTCGCGCCGCAAACGGTAGAGGAAATCGCGCGAGTCTTCGGCCGGGATTTTGCGCAAGCGATCGCGCATCTGCCGACGCAACAATGGGCCGGCCCAATCCAATCCGCCTATGGCCAGCACTTGATCTGGGTAGAGCGGATCGCGGCCGCGGCGCCGGCGGATTTCGACGCTATCCGTACCCAGTTGGCGTACGCATCGTTGCCGCAGCATGAAGCAAGGACGTTGCGTGACGAATTGAAGCGGCTCCGCCGGCACTATCGCGCGGAGCTGGCACCGGCTGCGGCGATGGAAGGTCTGCAACGATGACTGGCGCCTGCGTGCGCACTCTGGCAGGCGTACTGCTTGCCGGCTGTGCGTTATCCGCCGAAGCCCATCCATTGGCGCCCGCATTGCTCAGCCTGCAAGAGCAAGCGGATGGCAGCTACGCGGTGCTGTGGCGCAGCTCGGTCACTCGCGCGCAAGGTGTGGACGTTACGCCGCTGCTGCCGGAGGACTGCAGCAGTACGCAAGCGCGTCAGCTCACCACGGAGGAAAATCAGGCGGTGGTGCAGCGCTGGGCGGTGCGCTGCGATGCGCGTGGCCTGACCGCTAAAACACTGGCGATCGAGGGTCTGGAGCGCAGCGGCATCAACGTCATTCTGCGCATCGAAACTCGGGCAGGCGCGGTGACGCAAACCCTGCTGGACGCCAGACGGACGCAGTTCATCGTCCCGGCGCCTGGTACATCGCCGCCGGTGTTCCGTGCTTACCTGCGCCTGGGGGTGGAACATCTACTGCTGGGCTTTGATCATGTGCTGTTTGTGATTGGGCTCATGCTGCTGGTGCGCAAGCTGCGTCCGCTGGTGGTTACCGTCACCTGCTTCACTGCCGGCCACAGCGTTACGCTCAGCCTCGCCACCTTGGGTGTAGTACAGGTCAATCCTGCGCTCACCGAACTGGGCATCGCCGTTTCCATACTGGTGTTGGCCTGCGAGTTAGCCAGACCGGTTGCAGCCGGAACCTCGCTGCTTTCGCGCTGGCCGGGATGGATGTCACTGGCGTTCGGCCTGTTGCATGGCTTGGGTTTCGCGGGCGCGTTGGCCGATGTCGGCTTGCCGCAGGCGGAAGTTCCGCTTGCCTTACTGGCTTTTAATCTAGGGATTGAAATCGGCCAACTACTGCTGATTGCCGCGATTCTGTCATTGGTGACCTGCTGGCGGCACACAGCGCGCAGGATTCCTAGCGCCACCACCCGGTACTCGGTGGCGATAGCGCGCACCGTGCCTATTTATATATTGGGCTCGCTTGCCGCCTTTTGGTGCTTTGAACGCATGGCCGCGTATCTAAATGCCTAGCACTGGGGCATCTTTGATAGGATTGAGCGAGCGGTAGCAATAACGCAGTCACCGGCCAGGGGAGGCTGACATGAAGCGCTTCGCGATGCTGCTGGCATTGCTGGTTCTGACACCCGCGTATGCGGACGATGCCGCGCAGAAAGTGGCCGACTGCATGCGCGCCAATTTCCCGCCGTCGATACGCATCCAGGCGCTGGAGCTGTCCACCATCAATCAGGCCGGCGACACGCGCAGCATGAAAGGCAGAGTGTTCGTGCTGCGCGAGGATGAGGGCAAGGACAAGGGCCTGCTGCGCACCATGCTTAAGATTGATGCACCCTCCAATCTGAAAGGCGCTGCCTATCTGGTGCGCGAAACCGATGACTTTCTGCGCGACGGCATGTTTGTATACCTGCCGGCGGTCAATCGGGTGCGGCGCGTCACCGGCGAGTTCGCCGATGGCTCGCTGATGGGCACCGACTTCAGCTATTACGACTTCAAGCAACTGCAAGGCGCGTTTGGCGATCTGAGCGGCAAGCTCGAAAGCTCCGACCAGATCGAAGGCCGAGCTGTGCAAGTCCTTTCTTTTCAGCCGCTGCCGAATGTGGATAGCCCTTATACCTCGGTAAAGGTCTGGGTAGACCAGCAGACTTGTGTGCCGCTGCGAGCCGATTTCAACGAAGGTGACAAGGTACTCAAACGGCTCAGCGCGTCGCCCAAAGCCTTGCAGCAGTCGGGCAAGTTCTGGTATCTGGCAGAACTTGAGATGAAGAACCTGGGCAAGGGCACGCGATCCGTGCTTAAGCTCGGCGAAGTGACCAGCGGCAGCGAGTTGTCCAATGTGTACTTCAACCCGAGCTCGTTTTACCTGGGCAATTGAGCCAACTACCTCGGTTTCTCCGGGAGACGGGTGACTGACATGAAGCACAGTTGGGTGCTGGTGGCGCTGCTCGGTTTCACGACCGCGCAGGCGCAAGACTCGGCGCAAGCGGTGATTGACTGCATGCGGGCCAATATTCCTGACTCCGTGCGCGTCCAGAAACTGTCGTTTGCTACTTCAAATAGCATCGGCGACACGCGCAGTATCCAGGCACGCCTGTTTGCCGTGCGCGAGCGCGCGGAAGACGGCAAAAGACTGCTGCGCTCGATGCTGCGGCTGGACGCGCCGGCGCATCTCGCGGGTGCGGCTTATCTGATACGCGAGACCACCGAGGATTATCTGCGGGATGGCATGTTTGTTTATCTGCCATCGGTAC
This sequence comes from Nevskiales bacterium, assembly GCA_050740255.1. Classification (GTDB taxonomy): domain Bacteria; phylum Pseudomonadota; class Gammaproteobacteria; order Nevskiales; family JBOICV01; genus JBOICV01. The sequence continues at coordinate 27,795 of JBOICV010000057.1, read as the reverse complement.
GCCGCGTGCGGCGGGTAACCGGCACCTTTGCCGACGGCGCGCTGATGGGCACCGACTTCAGTTATTACGACTTTCGGCAGTTGCACAGTGCTTTCGGCGATCTGAGCGCGATATTGGAACGCCCGCTGGAAGTGGACGGCCGGCGCGCGCACGGCCTGCTGTTCAAGCCGCTGCCGGAAGCGGAAACGCGCTATACCGCGGTGCGCGCGTGGGTGGATCAGCAGACCTGCGTGCCGCTACGGGTCAACTTCCATGAAGGCGATACGATCCGCAAACAACTTACCTCACCCAAAACGACACTCCGGCAGACGGGCAATCGCTGGTACGCGGCGGAAATGGAAATGCGTGATTTGCTGAACGACAGCCGGACCACGCTCAGGATTCTTGAAGTGAGCTCCGACGAAGGCATTTCCGATCGCTATTTTCAGCCGGGCACGTTTTACACCGCGCACTAATAAGCGGCCCGCGGTTTAGCGGGCGGTTTCGACCAGGCGCAGTTTGCCGGTGCGCACGCGTTGCGGGTGATCGCCGACGGGTACGCTCGCGATTTCCTTTTCCTCGTCGAAGGAGATGACCGACACGCGATCCTGCGCACTGACTGAAACGTAGCAGTGGCGGCCGTCGTGGCTCTCCGTGGACCAGTACGGCTTGGCGTCAAGCGGCTGGTCGGCCAACGGGATGATCGTGTACTTGAAGCTGGCGCGGTCCACGATGGCGGCGTAGCCATCCATGGTGCCGGCAACACAAAGCTTGGTGCCAGCGTGGTTGATCGCGAGGCCGTGATGCGCTGAATTGAGCTGATACTTCCAGTACGAAAGCTTCTGGATTTCCTCCGGCACCGGAAGGTCAAGCACACGCGTAATCTTGTCCTGCTGCAGGTCGTATTCGAAGAAGCCATGGAAAAATGAGATTTGCAGGTAGACGAAGCGCTCGTCCGGTGCGACCGCCATCGGCCGCACGGCGCGGTCAATCCACGGCCGGCCGAACTCGGCCAACTTCTCGCTCATGTCCACTCGCTTCAAGACTTGCATGGTCTGCGCGTCCACCACCTGGAACCAGCGATCGCCCTTGATCCAGTCGAGCCATTTCGCAGTCGTCGCCACAAATACCTTGCCGATGCTGGCGTGGTAGATGCGCTTGCCGTCCTTCGAGTAGTTGTTCTCGTGCGGCTGGTCACCGGACTCGAATTCGCCGACGATCTTGCCGCTGGCGGTATCGATGGCCTGAACCTTGCGCGCTGTGGAGGCCGAAACCAGGAAGATCTTGCCATCCGGCGAGATCGCGGCGTGGTCCGCGCGATTGCCCTCGATCTTGGTGCGCCAGACGATCTGGCCGCTATTCACGTCTATCGCCACCACGTCCGCGAAACTCGGGCGTGAGATATAGAGGACGCGGCCGTCGTGCGAGGTGAACATATCGTCCACCATCTGGTCGTGACCCTCGCCGATCCGGTGGCGGATCAGATGGAAGACAATGCGGCGTTTCAGGCTGGAGTTGATCTCTTCCATCCGCTCGTCGCGGTCCGGCACGATGTTGATGCGCTTGAGCACCTCGAAGCTGTAGGGATCGAAGACGTCGGCGGTGCCATCCCAGTTGTTGCCGACCACAACCACGTCAAGCAAGACGGGTTCCTGCGCCGGGACAGCCGCGCCGTATAGACCGGCGAACATAGCAAGCGCGAACCCCATCATGCGGCTAGTTGTTCTCATTTTCTTACTCTGGTCATCCAGGCCGTGAACCGCCCCTAGTAGCTCTGCAATAATTTTTTGGCGGCGGTCTCTTCCGGCTTGACCTTGCCCTTGATGTCGTTGGCGATCAGATCTTCCAGCTTGCCGCCGAGCAGCGGAATCTTGACGCTGACATCCCAGTTGAAAGTCTTGGTACTGCCGCCACCCGCATCGGCGATGGCGGTTGCGGCGCGCAGGCTGCCGGGTAGCGCCCGCACCTCAATCAACACCTCGCCCTTGCCTGCGGCGCGATCCCAGCTTTCCGTCTGTACCACGGAGGAAGTCTCGCCGAGAATTTTCTTGGCGAAGCCGGGCAGCGGGACTTCGGATTTCACCAGGTAGGAACACTTGATGCGAAAGCGGGTGCCGTCGTCGCTGTGCTCGAGCTGCTTGTAGTTCGTGGCGCCCAGCGCCTGCTGCAGCTTTTCGTGATAGGCCGGGTCGCAGAACATCTTCAGCACTGTCTGCGCGTTTTTTGGAAAGCTCTGCGTATAGGAAAACTTCATTATTCGCTCCTCGATATCAAGACTATAAGAAAGGGCCGACGATCAGCGATTGACGGTGCGTTCCCACATCTGCAGATAAGCCTCCGCCGAGTTATAGAGCGCGTCCAGGGCTTCGCGGCCGCCTTCCAGGCGGACCTCCTCGACGTAGTCCGCGACCATACCGTAGTGCGCGGTGCCGACTTCATCGATGTGCCAGGTTTTGCCGCTTTCCGGATGGGTCTGCAGATTGAAGGTGATGGGCTTGATGCCGGCGAATTGCGGGCCCCAGTCCGCACCCTGGAACAGGGTGAAGGGATATTGCACCGGTTCCGAGCCCGCGCCGCGCGGGCCGGCGCGATTCGCGATGCCGTTGGCGTCCATGCCGTAACCCACCGCCATTGGCTGGCCGGGACGCGCGGCTTGCCACAGCGGCCTGAGCTTCTGCATGAATTCCACATGACCCTTGCCGTTGGGCTTGAAGGGATAGATCAGGCCGCCCAGCTCGAGAATGTCGCGCGCCTGCTGCACGGAGATGCCGCCGTGGCCGCCGTGGGCGGAGATCAGCGGATAGTCCGGCGTCTGCGCCCTGGCCAGGTCAATCATGTCCTGCTTGATGGATAGCTCGGCGTGGTCAATATCAATGATGAATTTCTTCTCCATCAATTTCTGCAGCGCGTACTGGCCCAGATCGGTGGTGCCGCGCGCGTTGCACTGGCGGCGATCGGGCGGGTATAGCGGCACCAAGCCCGTGCTTCCCAGCAGATCGAGCACTGCGCTGGAGAGCGCGTCGCTGCCGGTGCCGGGAACGGCGGTCGTCATGCGCGCGCCGGCGTCGTAAAAGTAGCTGTCGCCCTCGCCGCCCTCCGGACAGTCGTAGGTCTTCCAGAATTCGAGCGTGCCGTAAAAGCCGACCAGGTTGAGTACGTCACCGTTGAAGATGCCGGTGCCGCCCAGCGCACTATTCACATCGTGGTAGGGAAAGAGTTCGCGCACGCCCAGATCCCACACTTCCTCGATCTGGCGGTCGATGTCTTCCTCGGTGCAGCCGCGGATTTCCTGGCCGGCCACGAAGCGGACGTTGCATCTGAACAGATTGGAAAACTCCAGGCCCGGCACCACGGCCAGCTTGCCGTCGTTGATCACGGCGCGCGCTTCGGCCGGATCTTTCACAATGCGAAACCAGCCCCGGCCCGGCCCACCTTCCTGGGCATCCACATAATCCTGCAACTCGAACAGATACCGGACCTGGCCGATACCCAGATCCATGTCCCGGCATTCAAAACCGGCGGCATCCGGCCGCACGGTGGTCATGTAAATGCGCGCGACTTCGCACAGCGCTTCGATATTCGTGCCTTCGGAGACGAGGATGCGCAAACCGGATTGCCAGGCGCGCTCCACCCACTTGTAGTACATCGCCTGGTGCAGTTGCGAATCCGCAGCCGGCCAATCAATGAAGCTCGGCCAGCCCTGCGTGTCGTGCGTCTTCAGCGGAATCAGGTCCAGCACCGTCGCTTCCGGATCGCGGATACCATCGGGGCCATGCCAGGCCGCGCAGTCTGCCAGTGCGTGCGGCACGCCGAAGCGGTGAAACATCTGGCCGTAAAGCGAGCCGCCGGCGGCCGGGCCGACCGTGCGGCTGCCATCCGACATCTCATGGCCCATCGCCATATGCGTATGCACCTCGGCGAAGCCGACGACCGGCTGGTTCACGCCGCGGCCCTTATAGGTTTCGCCGACTGAATCGGTGGAGACTTCCGGATAGGTCGTGCAACCGGTCGCGGGCACAAAGCTGAACGCGCCGGGCGCATCCGCCAGCACCAGCTTGCCGTCCGCAGCCGTCGCCAGCGCCTTGCCGGCGGATTCGGACAGCACGGTGAACTGGCCGAGTGAATTGGTATCAATGGTCCAGTTCGCGGCATCCGAGGACGCGGCTGCCGTGCCGGCTTCCGCCCCGCTCACCGCGAGCAGGGTTTTATCTTTGGCGTGGAACAGATACTTGCCCAGCGCGGTGGGCTTCATAAAGAACGGCTCCGCACCGGCCAGAGCAGCGGATGTCGCGGCATAGCCCGCGCCCTCGCGCACAGCGAAAGCGCTGGTCGCGACCGACTGCAAAGCAAAGCAGTCGTTGGCCAGGTCGAAACGCGACTTGGGCGTAACGCGTGAAGTGGACTGGGACAGTACATCGTTGTCGGAGTTGCTGCTGCAACCCGCCACCAGCAGGCTGGCGCCCAATAGCGAGCCGCGAATACTGTTTAGATGACGCATCCTCTCCCCCGATAAACCCGTACTTGTTATTGTCAGATGTGCCCGGCCCCATGACTATAGTAGAAAATACCTACCTTCTGCCGCGCCTGCCAGGCAGGGCCTCTTTGCAATGAACAAGTCCGGTTTGGTGCTGATTCTCATCGGCGCAGGAATGCTGGCGGGCCTGTTTGTGCTGCTCAAGCCAGATGCTCAGCTTCCCGCAAGCCCGCCCTCCCAAGCCGCGCCCGCGGGGTCCGCACAGGTGTTTGAACTGATTGTGGAACAGGGGCAGCGCGTGTCCGGCCCGGCCGTGATTCGGGTGCGCGAGGGAACCGAGGTAAAGCTCAGAGTCACCGCCGATCAGGCCGATGAACTGCATCTGCACGGCTACGACCTGCACCTGCATCTCGTTGCCGGGCAGCCCGCGCTGTTGAGTTTTGTCGCCGATCGCTCCGGGCGTTTCGAGTATGAGCTGCATCACGCTCACCGCGAACTCGGCGTGCTGGAAGTGCTGCCGCCGTGACCCCAATGAATACGGACCAGGCACGGGCTCCAGCCTGCGCGCAGCTATACTGAAAACATAATACGACGGGGGAGTAGCGGGCATGTTGCGTCATTGTTCACTCAGCTTCGTGCTGCTCGTCCTTCTCGCGGGCCTGAGCGCCTGTTCCAACGGCGGCTCGGATCGTCAAGTCACAGGCGCCGCGCCAGACCCGACGCCCGGCGATAGCTCGACCGCCACGCCGCGTGCGCAATGCGGCCCCGGCTCGCGTCCGGAAACCGGCTTGCAAGGCCGCGTCAGCCGCGAGGAAATTGACGACGGCCGCGCCGCCGAAGGTTTCACCTGCAATACCGAACTGGTCGGTTCGTACACGGTACCGAACGTGATCGGTACGGTGGGCGGCTTCAAGGTCGAGCGCTACACGGATGCCGCGGGCCACGACTGCGCCTATTACGACACGACCCTGCTCTTCCCGACCAACCTGCTCGACATGAATGCCGGCGTCAACGTACTCGACATGTCGGATCCCACCCATCCGGTGCTGACCGCGCAATTGCTGACACCGGCGATGCTGTCGCCGCACGAGTCGCTCGTGCTGAGCACGGAACGCGGTGTACTGGCCGCTGTGCTCGGCAATCCGGCGTTTTATCCGGGCGTGGTGGATGTCTACGACCTCTCGGGGGATTGCCGCCATCCGGTATTGAAGGCGTCCGCGCCCGTCGGCGTTCTCGGGCATGAGAGCGGCATGGCCCCCGACGGTCGCACCTTTTATTCGGCCTCGCCCGGCACGCCGACGCTGACCGCGGTGGATATCTCCAACCTCTCGCTGCCATTGCCGCTGACCACCCTGCCGCTGCAATCGCATGGGTTGTCGATCAGCGATGACGGCAACCGCGCCTACATCGCGGCCGGTGGTGGAAGGGGACTCGTCATCCTCGATGTCTCGGAGGTTCAGGCACGCAAGCCGAATCCGACCATGCGCGAAATCTCGAGCCTGACCTGGGACACGATGAGCATTCCGCAGAATGCCATTCCGATCACCATCAAGGGCAAGCCCTACCTCGTTGAAATTGACGAGTACTCGGGTGGCGGTGGCGGGGTTATCGTGTCGGCTAATGGCCCGATCGTAGGCGCCGGACGCATCATTGATATCGGCGACGAGACCAAGCCCAAAGTGATCTCGGACCTGCGGCTGGAAGTGCATCAGCCGGAAAACCGCGCGCTGATCGGGAACGATCCCGGCGCGCAGAATCCCACCCAGGGCTATGCGGGTCACTACTGCAATGTGCCGACCCGCACCGATCCGCCCATCGTCGCCTGCAGCATGATCATTTCCGGCTTGCGGGTGTTCGACATCCGCGATCCCTTCCATCCGCGTGAGGTCGCCTATTTCAACGCGCCGGTGAACCCGCGCACGCCGATTGGCTTCTTTGAGGCGAGCAACTGGGCCATGTCTAGCCCGTCCTTCGTGCCGGAGCGCAAGGAAATCTGGTACACGGATGGCTACAGCGGCTTTTACGTGGTGCGCGTGACCAACGGCGCCTGGCCCGACTAGATACTACGTTAGTGCGTGACGACCCAAGCACGTTGTTGCCTTGCGCCCTCATCCGGCCCTACGGGCCACCTTCTCCCAGAAGGAGAATGGATTTTTCGTCCCCTCTCCCTCTGGGAGAGGGCTAGGGTGAGGGCCGCTTTTGCGTTGACTATCGCCGCGCTTGCGCTTCCCGGCGTCGCGAGCGCGCACTCGTTCGGCCGCATCTACAACCTGCCGATGCCGTTCTGGATGTACATCTATGGCGCGGCGGCAGCGCTCGTGCTGTCTTTTCTGCTGGTCGCGTATTTCGTCACTGCACAGCTATCTGTGCATCCGCGGTCGCGCGCGAATGCGCGGGATACGCGCTGGCTGCTGGTTTTGCGTCAGCCCTGGCTGTTGCGCGCCCTCAGATTCATCAGCGTAGCGGGCCTGTTGCTCTGTTTATTGACCGGGTTCTTCGGCAACCGTAACCCCTACATCAATTTCAACATGACTTTCTTCTGGGTCGTGTTCGTGCTGGGCTTTGCCTATCTCACCGCGCTGATCGGTGACCTCTATGCGGCCATCAATCCCTGGCGCGTGCTCGCGCAGGGCCTGGAACGCGGCATCAAGGGTTTTACGCGCGGCCGGTTGCATTATCCCGAGCGGCTCGCTTACTGGCCGGCGCTGGCCTTTTATATGGCCTTCATCTGGATCGAGTTGTTCGCGCATACGCGGCCTTTGTCGCTGGCTGTGATACTTGCGGTCTACTCCGGCATCAACCTGCTGGGCGTCTGGCTCATCGGCAGTGCCGCCTGGTTCCGTTATTGCGAATTCTTCAGCGTGTTCCTGCGCCTGATTGCGCGGATGGCGCCGCTGGACTATGTGCCGAAACAGGGTTTGCGCCTGCGCGCGCCTTTCGCTGGCCTGAGCCACGAGCAGGCAGAACATCTGAGCCTGGTGGTGTTCATCCTGTTCATGCTTTCATCCACGGCTTTCGACGGATTGCGCGTGACGGTGCCCTGGTTCCGCCTGTTCTGGACCGACCCTTTTGGCCTGATTCAGGCCTGGCTGGGGCAGCAACCGGTTTACCTCTATGTGCAGTTGCGGCCCTACTACCTCGCTTATGAAACGATCTGTCTGCTGCTCTCGCCCTTCGTTTATCTGGCAGTGTATCTTGGCTTTCTCTGGCTGGCCAAACTCGTTACGCGCAGTCCGATTACGCTGCATGCGCTGGCGCTGCGCTTTGCCTTTTCCTTGTTGCCGATCGTGCTGGTGTACAACATCACGCACTACTACACGCTGGTGTTTACCCAGGGCGTGAAGATCGTGAGCCTGCTGTCAGACCCCTTCGGCTGGGGCTGGAATCTGTTCGGCACGGCCGGCCTGCTACGCGCGCCGATTCTTCCGGACATGGGTTTGGTCTGGCATAGCCAGGTAGGGTTAATCCTGTTCGGCCATATCGTCAGCGTGTATCTGGCCCATCTGCAAGCGCTGCAGACCTTTCCCGACCGGCGGGCGGCTACGCGGAGTCAACTGCCGATGCTGCTGCTGATGGTGTTGTTCACCACCATCGGCCTGTGGATTCTGGCTCAGCCCATTACATCAGGAATGTAGCCTGTCGTCTCAACGGATGAGGCTCCAAGCACCCTCTCTCCTAATAATCGAAGCCATTCGGGGCTAGTCAGGGGAATGCGATGGTAGCAAGCGAATTTCCGCAGGGCGCGGTCATTGTCTTTGGCGGCAGCGGCGGTATCGGCCAGCACGTGGCGAAGGCCTTCGCCAAAGCCGGTTCGGATGTCGCCATCGTTTATCGCTCGAAGAAAGACGTTGCCGAAAAGATCGCCGGTGAGATCAAGGCGCTCGGGCGCAAAGCCACTACGCACGGGGCCGATGTCACCGATGCCAGGCAACTCAGCACAGCGGTAGACGCTGCTGATCAAGCGCATGGCCGGCTGCACACCGTAGTTTGGGCGGCAGGGCCGGTGGTGGAGCAGGTATTCATCGGTGATACCAGCGCGGAGCTGTGGAAGAAATCGATAGATATCGAGGTGCACGGCTTTTTCAATGCAGTGCAGGCCACCTTGCCCAAGCTGCGCGCGGCGGGCGGTGGTTCCTATGTGCATCTCGGCTCGGCGGGACATCTCTGGTTCCCGCAGAAAGATGGCCTGTCGGTGATTCCGAAGGCCGCGAACGAAGCCCTGATCAAGGGTATTGCCAAGGAGGAGGGCAAGTACAACATCCGCGCCAATACCGTGCTGGTGGGCGTGATTGAAGCCGGCATGTTTCTGGAACTGCTCAAACGCGGCGTGTTCGACCAGAAGTGGATCGACGAGACGCAAAAGCTGCTCGCGCTGAAACGCTGGGGCAAGCCCGAGGAGATTGGCCACGCCGCCGTGTTTCTCGCTACCAACAACTACATAACCGGACAGCAGATCAACGTGTCCGGCGGATTTGGCGTGTAGGAGCGGCTTTAGCCGCGACTGAAGTCGCTCCTACAAGTCGAATACAACGGAGAACCCGATGTCCTTGCCACTCGAAGACCTCGAACACATCAAGCGTCTGAAATACCGCTACTGCCGTTGTATCGATACGGCCAACGTCGCCGAATTGAAAGAGCTGTTCACCGAGGATGCCAGCATTTGCTACGTCGGCGGCAGCTATCGCTTCGAGGCTGAAGGCCGTGACAAGATTTGCGAGGCCATCGGCTACGCCTTCCACGCCGAGGCAATTGCCTTTCATCATGTCAATCATCCTGAAATTGATCTGGTGTCACCCACGGAAGCGACCGGTGTGTGGTATCTGAAGGACTGGTTTCTTGATCTGAAACACAAAATCATCACCGACGGCTCCGCGCTATACCGCGACACTTACGTCAAGCGCGACGGCAAGTGGCGGATCAAGCGCGCGACCTACTCGCGCATCTTCGAGATCGTGACGCCTGTCACTGAGACGCCCAACATCACCGCGCACTACCTGGCGCAGCACGGCAAGAAGCTTCCTGCAAGCGCCTGATGAGGCCACTCCCAGCGCTGGCTATGCGCGATAGCGCGATCGTGATAACCACACTCGCGCTGTGGTGGGTGAGCCGGCAGTTGGATGCGGCTGCCTCGGACTGGGCGGCAGCGGTCGCTGTTCTGGTGGGTGGGTTGACCGCGGTATGCGGATTCATCCTGCATGAATGGGGTCATTTGCTCGGTGCGTGGCTGAGCCGCAGCCGGGTGCATCTGGCCGAAACTGCCCTTGCCGTCTTCCTGTTCCGGTTCGATTCCGACTTGAACAATCGTCGGCAATTTCTGTGGATGTCCAACGGCGGTTTTATCGTCAGCGGCCTGTTGGTCGCGCTCCTGATTATCGCGCTGACGCCGACACGGCTGGCCGATCAGATTGCACTCGGCCTTACGCTACTGGGCGTCATCGCGACCGTGTTACTGGAGTTTCCGCCGGCTTGGCGGGTATTTCGCGGCGGGCCTATTCCCAGTGGCGCGGTTTACGTCTCCAAACCCTAGGGCCTGTTCACCCCAAGGTAATCACGCTGTTCAGCAATAGCCGCACCAGCATGGTCTGACGCGTGACGCCGGTCTTGCAGAAAATCGAGCGTAGATGCGTACGGGCGGTATTTCTGCGCACGTTCATTTTCTCCGCCGCCTCGTCCAGGGTAAAACCTTCGGCCAGCAATAGCGCGAGCTGCGCTTCCATGCGGGTGAGGCCGAACAGCCGGCGCACCAGCTCGTGCGAGGGCTGCGCGGCATTGGATTCGGGGTCGCGCAGAAACACCACCGCGGCGGGACGCTGTTTGCTCTCGGACCATTGGCCCATCGGGATGGTCTTGATCAGCACGCCCAGTTTGCTGCGGCCGGAGGGCCGGGACACCGACATGGCTTCGACCACACCCGGCCCTTCGCTGCCAGCATTTCCGGTCAGCGTCTGGCGGATCATGCGCTGCAGCTCGCGGCTCTCCTGACCGCTGTCCACGCAGAGATTATTGCCGGACAACCAGATGCCATCTTTCTCGGTCAGAATCCGCCGCGCTTCCTGATTGGTTTCGAGAATGCTGCCGCTCTGCGCGAAGCTGATCATGCCGAGCAGCATGCGGTTGACGGTGCCGGCGAACAACTGGCGCTCGCACTCAAGAAAATCCAGCCGCGCATGCAATTGGATGGAGCGCTTCAGATGCGGCAGCAGGAAGCGCACCAGGGCCTTGTCCTCGGCCGCAAACGGCCGCGCATCGTGCGCGCGTGTCACGCGCAGGCGGCACTCGATGCCATCCTTGGTATTGATATCCGCACCGAGGATGTGCCGGATATCCAGCGGTTTCATGTATTCCAGGTAGATCGGGCTTTGCAGCCAGGTTTTGCCGAGCAGCTCTTCCGCCGTGACGACCTGACCTTCCGGCAGCCGCACGAACGGATCCATCGCAAAAAAATGGGTTTCGTAGGATTCCAGAGCCTGGGTGGTCGTGGGTCCGGTGTTAATCATCACGCCGGAGCTGTCCGGCGAGGGTGGCCGCAGCATGAGGGTGACATGCGCTGCTTTCAAGTTGTCATGCAGCAACTGCAGCGCGGTCTGCCAGGGCGGGGTTTCCAACGGCCCCTCGTAAATGGCACCCAGCAGGCGATCGAGGCGCAACAAATCGCTGGCTTTCGAAACGTCCGGCAAAGGGGCGCTTGCGGCCCTCGCGGCCGGTGCGCGTGACTCGGGAACCGATGACTTCGCCGACGAAGCCATGAACTCTCCTCTCCGAGTGAAGCGGCCGTCCTGGCTTGTTTGAACTGGTCTGCTGCGGAACGGCGCGGATGCAAGCTTTCGCTTTACCGACAAGAGTATAAGTGATGCCCTTCAAGTTGTGCACCAAGAGTGGGCAGAGGGCGAAGCCAAGCCGTTCGTGCTGAGGTATCGAAGCACGCGCGGCGCTGCCGGGAGTTAGCGTTCGCCCTTCGATACCTCTGGGCGAACGGGATAGTCACTCGTCCGGTCAGACGAATCTCGCGCCAGCGCCGCAGTGGAACATGACCTCCGGGATCCATTCGGAAAGATATAGAAATGGCTGACGAAAAGCAGATGAAAGCGGCAATGCAGGCCTATATTGATACCTTCAATCGCACGGAAGCCGCGGCCATCGCCGACCTGTACGCGGATGACGCGACGGTCGAAGACCCGGTCGGTAGTCCACTGAAGAAGGGCAAGGCGGAGATCGCCGCCTTCTACAAGATGGCGGTGGCGACTGGCGCCAGGCTCAAGCTGGCGGCACCAATCCGCGCCTCCCATGCCAATTCCGCGGCAATGGCTTTTGATGTAGAGCTGAATATGCCCCAGGGCCGCATGGTCATCCACGTGATTGACGTCATGACCTTCAATGACGCCGGGAAGTTCACTTCGATGCGGGCGTTCTGGGGACCAAGCGATATGGAGAAATTCGGCGCCTGACATGCTGAGCATCGAGCAAATCTCCGACCGGCTGGAGTTGCAGCAACTGGTCACGGACTATGTCAACGCGCTGGATGCGCGCGCCTTCGACCGGCTGGATCGGGTCTTCACGCCCGACGCGCATATTGACTACACCGCGATGGGTGGTATCGCCGGCCCCTATCCGAAAATCAAAGCCTGGCTGCCGGAGGCGCTCAAACACTTTCCAGCCTATATGCACTTCATTGGCAATTTGTCATTCGAGATCAGGGGCGACACTGCAACCGGCCAGATCGCCTGCTTCAACCCCATGGTGATCCCGAAGGTCGCCGGCGACACGGGGCCTGAGCGCAGCGAGGCGGGCGCGGGAGCCGGCGAATCGGTCGCGTCCCGCACCCATTCACGCTCCGCGCGAAACACCGTGTCCGCGACCGACGGCGGCACCGATACAATGTTTCTCGGCCTGTGGTACCACGACCGTTATGTGCGTACGCCGCAGGGTTGGCGTATCGCCGAGCGCTCGGAAAGCAAGTGCTACGACTTCAATATGCCGGACTGGATGAAGAAGGCCTTGAAAATGGTGTAAAAAAAGCCCGCACTGCGCGGGCTTTTTTACGTGCCGCCATCCGGTTACATGCGATCGAAGGCGTGCCGCAGCTCCGGCTTGTTCTGCAGACCCTTGTCGATTTCAACTACGCGCCGCGTCTTTAACTCAGCCGGGACTTTCGCCGCATCCATATAGAACTGCTCGTACCATTGGCGGTTTTGATACACCGGACCGTCGCCGTCGCATAGCAGGGGGTTGTCAATGCGCACCTTGTTATGCCAGATCTGCACGTCTTCGCCGAAAGCCTTGTTGGTCAAGTCAACATATTGCTTGACCATGGCATCGCAGGCTTCCTGGGTCATACCCGGGAATTTCTTGACCAGCACGCCGAAGCGCAATTCGAAGCTGTTTTGATCAATCGGTGTGTGCGAATTGAGCAGAATGGATTCCACCGGATAGCCGCCCATCGAGCCGAACATATGCGTGATCTGGTAGGCAGGACCGAAGTAGCTGGCGATAGTCGTCAGATACTCATCCTTGCCGCCGAGCTTTTCGTTGGCGCCGACCATCACCTGGGTGGCTTTGTGCGCGTCGAAGATATCGGCGAAGTAGACCACATTGTCGGAGCCGTGTACCGACACGAAATGCGCCATGTCGGCGATGTTGTCGATCAGCTCGCGGCAGTTGATGTTGATGGTCCACTTGACCAGCGACCAGTCCGACCATTCCTCCGGCTGGAACACGGGGCCGATGCGTGGAATGGCCTGATTCGGCTCCGGCGGGTTACCCTCGGGGTCGTTCCACACGAACAGCATCTTGTTCTCTTCGCAAGTCGGCCAGGTTCTGGTGCGCGCCTTGGGCGGGATGCGCTTGGCATAAGGAATGTGGTTGCAGACGCCGTCGGCGCCCCAGCTCCAGGAGTGGAACTTGCAGACCAGGGAGTTGCCCTTGATGTTACCGAGCGCAAGATCGGCGCCCATATGCGGACACCAGGCGTTGAGGATGTTGAGCTTGCCGTCCTCACCCTGGAATACCACCAGGCGCGTGCCGAAGATATTCAGTGAATGCGGCTTGCCGTCCTTGTACTCGGCGGCAAGGCCGAGGCAGTGCCAGCCGCGCGCATATCGGTCGGGCGGCGGAGCAGCCTCGATCTTGTGTATCGGCGCAGTTCCGGTCGCTGTTCTCATCACGACGGCCATGTCAACGCTCCTTAAAGCAGATGTTGCGAAGTCTGGCCAGCGTCACCAGCGCGCACATCACCCATTTGAGTGAACCAGCGCGGGCGTCGCATCCCTCGGCCGGATGAGGTATGCAAAGTGGGACTGCGATGGGGATGGTGCCGCGTATCCCCAGACGTCCTGAGGGCTAGTCATTTCGGACGAAGCCATAGAGTGCATTTTCTATGGATAGTCACAGGCTAGAGAACCGCGTTCAGGAGGATGTTGTGCAAAGCCAAGCCCAGAAAACCAGCCCCTTGGTAACCCCCGAGGTGCTGATTCAGCGCGCGCGCGATCTGGTGCCGGTGCTGGCCGACCGCGCCAAGCAGGCGGAAGAGGCGCGCTCCGTTCCTCCCGAGACGGTCGCCGACATGCAGAAAGCCGGCTTCTTTGAAGTGTTGAAGCCGAAGAAATACGGCGGCTACGAGATGGACCCGCAGGTGTTTTACGACATCTGCATGACTTTGGCCGAAGGCTGCATGTCCACCGCCTGGATTTACGGCGTGATCGGCGTGCACAACTGGCAGATCGCGCTGTTCGATCCGCGCGCAGCGGAAGACATCTGGGGCAAAGATACTTCGGTGCTGATTGCCTCGACTTATATGCCCAAAGGGCAGGTCACGCCGGTCGAGGGTGGTTTCAAATTCAGCGGGCGCTGGGGTTTCTCCAGCGGCATCGATCACTGCCAGTGGGTATTTCTCGGCGGGCTGATTTTCTCCAAGGACAACAAGACACCGCCGGAGTACCGCACCTTCCTGCTGCCGCGTTCCGATTTCGAAGTCGTGGATACCTGGCATGTGATGGGCTTGAAGGCCACCGGCAGCAAGGACATCGTGGTCAAAGATGTGTTCGTGCCGGAATACCGCACGCACAAAGCCGCGGATGGCTTCATGGGCACCAATCCGGGCCGCGACGTCTTTACCGCGCCACTGTACAAGCTGCCCTTCGGCCAGATTTTTGTGCGCGCGGTGTCGTCCGCCGCTATTGGTTCATTGCAAGGCATGGTCAACGGCTTCCGCGATTGGGGCAAGGCCTGGATGGGCAATATGGGCGCCAAGACGGCGGAGCAGGGCCCGGCGCAATTCGCGGTGGCCGATGCGCTACTGGCGGTTGACGAGATGAAGCTGGTGCTCAACCGCAATTTCGAGGTGTTGATGGGCAAGATCCGCGCCGGTCAGCCGCTCGACAACATCGAGCAACGTCTGCACTTCCGTTACCAAGCCGCGCAAGTGGTGGAGCGTTGCGCGCGGCACGCCTATCAACTGCTGTCGGCCTGCGGCGGGCGCGGCATCTTCAACGACTTCCCGCTGGTGCGCGCCTTCCTCGACATCCATGCGGCACGGGCGCACTACGCCAACAATCCGGATATTTTCGGGCGTAATTACGGCGGCGTGATGCTGGGCCGCGACAACACCGATTTCTTTATCTAATACAACAAGTTCGCGGGCAGGCCCGCTCCTACGGTAGGAGCGGGCCTTGCGCGCGAATCCAGTGACAGGGATGTCGTAAGGTTCTGGATTCCGGCCTTCGCCGGAATGACAAAACAGGATTGTGCAGGAGTTTTCAGATGCAGTGGGATCAGCAATTTGACGTGATTGTCGTTGGCTCCGGCGCGGGCGGCATGACCGCGGCGCTGTGTTGCCAGGCGCTGGGTCTGTCGAGTGTCGTGCTGGAAAAATCCGACAAGTATGGCGGCACCAGCGCAGTATCCGGCGGCGGTATCTGGATTCCCTGCAACGACCAGATGGCCGGCACGGGTATCGGCGACTCCTATGAGGAAGCGCTGACCTATATGAAGTATCTGACCGGCGGCGAAGTGCCGCCGGCCAGAATCGAGGCTTATCTGCGTAACGCTCCGGAAATGGTGCGGTATGTGGAGCGCAGCTTCGACGTGCATTTCCGTCCGGTGGTGAAGTATCCCGACTACTTCCCGGACAAACCCGGCGGCAAGCCGGGTGCGCGCACCATGGAGCCGGTCGAATTCGATGCGGCAAAGCTCGGCGCCGAATTTGACCGGCAGCGCGAGCCCTACAAGGGCACGCTGGTGCTGGGCCGCATCAGCATGAATCAGGTTGATGCGCACACGCTATTCGGCCGTGCACCCGGCTGGGTCGGGCTGGTCATGAAGTTGATGGCGCGCTACTGGCTGGATTTTCGCTGGCGCCGCCGCACCTGGCGTGATCGCCGCCAGACTCTCGGCCAGGCGCTGGTCGCCAGCTTGCGCCACGCCATGCTGCAGAAAGATGTGCCGCTCTCGCTTGACACGAAGCTGGATGAACTGATTGAGGAAGGCGGTCGTGTCGTCGGTGTGGCCGCGACGCAAAGTGGCAAGAAGTTGCGTCTTGGCGCGCGCCGCGCCGTCATTCTTGCCACCGGCGGCTTCGAATCGAATCAGCAGATGCGCGAACAGTATCTGCCAAAACCCAGTAGTGTCGCGTGGAGCGCTGCGCCCGGCCTGAATCAGGGCGACGGCATTCGCGCGGGCCGCGCCTTGGGTGCGGGGCTTGGTTTCATGAATCTCACCTGGGGTACGCCGACAGTTGTGGTGCCGGGTGCACCGGCCGCAGGAATATTCGTGGAGCGTTCGCTGCCGGGCTGCGTCGTGGTAAACGGCCAAGGCAGGCGCTTTGTGAACGAAGCGGTGCCTTACACCGAGTTCGTCTACGCGATGTATGCGGATCATGCGAAGACCGGGGCTAGCGTGCCCTGCTGGCTGGTGTTCGACGCAACCTTCCGCAAGAATTATCCGATGGGTCCGATGCTGCCCGGTAGCATGCAGCCCGACGCGAAATTGCCGCCAGACTGGCTGGACAAGGTCTACTACCGCGCGGAAACGCTCGACGCACTCGCGCAAAAAATCGGCGTGGATGCGAAGGGGCTTGCGCAATCCGTTTCGGACATCAACCGCTTTGCTGCGAGCGGTGTTGACGAGCAGTTTGGCAAGGGCGCCAACGAATTCGAGCGCTATTACGCCGACAGCAAGGTCAAACCCAATCCCTGTCTCGCGCCTATCGCGACCGCGCCGTTCTACGCCGTACGCCTGGAGGCTGGTGAAATCGGTACCAAGGGCGGGCTGCTTACTGACGAATTTGCCCATGTGCTGCGCGACGACGGTAGCCGAATTAGCGGGTTGTATGCGATCGGCAACTGCTCTGCGGCGGTCATGGGCAAGACCTACGCCGGTCCCGGCGCGACGCTCGGCCCGGCGATGACTTTCGGCTATATCGCGGCGCGGGACATTGCGCAAGCCGAGGCGCCGAAAATCGCCGCCGCGGCATGAAAATCCCCCCGCGCGTTACGCGCGGCCCCCTTTTGGAAAGGGGGCAGGAAAATCGATCGCGCGCGTTCGCCCCCTTTGGAAAAGGGGGCCGCACGCCGTAAGGCGGGCGGGGGGATTTTGGGCAAAACCGCGCTGCTGCTGATCGCCACACTGATCGTCATTCCCGTAATTGGTTTTGCGTTTGACAAACCACTCAGCGCCGAGCAAATGCTACTGCTCAAGGGAGTTGTCTGGTTGATGCTGGGTGTGGCGGCTTACTGCTTCACCGTCGGTGAACTAGCCAAAAATACCAGCCAGATTGACAAGCTGTGGAGCATCATTCCGGTGGTCTATGCGTGGTCCATCACTATCAAAGGGGGGATGGATGCGCGCATGGTGCTGATGTCCGCCCTTGCCACCGTCTGGGGCATCAGACTTACCTATAACTTCTCCCGCCACGGCGGCTATAGCTGGAAATTCTGGTCGGGGACCGAAGATTATCGCTGGGAGCATGTGCGCGCGAAGCCGGAACTTCAGGGGCGGCTGCGCTGGACCTTGTTTCATCTAGGCTTTATTTGCCTGTACCAGAGCGCGTTGCTACTGCTGATTGCGCTACCGGTGCTCGTGGCGCTCGATGCGAAGAATCCGCTTGGCTGGGCGGATTATCTGCTGGCCGCCGTATTTATCGGGCTGGTCGTTGTGGAAACGGTGGCCGACCAGCAGCAATGGAATTTTCAGAACGAGAAGAAACGCCAGGCAGCGGCCGGCAAGCTGGAAGGGCGCTACGCGCGTGGTTTCATCGCGGAGGGGCTCTGGTCGCGCGCCCGGCATCCGAATTATTTTGCCGAGCAGTCCATCTGGGTCGTTTTCTTTCTGTTCAGCGTCGCCGCAACGGGGCGTCTGAACTGGAGCATCGCCGGTTGCCTGCTGCTGATTCTTCTATTCCAGGGCAGCGCGAACCTTAAAGAGGGTCTTTGCTCGCAGAAATATCCGGGTTATGCCGACTATCTGAAACGCACCCCGCGGTTCATTCCCCGCTTGTTCTAGAAGTACCGATTCCGGAGGGGCCACTGGTTCCAGCGCAAGTTCGCGCCGCCTTATGAGTTTGTAATGCGCAAGCTCAACGACCAGTTGCACGCCATCGCCAACAGTCAGCGTAAACTCGCCGGCACATGACATCCCCAGTCCCAGTCGAACAGCAGTTGGCGCCGCATGGTGGTTGGCACGCCGCTGGCAAGCCGCGTATCGCGCCGCTTACCACCGCGCAACTCAGCTGGCCCGTGCGCGCGTTGCTGTGGGCAGCAGGCAAGTGGGGCAGAAAACGCACCGGCACAGCTCAGGTGCCAGACGTGTTCCTGCTGCTGATGCAGCATCCACGGCTGTTCTGGCCCTGGCTGCGCTTTGCTTCAAGGCTGATGCCCTACGGCACGCTGGACCGGCGCGATGCGGAGTTGGTGATTTTGCGCGTGGGCTGGAACTGCCGCTGCCGTTACGAATGGGGCCAGCACGTCGCCATTGGGTTGCGCGCGGGTCTGAGCGCGGCGGAAGTCGCGCGCGTCGCACAAAGGGCGGACGCACCAGGCTGGACGGCGCTGCAGTCCGCGCTATTGCAGGCCACTGACGAGATTCATCACGAGCGCGTGATCGCGGAAGCGACCTGGCCGCGCCTGGCGCAGCATCTGAAGCCCAGGCAGTTGATCGAAGTCGGCATGCTGGTCGGCCATTACGAAATGTTGGCCGGCGTACTCAATAGTGTTGGTTTGGCGCTGGAACCGCAGACTGAAGCGCTGTTGGCGAGTGCGCCCATTCATCGCAACTCTCTACCGCAGGCGGATTAGGCGCAGCGCGCGCAAAAAACCGACACTAACTCCCAGGCGCGTCGAATCAGGCCGCGTATTGCGAGGAGTTCGTATGGGCAAGCTCACAGGCAAGGTGGCGCTGGTTACCGGCGCCGGACAGGGTGTGGGACAGGGCATCGCCTATGCGCTCGCGGCCGAAGGCGCCGCGGTAGCGGTTACCGGGCGCACTCTGGCGAAAGTGCAAGGCACCGCTGCCGAGATCGGCAAGCGCGGCGGCAAGGCGCTGGCGGTCGAATGCGACGTCAAGAACCCGGACGCCATGGCGTTGTGCGTGACCAAAGTCGTGCAGCACTTCGGCGGCTTGAACGTTCTGATCAACAACGCACAGGAGGTGCCGCTCGGCACCCTGTCGGCCGTAACCGACGAAGCCTACACAGCGGGTTGGGAGTCCGGCCCGCTCGCGACCTTTCGCCTGATGAAGCTGTGTTACCCCTATCTGAAAGGCGATGGCTGCATCGTTAATTTCGGCAGTTCCGCCGCCAAACGCTGGGACATGAGCGGCTACGGTCCTTACGCTTCGGTGAAAGAGGCGATCCGCCAGCTCACCCGCGCCGCCGCCTGCGAATGGGCCAAGGACGGCATCCGCACCAATGCGATTCTGCCGCTGGCGGCTTCACCCGCAATGGCCTGGTGGACGCGCGAGCGCCCGCAGGAGGCTGCCGCCTTCATCGCCACGGTGCCGCAGCAGCGCGTCGGCGACTGCGAACAGGACATCGGCCGCTTTGTCGCGACGCTATGCTCGGACGAGTGCCGCTACATCAATGGGCAGAGTATCGGCGTGGATGGCGGACAGGCCTATCTGGGCTAGCAAAATCCGGTTATTCGTAATCGCGAGGAATGCAATGGCGAAGCGATCTCGTGGCAGCGGTCTAAGGCACCCTGTTTTCGGCTGTAACCGATAGCTAACTAAATGACTTAATCAGCCAGTACGCGCCAAATGCAAACCCCAGCGCTTCGAGTACCCCGGAGATCCAGGGTACGGGGCCTGGATTGCCATCGAGTGCGAGGCTGACCAGGCGACCAAATACCAATCCACCCAGAACGGTTACCGCGAGCACCGTGGCTGCGAAACTCAATGCCGGCATCAGGCCGCCAGCAATCAGTACTGCGGCGCACGCAATCGTTACGCCACCCGCACCGGATCGAAGATAGTTCCTTGCATCCACCCCTTCGGCATTGAGCGAATAGGGAGTTGCGACGGCAGCTATCGGCTTTAGCAGAGCGCGAAGTCCTACGATCAGAAAGAGTATTCCTGTGACGATCAGATAACCGGTCATTTTCCAAGCTCCATGCTGGGTCCCCAAAACCTTAACAGTCAACGACGTTGCTGTCGCGGCAAGGCCCTTTCCGGTCGTATTTGGCCGTTCTCGGTCATGTGCGATACCGCACATACGGACTACCGCAGATCGGTTTATGCTTTATTTCAATGCTGAATAGAGCGATGCTTGCCTTTTCCGCACGAAGTTCGTAATTGAATTAGCGGCCGCCAGTCAGGGCGTTGCCGCAATCCGCGCTGCGCCACTGCTGCTGCGGTGATTCAAAAGACGCGCAAGAGACAAGGGTTATGGCCAGTTATTCAAGCTCAATCCCAGATTTCCATCCGGCGGACAGGTCCGCGTGGAAGCAGGTTGTCGAAAAATACCAACAACCTTCGACCTGGCGAACATTGTGGCAACTCACCAATACATTCGTTCCGTATCTGCTGCTCTGGTATCTCATGTATCTCAGTCTGGCGGTGTCGTGGTGGCTCACAATGCCATTGGCGGTGCTGGCAGGGGCGTTCCTCGTGCGCATCTTCATTATTTTCCACGACTGCGGGCACGGCTCGTTATTCAAATCGCGGCGGGCCAATGACATCGTCGGGTTCATCGCCGGCGTGCTGACGCTGACGCCCTATTATCAGTGGCGTTGGGGACACGCCATCCACCACAACAGCGCGGGCAAACTGGACCAACGCGGCATGGGCGATGTGTGGACGATGACGGTGCAGGAATACCTCGAGTCGTCCCGCGGTAAACGGTTTGCCTATTCGTTTATACGCAATCCGTTCGTGCTGCTGGTCCTGGGGCCCGTGCTGATGTTCGTGATAATGCCGCGCTTTCCGTCACCTCAGGCACCCGCACGCGAACGTCACTCCGTATGGTGGACCAACCTGGCGCTGCTCTGTTGGGTCGTTGCGCTGAGTTGGATATTCGGCATCAAGGCGTATCTGTTGATCCAGTTGACGATCGTCATGGTGGGTGGTGCGGCGGGCGTGTGGATGTTCTACGTGCAACATCAATTCGAGAGCGTTTACTGGGAACGCGGAGATAAATGGGATTACACAGCAACCGCGTTACAGGGCAGCTCGTTTTATAAACTGCCGAAGATTCTGCAGTGGTTCACTGGCAGCATCGGCTTTCATCACATCCATCATCTCAGCACGCGCATTCCCAACTACTATCTGCAGAAATGCCATGAGGCAGACCCGCTGTTCCAGCAGGTGCAACCCATCACTCTATTCTCCAGCTTGCACTCGTTAACCCTGCGTCTTTGGGATGAGAAGACCAGGAGGCTGGTCGGGTATGGACGCATGAGGGAGCTTCGAAGAGCACAGAGAGAACGATCGACTCTCGGCCAGCCGCCGCGCTGAGGAGTTGATAGCGCAACTATCGGGTCAGTGCGCTCCGACCCCACTTCTTCTATTTCTGACGCGCTCACATTACAGGCCACGGCCGTCCGCTTTGGAGTGATAGCTAAGGTAGCCCCTCGAAATACGCCGTTTGCGTATTGTTGGTGAACATCAGCGGCACGCCGTTCTCGCCGTAGATGTGGTTCTCTGACCAGATCAACTTTTTACCTTCAAAGTCGAAATAGAACTCCGGAATCACGCCATCATCATCGGTCAGGCGGCGCAGGGCCTTGGTGTGCAGGTCAAGCAGGTAAAGATCGGTCTTGAAACCAAGCAAACTCGGCGGCAGGGCGAACGCCGGCAGTACGGCGCCGAAGAAGATGGGTATGTAAACAATGCCGTCGAGGCCTTGCGGTAACTGTGGCACGCCCAGCAACTGCGTGAGCGTGGTCTGGAGGGTGTAGAGACAAGTCGGGCAGTCGCGGCCGGACATATAAATGATGGCGGACATGTCCGGCGTGAACACGGCCTGCTCGTCCCAGCCCGGATGGTCGTCGGTGAGCTGCTGCACCTGCGGCGTCAGTGGCGTTGCGCCGTTACCGAACAGGCGCATGTAGTAGACCTCCTGATTCTGGCCGGCGTTGGAGTACTGAAAAAGAAAACCGCTGCCGTCCGGCGCCCAGGGCTGGGTTTCATAGTTCTCGCCACGCGGGCCGACGATGGTGATGTTCTCCAGGTGCGGCGGCTTGCTGCCATCGTCCACGAAATCGGCGAGACGGATGGTGAATTCGGTGCCGTTGCTGAGGTCGTCAATCTGAAAATTGCCGGAGATGTGCGTCCAGATGATGTGCTTGCCGTCCGGCGACCAGTAGGCGTGGAAGTCGTTGGTCAACTCGCCCGCGCCGCCGATGCCGGTGAGCTGCACCGGACAGGAGCCGTCCGGTCGCATGACCCAGAGCGCGTCGCCCACGCCGCCCAGACCGGCGCCGCCGTAGACGATCGAGTGCCCGCGTGTGGAGTGGAACAGAATCCAGTCGCCTTGCGGCCGTTCATGCGCCAGACCGTTCTCCGCCGGCTGGCCGTTGCCGGTGTTGTTGTTGGGATGATCGCAGCTGAGGCAGTGCTGGTCGGTGCCGTCCAGCTTGGAGTTGTAAATCTGCGTGCGGTCGCCGTCGAGGTTGGCGATGACGCGACCGCTGCGCGCCCAGCTTGGCGCCTGGTCGAAAGTGTAGGAATTGATTTCCCTGACGAAGTCCGCGGTCAGGTACGGGCTGGGCTTATCGGAGACGATGGCCTTGTCCGTCCGCATCCATACCGCTACCGGTACGGCGGGCGTGGTGGGATCAGTCGCCGGGCTTACGCAGCGCTCGGCGGGATCGTGATAAGTGCCGGGCACGCTGTTGTCGGCGCGCAGGGCAGAATTTGCATTCGCCCCGCCGGGAGCGATTGGCGTGTCACGGTCTTTGCAAGCTGTTAAAGCGAGAAATGTGCCCAAGAGCAGCGACAGCAAGCCGGGTGTGATCCAGTAAGCCCAGTTCCTGCGTGGTTCCACGGATGCCTCCTCCAAAGAAAGAACTTCAGGACAGTAAACACTAGGATCGACGATGCGAAGAAGGCCAGCAGCAAGCCCTGGTGCCACTGCATCGGGGTGAAGGGAGTCAGGGAATCGAACAACAATTCCATCGTCCCTCAGTCGCCCTTGAATTCGGCGGTCGTGCGCGCCTTGAAGGCCGCGACGCCGCGCCGCGCGTCCTTGCTCAGGATCAAGCGCAGGAATTGCCAGCGCAGCTTGCGCAGCGCGGTCTTCACGCCTTTCGACTGGCTGAGTCGTGAGTTACGCAGCACCGCCTGCACGCCGAGCGGTGCGTTCGCGGCGATCTTCTGCGCCATCTCGATCGCCGCCGGCAGGCAATGCTCCGCCGACACCACGCGCTGCACCAGGCCGATGCGCAAGGCTTCGGCGGCGTCCAGATCCTCGCCGGTCAGCAGGTAGCGGTAGGCGTTCTGGGTGCCGACCGCGAGCGGCCAGCGCACCGTGCCGCCACCGAATGGAAACAGGCCGCGGTTGACTTCGTACTGGGTGAAGATGGCGTCTTCCGATGCGATCGTCACCTGGCCGCAGAGCAGCAACTCGATGCCCAGCGTGAAGCAGCGGCCCTGCACCGCCGTCACGATGGGCTTGGGACAGGGCTCGGTGGTGATGCCCCAGGGGTCGATCGTGCCGCGCGGAATGATCGGCGAGAAGAATTCACGCGGCATGTGCTTGACGATGGCGGCCAGGTCCAGCCCGCTGGTGAAGTAGCGACCGCGCGCCCACAACACGCCGCAGCGCAACTCGCGGTCTTTGGCCAGCAGCGTGTAGGCGCGCGCCAACTGGCCGATCATCTCGGGATCGAAGGCATTGAGCTTGTCTGGCCGGTTAAGCCCGATCAGCAGCAGGTGCCCGCGGCGCTCGACGGTGACTTTCTCCGCCGTGGATTCGGGTGAAGCAGCTTCAGTCACGGCAGCCTCCGGCTCGGGTAGCTTGTCTTGCAGGAAATACACGCCGGTCAGATCGGGAATGTCGCGCTCCGGTGTCGCGGAATTTACCGGAGTCAGGGTACGTTCAGGCGACGTACCCGGTTGAAGGGATCGCCGTTGCCGTTGTTGCCGTCGGCAATCCAGAGGATGGAGCCGCTAGCATTGAGCGCGATGCCTTCCATGCCGAAAAACGACGCGGCGCTACCTTCACCATCGGCAAAATCCTGCATGCCGTTACCGGCCTGGGTAGTGACATTTCCGGCATTGATACGCCGGATCAGGAAGTTGTCATGGTCAGCGACGTAGGTGTCCGCGCCGGCAATCGCCACATCCTGCGGAGCATTGAAGCTTGCGGTTGCGACCGGTCCGTTCTGTGTGCCCGCCACACCGGTGCCGGCGAAGGTCGTGACAACACCCGCCAGCGTGACCTGCCGCAGCCTGTCGTTGTCCTGGTCGGCGACGAGCAGGGAGCCATCGGGCAGCAGCGCCAGCCCGTACGGCCGGCTGAAGCGTGCCGCTGGCCCGGCGGCATTGACGAAACCGGGTGTGTCGTTGGCGCCAGCCAGCAGCGTTTCCACGCCGGTCGCGGGATTCAGAATCGTGACAACATGGTGGGCGAGATCGCTCATCGCAATCATGCCATTGGCCAGCGCCTGCAGGCCGCGTGGTCGCCCGAGATTACGCGCCACCACGGTGGCCATGCCCGTGCCGAGATCCACGCGCCAGACGGTACCGGTCGTCGCATCGCGCGCACCCACATCGTTGCCGTCGGTCTGCACATAGAGAAAGCCGTCGGGCGCGATGGTGAGCCCGAAGGGCCTGGAAAATGTGAGCGGCAATACATCCGCGGGCCTGACCAGGGTGCTGACTACGCCGGTGGTGGAAATGACGCGGATTGCATCATTGTCGAAGTCGGCGACATAAACCCTGCCGTCCGATGCCACCTCGACGTTGACCGGGTTGCTGAAGCGCGCAACATCGTGGGGGCCGTCCACGAAGCCCGCCTGCGAGGATCCCGCGACGCGATTGAAAACTGACTGCTCTGACCCTATTTGAATGCCGTCGCTATCACAGGCGCAAAGCAGGCCTAAAACGCTGGCCAGCAGGACGAGTCCGGCCAAGCGACCCTTTGCAGCATTCACGTGATAACCCGTCATAACCCACCCCCCGTGGTTCGAATTATGCTTGCAGCATAAACCCTGCGACCTAGGCCGGCACGTGGGCTTCCAGCACCCGGACACGATCTCCGCCACGCTGTTGCGCCAGTTCGCGGGTTTCCGGCAAGTCCCGCGTCTGGTGGATGATGGCCGAGCGGAAACCCGCAGCCCGCATAATTTCCACGCCGTGCTGCGGCGAGTCGAAATGAATGTGCAGGCGCCCGCGCACGAAGGACGACAGCACCGCGCCGAACACGATCGCGCCGACGCCACGATTCTGACTCGTTAAATACACGTCTGCCAGATAAAGCCCGTGGGGAAAGCCACGCAGATTCCGGGCGATGCGCTGCCAGACTGCTTTCGCCGAATCGTGGTCGAGATAATTCATCAGGCCTTCGGTGATGATCGCCGTACCCAGCTTCGGATCCAGTGTGCGCGCGACCTCGGCCAGCGAATGCGGGCCTTCGTCTGTTAGCGCATTGATCTCCATCACTTGATGCCGTGCTGAGAGGAGACCCGCTTCAGTCAACAAGCGGCGTTTGAGCGCCGCCATATGGGGCAGGTCGGTTTCAACATAAGTCAGACGATCACCATAGCGCTGCATCATGCGAATGCCGCGGCCCGACAGGCCGGCGGCGATTTCGATTACCTGGCCGACCTTCCCTCCTTCAATGGCGCGTGACAGCAGCCCATCAATACCCTTGTGCCGCGCGAGCATCAGGGTTTCGAAAGTACCGCCGCCAAGCGCCTTCATCAACAATCGGAACGGACGGTCCAGCCGCTTGCCCTGCGGCGTCGCCATGGCCGGATGCGAAAGGCCTAGCCGGTACCAGAGGTAGCCGGTGGCGTAGGCGGTGGGGCTGACTTTTTCCGAATTGTGCACTGTGGCCATGGGTCGGTGTTCTTTGCTCAAACGCCCGGCGCGCCGGGAAAGCCCACATAGTACTGGCCGGTCAACATGCCGCCGTCCACCGCAATCTCGGCGCCGCAGAGATAAGAAGACTCGTCGCTCGCCAGAAACAGGCTGGTCTGGGCCACTTCGGACGGATCGCCAACCCGCTGCAAAGGCACCATGGTGTAGCGCTTGTTCACGTCTTCGCGCTTCTCGCCATAAGGATTGCCCATCGCGGTATCTATGCCGCCCGGGTGCACGGAGTTGACGCGCACGCCCCTATGGCCGAATTCCATCGCCGCGACTTTGGTCAGACCGCGGATGCCCCATTTGCTGGAACAGTAGGCGCCAAGCCCGTTCGCGCCCTTCATGCCGTCGGACGATGAGATGTTGACGATGGAACCGCGTTTGTTCGCGACCATGTGCTCGCCGACCAGCTTCACGCCGAGGAAGGTGCCGGCGAGGTTCACGGCAATCACGCGCTCGAAGTCCGCTTTCGTGGTGTCGGCAATGGTTTTGAACAACAGCACACCGGCATTGTTCACCAGCACGTCGATTTTGCCGAAGCTGCTGATAGTTCTCTCAATCACGCGCCGCCAGTTCTGCTCCTCCGTAACATCCAGATGTTCAAAAATGGTCTTGCCCTGGAGTTCCCCGGCCAGTTTTTTGCCGTCCTCGTCCAGCACGTCGGCGATGACCACCTTCGCACCTTCGGCCACGAACAGCCGCGCGGTGGCGGCGCCCATGCCGCGCGCGCCGCCCGTGACGATCGCTACCTTGTCCTTATGCCGCGCCATGCTTACTCCTTATTCACTTGTTAAGCCGGGTAGGGCGGGTTAGGTGCCGCGCACCGTAACCCGCCTTTTTGCGATGGATCATTTACTCGACGATGGCCGGGTTAACTTGCGACGGACCACCCAGCATCGCGCGGTGCGACGGGGGGTGTTTGCCGCCCGCTTCCGTGATCCCGTAGTCCTGTGCCAACTCGGCGCCAATTAACACCTTGCCGGATTTCTCCATGCGCTTGGGGTCGCGATACAGCGCCGCCAGGACATGCCCGGTGAATTCCGGGGTTTCGGCGATATCCCAGAAGCCTTGATACTTGCTCGGATCCTGATCCATCACGCGTTTGGTGCGGTCGGTTTTCAGCATACCCATCCAGATCGAGACCGCGACGACGTTGTGGGCTTTAAGATCAATCGCCATGTCATGCGCGAAGCGATCCACGCCCGCTTTTTGCGCGCCGTAGGCCGCGCCATGCATATAACAGTTGCCGCCGAAGGAGGAGGTGAAGGCGATCAGCCCGTTTTTCTGCGCCGTCATGATTTTCGCCGCGTACCAGCTCGCCACGTAAGCTGAGCGCAGGCCGACATCGAGGATATTCGCAAGCTCCAGCGACTTCTCCCAGAAACCGCCTTTTTCAATCAGCTCGTCGTGCAGGAAGGTGGCGTTGTTGACGAGGATATCCAGCCGGCCTTGTTCTTTTTTTACGCGCTCGAACAAGGCTTTTACCTGGGCATCGTCCGTATGGTCGCAGGCGACGGCGATACCCTGGCCACCGGCCCGCGTCGCCGCGTCGGCGGTGGCGGCGATGGTGCCGGGCAGCGGCGCATCGCCTTCTTTCTGCGAGCGGCCGGTGACGTATACGGTTGCACCTTCTGCGCCCAGTGCCTGCGCAATTCCCTTGCCCGCGCCGCGCGAAGCGCCGGTGACTACGGCGACCACGTCTTTAAGATTTTTATTCATCTCGTACCCCCTTAAAAGTCGGTCTTCCATCGAGCTTGTTAAATCCTCCGATTTATATGCACGCTCAAGGCGCGCATATAAACCACCTCCTTGGTCAAAGGAGGTCGAGC
>JBOICV010000056.1:0-4438 GCA_050740255.1 Nevskiales bacterium | reverse complement strand
GTGGGTTACACCGTGCCGATCGAAATTCTGGACACCGATCCCGCGCAGGCCGAGGGCTGGGCGCCGGAAATCCGCGAACACGTCTCGACTTTCTGGTGGTCCTACCCCGATGCCGTCGAAGGTTACCGCCTGCCGGAGGAGAAAGATCAACTGACGGAAGTGCTGGATGACTACGCATTCCTCGGTACTTCCGGTTCCGATCTGGCCGATCATTTAAGCCGCAATCTCAGCCATTCCGGCGCGCTGCAAATACTGGGCGATGGGCTTTCGCCCGTGCTGGCCACGATTCTCAATCCCGTGCCGAATCTGCCATTCGGAGAACTTGTGGGCCGTCACAAGGGCGCCTGCGGCTTCGAGGAAAAAACGGTGGGGTACGTCACCCCGCCGCTGCACGGCGTCTGGGCCAGCGCGCCTTATTTTCACAATGGCTCCGTACCTGATGTGTGGAGCGTGTTGAAGCCGGAAGAGCGGCCCAAGGTCTGGCGCCGTCAACGCACCACGACGCCCGTGCATTTCAACGCTTTCGAGACACGCCTGTCGGGCTACGACTTTGGCAAGCTGGGTTGGAAATACGACCTGATGAATTGCGGCGATGGCGGTCAGGGGATTCCGTACTACACCTGCCAGCCCGCGACCGACGCGCCGCCGGAGTTGCTATGGCTTGCGGACACCGTTCTCGGCGGCTTGCTATGGCCGACATGGCTCGTGCCGCCGCCCATCGGCGATCAGGGCCTTGCGGACCGCATGATTTTCAACACCAATATGTATTCGAAGAAGAACCGTGGCCACGAATGGACCAAGATGTTGACCGACCAGGAGCGTCTGGCTCTACTCGAGTACCTGAAGACGCTGTAGTGCACACAACGATCCGCATCGCTGGCAGGTTGCGGCTGGCACTATCCCTCGCGCTGTGTGCGGGGCTGGCATCGTGCAAGAGCGGTGGTGATGTATTGCGCCCTGCGGTGAACGAAGGGACGCCAGGCCCCGGGCTGACGGTTGAGGTAGCTCAGTTGGAGCAGGCGCTAAAGTGCAGCACCGATCTGACGGAAGTTACCCGCGATCCGGTGCTGCTCACGCCCGCATTTTCGACTGACCAGGAATCCTTCGGCTGGAATTATCTGCGGCAACTGCCGGCGCTCGGCATTCCCGTGTGCAGCCTGACGATTCCGGATCATGGTTTTGGCGATTTGCAGAATGCGGCCGAGTACGTGGTCTATGCGGTGCGCAAGATGTCGGAGGCCAGCGGGCGCAAAGTTATCCTGTTCGGCCACCAGCATGGCCCGCTCGACGAGTTGTGGGCGCTGATGTTCTGGCCGGATATTCCAGTACGCGTATCGTCCCTGATCTCCCTGGCAACGCCTTATCAGGGCACGACCGGCGCGCAAATGATTTGCGCCCTGAGCGGCAACTGCCCGCCGTCCGTCTGGCAAATCGCCACGGATTCGCAATTTCTCCACGCGCTGAATGACCGGCCACTGCCCGCGGGTCCGGCTTATACCTCAATCACCACGCTCTACGATGAATTGATCACGCCACAGCCGCAAGCGAGCCATCGCGACGGTGCGACCAACATCGTGTTGCAGGACATCTGTCCGGGCCGCCTGGTGGAGCACTTCTCCATCCTCGCGGATAACCTCGCCTATGCGCTGGTGCTCGATGCCATGGAACACCCCGGTGCGCCGGCTAATCCAGCGAATCTCCCATCCTCTATTTGTGCGGGACCCTTGTTCATGCCCGGCGTCGAGAGTCCCGAAAGCGCGGTTTCCGCTCTGGGAGGCATCACGGGGTTTCTTAGCGGGTTCGTGCTCGCGATCGGCACCGGCAGCGTGAACGCCGAGCCGCCTCTGCGCGATTACGCGAGCGGATCCTAGCCTTGTTTACCGGCACGATTGCCTGCAAGCTTGCGGTCATGCGTCGCACTGCCTGCCGCGGTCTTGTTCTCAGCCTTAGCCTGCTGTGTGCGCTGCCGGTTGCTGCATTGGAAATCGGTCAGGTGGCGCCGGACTTTTCGCGCCCGGGTTTACGCGAAGACTCTGTGATCGCTCTCGGAGATTTTCGCGGCAAGGTGGTCTACGTGGATTTCTGGGCGGCCTGGTGTGAACCCTGCCGTCAGTCCATGCCGGCGCTGAACAAGGTGCGCAACAGTTACCGCGAGCGCGGCTTCGAAGTGCTCGCCGTAAATCTCGACATGAATCGCGAGTGGGCGGAGCGCTTCCTGCGCGAGCATCCGGTGGACTACCCGGTGGTGCTTGATCCGGAGGGGGAGATACCCATCGCCTACGGTGTGGAGAAAATGCCTTCCGGCTTTTTTGTTGACCGCAAGGGCAGGGTGCGCGAGATTCATCAGGGGTTTCAACCCAGTCACGTCGCGCGCATCCGCTATGTGGTGGAAACATTGTTAAAGGAGGAGCCGTGAAATTCCCCGCGCTCTGCTTGCTGGGTGTATTTGTACTCGCTGTTTCCTCAGGCTGTGCGGTAAAAGACGTTAAAGCCTGGGAGCGCGGTTATCTGGCTCAGCCCGAAATGGCGGCGGACCCCGATCCGCTGGCGAGCGAATACCGTGAGCATGTTTACTTCAGCAAGGAAGCGGCTTTTGGTGGGGCAACGGCAGGCGGTGGTGGTTGCGGCTGCAATTGACCCGCGTCATGAACGCGGGTCATCCCGGCGAAGGCCGGGATCCAGTGGTTTATCGCGTAATCCCCGTGGAGGCGGGAGTTACAACGAATAGATAATGGCTACTAAACCAAAAACCAAATCCGCTTCGTCGGCCTTGCTGGCGCTCACTTCTGCCGCATTGGCTTTGCCCGGGCTTGCGCCGGCCGCGAGCCCGAGTACGCAGAGCCGCGCGGATTATCGCTATTCCACTTATAGCGAAGACGACTTGTCGAAACGCGCCACCGGCGGCGCGGAGGGCTCGCGTTACGAGATTGACAGCCATCAGTTTCACCTGCTGCGGCCTTTCGGTGAGAACTACGACGCCGACGTTTCGTTGGTGCATGAGACCATGAGCGGCGCTTCACCCTGGTTCATCACGCCGGGTAATGACGGACCGGTTCAGGTCATGAGCGGCGCCACCATCCGCGAGAGCCGTGACGACCTGCTGGCGAAGCTGAATCGCTATGAAGACGAACAGCGTATTGGCGTGGCACTGGGGTATTCGGACGAGGACGACTACCGCGCCCTCAATCTGGCCGTGGATGGTGACTGGCAGGAAGACGCGCAACGCACCTGGACCGGCGGTATCGGTTACTCCGACGACAAGCTTGAGCCGACCGACGGCGGCTCCACGCAGTTTCCCAACCGCATCAAGAGCGCCGACAAAGACAGCCTGACGCTATTCGGCGGTCTGACGCAGGTGCTCGATGCACAGACCTCGGTGCAGGCCAGTCTCAGCCACACGCGCCAGAGCGGTTTCTTGTCGGACCCGTACAAGCTTGCGTTTGTGAACGGCAGCACGGTCAACGACAGCCGCCCGGAAGACAGACGCAGTTGGTCCTTGTTCGCGCGGCTGCGGCGCTGGTTCGAGCGGCCGGGCGGCGCCCTGCATCTGGACTACCGCTACTTCGACGACGACTGGGAGATTACCGCTCACACCGCGGAAATTTCATGGTGGCAGCGTCTGCCGAATGATTGGCGCATCGTGCCGGCGCTGCGTTATTACAGCCAGAGCCAGGCATTTTTCTACGCACCGTTCTTCAACTCCGCGCGGCCGGATGGGTTTCACTCGAGCGATTACCGTCTGTCGCCCTATGGGGCAGTCAGCTTTCGTCTGGAGGCGACCAAGACCCTACGCGACTGGACTCTGGGCATCGGCTACGAGAGCTATGGCAGCGATGCGGACTACGCGCTCGACAGCGTCGATGTTGAAAATCCGGGGCTGGTGAATTTCGACATTCTGAGTCTGCGTATCACGCGGCGCTTCTGACGAATAATTCCCTCCCCCTTGAAGGGGAGTAAAAGTGCGCAACTTCCGCTTTTCCTTCATCGCCATGGGCGCGCCCTGTGAGCTGCGTTTCTACGCAGCTTCAGACGAACAGGCGCAGCAAGCACGCACTGCGGCACAGGCCGAAGTGCTCCGTCTGGAGTCCAAGTATTCCCGTTATCGCGACGACAGCCTGACGACGCGCGTCAATCGTAGCGCCGGCAACGCGCGTGGCGTCGAGGTGGATGAAGAAACGGCGGGTTTGCTCGACTACGCGCAGGCGGCTTATCAGCAAAGCGGGGGCTTGTTCGATATCACTTCGGGAGTACTGCGGCGCGTCTGGGACTTCAAACAGAAAAAAACTCCCACGCCCGCTGAATTAACGGCCCTCTTGCCGATCATCGGTTGGGAAAAAGTTCAGTGGCAGCGACCGCGCATCGCGCTGCCGATTGTGGGAATGGAGTTGGATTTCGGCGGTTATGTAAAGGAGTACGCGGCGGATAGCGCAGCCCGCGT
>JBOICV010000055.1:0-1707 GCA_050740255.1 Nevskiales bacterium | reverse complement strand
GGCCGAGTAGGTAACCACGGCAATCCCGCTGCAGCGGACAGGCCGCGCAGTCTGGATTGCGGCGTGTGCAAAGCGTGGCGCCCAGATCCATCAGCGCCTGCGTGTAATCCGCGAGCCGCCGCTGCGGCAGATGTTGTTCGGCCTGATGCCACAGTCGGGCCGCGATCTGTGGATCACCGGGCCAGCCGTTGATGGCGTGGTAGCGCGCCAATACGCGTTTGACATTGCCGTCCAGAATCGCGTGGCGTTGACCGAAGGCCTGCGCCAGGATGGCTCCCGCTGTTGAGCGCCCGATGCCGGGCAGCGCCGCCACGGCGGAGAACTCGCGCGGAAACTCGCCCGCGTGCTCAGCGCAAATCTGAACCGCGGCGCGATGCAGATTGCGGGCGCGGGCGTAATAACCGAGTCCCGACCACAGTTCGAGCACCTCGTCTAAAGACGCTGCGGCCAAAGCCTGCAATTCGGGGAAACGCGTCAGGAATGATTCGAAGTAGGGAACAACCGTAGCGACCTGGGTCTGCTGCAACATGATTTCCGCCAGCCATACGCGGTAGGCGCTGCGCGGATGCTGCCAGGGCAGGTCATGGCGGCCGTGCCGGTCGTACCAGCGCAGTACGCGGGCGGCGAGATCAGTGGTGCGAGGTAAGTTTCGTCTCGCCGCAGTCACCCCCACCCCGCCCTCCCCCCTCGAGGGGGAGGGGGAAGAATTTCGGCGCGCGTTACGGCTGGCGCGCGGCGGCTTCGATGCCCTGCGAGGTCGTAATGGCTTCATGCGTCAGCGCCCGCCGCACCAGCCACGGCCCGACCAGCGGCGGCACCCAGAATTTAGGTTCGATTGATGCATTGAAGTACAGGCGAGTGCTTCTGCCCACCGGTACAAAACGCCAATCGGCAACGCCGTAAGCGAGGTTACTTTTTTCGGGAATGACTTGCGCATGCAACTGGGTGGCAGCCGGCCGGCTCATATCCTGCACCTGTTCGACCGCTTTGCACAGGATACCGACACACAATTGCACCAGCGTGCGCAAACACGCCGGCGCCGGTGGCTTGCCGGACAAAAGCTCGACTTCACGTACCTGCGGATTGATGCGCGCGAGCCTGGCGTAGTCGGTGAGCACTGCATACGCCATGCTGGCGGGCACATCCAGCAGCACCTGCATCTCGGTGCTATAGCGCGCGCCGTCCTGGCGCACCTGCAGCGATTCAATTTGTGCAGCTAGCGTCGGCTCGAAGCAAACCAGCAGGACGGCAAGGATGAGAACACGCACTCGTTACTGCGCAGGCGCCGGTTCGGGCGCCGGCTCCGCCGGCGGCGGAGTCGGCTCGGGTGCGGGTGCGGGCGACGCTTCGGGCGCCGGCGCGGGTGCAGCTTCGGGTGCCGGAGTTGGAGTTGGAGTTGGCGCGGGAGCAGGCGCCGGTGCTGGCTTGGGCTTGCCGCCAAGCTGCTCGAGCATCTGGTCCTTAAACAAATCCTTGGTCGAGCGGCGCTCCGCCGGTGGTGCTGTCGCCGGCGCGGCTTCGCTGCCGGCGCTGGTCGCAGGCGCTGCCGCCGGAGTTTGTTTCTTGCCGCCCAGACGATCGAACAGCTTGCCTTTGAGTTTGTCCTCTTGTTCCTTGCGCTTAACTTCGAGCTCCTGCTTCAGCTTGTCTTTCTCGGCCTCGAGCGTCTCTTTGAGCTTGCCCTGAAGCAAGCCGGCGAAATCAATC
>JBOICV010000054.1:0-1692 GCA_050740255.1 Nevskiales bacterium | reverse complement strand
GTGATGGACAAGGTCACGGTGGCGGCGGAGCTGTGCCTGCAACGCAGCCTGCCCGGGCTGATTGCGGGCTCGGCCTTGCTGAGGCCGCAGGATCTGGCGCAGGGCAGTTACTTCGGCGGCCGCAAGGCCGAAGACGGGCGCATCGCCTGGCGCCGGCCGGCCGCGCAAATCCACAACCTGGTGCGCGCCGTGACCCGGCCGTATCCGGGAGCCTTCAGCGACACGCCGCACGGACGCCTGCGGATCTGGCGCAGCTTGCAGTTGCAAGGGCAGGCCAGCGGCGAACCCGCGCTGCTGGTGGACGGCAATAAACTCTTGGCTCGTTGCGGCGACGGCGGACTGCTCAGAATCCTGGCGGCCGACCTGGACGGCAGAATCCTCGATGCGGATTCTTTTCGCGCCATCATCGGGCCGCGCCTGGCGTTGGCCGATCTGCAAGCTAAGGAACCTCTGATCTATTGACGAGATTTGTGCTGAGAATTGCAGCGATGAGGGCTGGCGTGCCCAATGCGCCGGCGGTTGCAAGTTTTTTCGTTAGCTTCATGCATTCTTCCTTCGCATTTCCCGTACTGCGGAGACACTACCCCCACGACCGGCGTAACAATCGTCGTCGGACCATGAACAGATTGGCCAGCGCACACGCCACGATCAGCCGGTGGGCGTTCTTGAGCAGCCCGCGGTAGCGCACCTGGGTGAATTTGAAAATCCGTTTGATCACCAGGAACGGATGCTCGCCCTTGGCGCGCACGGCCGATTTGGTGCGATTGCTGGCTTTCTGCGCGTCGGTCAACGGCCGGTTGCGACTGCCTTTGTCGTGGGTGAAGTCCTGCGCCTGGGGCGCCGCCTGACGAATCACGTCGGTCTGTCCGGTGTAAGCCGAGTCGCCCCAGACCCGGGTCTCCTGGCCGTGCAGCAGATCGGGCAGCACCTGCGAGTCATGGACATTGGCCGCGGTGGCCGCCACCGAGTGAATCAGCTTGGTCTTGCTGTCCACGCCGATATGGCCTTTCATTCCGAAATACCACTGCTGCCCTTTTCGGGTCTGGTGCATCTGCGGATCGCGCGCCTTGTCCCGATTCTTGGTCGAGGACGGAGCGTTGATGATCGTGGCATCCACGATGGTGCCGCGCGAGAGCTTGAAGCCTTTGCGGTGCAGATGCCCCAGCACCTGGGCGAACAGCGACTCGCCCACGCAGTTGGCTTCCAGCAGGTGCCGGAACTTGCACACCGTGGTCTCGTCCGGCACCGGCTCGCGTCCCAGATCAATGCCGACAAACCGGCGCATCGCCGCAGAGTCATACAGCGCTTCTTCCACCGCCGGGTCGGACAGATCGTAAAAGTGCTGCAGGAAGTAAATCCGCAGCATCCGCGCAAGCCCCACCGGACGCCGTCCCGCACCGTCCGGCTCTTTGGGGTAATACGGTTCGATCACCGCGCACAGCTCGGCCCACGGGACCACACGATCCATCTCCGACAGAAACACGTCCCGCCGCGTCGCCTTGCGATAGGTCTCGAAGCTGCCGTCCGCCAGTGTCCCCTGTACTCCCCGCATCGCTATCTCCCACTTTCGACGTTTGCGGTTAGAGTGAATGAATTGATCAGAGTTTCCCTAAATCCAGTCGAACAGCCGTTTGTAACCCGGCTTACCTCTGTACAAGCGCTGATCCACGCGAGCCAGGGCCACCGAAATAT
>JBOICV010000053.1:0-1342 GCA_050740255.1 Nevskiales bacterium | reverse complement strand
GTGTAGGTGGATTCGCCGCAGCCCTCGGCCGGCGCCAGCTTCGAGTACAGGCCCGCGAACATGAAGCCGCGGCCGTCGGTCGGCTGCAGCGCGAACGGCTGCTTCGGCAGCGGCTCCTGGCGCCACTCGTACCAGTGCGTGGCCGCGATCAGGCATCGGCTGTGAAGCCAAGCGTGCCGCCACATCGGCTTGCGCGCGGCTTCCTCACTGCGTGCGTTGATGGTATTGGTCGGCGGCTTAGGCTCGCTCCACCAGTGCGGTATGAAGCCCCAGCGCGCCAGTACTGGAATAATTTCGCGCGTCTCAGGGTCCTGGATGACGATGGGAATCTGTGTGGTCGGCGCGACATTGAAGCGCGGTTTAAGCTCCTCCAGCATCGCCTGAATTCCTGCGCCCAGCAGATCGCCAACGGATGCCCAGGCATCGGCGCGTGACGGAGCAATCGCGTAGCGGCCGCACATGCCGTACATCTTAATGCGATCCGCATCACGCGCCCCAGGGCGACGGGGAGTCGAATAGCGCGTGCTGCTCCACTGCCGGCGGTGGCCAGCCGTTTCGCCAGTTGCCGATCACCAGCTCCTCACGCTCGACGCCAGCACCGCCGCCGACGGTGTAGGCGATGGGCACGCTGCGCATGGTGAGCCCAGCGAACACTGCGCGCATCACCGGGCGGTCATTGACGCTGACGATGAGCGTGCCCTGAATCTCGCGCGCGAGCTGCGCCATCAGCTCGTACTGCTCCAGCCCAAAGTCCACGCCGTAGCCCTCCGTCTCCCAATAGGGCGGATCGCAATAGAACAGGGTGTGCGGGCGATCGTACTTGCGGATGCACTCGTGCCAGGCCAGATGCTCGATCACGGTGTCATTCAAGCGCAGGTGAGCGCCGCTTAAATCCTCCTCGATGCGCAGCAGATTCAGACGCGGCCCGCTGGTGGTCGCGGTGCCGAAGCTCTGATTTTCCACGCGCCCGCCAAAGGCCAGCTTCTGCAGGTAGAAAAAGCGCGCCGCGCGCTGGATATCGGTGAGCGTCTCCGGCCGTGTCATCTTCTGCCACTCGAAAATCTGCCGGCTGGTCAGTGCCCACTTGAACTGGCGCACGAATTCCTCCAGGTGATTCTTCACCACGCGGTACAGATTCACCAGCTCGCCGTTGATGTCGTTGAGCACCTCGACATCGGACGGACGCTTCAGAAAGAACAGCGCAGCTGCTCCGCAGAATGGTTCGACGTAGCACTCATGCTGCTGGAACAGCGGCAGGATGATTGGCGCTAAGCGGCGCTTGCCGCCAATCCAGGGAATGATCGGGTGTGACATAGCGGGCCGGTCCTTCTTGTTGTTATGC
>JBOICV010000052.1:0-2803 GCA_050740255.1 Nevskiales bacterium | reverse complement strand
TGTAATCGGCCAGCAGGCCATCCAGTAACTGGTTGCTGATCGCTTTCTGTTCTACGGTCATGGTCACTCCTTGAAGTGCGGCAGTTTCCTGCCGAATGACCGTTTACACAAAATCTAGTACACGCCCCTTTCACGCGCGTATCGTTTATCGCTGGCAACAGCGACTCGCCGCCGCCCTGCGAGTAGCCCGACGAGCCGACGTTATCAGTATCAACGCGGTCGCCGTAGTTGGCGGCAATCCAATCAAGCATGTCGGAAAAATCCTGGGTGGTGCGCGGGCCAAAGAAATCAAAGAAACCTTCGGAAATCCCATGACCACGGTGCGAATACATCAGCACGGCGAAGTGATTCGTCTCCACCGTTTTGATCGCATACTGCACGTCAAATGGACTTTCCTTGCTTGAGCCGCCGCCGTGATGGCGCACGATCAGCGGTAGGGGTACGGCACTAGACTGCTTCGGCAGGTAGAGCGAGGCATCGAGCCGCACGCCGTCGCTCATCGCCACCAGCGCATCGAAGCGCTCGTAACTTGATTCGGCGGCCTGCGCACAAAAGGCCGCGAGCGCCCCGAACAACAGCACAACTGCGGGAAGGTTTCTGTTCAACGAAGCTACTCCGGCAGCACTACACCCGTGCCGCCCATCTCTTTGGGGAAATCCTTCATTTTCGGCAAGCCGTCCTTGATGCTCAGCACCTTCTCGCCGTAGTTCACGTGTACCGCGGGCTTGTGCGGAAAGTCAGGCATGACGGCCGCATAGACGTCGGTCAATCCCAGACCCGGATGCTCGCTGAAGATGTGGCCGCCGCACTTGGTGCACCATTTGCGATAGCTTTGCGGCGTTTTGTGATAAGTGCCAATCATGTCCGCGCCCTTGGTCACTTTCACTGCTTCCGGCTTCCACAGCGAGAAGGCGTTGACCGGGCCGGCGGACCAGTGCCGGCAGGACGCGCAATGGCAGTAGCCCGTCGCGGCGGGCTCGCCGGTGACGGTGAACTGGACCTCGCCGCAGAAGCAGCTTCCCTGATAAGACCTTGCGTTGTTCATATATCCTCCTGTCAAGCAGATTGTGAGCCCTAGCTTGTCTCCCACGCCGGTTCATCGCAAGCTGGGTATTCACAAAGGCTAGGGACGCGAGATGGCCGCAGGGCAGGAGCGTGACAGGCCGATCGTCAATCTTGAGACGATTGCCGAGGAGCAACTCCTCGATACACGAATCTGCGATCTGCCCGTACAAGTCGAAGGCACCTGGCTTGAGGAGCGGGTCATGCAGCTGCATCAGGAACTCAAGGCCAAGAACATTCTGTTCGAGCCGCTGTGCTACCTCGTCGATGAGTGGCTGACCCCGGAGGATGAACCCGTCATCGGCATTCCTTTTTATCTGGCGCATCCGCGGCTGATTGCGCTGGAAAAAAAGATGATGCTGGAGGCCGAGGGGGAGACCAACGAGTGGTGCATGAAGCTGCTGCGGCACGAAGCCGGGCATGCGTTGAGTTACGCCTACGGACTGCATTACAAACGCAGCTGGCAGCGGGTGTTCGGACGTTCCACCCAGGCTTACGAGGAGACCTACCGCTTCCGACCGTACAGCAAGAGCTTTGTGCGACATCTGGACAACTACTACGCTCAATACCACCCTGACGAAGATTTCGTGGAAACCTTCGCCGTCTGGTTGACCCCTGATCTGAACTGGCGCGAGCAGTACAAGGGATGGAAGGCGCTGGAGAAGCTGCTGTTTGTAGATAACTTGATGCAAGGCATTGCGGGCAAACAGCCGGCGGTCGCGAGCGGTCGCCAATACTGGAAAGCTTCCAGCATTCGCAGCACTTTGCGGCGCTACTACCAGCGCCGGCGCCATGCCGAGGCTGAGAACTATCCGGATTTTCACGACGCCAACCTGAAACGCATGTTTGTCGAGGGCCACGCGAAGAAGGAGACGCGGCGCTCGGTGGCGAAACTGCTGCAGACCCATCGCAAGGCTTTGCTCACCGCCGTATCGGAGTGGACCGGCGAGCGCAGATACATGGTCAGCGAGGTGCTCAAAGCCATTCAGCAGCGCAGCAAGGCGCTACACCTCGTCACCGAGGATCCGGAGCCGGTGGCGGTACTCAAACTGACCACCTATCTTACTACGCTGCAAATGAACTACCGCTACACCAATCGCCTGCGTGGAAAAATCTAGGCGATGAAGAAACGCCTGCGCGTGCTGTTGGTGTTCGATATTCCCTATGCGGTGAGCCGCACGCACGACTACGTAAAAGAATTCGCCGACGCGGCCAACTGGTACACCGAGAACGACGTGTATCAGGCGCTGCTGGAGAACAAATGCGAGGTGCGGCGGCTGGGCCTGTTCAATGACGTGCGGCCGCTGCTAGAGGAGGTCGAAGAGTTCAAGCCGGATGTGATCTTCAACCAGGTGGAAGCCTTCCATCAGGTCACGCGCTTTGACAAGAACATCGCAGCGCTGATTGAACTGCTGAACATCCCCTATACGGGAGCAACCCCCACTGCAATTACGCTGTGCAACGACAAGGGGCTGTGCAAGAAGATTCTGCGCTATCACCGCGTGCGCACGCCGCGCTTCCACAGCTTCTACCGGAACCACCTCGTCTGGCTGCCCAGCACCATCCGGCTGCCCTGCATCGTGAAGCCGCTGACCGAGGAAGCCTCGCGCGGCATTTCACTCGCCTCGATCGCGGACACCGAAAAGAACTTCATCGAGCGCGTGCAGATGATTCAGGAACGCATGAATCTGGACGTCATCGCCGAGGAGTACATCGAGGGCCGCGAGCTCTATGTCAGCAT
>JBOICV010000051.1:0-75070 GCA_050740255.1 Nevskiales bacterium | reverse complement strand
TCCATGAAAATCACCCAGGACGTACGCGACTACGCCGCCAAGCTGCATACCGACGAGCAAGCCGCGCTCAAGAAAGGCATGGAAGAAAAAGCGGTCGAGTTCCGGCGTACCGGCAGCGACGTTTACCACAAGCTCTAACTCTTCATAACTCCGACGGAAACCGGGGTCCAGTTATTTTCCGAGTTGCCAAAACGTACGTATAAGCGTACGCTTATAAACACCAAGAGCAAGCCATGACCGATCTCACTGCCAGCGAAGCCCGCGCCAATCTGTACCGTCTACTAGACGAGGCGGCAGAAACACACAAGCCCATTCGTATCTCTGGCAAGCGCAACAGTGGAGTGCTGGTATCGGAGAAGGATTGGGACGCCATACAGGAAACGCTCTACCTCCTATCTATTCCTGGGATGCGCGCTTCGATCAAGAAGGGTATGAAAACTCCGACAGACAAGCTCGCGACGGAGCTTAGTTGGTGACGTGGCGGCTGGTTTATACCAAGCAAGCCCAGAAAGATGCGAAAAAGCTCAAGGCTGCCGGCCTTAAGCCAAAAGCCGAAGCGTTACTTGCGGTCATCGAGCGGGACCCGTTTACAAATCCACCCCCGTACGAAAAGCTGGTCGGTGATTTGGCCGGCGCCTACTCACGGCGCATCAATATTCAGCATCGGCTGGTGTATCAGGTGTTAAAGGTAGAACGAACCGTCAAAGTGCTCCGTCTTTGGACGCACTACGAGTAGCTCGTCGGACGACGTAAGACGCCGAAGCTGCAATACTGGGCGCATGAACAGCAAAGACATGATCAGCAAAGAAAAGCAGCAGAGCATGGCGCTGTTTTGCGACTTCGAGAACATCGCCATCGGCGTGCGCGAGGCCAACTACGCCGCCTTCGACATCCGCAAAGTGCTGGAGCGGCTGTTGCTGAAAGGCTCCATCGTGGTCAAGAAGGCCTATTCCGACTGGGAGCGCTACGCCGAGTTCAAGCGGCCGATGCACGAGGCCGCGTTCGAGCTGATAGACATCCCGCACGTGCGCCAGTCCGGCAAGAACTCGGCCGACATCCGCATGGTGGTGGATGCGCTGGACCTCTGCTACACCAAAGGCCACGTAGACACCTTCGTCATCATCTCGGGCGATTCCGACTTCTCGCCGCTGGTCAGCAAATTGCGCGAGAACGACAAGATGGTCATCGGCGTGGGCGTCAAGGACTCTACCTCTGACCTGCTGATCGCCAACTGCGACGAGTTCATCTTCTACGACGACCTGGTCCGCGAGCAGAAAAAGCCGCCGCGCCAGAGAGCTGCACCCAAGGCCAAAACTGCTGAGGGTGAAAAGCCGGCTGAAAAGTCGCAAGAGGACAAGGCCCAGGAAGCCTTCGACCTGGTGCAGGAAACCTTGGTGGCCCTCATCGCCGAGCGCGACGACGGCGAGAACATCTGGAGCTCCATGATCAAATCGGCACTCAAGCGCCGTCGCCCGGGCTTTGCGGAATCCTATTACGGCTTCCGCTCCTTCAATGCCCTGCTGGAAGCCATGGCCAAGGCGGGCTTGCTCCAATTGACCCGCAACGATTCCGGTAACCTCTTGGTGGCGGCTGGGAAGGGCTGAGGGGACCCTGTAGTTCTTGTCATCCTGAGCGCAGCGAAGGATCTGCTTGACCCATCGCTTGACTCATACTTGACCAATTGTTGACCGATAGGCAAACTGATCGGTCATGGGCTACCAGCCGCGGTTCACCATTACCCCCGCACTGCTGACGCGCGTGGAGGCGATAACGGCTTTGCGCGAACGTATACAAGGGGCGTCAGTCCAGGTCGCGTGGATTCCCGCCCTGCAAAAGGATACGCGCATTCGCAATGTCCATTCTTCTACTGCTATCGAGGGAAATCCTCTCACGCTTGAACAGGTACGCGCAGTGGAAGAAGGGGTGGCCCTGGCGGTGCCTGAGCGCAGCCGGCGCGAGGTGCTGAACTACTTCGCTGCGTTGCGTCGCATCGAAAAGCAAGCTAACAAAAAGCGGCTTACTCACGAAGATGTGTTGCGCCTGCATGCAATCATCGCCGGTGAGGTGATGGACCAGGGTGAGGCTGGCCGCTACCGGACGATCCGAGTGAGGGTGGGGGCGTATTTCCCGCCAGCACCCGCTGAAGTATCAGGCCTGATGTTTGAACTGCTGGAATGGTGGAGTAAAGATTCGCCGAAACTCTCACCCGTGCTCAGTTCCGCCATCGTGCACTACCAATTTGAGGCGATTCATCCGTTCGCCGACGGTAACGGCCGAACCGGTCGCGCGCTTGCCTTGTGGGAGTTATATCGGCGCGGGTTTGACACCCACCACATTTTCTCCGTGGATGAGTTCTACTGCGAGGGCCGTCCCCGCTACTACGCCGCATTGCAGGCTGTTCGAGAGCAGGGCAACGATTTAACCTCGTGGCTTGAATACAGCGCCGAAGGGCTGGAGGAGACGCTGGAGCGGGCATGGCAGCGTATCCAGCAACTTTCGGCCAGAAAAGGAAAGGCAAAGCTGGTATTGCGACCCAAGCAGGAACAGTTGCTGCAATTGCTGCGCGCGCATGGCAATCTGAGTCCCCGAGAAATCTGGAATGCACTTAAAGTTTCCAAACAGGGCGCTATGGACCTGTTGCGGCCGCTGATCCAATCGGGTCTGGTCAAGCGCATCGGCACCCAAAAGAATGGCCGCTACGTGCTGAAATAAATACCATGCTCGCATGAGCCAACTCCTGATCCAGAAATATCTCAACGAACTTGCCAAATTGCGGCAAGTCTCAGGTACACATCGTGAATCCGTTGTGCGCGAGGCCTTCAAGGACCTGCTGAAAAATTGGGCACGGTCCCACGATCTGACTTTCATCCCAGAATACGAGCTTGAAACCAAAGCAAAGGATCGGCGCTACGTAGACGGCGCCCTCGTGCATACGCTGCGCGTGCCGTTCGGCTAC
Source organism: Nevskiales bacterium (assembly GCA_050740255.1). GTDB lineage: Bacteria > Pseudomonadota > Gammaproteobacteria > Nevskiales > JBOICV01 > JBOICV01. The sequence goes on along the minus strand of JBOICV010000051.1, from coordinate 72,114 downwards.
TGGGAAGCCAAGGACGAAAAGGACGATCTGGACGAGGAGATCGAAACCAAGTTCAGGCGTGGCTACCCCAAGACCAACATCATCTTTGAAGACTCCACGAAGGCGGTGCTGATCCAACACAGTGAGGAGGTGATGCGCTGCGACGTGGACAACGTTGAGCAGCTTGAGAAGCTGCTCAAGCTGTTCTTCGGTTACGAGCGTCCCGAGATCGAGGCCTTCCGCAAGGCGGTCGAGCAGTTCAAGGTGGATTTACCCGCCGTGCTGGAAGCGCTGCGCTTGATGATCGAGAAGGCGCACAAGGGCGAACCGAAATTCCGCAAGGCAGCCGTAGAGTTCCTCAAACACGCGCAGGATGCGATCAACAAAAGTCTCACCGATGCTGACGTGCGGGAGATGCTCATCCAGCACATCCTCACTGGCGAGATATTCGCTGCCGTGTTCCCCGGCCAGCCTTTTCATGAGGACAACAACATCGCCTGCGAGCTGCACAAGCTCGAAGACACCTTCTTCACTGGTAACACCAAGCACCAGACACTCAAAGGTCTCGCGCCGTACTACACCGCCATCCGCAAGGCCGCTACAGAAATCTCCACCCACCACGAGAAGCAGACCTTTCTCAAATCCATCTACGAGAATTTCTACAAGGTCTACAACCCCAAGGCCGCCGACCGGCTTGGTGTGGTGTACACGCCCAACGAAATCGTGCGCTTCATGATTGAGAGCGCGGACTGGCTGTGTGAGCAGCATTTCAGGCGCAATCTCATAGACAAGGATGTGGACATCCTCGACCCGGCCACCGGCACAGGTACGTTCATCTGCGAACTGATCGAACACTTCGCCGGCCAGCCGGAAAAGCTCAAGCACAAATATCAGAAGGAACTGCACGCCAACGAAGTGGCGATCCTTCCCTATTACGTTGCCAACTTGAACATCGAGGCCACGTATGCGGCAGCGACGGGTGGCTACGAGGAGTTTCCCGGTCTGTGCTTCGTGGACACGCTAGACAACACCAGCGCGCTACGCAAACACAGAGGGCATATGGATGACCTATTCGGCTCTGTCAGCGACGAGAACATAGGCCGCATCAAGCGCCAGAACAGCAAGACCATCAGCGTCATCATCGGCAACCCACCGTACAACTCGAACCAACCGAACGAGAACGACAACAACACGAACCGCGAATACCCGGAGATCGACAAGCGCATCAAGGAAACCTACATCGATCGAAGCTCTGCCACGAAAACGAAACGCTATGACATGTACAGCCGTTTTTACCGGTGGGCGAGTGACAGAATCGCCGAGCAAGGGATCATCGCATTCATCACAAATAGAAATTTCCTGGATGCCAAAGAGGCCGATGGTTTCAGGCGTTGCATAGAAGAGGAGTTCAACGCCACGTACATCGTGGATCTCGGCGGCGATCTTCGGCAGGACGCGATCGAGGCTAAAGCGAACGTATTCGGAATAAAAATCGGCGTAGCAATCTGCTTCCTAGTGCGGGACGACCGTCAAAAGAAGAGCCGTCAAGTTAGGTACGTTCGAGTACGTGAACCAACTCGGGATCAAAGACTTGCTCTGTTATCGAAAGTAATGCTGAGCGAATTGGCGATGGAGTCGATTAGTCTTGACGATCAAGGACGATGGCTCGGCGGTTTTGGGGGCGACTTTGGCGGCAGCCTGACGCTTGTTCCAGCAAAGGGCTCAAAGAAAAATCCGCGTTCGATCATGATGGCCTCGGCTTTAGGGGTTTCGACGAATCGGGATTCTTGGTTGATCGACTTCGAAACGGAACATCTGCTTAAAAAGGTGCGCGTGCTAAGTCAGCACTATGAAGCATCGAGCGATGGATACGACCCGGCCATTAAATGGTCTGAGACCCTTAAGCGACACCGCAGCGCGGGCAAAACAGAGCCGCTCAATCCGGCGCAAGTTAAGATTTTGGCGTACCGTCCCTTTTGCACCCGTGTAATTTACGATTCGGAACTATTTATTGATCGCAGAGGGGTGTTGAGAAGCTTTGAGCCTGATAAACCTGCCAAGAGTTGGTTTATCGCGATCTCTACGGGCGGACGCTCCGACTTTAGTGCTATAGCGACTTCAACACCAGCGTCGCTGGATTTCTTTGTCCCGAGTGCTGCAGTGGTCATTGAGTTTTGCGGCGGCGAGCTAGATTCGCAGCCAAATGCCGGCGTGACGGACTGGGCACTGGATAAGTTCCGCAAGCACTACCAGCCCGGCCGCGGCAAGAAGGATCGCCCCGTCACCAAGGAAGCGATCTTCCATTATGTCTACGGCGTTCTGCACAACCCGGCCTACCGCGAGAAATACGCGCTGAACCTCAAGCGCGAATTTCCGCGCATCCCGTTCTACGACGACTTCTGGCAGTGGGCGGACTGGGGCAAGGCGCTGATGGACCTGCACATCGGCTATGAATCGGTTGAGCAATTCAGGCTGAAGCGCACAGATACGCCCCCACCCAGCCCTCCCCCGCAGGCGGGGGAGGGGAGAAAAAAGGGCAAGCGTGGAGAGGGGGCCGTGACACCCAAGGCAATGCTCAAAGCCGACAGGGATGCGGGGACAATCCGGCTCGACAGTGAAACTGTACTGTCTGGTATCCCGTCCGAAGCCTGGGACTACAAGCTCGGTAACCGCAGTGCGCTGGAGTGGGTGCTGGACCAATACAAGGAAAAGACGCCCAAGGACCCGACCATCCGCGAGAAATTCAACACCTACCGTTTCGCGGACTACAAGGAAAAAGTTATTGAACTTCTTGCCCGCGTGACGACGGTGAGCATTGAGACGACACGGATCGTGCAAGCGATGCGCCTGGCTAACGATTAAGAAACACGGCGGCCTTTTTTGGCTATTATTGGGCTAGTGCTGGGCAAGGTGGTACCCGGCAAGTTCCACTTCAATCACGCTTAGAAATTGGAGGAACTGACAATGGAAACCTTCGCAACAATGCAGAACGCAGCGATCCTGCTTGGGCTCGCAGCTCTTGGCGGTCTGACCATGGCGGTGATGCGTTTTCGCGGTACGCCGCGGCCGCCTGACTGGATGCCGATCGGGCATGGACTGGCGGCAGCGACCGGTGTGGTGCTGCTGGCCTACGCCGCATTTACTGTGGGGGTACCCAAGATGGCGCAGATCGCGCTGGGTTTATTTGTGCTGGCGGCAATCGGTGGCTTAACGATCAATCTGCAGTTTCACCGTAAGCAACTGCCACTGCCCATTCACTTCGTCGTCGGCCACGCGGCCGCTGCGGTTACGGGATACGCGCTACTGCTGCTGGCGATTTTTGGCGGAAGCTGATTTGAGTCGCAGCGCGCCACGCGGACGAAATGCCGCGCGGTGCGGTTAATGGTAACTAGCGATTCCAGCACGCCACATTTAATATGTTCTCATTTATAGATCATATGTTCTATAATATAGAACATGATAGCCGACCTGTTTGGCAGTGCTGCCGCGGAAAAGGTTCTGTTGTACATGCAGAGCTACGGGGAGACTTATGCCCGCGAAGTGGCTACGGCATTTGGGATATCGGTCAGCGAAGTTTATAAACAGTTAATCCGCTTGGAGCGGGTGGGCGTGCTGGTCAGTCAGCTCAAGGGGCGCACACGGATTTATTCATGGAATCCGCGCTATGCCCTGTTACCTGAACTTAGAGCCTTGTTGGCCAGAGCAGTGGAACTGCTGCCGGAGGTGGAGCGCCGGCGGTACTTCATGCAGCGGCGCAGGCCGCGCAGGACAGGAAAGCCCAAATAATGAGGAAATCAGCCATACGGCCGGGACTTTCACGTGAGGAAGTGGCTGCAATCGTAGCGGAGGCGCTTCGGGCCGACGGCATTGATGCGATTCTCACCGGCGGCTCGGTGGTCTCCATTTATACGGCAAATGAGTTCGAATCCTGGGATCTGGATTTCATCGTACCGGGCATGGCGAAGGCTGTCGGGAAAACCATGCTCCGCTTGGGGTTTAAGAAAGCAGACGGTCGTCACTTCAGACACCCCGATTCGCCTTTTCATGTGGAGTTTCCGGGAAGTGTGCCGACGGTAGGGCGGGAAGTGTTGCACCGCTTTGCAGAGCGACAGACCAAATACGGGACGGTAAGGCTGCTGACGCCGACGGATTCAGTCAAAGACCGGCTTGCGGCGTATGTGCATTGGAATGACAGGCAGAGTCTTGAACAGGCGGTTGCGATTACCAAGCGTCAGTCCGTGAACATGAAAGATGTGGAACGATGGGCGGCAGAAGAAAACGGTTTGGAAAAGTATCGCGAATTCGTGACGCGGCTGCGTGCAGAGGATTAGTGACAGCGGACATTCGGAGAATTCCAGCTGTCCTAATCTGGAGCCCCTAACGCTTCCAACTGATCCTCGGCCGCAAGCCACGCTTCTTCGGTCCTGGTAATTTTCTGCGTCAGCTCGGCGTGGGTCTGTTGTAGCTTCGCGGCTTCCGCTTTACGGGTGTCGGTATAAAGCTGCGGATCGGCGAGGCGTTCGTCGAGCGCTTTGACTTCCGCGTGTAAGCGGCTGAGCTGTTCATCCAGTTTCTTGGCGGTGGTGCGCAGGGCGCGTTCGTCTGCGCCCGCTTTACGGCGGTCCTTGGCGGAAAGGCGACCCTCACCCTGACCCTCTCCCAGGGGGAGAGGGGATGAAGTAGCGCGACGGGTAAGCCAGCGGGCGTAGCCGTCCAGATCACCTTCGAAGGGCAGGCAGCAACCGTCCGACACGCGCCAAAGATCATTGCAGGTGGTGGAGAGCAGGTGGCGGTCGTGCGAGACCAGCAGCACGGCGCCGGCAAATGTGGTCAGCGCGGTTTCCAGCGCGTGGCGCATGTCGAGGTCGAGGTGGTTGGTGGGTTCGTCGAGCAGCAGCAGGTTGGGTTTTCGATATACCACCAGGGCCAGCGCCAGCCGCGCTTTCTCACCACCAGAAAACGGCTCGACCGCTTCGAACACACGATCGCCGCGGAAGTTGAAGCCGCCGAGGAAATTGCGCAAATCCTGCTCAGTGGCCCGGCCGTTCAGGGACTGATCCAGACGCTTGAGGTGTAGCAGCAGCGAGGCCTTGGGATCGAGTTGTTCGAGTTGGTGCTGGGCGAAATAGCCGACACGCAGATGCGGCGAGCGCGTGGCGGTGCCGGACAGGGTGGGCAGCTCGCCGGCGAGCGTGCGCACCAGCGTGGATTTGCCGGCGCCATTGGGGCCGAGCAGGCCGATGCGATCGCCGGGCGCGATAAGCAGTTTGAGCTTGGCGAGGATCGCGCGTTGCCCCGTCCCGCGCGATACCCCCTCACCCCCGCCCTCTCCCGCAAGGGGAGAGGGAGTACGGCCATAACCCGCGCTGACGTTGTCGAAGCGGATAAGCGGCGAGGGCAGGCGTTCGGGCTCCGGCAGCTCGAAGGAGAATTCGGAATCCCAGTGCGCGGGCGCAACCAGTTGCATGCGCTCGAGTTGCTTGATGCGGCTCTGCGCCTGCGTGGCCTTGGTGGCTTGGGCCTTGAAGCGGTTGATGAAGCTTTGCAGATGCGCGACCTGGCGTTGCTGCTTGGCGTAGGCGGCGGCCTGCAAAGTGAGTTTTTCCGCGCGCTGGCGTTCGAACTGCGAGTAGTTGCCGGTGTAGAGCGTGGCGTGGGCGCTTTCCAGGTGCAGGGTGTGGGTGGTGACGGCATCGAGGAACTCGCGGTCGTGCGAGATCACCAGCAGCGTGCCGGGGTATTTCAGCAGCCAGTCCTGCAGCCAGATGACGGCGTCGAGATCGAGGTGGTTGGTGGGCTCGTCGAGCAGCAGCAGGTCGGAACGGCACATCAGCGCCCGCGCCAGGTTCAGGCGCATGCGCCAACCACCGGAGAAGCTCGCCACCGGTTGGGTCTGCGCTTCCGACGAGAAACCCAGGCCGTGCAGCAGGCGTGCGGCGCGGGCACGGGCCGCGTAGCCACTGATCGTATTCAGGCGCTCGTGGATTTCGGAGATCTGATGAGCGTCGTGCGCGTCTTCGGCTGCGACCAGCTCACGTTCCAGGCGGCGCAACTCGACGTCGCCGTCCAGCGCGAACTCGATGGCCAGATCGGGCAGCGCGGGGGTCTCCTGCGCCACGACGGCGGTGGCGAGGTTTTTCTGCACGCCGATGTCGCCCTTGTCCGAATCCAGTTCACCCAGCAGAGCCGAAAACAGCGAGGACTTGCCGGTGCCGTTGCGGCCGATCACGCCCACATGCCAGCCGCCATGCAGGGTGAAGGAGACATCTTCCAGCAGCGCGCGCGGGCCGCGGCGCAGCGTGACGGCGTTGAGCGTAATCATGGGGCGCGCAGTTTACAGGCAGGCCAGCGGCTGCGCTGCAGCGGGCATCAATCGCAAGAAACTCTGAACAATTCGTCACACCGTAGCGATCCCGGCTTTCGCCGGGAGGTGTCCAGTACGTCATCCCGGTCAGGGATTGGCCGGGATCCAGTGACAGGGATGTTTGAGAGTCTCCTGGATTCCGGCCTTCGCCGGAATGACTAAAGAAGAATTTAGTCAGAACTTCCCTGGGTTACGTCACCTCAGTATTGGCGGGCGTGCTTGCTGCGGCCGTGATTGGCGCAGCTTGCTGGCGCTGTTTCGTTTTACGCGGCGGCCGCTTGGCGGCGCGCGAGGCCTGTTGCGCCTGCCAGCGCAGGAACTTAAGCGCGGCTTTTTCCGCTTTGCGCGGCGCGCTGGTGACATCCTCGCGGACCAATTTGTGCAGCTTGCCTTCGCGCCAGGCCTCGAACACGGCGGGGTTGATGTAAGACTTGCGGCACACGGCGGGAGTGTTGCGCAGTTCGGCGGCGACTTCCTTCACGGTAGCGACGATACAGGCGGCGAGCGCGCTGTCGCTGGCGTTTTCCGGCAGCGGCGTACAGCTCATCAGCGCGATGGCGCGCTCGGTGGCGCCCCAGGTGCGGAAATCCTTGGCGGTGAAATCCGAGCCCATCGCCTCGGCGATGTAGTCGTTGACCTGATCGGAATCAATCTGGTGGTGCTCGCCGTCGTCGCCGATGTACTGGAACAAGTGCTGCCCGGGCAGTTGCTGGCAATGGCGCACGATGCGCGCGAGGCGCCGGTCGTTGATGGTGATCTCGTGCGGAATGCCGCCCTTGCCGCGAAACTGCATCACGGCGCGACCGTCGCGGATGAAGCGGACGTGGCGGTCGCGCAGCGTGGTCAGGCCGAAGCTCTTGTTGTCACGCGCGTATTCGACGTTGCCGATGCGCACCAGCGTGCTGTCGAGCAAAGCCACCACCACGGCCAGCACTTTTTCCTGCGGCAGGCTTTTTAGCGCGAGGTCTTTCTTCAGACGTTTGCGCAGACGCGGCAGGGCTTCGCCGAACTCGACCATGCGGTCGAACTTGTGGCTGTCGCGTGCGGCGCGCCATTCGGGGTGGTAACGGTATTGCTTGCGCCGCCGCGCGTCGTGGCCGGTGGCTTGCAGGTGGCCGCGCGGGCTGACGCAGATCCAGACGTCCTCGTAGGCCGGCGGGATGGCCAGTTTGCGGATGCGGGCCAGCTCAGCTTCATCCTCGATTTCGCGCTCGTCCGGACTGACGTAGCGGAAGGTTTTTTCTCCCTCGCGCAAGCGTTTGATGCCAGGGTCGGTATCGGAGACGTAGCGCAAGCCCGCGGCGCGCGCATGCTCCTTCGCCTCGGCCTCGGCGTCCTGTTGCTGCTTGTCCTCGGTTTCGGTTCCCATCTCTTTTACAGTAGCGCTAATTTATCCCAAGCTGGCACACTGGCAGTCCCGCATCCTGCCATATCATTTCAATGATTATTCGAACCGTTGATCCTACCGGCGCCGACATCAAGCGCCTGGCGCAAACCGTGCCGGCCAATACGCCGGTGACGATGCTGAACCTGCTGCGCTATCGGCCGCAGGCTGCATATCCCCCAAACGCGAAGGTCAAGCCTTGCTCCGGCAAGGAAGCCTACGAGCGTTACGCAGCGGTGGCGGTGAAGAAAGTCGCCGCGGTAGGTGGTCAACCGCTGGTGATGCTCGATGCGCTGGCGCGTTTCATCGGACCGGAAGGTGAGGATTGGGACGAGATGCTGCTGGTGCGCTATCCCAGCCTGCAGGCATTCCTGAGCATGCTGGCGATGCCGGATTACCAGGCTTCGACCGTGCATCGGACCGCGGCGCTGGCGGATGCCAGATTGACTGTGTTGCGAACGGCGGAATAGCTGAGCCGCCAGGCCGGAACCGTCAGCGGTAAAAAACGGTAATGGTTTCGATCTGGTCGGAAAGATGGCGGTCCAGATAGCCGATGAAGGACTGCAGCAACTTCCACTCTTCTGCGGGCTCCCGGCTGTGAATCTCCGCAATGAGAATGCCGCCGCTCGCCTCGTCCCAGCCAATCCAGCCGGGATATTTCAAATGTTGCCACCGGCCGGCGCGCTTGCGCAGGAAGGTGGTGCGGCCGCGCAGCTCGCGCTCCTTGTTGATCAACTGGGTCTTGAGGGTTTTCTTGTTCGTTCTACGCGGCACAACCTGGAGGATTTTCATTGTCGCCTCCAAGGGGCTGTTGACCTACGTTTCGCACGTGCGTTGCTGCCCCCAAACGTGTCAGGCAAGGCGCGAGCCGCAGAGTCATAGACTCTATGGCCAAGGCGAGCAACGCCGCATGGCGCGTTTTGGGGCGCAACCCGCAGGGACGGGGCCCCTTTTGCACAGGACTTTGTCACTCGTCGCTCACAATGAGTCATTGCAACGCTCCTCGTTTCGCGCCCTGTGCAAAATGGGCCTCCGTCGCTCGCGTGAAACGTAGGTCAACAGCCCCTCACATCATCGATTTACCCTACGCGCAGTGTTCGACCAGAGCAACTGCCCACATGTGCCCGACGCAGAATTAAAAGACATTGGCCTGGATACTTAGCGGCATAAGCAGGTCAAACCCTATGACTTTCCGAGGCGAACATGGCCCATCGCGACATTAGCGACATCATCCGCGCGGCGGTCTGGATACGGCCGAACGGCGCCGCACTCGAGCAGATTCAAACAGCGATTAACGAGGTCCATCGGCGCGGCGGCGGCCCGCGAATACAAGCGCATGTGACCTTGCTGGGCGGCATTGAGACTACGCTGCTTGATGCGGAATCGAAACTGAAATCTCTGGCTGCGCGCATCCAGCCATTCACGGTGCGCTTGGGCAAGCTGGACTGGCGCCACGAGTATTACCGCTGCCTATTTGCAACGGTCGAATTGAGCGACGAACTGGCGACGGCAAAGCGACTGGCGCACCAGGTCTTCGAGATGAACCCGCCCGAACCGTATGAGCCGCATCTGAGCCTGATGTATGGCGATCCGCATGGCTCGCTCAAGCCGGAACTCGCCACCGCGCTGGGCAATCGTCTGGATGTGACTTTTACCGCCACCACGCTGCATCTGGTCAATGCCTCGCCGAGCGTACCGGTGCCGGAGTGGCGGACAGTGAGCGAGCGCGAACTCGCAGAAATCCCTCAAAGGGCGAGTGGAAGGCTCGCCCGATAAGAGATAACGATGCCGATGAGCCTCGACGTGAAAAGCCTTCAAGCCGCGAGCCGATTACGCAGGATTTCCTTGGTTGAGGTGTAGAACAATCCGGCCCAGCTTTGCGCGATTTGCAGGCGTGTCTTGAGCGGGCGTTTTTCCGGCAGCGATATCCACAGCCGCAGCAGATGGCGGCGGCGCTCGGGCTCCGGCCAGTCCTCGAAGGCGGTGCGTGCGTGCAGCATGCTGTGGTTGGACAGTAGCTGGATGTCGCCCGGCTGCAACTCCATGTCGAGGTAGAACTCCTCGGACTCGGCGATAGCGTCGTAAGCGTCGAGCAGTTCCTGTTCCTCGCCGGTGAGCTGCGGCACATGCTTGTGCTGCGAGGCGCTGCGGTAATAGTCGCTCTGCCAGAACGTCCGGAGTTCGCCGTCGGCATAGGCGCAGGGTGCAATGGGGAAGGCCTTAATGCCGCCCTCACCCTTGGTGTCGAAGTAGAACGGCTTGAATAAGCGGGGTGCGAGCTGTGGTTTGCGGCGCAGCAGTTCGTTGTAAACCGCAACCGAGCTCGCGATGCGTGACAGGCCGCCGCTTTTTGCCGGCTGCAGGCAGAGCAGGCCGACAATATCCGCGGCGTCGCAGTGCACGGCTATATTCTTATTGGTGCGGTAGAAGCGCACGTCGGCATTGGTCTGCTGATCGCGCACATGCCCAAGCAGGTCACCCTGCGGATTCTGCGCACCCGGGATGCCGAGGTAGTGCCCGAAGCACCAGTAACAGATCGAGGACTGCGCATCGCTCCAGTCCTGCACCGGCACGCCCCGAATCAATACAAAGCCGCGGCCGTGGCGGATTTCGTGGCGCCACGCGTCAATGCGCGCCGCCAGCGTCGGCAGAGGGAAGTCCTGTTTGCTTAACTCGCCCAGGGGTTTGCCGGTCGTCTGGGCGTGCTGCACGGCGGATTTCAGCTCCTGGATTTCTGCCGTGCTGAGCTGCACCCGCCAGTCGCCCCGCTTGCGCATCTCCGCGCCGCGCCAGGCAGCCGGCAGCTTGAGTGGTTCGCTCGGCACCCGCTCGTGCGGGCGCGCGAAATAATGCAAGGTCTGGGCGCGCAGGGATTTGTACATAGCCAGATTAGAAGGAAGCGGCTTCCAGCTCCATCAGCGGCGCGGCGCCGGCGCGCACCTGCTTGATCAGGCCCGCGGTTTCCGGGTAAAGCTTGGCGAAGTAGAAGCGCGCGGTGATGAGCTTGGCATTGTAGAAAGGATCGCCCGAGTCGAGTTTCTTGATCGCGACGCCAGCGGCATAGCACCAGGAAAACGAAAATACCAGGTGGCCGATGATGCGCAGATAAGGCACGGCGGCAGCGCCGGCCTCGTCCGGGTTCTTCATCGCCTTCTGGCCGATCTCGCCGGTGAGCTTTTGTACTTCCGCCGATAACGCGCCCAGCGGTTCGGTGAATTCCTTCATCGCCGGGTTGTCGGCATGCGACTTGATCACGTCCTGAATCACCTTGCCGAACTTCATCAGCCGCGCACCCATATCGCCCAGCACTTTCCGGCCCAGAAGGTCGAGCGCCTGAATCGTATTGGTGCCCTCGTAAATCATATTGATGCGCGCGTCGCGCACGCACTGCTCCAGGCCCCACTCGGCGATATAGCCGTGACCGCCCAGCACCTGCATAGCGAGCGTGGTGGACTCGTAGCCATTGTCGGTGATGAAACCCTTGACGACGGGAGTAAGTAACGCGACCAGATCAGCGTTGTCCTTGCGGATTTTTTCGTCCGGATGCTTCTTTTCGAAATCGATCGCCAGACCCGCCCAGTAGGTAAACGCGCGTGCGGCTTCGACATAAGCTTTTTGCGTGAGCAACATGCGGCGCACGTCGGGATGTTCGATGATCGGATCGGCCGGTTTGTCTTTCAGCTTGGGGCCGGTCAGCGCACGGCCCTGCAGCCGATCTTTCGCGTAGGCCAGCGAGTTTTGATACGCAAACTCGGCCAGACCCAGCGACTGCATGCCGACGCCAAGACGTGCGCTGTTCATCATCACGAACATCGCGTTGAGACCTTTGTGGGGTTGGCCGACCAGCCAGCCCTTCGCCCCGTCAAGGTTGATCACGCAGGTGGCGTTGCCGTGTATGCCCATCTTGTGTTCGAGCGAGCCGCACTTCACGCCATTGCGCTCGCCGATTGCGCCATCGGCTTTCGGTACGAATTTGGGCACGATGAACAACGAGATGCCCTTGGTGCCGCCGGGCGCGTCCGGCAGCCGCGCGAGCACGAGATGGATGATGTTCTGGGCCATGTCGTGCTCGCCGGCGGAGATGAAGATCTTGGTGCCGGTGATCGAGTAGGAGCCGTCGGCCCCGAAATCGACACTGGGTTCGGCGCGGCTCTTGAGCAGGCCCAGATCGGTGCCGCAGTGCGCCTCGGTGAGACACATGGTGCCGGTCCACTCGCCCGAGGTGAGCTTGGGCAGGTACAGATTTTTCTGTTCCGGCGTGCCGAAGGCCTGCAGCGCGTTGTAAGCGCCATGCGACAGGCCCGGATACATGCCCCAAGCCTGGTTGGCGGAGTTCATCATTTCCATGAAGGCGCTATCCACCACGTGCGGCAGTCCCTGGCCGCCATATTCCGGATCGCAGCCCAGCGAGGGCCAGCCGGCCTCGACGAACTGCTTGTAGGCCTCCTTAAAACCGGTCGGCGTAGTGACGACGCCATCGCCTTGTAACTTGCAGCCCTCGCGGTCGCCGACCGGGTTAAGTGGAGCGAGCACTTCCGAGCAGAACTTGCCGCCTTCCTCCAGCACGGTATCAATCGTGGCCGCATCAATGTCGGCGTGCGGCGGCAGCTTGCGCAACTGTTTTTCTACGTTAAACATCTCGTGCAGCACAAATTTCATGTCGCGCAGCGGTGGGTTGTATTGGGGCATGGACCTCTCCGGATCTAATAGTGAGACGCGGCCTGGGTGGCCCGCTGATTCTGTACGCACAGCCTAACGCGGCTGGGCCAGTTTAGGCAGGTGGGGTGCTACGAGGCCCGAGAAGGTGGGATCAGGCGAAATTCAGAAAACGCCGCAAATTGCTACGGATTTCAGGCAGCGGCGCGTTGGCCTCTGCCTCTGCCAGCGCCGCTTCCACCATCATGCCGACCCACAGGCGCGCAGCCTGGCGGGACTCTGGCCAGCGCGCAGCGGCGAACTCACGCTCGGCGCGTTGAGCAAAGCGGGCGTTCTGCGTTTGCACTTCCATTTGAATGGCGGGTTCGACTCGCGCTTCCATCAGCAAAGCTTTCACCGGATGGCCGCGCCGGCAGGCGTCGAGATAGGCGAAGCTGCCTAGCAGCAGCCGTTCCAGACTGGGTGCTTGACCCGCGACGGCGTGCTGCACGTTACGCATTACTTCGTCGTGAAGATTACTGTGCAGCGTAACCAGATACTCGGCGCGGTCTTTGAAGTGCAGGTAGAACGTGCCCTTGGCGACACCCGCGGCCTGTACCAGATCATCGATACGCAGGCTCGCCAGCGGCCGCTGTTGCGCGAGATTGAGACCCGCCGCGAGCAGTTGCCGGCGCGTGCTGGCGCGATCAGCCCGTGGCACGAACCGGCTCCTGTTGTTTGAGACTGTCAAGAAAAGGCTCAATTGCAGCGAGAAAGTCCTCAGGGATTTCCGCGAACGGTGCGTGACCGCTATTCATGATGATTTGCCTGGCGCCGGGATGGCGGCGGCTGCGCAACGCCCATCGGTGCGGGCAGGAATGACCGGATCGTATTTGCCGCTGGTAACCAGCGTAGGCGCGCGAGGGTGGGGGCGATAGCGTCGAAATCGCGGCTCTCGCCGGGATTCGCGGAGAGCATGATGAGCACAGGTTCGCCCCCCAACCCCATCACGATAACATAGCTTATGCCATTGTATAATAACGGATTTCACGGCCTACCCATATTATGACTGACGCGTCAGTCATAATATAGTCGCGCTTAGACGAATTGTCCAAGGAACAAACTGATCAGTCCTAGGCGGCGGCGTGGGGTCGGGCCAGTACGCCGTCGCGATAGTCCGCCACCGCTTGCTCGATTTCTTCGCGCGTATTCATCACGAACGGGCCGTATTGCACGATGGGCTCGAGCAGCGGTTTGCCGGCCAGCAGAATAAAACGCGCACCTCCAGGGCCGGCAACGGCTTCGAACTTATCGCCTTCCGAAAGTACACCAGCGGCATGACTCTGCAGCTTGCGTAGTCCGACGGTCACGTAACCTTCGTATACATACAGGAAAGCGTTATGCGCGGCCGGCAAGGAATGCGCGAAGCGCGCGTCCGCGGGCAGCTTGACGTCAAAATAAATCGGCTCGGTGCTGCCACCCTGAACCAGTCCGGGCGTGGTCGCGCCATTTACCACTGCAGCGCCGGCGATAACCTTCACGCTGCCGCCGCCGGGCAGGGAGACGACCGGAATCTTCGCCGCGGGAATATCTTGGTAAGCCGCTGGCTTCATTTTTTCCTTGGCCGGCAGGTTGAGCCAGAGCTGGAAACCACGCATGCGCCCCTCGAGCTGCTGGGGCATTTCCGAGTGAATGATGCCGCGCGCGGCGGTCATCCATTGCACATCGCCGGGGCCGAGGTCGCCGCGGTTGCCCATGTGGTCTTCGTGACGCATATGGCCGTCAAGCATATAGGTGACGGTCTCGAAGCCGCGGTGCGGATGCGAAGGGAAGCCGGCGAGATAGTCATCCGCGTTGTCGGAGAAGAACTCATCCAGCATCAGAAATGGATCGAGCCGCAGACCCGGCGCCGCGCCGAGGCTGCGGCGCAGCTTGACGCCCGCGCCGTCCGAAGTCGGCACGGAGGGAATGACCTGTTGCAAGCTGCGTGTGGTCATGATCAAGCTCCTCAAGATTCGTGGTGTCAGCTTCGGGCAAATTTTCGATCCAGGCTCCACGCGCCTGCGCCATTTACCGCGACGATCAGAAAGCCGCCGGCGATCGCTAGGTTCTTGAAGAACAGAACGAACTGCATCTGATCGCCGAGCTTGTTGTGGAACAGGGCGGCGGTCAGCAGACTGAAACCGGCCAAGGCGAGCGCCGCCAGGCGGGTCTGGAAACCCGCAATCAGCGCCAGCGCGCCACCGACCTCCAGCACAATCACGAGCGGCAGCAACATGCCAGGCACACCGGCCGAAGCCATATAGGCCTGGGTTCCTTCGTAGCCGGTGATTTTGCTCAGGCCCGCCAGCAGAAAGATGGCGGCCAGCAGAATGCGGCCGGCGAGTTCAGCGGAGTGTTCGAGTTTGTTCATTGCAGGTCTCCTAGTGGGATTAATGCGTTAAGCAGCAAGTGCGGCCGGCTCGGTCAGGCGCTTAATCGCACTCTGAGCTTGGACCAGACTAGCCTGCTTCGATTCCGCGCTGATGGCCAGACCCTCCGCGTATACGAACTCGACGTCGGTGATGCCGAGGAAGGCGAGGAAGTCGCGCACATACTGGGTTTCCGTGTCCAGCGCCGTGCCGGCGTATTGACCGCCGCGCGTGGCGAACACGTAAACCTTCTTGCCCTTTAGCAATCCTTCCGGCCCGTTCGCGGTGTAACGAAAGGTCAGACCGGCGCGGGCGATGTGATCGAAATAGGCTTTGAGCTGCGAAGGTACGCCGAAGTTGTACATCGGCAGTCCAAGCACGATGACATCGGCCAGCTTCAGCTCATTAATCAGCGCATCACTCTCCGCGGCGACCGCCTGCTGCTCGGCATTGCGCTGTTCCGGCTTGGTGATGAAAGCCTGGAAACGCTCGGTGCTGAGATGTGGGATCGGCTGCTGGCCCAGGTCGCGCGCGATGACGCGGCCGTCGGGCTGCTGTTTGCGCCAGATCTGTACAAAGCGTTCGGCGAGCTGTGAAGACTGGCCGGTTTCACCGTACAGGCTGCTGTTGATCTTCAATAGTGTGGGCATGACTCACTCCAGTGGTATTTGGATGTGAGCCTATTTAAGTATTGATTTGATAGATAAAAAAGCGGAATATTTCGACTTATATGATCTAATTAATAGATAATGAATCCAAAAATCACCTTAGAACAATGGCGTGCGCTAGCGGCCGTAGTTGAAGCCGGCGGCTACGCGCAGGCGGCGGCTGTACTGCACAAGTCGCAATCTACGGTGACCTATGCGGTGCAGAAAATCGAGAAGCTGCTGGATCTGAAGGCCTTCAGGATTCAGGGTCGCAAGGCGGTGCTCACCGAAGCGGGCCAAGTGCTATACCGGCGTGCACGCACCCTGCTGGAGGAGGCGAGCCAGTTGGAAGACGGTGCGGCGGATCTGGCGCAAGGTTGGGAAGCAGAGGTGAAGCTGGCAGTGGAGGTAATTTTCCCCACCTGGCTGTTACTCGAATGCTTTGGCGCATTCGGGCGGGAACATCCCAGAACGCGCGTCGAGCTGTATGAATCGGTGCTGGGCGGCACTGACGAATTATTGCTCGAACGTCGCGTGGATCTGGCCATCGTCTCGCTGGTGCCGCCGGGTTTTCTGGCCGATCCACTGATGCGCCTGCGTTTCATCGCTGCCGCGGCACCCTCGCATCCGCTGCACCAGCTTGGCCGCAGGCTCAACTATCGCGACTTGCGCAAGCATCGCCATCTGGTGATCCGCGACTCCGGTACGCAACGCACCCGGGCCGGCGTGTGGGAGGGCGCCGAGCAACGTTGGACAGTGTCGCACAAGGCTACGTCCATCCGCGCCGCTGTGCTGGGCCACGGTTTTGCCTGGTATCCGGAAGACAACATCCGCGAGGAACTCCAGTCGGGTCAACTCAAGCCCTTGCCACTGGCCGAAGGCGCAGTCCGCGAGGCCACGCTGTATCTCGTGTTCGCCGATCGTGACTACCCCGGCCGCGCCGCTTCACGCCTGGCGGAGATTATTCGCGAGCAGGTGCGTTTGGAGTGTTCAAGAACTGCTACTACTCTCCAATGATTTTCACCACCACGCGTTTCTTGCGGCGACCGTCAAATTCGCCGTAGAAAATCTGCTCCCACGGACCGAAGTCGAGCTTGCCGTTGGTGATCGCGACGACCACTTCCCGACCCATCACCTGGCGCTTGATGTGCGAGTCGGCGTTGTCCTCGCCGGTGTCGTTGTGCCGCCACTGTTTGATGGGCTCATGCGGGGCGAGCTGTTCCAGCCAGCGGGCGAAATCCTGATGCAGGCCGGACTCGTCATCGTTGATGAAGACCGAGGCGCTGATATGCATCGCATTGATCAGCGCCAAACCTTCCTTAATGCCGCTTTCTCTCAGCGCCTCTTCAACCTGCGGCGTGATGTTGATGAAGGCGGTGCGGTCCGGCGTGTTGAACCAGAGTTCTTTGCGATGGCTTTTCACGACCGCATCCTCACACTGGCGGGGTTGGTCCAGGAGCGCGCCGCGCGCGACCCGCTCTCAAAGCGCGGATTTGTAGGAGCGACTTCAGTCGCGACCCCTTCGCGGCTAAAGCCGCTCCTACACTAGCATTATGCGGCGGAAATCAGCCGTTCGCCCTGAACGGGGCGGACACGGCAAATGAAATCTACGCGACGCGCTTCTTTTCGGCAGCGAACGGATCGTCCACGCCCAGCCGCTGGTGCATGATCGGGCTGGTGGTGGTGTATTGCAGATGCACCTTTTCACCCGGATTCAGCCGCGCCTTGATGGCGAAAGCGGCAAGCGCGGCCTCGTGAAAGCCAGACAGAATCAGTTTCTTCTTGCCCGGATACCAGTTGATATCGCCCACGGCGAAGATGCCGGGCACATTGGTCTCGAACTTCTCGGTGTCCACTTTGAGCTGGTGCTTGTTCAACTCCAGGCCCCACTCGGCGATCGGACCGAGCTTGGGATGCAGGCCGAAGAACACCAGCAGATGATCCAGGTCCAGGCGGCGCACCACACTGTCACCGCCGGTCACCAGCAACTGCTTGAGCTGGCCGTTTTCCTCGTGGATCCCGCTAACGCTGCCGAGCAGGAACTGCATATCCCATTGCTCGCAGTGCTTGCGCATCTTCTCGACCGACGCCGGCTGCGCCTTGAACTTCTCCGAGCGATGGATCAGCATCACGCTTTCCGCTTTCCCAACCAGATTCAAGCTCCAGTCGAGCGCCGAATCGCCGCCGCCCAGCACCACGACGTGCCTGCCGTGATGGATGCTGGGATCCTTCACGCGGTAGAACACCTGCTGGTCGAGATGCCGCTCGACGCCCGGTACATGCAGCGCCACCGGCTGGAACGCACCGACGCCGCCCGCGATGATCACGGTCCTGGTGTGAAACTCAGTGCCCTTGCTGGTTTTCAGATAAAAGCCGCCGCCCGGCAGGGGATGTACTTCCTGCACCTGCTGGCCGAGATGGAAGGTCGGATTGAACGGCTTGCCCTGTTCCAGCAGGCGCTCAATCAGCTCCTGCGCGCCGACCGAGGGCAGCGCGGGAATGTCGTAGATGGGTTTGTCCGGATACAGCTCGGTGCACTGGCCGCCGGGCGCGGACAGGCTGTCAATCACATGCGCATGGATGCCCAGCAGGCCCAGCTCGAAGACCTGAAACAGGCCGACCGGGCCTGCGCCGACAATAACCGTATCCGTGTGAATGCTCATGCTGCCTCTAAAAAAACACGCTCATCCGGAGCGCGAGGCCGCGTAGAATGCCGCAATGCGGAAAAAATTAAAAGTAATTGTTAGGAAGTTTCTTATTCTGAATTGATCTATGCGACCGCGCCCTCACCTGGCCTGAAAATCCAGCAAGGCCTTGGCGCTCGCTGCCGGCGCCTCAATCATCGGCACATGGCCGACGCCGGTCAGAATGACGACCTTGGCCGACGGTAGCAACTGCTGCACGATCTCGGCACCGGACACATCCAGCACACGATCCTGATCGCCCCA
The DNA here is from genome assembly GCA_050740255.1 of Nevskiales bacterium. Lineage (GTDB taxonomy): Bacteria > Pseudomonadota > Gammaproteobacteria > Nevskiales > JBOICV01 > JBOICV01. The sequence continues at coordinate 53,746 of JBOICV010000051.1, read as the reverse complement.
CAACACCAGCGTTGGCGCGGTAACACTGGGCAACAGATACTCAAGCCGCAGGTCATCACTGGCGATCTCGGAATAAATACGGCTGTGAAGCTGGAAGTTGCGCACCGCGCGCGCGGCCAGCACGGTCTTGATGCCATGCGGAATGAAGGGCGGCTTGGCGAAAACGAACTCCAGCACCCGATCGAAGTCTTCGGGTTTTTCCGGGAATAGCGGCGAGCGACCCGTCTCGCGATAAATGCGGCGCACTTCGGATTCCTTGGCGGTACGCAAACCGCCGGGCGCCAGCAGCCAGAGACTCTTCACGCGCTGCCGATGGGTGCCGGCGTAAGCTCCTGCGATAAAACCACCCATGCTGTTACCGCCAAGATGCACCGAGTCCAGCTTCAGGGCGTCGAAGAACTGGTCAAGCCGGATAAGCTGCTCCGCGATGCGGTAACGCGCCGCGTCCGGCTTGCTGCTGTCGCCGTAACCGGGCAGATCGAGCGCAATGACGCGGTAATGCGGAGTGAGATGGCGCGCGATAGGAATCCAGTTGCCTTTATCCGCACCGCTGCCGTGGATGAGCACCAAGGTTTCGCCGCTGCCGCCTTCGAGATACGCAATCTCGAATCCCGGGATGGCGACGCTTTTTGGTTCAAGATCGGCGCGCGAACGCTGCATCCCGATGTAGAGATTCGCGGCTGCTTCGGGGAATAGCCGATCAAAGGCGACGAAGCCGCCGAGCAGAAGAGCCGGCAGGATGGCAAGAACAAGCAGTACGCGGCGCATGGGATGATCGAACGGGACGGGGCTCGTAGCCTAGCAATGCGTGGCGTTCAGCACCATATTCAGGCGATGATGTAACCGCGACGTTTACAGGCTGGTAGAACGATGATGCGTTGGACTCTGATAGTTCTGGTCATAATCGCGGGTGCAATTCTGGCCGCGCTTGCCAGCGCGGTTTATCCAATGCCGCTGACGGCCGCTCCGGAGCGCGCCCTGGCGCCGCCGGCGTCAATCGAAGCGCCCGCAGCCTACCTCGCCATTCCCTTTGTGCTGCCGGTGGAGCAGATCAAGTCCACGGTGCGCGAATCGCTGTCGGAGAAATTGTTTGCCGAAACGGTAAAAGTCCCGGGCCGGGATCTGCAGGTAACGGTGGAGCGCGATGGGCCGCTGGTCTTGTGGCTGCGCAAGGCCAGATTGCATATGGAGTTGCCGCTCGAGTTCGAGATCGAGGGCGACCTCGAAACCGACGGTGAGATCACCCTGATTACGGATGCCCGTTTCGACGTCGCGCCCGACTGGAATCCGGCGCTTGACGTTAAAACCACTTTCCGCTGGGACTGGCAACCGCGGGTCGGCTTCTGGCCCTTCCGCATCCGCATCGGCGATCGGCTGGAACCTTATATCCAGAAGGCGCTTAATCAGGAAAGCGCCAAGATCGAACAAACCGCGCGCGAACGCTTCAAGCTGCGGCAACTGGCCGAAGCCGGCTGGAAGCAATTACAGACGCCCATTGCGCTGAAAAGCCCGCGCCCGGCCGAACCGCCGCAGTGGTTGCTGCTGCGGCCGCACGCGGCCTGGCTCGAGCCGGTCACCAGCGATGCAACCGACATTCGAATCAATTTCTGGATAGGCGCGCAGCCCTTGATGCTGGAGGGCGAGCAGGCGCCGCCTGGCGGCAGCCTGCCTTTGCCCGAACTGCAAAAAGGTAAACCACCAGCGAATCGACTGGTGTTGGATCACCGCTTAGTGCTGTCTTACGCGGACGCAGCCGAGCGGGTGCTCGGGCAAATCGCGGGGCAGGCCATCCGCTTGCCCGCCGGTTCAGTGCTGATCGAAAAGCTGGAAATGTATCCCGCGGGCGAGCGGCTGGCGCTCAGCTTGACAGTGCGCAGCCGCAGGGACGACGCTTGGTGGAGCGATCGCGCCAAACTCCATCTCACCGGCGACTTGGCTTACGACCCGGCGCAGAACGCTTTGCGGCTCGCCGATCTGCAGCTCGCGCCAACGCGCTTCAATCCGCTGGGTTGGCATACCCGCTGGGCGGAGCAGCCGGTGCTCGCCGAAACGCTTGCAGCCGCGGCGCACTGGCCGATGGAAAAAGAAGTGGCGGATCGCCGGGCCTGGCTCGACACCGAGCTGGCGCGGGTTGATGCGCCGGGCTTCGATCTTTGGGGCGGGTTGGTGGGAACGCAGCCGACACGGGCGCAATTATTCGAACACGGAATCGGACTCGGCTTGCGCTCCTACGGCGAAATGGCGGTGATGTTCAGCCCGTGACAGTCGTTGGCAGCGGGCATACGTTCCGTTCGTGCTGAGGTATCGAAGCATCGAACGGCGCGCTCTCCTGTCGGTTCGCCCTTCGATACCTCAGGGCGAACGGGTGGAGACCTGCCGCTTTCTTAGTTAACTGCGGTGCGCCGCACCGGGCATCGGCAGCGGCACTGTTGGCAATGGTTCCGGTTGCAACGTCGCGTGATCAATCCCGTAGTCCTGTTTCAGGCGGCGGTTGAGTTCTGCCAGAACCGCGAGCCAATCCTCCATCCGGCGCAGCACCACGTGCGCCGACAGCGCGATGCGGTCCGAATTGACTTGCCAGACATGCAAGTCATGCACCGCGGTCACGCCCGGCACCTGCGCCATGGTCTTGCCGATCTCCTCCAGGCTGAGATGCCGCGGCACCCCTTCCATCACGACGTGCAAGCCCTCGCGCAACAGCCGCAAGGCAGAGGTCAGAATCAAGCCGCAGATCACCAGCGACAGAATCGGGTCTATCGGCGTCCAGCCGGTGAGCATGATCACGACGCCTGAGCCTAGCGCCGCGACTGAGCCCAGCGCGTCACCGAGTACATGCAGAATCGCGCCGCGGGTGTTAAGCGTCTGGTGGCTGTGCGTCAGGGTGCGTAACACCAGCAGATTCAGGGCCAGGCCCAATGCCGCGACTACAAATACCGCGCCGCCGTTGACCGGCACCGGCTGCTGCAGGCGCAGAATCGCGCCGTACACCACACCTGCAACAATCGCCAGCATCAGCAAAGCATTAATCAGCGCCGCCAAAACCTCGGCCCTGCCCATGCCCCAGCTGTGACGGCGGCTGGCCGGCTGGCGCGCGATATGGGCGGCCAGCGCGGCGAGCGCCAGACTGCTGGCATCGGTGAACATGTGGCCCGCGTCGCTGAGCAGCGCCAGCGAGCCGGCCCAATAGCCAACCACGCCTTCCACCACTGCAAAGCCGAGCGTGAACAGCAGCGCGCGGGTCAGCGCCTGCTCGGTGCTGGAATCGTGGCTATGATGATCGTGCTCGTACATACGGGGATGATAGTCGCGGCGGATAGCGCGCTACAAATTCGGAGAAAAAATTATGCGTATTGCCGTTCTTGGGGCCACCGGCTTGCTGGGCCAGCACGCCGCGCGCGCGGCGCTGGCACGCGGACACGAGTTGATCGTGATCCGTCGCGCCTCCAGCAATTTGCAGCCGCTGGCCGATTTGAAATTCCGCTCGGTGGTGGCCGACCTGAACGACACGGATGCACTGGCGCAAGCGCTGGATGGCGCCGAAGCGGTCATCAACTGCGCGGCTTACTACCCCACGGTGCCGCGCCCTTGGCGGGAGGAAGTCGCCACCGCGCTCACGCAGATGGATCACTTTTACGCGGCCTGCGCACGGCACTCGCTAAAGAAAATCGTTTACCTGGGCGGCGCCATCGCGCTGCGGCGGCATCCGAGCGGGGAGCCGGGCGATGAAACACTGGAGTACACCGAAGCGCCGGCTAACAAGAACTCTTACCTGCAAGTGAAGTGGGCGATGGACGCGCAGGCGCGGCGCAAGGCGCAGGACGGCCTGCCGGTGGTGATCGGTATTCCGACGATGAGCTTCGGTGACTACGACCCCGGCTCAACCACCGGGCGCTTGATCGTGGAGATCGCCAACCGCAGTTTGCCGGGCTATGTGAAGGGTAAACGTAACGTGATCTATGCCGGCGATGCAGGTATTGGCCTGGTGCGGGTTTGCGAAGACGGGCGAGCAGGTGAACGTTATCTGCTCACCGGCAGCAACGTGACGATGGACGAGCTGGTGGCCAGAATCGCGCAACTCGCCGGAGTACCGGCGCCGCGCGCGATCCCCTTGCCGGTGGCGAGGGTGGTTGCCTCGGTGCAGGCGCTGCGCTACAAATGTCTGAAGGGACCGCTGCCGAAGGTGGATGCGACCGCGATCGCTGTGATGTCGGCGGGCCAGTTTCTCAGCGGCGCCAAGGCCGAGCGCGAGCTGGGTTTTCGCGTACAAACCTCTCTGGACGATGCCATCCGCCGCGCGCTGGCTTGGTTTAAGCAGACCGGCCACATAAAGAGCTGAGCCAACAGGAATCGCTATGAAAGCCTTGTCCCCCATGGATGCCATGTTTCTGATTGCGGAACACCGGCGTCAGCCGATGCATGTTGCCGGCCTGCAACTTTTCAGCCTGCCCGCAGGAGCATCGTCCGAGTTCGTCGGCCAGCTGGTCGAGAAGATGCGCGTTCATCAGGCGCCGCTGACACCCTATAACCAGCGTCTGGTATTCCGCGGCAGCTGGTTGTGGCGGGAAGACGAGCAGTTCGATCTGGATCATCACTTCCGGCACCTCGCGCTGCCGCAGCCCGGCCGTATCCGCGAGCTGCTGGCGATGACTTCGCGCCTGCACGGCAGTCTCATGGATCGCAGCCGCCCGCTGTGGGAAACCAATGTGATCGAGGGGCTGCACGATGGACGCTTCGCCATTTTCTCCAAGGTGCATCACGCCATGTTCGATGGGGTGGCTGCAACGCGCGAAGCGCGCAAGGCGCTTAGCGAGGACCCCGGTGAACGCGATATGCCCCCGCCCTGGGCCAGGCCGAGGGCTAAGCGCGAGCAAGACGACGTCGTACTGGCGGATCCGGGCAGCCCGCTCAATGCGCTCGTGAAAACCCTCGGAGTCAACTACCGGATCATCCCCGGCGCGGCGCGCGGCCTGAAGGATTTGCTGCGTAAAAGCCGGCACGATTTAACCGATGCGACGCCCTACCAGGCACCGCCGACGATGTTCAACGTGCGCATCAGCAGCTCACGCCGCTTCGCCGCGCAATCCTTCTCCCTGGCGCGCATCAAGAAGGTCGGCAAAGCGGCCGGGGCGACCGTCAACGATGTGGCGCTGGCCATGTGTGCCGGGGCCCTGCGCGAATATCTGATCGCGCACAATGCGCTGCCTGAGCAAGCATTGATCTCGATGGTGCCGGTTTCAGTACGTGCAGCGGATGGGCCGGAAGGCGGCAACCAGGTCGCGGTGATCCTGGCCAACCTGGGCAGCCAGATCGAAGACCCCGCGCAGCGGCTGGAAACGATCGTGGCTTCAACTCAGCGCGCCAAAGAGCGCATGTCGCAGATGAGCCGTTTGGAACAGATGGGTTATTCCGCAGCCGCGCTCAGCCCGATGTTCGCCACCTCCTTGATCGGCTTTGATCGCATCCGACCGGCGTTCAACGTGGTGATTTCCAATGTCCCGGGCCCCACCAGGCCGCTGTACTGGAACGGCGCGCGGCTGGAGGAGAGCTATCCGGTTTCGATTCCGATTGACGGTCAGGCGCTCAACATCACTCTGACCAGCTATTGCGACCAGGTGGCTTTCGGCTACACCGCCTGCCGGCGGTCCATACCCAGCATGCAGCGCCTGCTGGATTTCACCGAGCACGCGCTCGCCGAGCTTGAGACCGCATGCGGGATTGCGGCGTGAAATCGCTCAGCCATCGCGTTGCCGCCGCCACCGGCGCCCGTTCTGACATTGGCCGCGCCAAGAATAACTAACGTGAATCAGCAAAACAGGGAGAGATCACCATGAAGGGATACCACGCAACAGCAATGGCTTTGGCTGTGATCGCCGCGACGCTGCTAGTCAGCGCCTGCGGCGACCAAGGGCCGGAACTGGTGCAGCCGCCGTCGGTAAAGCCGTCGGCGGTGTTGATCAAGAACGTGGCGGTGCTGAACGTCGAAAGCGGCGCCGTGACGTCGAATCGTGACGTGCTCCTGGCGGGAGATCGGATTGCGGCCGTGACGCCGGTGGGCCAAGCCAGGGCCCCGGCCGGCGCGCTTGAAATAGACGGTAGCGGCGCGACGCTGCTGCCGGGGCTGATCGACATGCATGGCCACCTCGGCAACGCATCGGCGCCCAGCTGGGTGGGCGAATTGCCGGATCCCGAGCGCAATATGCTCTCCTACCTCTACTGCGGTGTGACCACCGTCCTCGACCCGGCCGATCTCTCGAGCCAAGCCTTCAAGCGTCGCGCGCAGGTGATGTCCGGCGAACTGCTAGGGCCGCGGATTTTTGCCGCCGGGCCAATGGTGACCGCTACCGGCGGGCATCCGGTGGCCCTTCTCGAATACCTCGCGCCGTGGTGGATCCGCTGGTATCTGATCCCGCGCTTCACGCGACAGGTGGACACCGCCGAACAGGCGCGGGCCGCGGTGCAGGAAATCGCCGGGCTCGGCGCCGATGTCATCAAGCTGTCGGTGGATCACATCCCTGATCAGGCGCCGCGTATTAGCCGCGAGGTCGTGGCCGCGGCAGTGGACGAAGCCAGGCAGCGCGGCCTGCGTGCGGTGGCGCACATCGGGTCGGTGGAAGACGCCATCGACGCCGCCGATGCCGGAGTCGCGCTCTGGGTACATGGCGTTTACAAGGAGCGGATCCCGGACGGCCAGATCGCACGGCTCGCCGGCTACCGGATTCCGATGGTGGCGACCATGGCTGTATTCGACAGCCACGCATTGCTCGGACAGGGCCCGCGCGAGCCAACGCCGCTCGAACGCGAGACCGTGTCGGCCGAGGTTCTTGCCGCATTCAACCATGTGCCGAAGGCCAAGAATCTTGAATACTTCCGCCCCTTCCTGGAAATGCTGCGGCCACTGCGGCCCGCGTGGCGCGACAATGTGCGGCGCCTGCACGCCGCCGGAGTCACGATTCTTGCCGGAAGCGATACGCAGACGGGTATGTTCCCGGGCCCCGGGCTACACCGCGAGTTGCATCTGCTCACCGAGGCTGGATTGACACCCGCCGAGGCGATCCGAGCCGCCACCGTGGATGCCGCCCGCTTTCTTGCCAACGGCAAGGAGCCGGAGTTCGGCATCGTCGCCGCGGGGAAACAGGCTGACCTGCTGCTGGTTGAAGGCGATCCAAGCACCGACCTGCATGCGCTGTCGCGGATTCGTGCCGTGATCAAGGGCGGCATACCGCTGGAGCGGCACCCGGTCAGCGCCGACACCGACGACCAGCGTTGACCGCGAGCTGCAAGGTAAACCGATTTATTTCCAGCGTTGCAGGAACTACAGCCGGCCTTTCGCCATATCCTGCTTCACATCCTGCAAGCACTGGACGCCGCTAAGCAGGCGTGTGTGCCAAGTAACGCACACAGCTGCCCGCGTATCGGATTTCAGTGTGAGCTCGATTTGCTGCTTCGGCCCGAGCGCCACGGCGTCGAGCAAGGGTAGATAAACCTGCTCCCAATGGGTCGCGGGCGCGAAGGGTGAGGTACTTAATCTGATGCCGGGCACCAGCTCCGCTTCCCACCAGAGCACATAGCCGTATACCTGTTGCGCGCCGCGTGCGCGAAGCTCGTCGCTGCTCCAGCTCTGCCGGCTCTGTCGCAGGCTCGCCGGGGCTTCCTGATCCGCAGCGAATAGCAGGCGATCCCAGCAACGCGCGACTTCCGTATCGCCGCCGATGTCCGCCGGCATGACGCTTTTCACGTACATATTATTTAGCGCGACCTGGCGTGCCGGCGCGAGATCGAGGCCGAAACCTACCCGCGGCCACACATCCAATTCCTTCTGTAGCCGGCCGCTGATCACCGGCGCGACGAACTGCTGCACGGCGCCGGGGATGACCACCCCGCCGGGCTTTAGAAAGCGCTGGGCGTCGTTGAGCGTCTCGATGAGGTTTTCCTCCAGCGCGTAGTTACCGAGCGTTTCCGAGAGCACCACGTCCGACCGAGCAAGCTTTTTTACTTCAGTGGAATGCTTTTGAATGAAACTCAGCTTGCTGAGCCGGTTGCGGCGGGCAATATCCTGCGCCAGCTTTAGCGTGTCGCTGTACTCGATCAGCGTGCAATGCTGCGCGCCGAGCGTAAGTGCGAGAAAGCTCAGAAAGCCAGTGCCGGCGCCGACATCCACGAGTGTCGTTTCACCCGGTACGATCACGCGTTGCAAGGCCGCGTGAAAGGCCTGATTGCGAACGCCGTCGCCGAGCAGCTTGCGCTGGTATTCGATTTCGCTCACGCGTATCTATTCTTCTTTTGGCGGCAGGCGCGCCGAACCCGGCGCATCCTGCCCGTTCGGTTTGAGCGATTGACGCAGCTGACTGCCGAGCGCGCGGTTAATGGCCGAGATGGCGCCATACACCGTGTCTGCAGTGAGGTCATGAATGCCGCGCACCAGCTTGGTGGTGTCGCGCGTCGCGGGGATGTTTTCCAGAATGGTGAAGGGAATGGCGGCGATGCCCCGGTGAATGCTACGTACCGCGGTGGTACTGCCGGCAAGCGCAGCTTCGGTCAATTCCTGCACATCGGCGAGCCGCTTGCGGGCTGCAGCCAGCAGCCTGGTTTCGGCTTGATGGATGGCGACGCGGCGCAGTTGCAAAGCCAACGCGCGCTGCTGACGCGCCAGACTCACCGCCTGAACTGCAGCCAGCAGAGTCAGCAGGCAGCAAGCCGCCAACATCAGTTCAAGCACGGTGCAGCCTTACGTCCGCTTCGACGCCATAGTCCTTTAGCTGGGTTTCCAACATTTTCTGCGTGCGTTCGTTGACTATTTTTTTGATCAGAGCCGGCGAGAGCGTGCCGAACACGCTCGCAAACCAGGATTCCTTCGCGGCAAGCTGCATCGGGTTGAGGATCTCGATGCTGATCAACATACGCCGGCCTTCGGCCAGCAGTGCTTCCAGTTCCGGTGGCGAGGTCGGCGGCGGCACGATGGGCGCTGCGGCGACTGCGAGCGCGGTGCCGAGCCGCTGCAGACGCGCGAAACGCCAGACGAGAATCAGCAAGGCAGCCAGATTCAGGGCGATGACGATATTGATAGGGGTCAGCATGATGGTGTTCCGGAGCGCAAAATCGCTGTAAAGCTAACATAGCGGATGATGAAACTCCCTGACTATCCGGTGCTGCGTGCGCTGCTCGATTTGCGCCGGGCTTTGGCCGGGCAGGGTGCGGCGGTGCTCGCCGCACCACCGGGTTCAGGCAAGACCACGACCATCCCGCTGGCCCTGCTTGAGGAACCGTGGTTGCAGGGCAAAAGCATTGTGCTGTTGGAGCCGCGGCGGGTGGCGGCGCGCGCCGCCGCGGCGCGGATGGCGAGCCTGGTCGGCGAAAGCGTCGGCCAGACCATCGGCTATCAAATCCGTTTTGAGCGGCGCATCTCCAGCCGGACCCGCATCGAGGTGCTGACCGAAGGTCTGCTGGCGCGCCGCCTGCAAAGCGATCCGGAGTTAGCGGGTGTCGGCCTCGTGATCTTTGACGAGTTTCACGAGCGCAGTCTCGACGCCGATCTCGCGCTGGCGCTGACGCTCGACGCCCGCGCGAATCTGGTTCCCGCCCTGCGTGTATTGGTCATGTCCGCCACGCTCGACATCCAGCGTGTCGCCAAACTGCTGGGTGACGCGCCGGTAGTCGAGGCCGGCGGTCAGCTTTATCCGGTCGATATCCGCTACGCGACACCCCGCGCGGCGGAGCCGTTCGACAGCGCGCTGGCGAATGCGGTATTGCGCGCCCTGGATGAGACGGACGGCGACATTCTGGCCTTCCTGCCGGGCGCGCGTGAAATCCGCGCTGCGCAACGACGCGTGGAGGCACATGAGTACGCTGCCGCCCGCGCTATCGGTGTGTATCCGCTATACGGCGAGCTTGCCGCCACCGAGCAGGACGCCGCTTTGCTGCCCGATCCGGCTGGCCGGCGCAAAGTGATTCTGGCGACCAATCTCGCTCAGACCAGCCTCACGGTCGAGGGCGTGACCACGGTAGTTGACGGCGGTTATGTGCGCGTGGCGCGTTTCGATTTAGGCGCCGGTGCCAACCGGCTCGATACGGTACGCGTGTCGCGCGCGAGCGCCGAGCAGCGCGCCGGGCGCGCCGGCCGGCTGGCGCCCGGCGTCTGCTACCGGCTGTGGAGTGCGGAGCAGCATGGCCGTTTGACGGCGCATGACACGCCGGAGCTATTGGCCGCCGATTTGACGCGTTTCGTGCTCGAGCTCGCGGCCTGGGGTCATGCAAACCCGTCCGCGCTGGCCTTGCTCGACGCGCCGCCGGAGAGCAACTGGAACTACGCGCGTGAGCTGCTACAAGCGCTCGGTGCGCTCGACCCGCAGGGCCGGATCACGCCGCATGGCCGGGAATTGGCGCGCCTGCCGGCGATGCCGCGCCGCGCACACATGCTGCTGGAGGCAAGGCGTCAGGGGCTGGCCACGCCCGCCGCGTGGACTGCCGCGATACTCGACGAACGCTCAAGCGGTACAACGGATCTGGCCGAGCTGATCAACGCTGTGCGTAAGGGCCGCGCCGAATCTGGCCTGACGCGGCGCGTGCGTGATTCAGCGCGTCAGCTCTTACGCCAGGTCGAGGAAACGGAAACCGATTGGGTCGATGCGCCGCTTGGGCGCATCGTGAGTTGGGCTTATCCGGAACGCATCGCCTGGCGCCGCGACGGTCTGCGTGGCCAGAAGGAAGCTGCGTTTCTTTGCGTGGACGGCGGTGAAGCGCGCCTGCCCGAGACCGATCCGCTCGCGCGCGAGCCATGGCTGGCGATTGCGCACTGGGACCCGGGTCCTCCGCGGAAAATCCGTGCGGCCGTCGCGCTGAGCGAGGACGAAGTGCGCGCGGATCACGCGCCGCGCATTACGCGCAAACCCGTGGTTTATTGGGACGCGCAGTCCGAGTCAGTCGTGGCACAGGAACAGGAGCGGCTGGGCGCCATCGTGCTGAGCGCGCGGCCGCTACGCGAAGCGGGAGAGGCTGCGCGCGCGGCGATGCTGGAAGGCATCCGCAGTCTCGGCTTGAGCTGCCTGCCCTGGACGGAAGCAGCCCGTCAGTGGCAGGCCCGGGTGATGAGCTTGCGCGCGTGGCGGCCGGCGGAAGACTGGCCGGAGGTCGGTGATGCGACGCTGCCGGCCGCGCTCGACCGCTGGCTTGCACCCTATCTGGATGGCGTGACGCGCCGCGCGCATCTCGCGCAGCTCGACCTTATCGGCATACTGAACAACTTACTGGACTATCCGCGCCAGCAGTCGCTGACGCGGCTTGCACCAACCCATATCGCCGTGCCCTCGGGTCAGCGCCACGCGCTGCACTACAACCCGCCCGAGGCGCCGTCACTGGAAGTCAGACTGCAGGAGATGTTTGGCTGTACGGACACGCCGACGGTCAACGAGGGTCGCCTCAAGCTCGTGCTGCATCTGCTCTCACCCGCGCGCCGGCCCATCGCGGTAACGCAAGACCTGGCGGGGTTTTGGGCGCGTGGTTATCTGGATGTCAAAAAGGACATGAAGGGGCGTTATCCGAGACATCCCTGGCCCGATAACCCGGCACAAGCCCTGCCCACTACCCGCGCCAAGCCGCGTGGGCGTTAAGCTTCCCTCAGGGTGCTATCGCTGCGCCTGCGGCCGCTTTAATATCTAACCATGAAGGCGAGTTGGAGCAGATACGCACTTGGCGTCGTGCTGGCGCTGGGCAGCGGCGCCGCTTTCGGCAGCGATGAGGAAACCAAGATCGCCGACGAATACGGCCTCGTCTACAGCGAGGAATCCATCGAGGCGCGCGCTCGCGTGACGCCGCGGCTCAAGCGTGAGCTGGCCACGCAGGGGCTGGAATGGGGCGCGCCGGTTTTCATGCGCATTTTCAAACAACCGCGCAAGCTGGAACTCTGGCTCCAGCAGAAGGATGCAACATTCAAGCTGTTCAAAACCTACCCCATCTGCGAATTTGCCGGCGGGCTGGGACCTAAGCGTTCGCGCGGCGATGACCAGGTGCCGGAGGGTTTCTACTCGGTAAACCCGCACTGGATGCACCCCTTCAGCGATTACCATCTCGCTTTCAACGTGCGCTATCCCAACGACTACGATCAGTTTCACAAATACACCGGCGCCAACATCATGGTGCACGGCGGCTGCAACTCCTCGGGCTGTATCGCCATGACCGATCCCCGAATCGAGGAGATTTATACGCTCGGCGAAGCCGCCATCCGCGCCGGCCAGCCTTATTTCAAGGTTCATATCTTTCCGTTCCCGCTCACCGAGGCGAATCTCAAGCGTTTCGAGAAGTCGCCATGGCACGGCTTCTGGCAAAACCTCAAGCAAGGCTATGACTTGTTCGAAACCACGCGCCGGCCACCCGAGGAATATTTCGCGGACGGCCGCTATCAATTTCTGGAAGCAGCCACGACCGCTTCCTGTGACATCCAGGAAGGACTGCCGCTGACGCCCGAGTTGGCGGAGTTGCTGGCGCCGCCGCTGGGATCACTGCTGCAACAGCAAACCGTCAGCGCGGAGGAGCCTATTCCCTGATGCGTACGCTGGCACTAGCCATGCTGGCGGCACTGGTCCTCGCTGGCGGCATCTTTGCTTACGGCTGGTACGCGGCGCAAGAAGTGGACACGAAGCTGCCGCGGGCAGATCGCGTACTGGTCGACAAATCCGACCGGCGCCTGTCGCTAATGCGCAGTGGTGAGGTGATCAAGACCTACCGCATCTCGCTCGGCGGCAACCCCAGCGGTCACAAGCAGCGCGAAGGCGATGAGCGTACGCCGGAGGGTTTGTACAAGCTGAATTCACGCAATTCGCGCAGCAGGTTTTTCCGTTCCCTGCATATCTCCTATCCCAATGCCGAGGACCGCGCGCAGGCGCGGGCGCAGGGCGTTTCGCCGGGCGGCGACATCATGCTGCATGGCTCGCCCAATGGCTGGGGCTGGCTCGCCGGTTTTCTGGCGTTATGGGACTGGACCGACGGCTGCATCGCAGTGCACGACGGTGCCATCCAGGAAATCTGGCAAGCAGTGCCGGACGGCACGCCGATCGAGATCCGGCCCTAGTCCTCGCGCCGTATCGCCCAAGCGACGGTCGGGAACGCGTAGGAAACGGCTTACGACAACTCCCCGATCCGTCTGATATAGCGCAGCCGCACGACTCTTCATACTCATCCCACGGCCACACGTGATGGGCCGGAGTTTGAGAGGAGCGCGCAGATGCACGCCACGCACAGCCTGCGGACGGATCGTCCGCGATTCAAAACGCACCGGCGCGAGCCCGTCAGAATTGACGATGTCGGTGTTGCGCGGCTGCTGCTGACTGAGCTTGACCTCGGCATGGCCCTGCGCGTGGTACTGGCGCTGCTGTTGCATATCCTGCAACTGCGAGTGGATAGCCTGATGCTTTCACGCCACCGGGCGGGAGAAATCCGCAATGGCATTCTGCAGTTGGTCAAGCAGATCATAGCGCCGGATCAAGACGCAGTGGCCGAGGCGCTACCGCGCATGCCGGCGACAAAAGCCGCGCCCGCGGCGAAGTTGTTTCAGCCAGTATCCGCGCCAGCTGGCGACCGGCCTGTCGAGCGCCGTAATACGTCCTGGAGCGAGCAACTACCCGGCCCGATTCTGGTGGACGGCATCCGGCTCGACTCTCTGCTGCAACTGAGCGTGAAGGAGTTGCGCGAATTCGCGCGGGTCGCCGCGAAGGACAGCAAGCCCCTGTTTGAACAGGCCTTGCTGACCGCCTATCGCCGGCATCTGCTGGCGATGTTCTGCGGTCCCTTCTCCGTCAAGCAGGCGACGAATGACTTCAACTTCCCCGACTTTGAGTTGACCTGCCGCTCGGACAAAACCATCGTGCTGAAGCGCTATGTCGGTGCGCGGCCGAGTGACGATAGCTGCCCGGATGCCTACGAGATGGTGCGCCAGCATTGGCACTCGCGTAAACGGCCGCAGAATTTCCGCATTGAAGAGCCCGCTGCTGAGCCAGCACGTACCGAGCTTGCAAGCACCCCACTCAGCGCCAGCTCGAGCCCTAAAAATTAGGCCGCTTTTTCGCCCTTTTAAACCGCGCTACGCTATCCAGAATCGCCTTCCTGGCATCGTTTGGGCCGTGCCAACCCTCGATCTTCACCCACTTGCCCTTTTCCAGATCCTTGTAGTGCTCGAAGAAATGCGCGATCTGGTCGCGGATTAGCGCGGGCAGGGCGCGCACGGTGGCGATGTCGCGGTAGAGCGGACTGATCTTGCTGTTCGGCACGACAATCAATTTTTCGTCGGAACCGGCCTCGTCCTTCATCTCCAGCATGCCGATCGGGCGGCAGTTGACCACGCAGCGCGGGATCAGCGGCACCGGCATCATCACCAGCGCATCGAGCGGGTCGCCGTCACCGCACAGGGTATGCGGCACATAGCCGTAGTTGCAGGGATAACGCATCGGCGTGGTCAGGATGCGGTCGACGCAGATCTCGCCGGAATCCTTGTCCACCTCGTACTTCACCGGTTCGCTGTTCATCGGAATTTCGATGATGACGTTGACGTCGTTGGGGACGTCCTTGCCGGTCTTGACGAGATCCAGGGCCATGAAAAGCTCCTAGGTAGGACAGGAGCAGAGGATTATAAAGAACCAGGCCCGACGTCGCCGAGTCAAAGACCTCCACTTTGGAGTGGACCAGCACTGGCAGGCACGGTCATTTCTCGGTTATGTTCAGAAATTGGCTTGCGGATCCGCGTCACCCACAGTAAGTAAGCCATAATTAATTTGACTTACTTTATAAGTTATGTAAGATTATATATCACTAGTAGGAGATTCTATGGAAACATACATGACGGTCAAGGGGCAGGTCGTCATCCCCTCGAAGATCCGGCGACAGCTCGGAGTTACCGAAGGAACGCGAATCCAGGTTGACGTTGAGGAGTCGGGACACAGGATTGTCCTGACGCCCATCACGCGCGAATACATCCAGGGTTTGCGCGGCAAGTATCGAGGTAAAGGCTTGCTGAAATCGCTCGCGGCGGAGAAAAAGCGGAAGCGCGAGACCTGATGCCGCGCAAGTCCAGGGGCATCGTGCTGGATTCCTGGGCCGTGCTCGCCTATCTGGAAGATGAAAGCTCGGGGCAGGCAGTCGCCGACCTGATCGCTGATGCCCACAAAGATGGTATCCCGCTGCTCCTGTCCGTGGTGAATGCGGGGGAGGTTTGGTACATCATCGCGCGGGAAGTTTCCCAGGCCGAAGCTGACAAGGCCATTACCGACCTGAGGCAGCTTGGCGTCGAGTTTGTGGACGTGACATGGCCGTTGGCGCGTGCCGCAGGCCTGTTCAAGACAAGAGGGAAGATGTCATATGCAGACTGTTTTGCTGCAGCTCTCGCGAAAGAGAAGAAAACCGAATTGCTGACAGGCGACAAGGAGTTCAAACAGGTTGAGGGCGAGATAAAGATCCATTGGGTGTAATCGGAACAGCTGGAGAATTGCAGTGTCAACCGGCAATTGGACGAAGGATCAGTTGAAGCTTGCATTTCATCTATAATTCGCAAGAATAGAAAAAAGGAAATGGCAGAAAGGGGTCGATTCAAGCCGACCAAGATCGATCTGATGGCATTCGGCGCACCCCACAAGTAGAAAAGCTGATAGTGCAGCGCCCCGATCCCACCACCAACGAAAGCGGAAGTTGGGAACTAAAAATAACAAAGCCCCGCGTACGGGGCCTTGTTCTACATCCCGGTAACAGAACGCGGCATCCCTGCCGCGACTGTAAAAACAGGCGGTGAACTCAGAGTAGAGGTACGAGCAAAAGCGCCACGATGTTGATGATTTTGATCAGCGGGTTGATGGCCGGGCCGGCGGTGTCCTTGTAGGGGTCGCCGACGGTATCGCCGGTGACCGCGGCCTTGTGCGTCTCGGAACCCTTGCCGCCGAAGTGGCCATCCTCGATGTACTTCTTGGCGTTATCCCAGGCGCCGCCGCCAGTGGTCATCGAAATCGCGACGAACAAGCCGGTGATGATGGTGCCGATCAGCACGCCGCCCAAGGCCTTCGGGCCGAGGATCAAACCCACCAGCACGGGCACGAAGATTGGCAGCAGCGAGGGGATGATCATTTCCTTGATCGCGGATTTGGTCAGCATGTCCACCGCCGTGCCGTATTCGGGTTTGGCTGTGCCTTCCATGATGCCCTTGATCTCGCGGAACTGGCGGCGCACTTCAACCACCACCGAGCCGGCCGCGCGGCCGACCGCTTCCATCGCCATCGCGCCGAACAGGTAGGGCACCAGGCCGCCGATGAACAGGCCGATGATGACCATGTGATCGGACAGGTCGAAGCTGAACTTCACGCCAGGGTTGCTGGCGGCGAGCTGATGCGTGTAGTCCGCGAACAGCACCAGCGCGGCCAAACCGGCCGAGCCGATGGCGTAACCCTTGGTCACCGCCTTGGTGGTATTGCCCACTGCGTCCAGTGGATCCGTGATAGCGCGGATTTCCTTGGGCAGATGCGCCATCTCGGCGATACCGCCGGCGTTATCGGTGATCGGGCCATAGGCATCGAGCGCCACAATCATGCCGGTCATCGAGAGCATCGCGGTCGCCGCGATGGCGATGCCGTACAGGCCCGCGAGTTCATACGCGCCAAAGATGCTCGCACAGACCGCCAGCACCGGCAGGGCGGTGGACTTCATGGATACGCCCAGGCCGGCGATAATATTGGTGCCGTGACCGGTCTGCGAGGCGGCCGCAATGTGTTGCACGGGGCCGTAGGTGGTGCCGGTGTAGTACTCGGTGATCCACATGATCACGCCGGTCAGCGCCAGACCAATCAGCGCGCACCAGTACAGGTTCATCGCCAGTTCGGCGGTGAAAAACGCCTTGGTGATGGGATAGAAGGCGATCGCCGCCAGCACACCGGAGACGATCACGCCGCGGTACAGCGCGCCCATGATCTTCTTGCCTTCACCCGCCGAGACGAAGAAGGTGCCAATGATGGAGGCGATGATGGATACGCCGCCGAGTACGAGCGGATACAGCACCGCGTTCGCGCCGAGCGTGGCCGCCATCAGGCCGCCGAGAACCATGGTCGCGACCACGGTCACGGCGTAGGTTTCAAACAGGTCAGCCGCCATGCCGGCGCAGTCGCCGACGTTGTCGCCGACGTTGTCCGCGATCACGGCGGGGTTGCGCGGGTCGTCCTCGGGAATGCCAGCCTCGACTTTACCCACCAGGTCAGCGCCGACGTCCGCGCCCTTGGTAAAGATGCCGCCGCCCAGACGCGCGAAGATGGAGATCAGCGAGCCGCCGAAAGCTAAACCGACCAGCGCATGCAGAGCGGTGTCTTCGCTCACGCCCATCGCCTTGACCGCCATGTAGTAGCCGGCCACGCCAATCAGGCCGAGGCCCACCACCAGCATGCCGGTGATGGCGCCGCCGCGAAAGGCGACGGCCAGCGCCGCGTTCATGCCGTCATGCGCGGCCTGCGCGGTACGCACGTTCGCGCGCACCGAGATGTTCATGCCGATGTAGCCGGTGGCGCCGGACAGCACCGCACCGACCATGAAGCCCACGGCGGTGTACCAGTCGAGCGCCAGACCCAGCGCCACGACCAGCGCCACACCGACGACGCCGATGGCGGTGTACTGGCGATTGAGATAGGCCATCGCGCCTTCCTGCACGGCGGCGGCGATTTCCTGCATGCGTGCATTGCCCGGCGACTTGGCCAGAATCCAGCGCGTCGAAACCACGCCGTAAATGATAGCCGCCAGACCGCAGGCCAGCGAGATCCAAAGACCGTATTCAACCAACATGCGATTCCCCTGTGGAATTGAAGATTTAGTGCTTAGTTTTTTGCCGCAATCCGACCCCCTGGGCCGGCGCGGCGCGCCCAACGGCGGCGTAGTTTAACTGCTATTTATCGCGCTAGAAAGCCAGGTTGGCCCGGCGTAGTAAGCTTATCGCCCCCGCCAAACCCGTCAGGAGCCTGAAAACATGAAGTCATTCCACTCCCCCCGCCTTATATTGATTGTCGGCGCCACCGCCTTCGCGCTTGCCGCCTGCTCGAAATCGGAATCGCCAGCGCCGCCGGCGGCCAAACCATCGGTCGCCGCAGCCCCCACGCCGGCGCCGGTACAGATCACCGCCCCAGCCGGAACCTATACGCTGGATCCCTATCACTCGAGCATCAGCTTCGGCATCAATCATCTGGGCTTGTCCAATTACGTCGCGCGCTTCACGCGTTACCAGGCCACTCTCAATTTCGACCCCGCGAATCTCGCGGCCTCGTCCGTCACCGCGACCATCGAACCGGCTTCGGTGCGCACCGATTTCTCCGGCGATTACCCCGCAACGCACAAGGACACGCCCTACAAGACTTTTGACGAGGCGCTGGCCAAGGACGCCAAGTTCTTCAATTCCGGCGCGTTCCCGCAGATTACGTTCACCTCGAAGCGGGTTGAGCAGACCGCGCCGGGCAGATTCACGATCACCGGCGATCTTGGGTTTCTGGGCAAGACCCTGCCGGTGACGCTCGACACCACGGTGGTCGGTTCGGTCGCGGCGCATCCGTTCACCCAGATCGGCGCAATTGGATTTTCCGCGACGACCCGCATCAAGCGCTCGGAATTCGGCATGACCGAGTATCTGCAGATGCTGGGCGATGAGGTCACCATCCGCTTCGAGGGTGAATTCCATCAGCAGGCCGCCGCGCCCGCAGCGGCGCCGGCGGCTTCACCCGCGAGCTAAGTCGCCGCGGATCAGATTTTCCGCATGCCCGCGGCGGTGCGCTATACCGCGGTCGCGATCGCCCTGCACTGGACGATCGCGGCCGCCATCGTCGCCAACTTCCTGCTTGGCTGGTGGATGCATCAGGCCATTGATGTGGCGCAAACTCAGGCCCGGGCGATTGCGGCGTTCCAGTTGCACAAGTCGCTGGGCCTGACGATTCTGGCGCTGAGCCTGGCGCGGCTGGCGTGGCGCTGGTGGCACGCGCCACCGCCCCTGCCGGCCGCGATGCCGGGCTGGGAAAAACTCGCGGCGCGGCTGACACACTGGGCGTTTTACGCACTGATGATCGGGCTGCCCCTGAGTGGCTGGCTGTATGTCTCAACCCAGTGGCGCGGCAACCACCCGCTGAATGTGCCCACGCTCTGGTTTGGGCTCATCGAGGTGCCGCATCTGCTCGGCCTGCATGAAATGACGCGCGAGCTGCGCCAGTCCTATGCTGGGCTGACGCTGCAAGCGCATGAGCTGCTGGCCTGGAGCATGGGCGCGCTGCTGGTTCTGCACGTCGCGGCTGCGCTGAAACATCATTTTGTGAATCGGGACGAGGTGCTCGCGCACATGCTGCCGGGGCCGCGTGTTTTCACCGCGGGCCTCGGTGTCATCCTCATTGCGGTGCTGGCGCTCGCCTGGACGCTGACGCGAACGCCCGGGACCACCGGCGCCGTGGCCGCGATCACCAGCAATCCCGCAAGCAACTGGATTGTGGACCCGGCGCGCAGTGAGGTGAAATTCTCCGGCCTGCACGCGGGTCTGCCATTCCAGGGGCGCTTCACGCGCTGGCAGGCGGACATCCGCTTCACTCCGGCCGACCTCGAACATTCACAGATTGGCGGCACGTTTGAAACCGCATCGGCTACTGATGGGGTGCCCTTGCACGACGAGTCCCTGTCGCTGGCGGAGTGGTTCAATGTGACCCGGCATCCGCTGGCCACTTTTCGCAGCACCCGCATCACAGCGGATGGCGCCGGCGCTTATGCAGTGGACGGCGTGCTGACGATCAAGGGACATGAGCTGACATTGCCGCCGCTGACGCTCAGCATTGAGGGGGAGCTTGCAAGGATCAGCGGCCGCTTCGAAGTGGACCGGCGCGAGGCCGATCTGGGCATGGAATCCGATCCGGACGCGCAGTATGTCTCGCGCAAGATCGTGGTCGAAATCCGGGTGGAGGCCCGGCGCAGGCCCTAGTGTACTCGTCCGAGGGCGCCAGAATTACCTGCAAGGTAATTGCCCAGACCCCCATCGAGGTCAATCCTTGCTGACCTGACGAATAGGAACTCGCATGGAAAAAATTCTGATCGCACTGCTCTTGCTGGTGGGGCTCGTGAATATCGCGCCGCTGGCGGGTGTGCTTGGCGCCGACAAGCTCAGCGCGCTCTATGGCATCTCCTTCGCGGACGGCAATCTGGCCATTCTGATGCGCCACCGCGCGGTGCTGTTCGGGCTCATCGGCGGCTGCATCCTGTTGTCGGCCTTCACGCCGGCGCTGCGGCCCTATGCCATCGCAGCGGGATTCGTCAGCATGTTGTCGTTCGTGGCGCTGGCGCTCGCAAGCGGCGACTACAACCCGCAGCTCAGAAAAATCGTCATCGCCGACAGCGCCGCATCGTTCGCGCTCGCCCTTGCGCTGATCATTTATCTCACCCGGCGCGGCGCATGAGTACGCGGCAAGTCGAAATCCCCTGCGCGGACGGACGCATGCTGCCGGCGACGGTGCATGGCGCGGTGCCGCCGTGGGCAGTGGTGGTCATCGCCGCGGGTCTGGGCATACCGCGCCGCTTCTACGACAAGTTCGCGGCCTATCTTTCGCAGCGCGGCATCACCGCCCTGACCTTCGACTACCGCGGCGTCGGCGAAGGGCAGGGCAGCACGGCGGAGGATGCCGCCGTGGATATGGAACAGTGGGGACGGCTGGACATTGACGCCGTACTGGACTGGAGTTTGCGGAGCTTCCCCGGCGTACCGCTGTTTCATGCGGGCCATTCGGCCGGCGGGCAACTGGTGGGCCTCGCCGCGGCGGCCGAAAAACTGACAGGGCTGGTGCTGGTGGCGGCCAACGCACCGCATGCTTCACAGTGGCGCGGCAAGGCTCGCTTGCGCATTCTGGTGCTGTGGTATCTGCTGGCACCGCTGCTGGCTGCCGGCCGCGCGCGTTTCCCGATGCGGCGGCTGGGACTTTCCTCGGTGGATGTCCCCGCGGGGGTGATTCGCCAGTGGGCGCGCTGGGGCCGCTCGCAGGGCTATCTGTTCAATTCCGCGCACGGCCACGATACCGCGCGCTATCGGCAACTGCGGTCGCCGGCGCTGGTGCTGGAGTTCACCGACGATGCCGATTTTGCGCCGCCCGCCGCGGTGGACGCCTTACTGGCCCAGATGCCGAATCTGCAACTGACGCGCCGCCGCATCGCACCGCAGGAGGCCAGCGTCAAAAGTATCGGCCACCTGGGTTTCTTCAGGGACGCATTGCGCGACACACTGTGGCGCGATGCCGCGGACTGGATACTCGCGACGGCGAACGCGGCCAAGGAAACTCTGACTAACGTGTCATCGCGAGGAACGCGGTGACGAAGCGATCTCACGCAGACTGATCCGTATTAAGCGAGATTGTTTCGCGGCCCCCTGGAGTGGCCCCAGTGGTTCCGGCAGGTCCACATTGCTGCGCGTGCTCAATGGGCTGGAATTAATCAGTGGCGGCGAAATCCGCATGGATGGCGAAGCGCTGGACGTTATGAGGCAACTCGCGCTCGAAGGCATGACCATGCTGGTGGCGACACACGAGATGGGATTCGTCCGCGCGGTGGCGCAGCGCGTGCTGTTCATGAATCACGGTGAAATCGTGCGTCAGGATTCGCCGGCGCCGTTTTTCGATGCGTCGTCCGGGCACGGGTTGCGCCACCGGCAGCTTCAAAAATTTCTTTGCGGCCGCGTGCTCAGCCCTGACTTCAGCGTTGCATATTCTTCACAGACGCTGGGCGCCGGTTGTTCGCCGCCTGCGAGGTTGTTACTGACGTTGAAATCGCAGAAGCCGTTCAACGCTCCACAGCGCGCGACCGACAATCCCTCCACCCCGATGTGACTGCCTCGGCCACCGTGATCGGAGCGGTAGGAAGTGATGACGCCGTCGATGACTGAGGCTTCAAGCACAACACGGGCGCCGTCGGCGAGCGTCCACTCGGCCGTGCCGCCGCGGACGGTCAGCCCATCGGGGTTTACCTGCGCAAGCACGTCAAAATCGCGCAGGGGGCACAGCACGTCGTTGCGCCGGATGAAACCGGCGCGCATGAAATGGCCGTCGGCCATGTGCAGCACTAAGCCACTGAACGAAAGCTGTGGCCCACAGGTGCCAGCCACCCAACGGAAACTGCGCATGACGCGCACGTCCCTGCGGCCCCAGGAATGATCGCGGTGACCCAATGCATTGTCGATTGTGAACACCCGGTCGCCGACGACGACGCGTCCTTCCACGCGGCCGGAGCTTTCGACGTGCCCCGGCGCCAGTTTCTCCAGGCCGCCAGTGCCGAGCATCTGCCACGGCGTCGAAGGATAGAAATCGTGCAGGCGAAGATCGACGGAAACTTCGCCATGCGTTCCCGTCAAGTGCACGAACTCTCGCTTCGGGATACGCCAGTGCAATGACTCGGCGGCGAAACCGTCCGCCGTGCGGTCGCCCGGCTGCATCGCCAGATCGAAGGGGTTGTGACGAAAGCGCAGACCGTCACGCGAGACCAGGTTGAAATAAACTTGCGACAAACCCAAGTTGGGTTCCGAGCCGATGCGGAAAAATCCCGCGAGTCCGCTGGCTTCATCGCTGAAGATCAGCACCACGGATTCCTGCCAATCGGCATCGGCGCCGATGGGGTGGATAAAGTCCTCGTCGCTGTAGAGATTCATGCGACTGTCTCCTGCAAGATTTCGTCGGGCAATACGGTGACGATACCGGTGGCGCCGTCCACGCTCAGGCGCGCGCCGTCCGGGATGCGGCGGCTGCCGTCGCGCGTGTTGACCACCGCCGGGATGCCCAGCTCGCGCGCGATGATGGCGCTGTGGCTGAGCATGCCGCCGATGTCCACGACCATGGCGCCAGCGATGGAGAACAGCGCGGCCCAGCCCGGATCGGTGATGTTGCAGACCAACACGTCGCCCGGATCGAAGCGCGCCACCGCGTTGGGATCAGTGATGACGCGCGCGATGCCGCTGTGGCGGCCGCGGCTGACGCCAATAGCGCGAATCTGTAGCGCATCGCTCAAAGCGGCGACAGGCTCGGTGTTTTCAGCAATTTCGATCTTCTTGCGCAGGATCTCCGACAATTGCTCCGAGGTGAAGAAATCCGGCAGTTCGACGCTGGAATAGAAATCATGCAGGCGCTTGAGCTGCGCAACGGCCTTGCGCCGGTCGGCGACCACGCACACCGAATCGCGCAACTCCGAGGGTGTGAGATGGAAAACGTCGTCGGCGCCAGCGATGTCGCCGCGCTGCGCCAGCAGCGCACCGGCACGACGCGCGGCGGCGCGGCCCACGTCGGTGCCCATCACCATGCAGGCCTTGCCGACTTCGCGGATCGGCAGCATGCGGCCGGCGAGTCGCAGGCTCATGCGCAACGCGATGCGCAGATGCCAGGGCGCTGCCGCCAGCACGCGCGCGCGCGCCTGCAGATGCGCCGCGCGAGTTGCACGCTGGCGTATTGCGGGTTGCCCGGATTCCGGCTGGCCGGTGTAGCAGGCGACGATCTGCTCCAGCGTGCGGCGGTCCTCACGCCAGCTTGGATGCGCCAACTCGCCGGCGCTGGCGGCGAGGTAGCCGTACTCGGCGAGAAAACTGTCGAGGGTTCCGCGACCGCGTGAAACATCCCAGAGGCGTTCCAGCATCCGCGTCTCCAGCACATTGCCGTAGCCGGCGGTGAGCTGCAGCAGATCATCCTCGCTGCCGATGCGGCGCACCAGGCGGGCGACCGGGTCCCAGAAACCGGTGCTGAGCGTCGCGATCAAGCCCTGATTGATGATGATACGCGCGTAGCGTTCGCAACTCTCCTCGAACACCGCGACGGCGCGAGTCAGATCGGCCGACGCCACTTCGCGCGTGCGTGCGTGCCACCAGCGATGCGTTTCCTCGTGCAGGCGCTCGAGCCGGCGCGGCAGCGTGGCGATGATCCACAACAGCTTGGCGGCGATGATCGGATAGCGGCGGCGTTCAGGCCGGCTCTTCACGCCGTGACGCACACGGCCCAATGCGGCCTCTTCCAGCGCATCGCCGCTGGTGCCGGGGATGCGATCGGCGATGGCGCGCATGTAATCCACGTTGATCGTCATCTTGCCGCACAGGAACTGCGAGGGGTTTTCCGCGGCGCGCTCGGGCCTGCGCACCGGACCTGCGGGAAATACACCCATGCGCTGGAACATCCGCTGTGGACTGAGCTCGATGCTGTCGCGGTGGAAGCCGGCGGTCAGCGCGCGGACGGTGCCCGGAATCGCCTCACCGACATTGACGCGCGACCACAACACGCCGGCGCCCGCGTCGCCGTTCAGCACATTGCGCGAGCGCAGCAGCTTCTCGAACACCGGATCGCCCAGCGTGGTGATGGGCCGCGATTGCAGCAGGAACAGCGCGCCGTCCTCAATCGCCCACTCAAGGTCTTGCGGCGCACCATAAACTTCCTCGCAGCGCCGGCCGAGTTCCATCAGCGCCGTGAGCGCCGCTTGCGACAAACAATCGGCGCCGAGTTGCGGCACATCAAGCGGGCGCGGCGTCACGCGACCGTCTGCGCCAAGCACCAGCGCCTGCGTCTGCTGTCCGGGCTGAAACTCAATCAAGGCACCGTCATCGGCGAGCCGGTAACGCGCCGGCGTCGCGCGGCCACCCACCAGCATTTCGCCGAGGCCCTGTGCTGCCTCAATCACAAACTCGCGCGCGCCAGTGACCGGGTTACGCGTGAACAAGACGCCGGCGCGCTCGGCGCGAACCATGCGCTGCACCACCACCGCGACCTGCGCCTGTCCCTCAAGCCGCATGCGCTGCCGGTAGTCGAGCGCCGCGGCGCTGCTGCCCGAAGCCTTCACCTTCGCAATGGCTGCGATGATCGCGTCCGCCCCGACCACGCCCAGCTCGGTGTGGTGCTGGCCCGCGAAACTTGCCTGCGACGAGTCCTCTCCGAGCGCCGACGAACGTACCGCAACCGGCCCGAGAAACATTTGCAGGAATTGCGCGAGAGCTTCCGG
Organism: Nevskiales bacterium; assembly: GCA_050740255.1. Lineage (GTDB taxonomy): Bacteria > Pseudomonadota > Gammaproteobacteria > Nevskiales > JBOICV01 > JBOICV01. The sequence continues at coordinate 28,774 of JBOICV010000051.1, read as the reverse complement.
CGCCGCGCTCGTACAGACATTCGCCACCGCTTCGGTGCTCAGCGCAAAACCCGCGGGCACCGGCAGGCCTGCGCGTACGGCCCGCGACAGCGACGCTGCCTTGCCGCCAAACTGCTGCTCGTCGAGTGCTTCATCCAGCGCGCGGATCAGACTTGGCCTTGCACGCCGCTCGCGTGTCGTTGCGGCTGTCGTATTCACGGGAAGCTGTAGGCCAGTTCGATGCCGATCGTACGCGGTGGATTGAACGATGCGGCCTTGTAGCCGGCAATGCCGAGAAATCCGCCGAGCACCGGCTCGTTGGTCGCGTTCTTGACAAAGCCGCGCAGCTGTAAGCTGTTCGCCGGGCCGAGATAGTTGAGATAACCGTTCAGGATCCAGTGCGCATCCTGATAGTCCGTACTGTTATTGAATTCGCGCAGGTAGGCGCGGCTGTTGTAATTGCCTTCGACGCGGCCGATCAGCGAACCCCAGCGGTCGAGTCTCACGGTGTACTGGCCAGACAAGGCCAGTGCCACTTTCGGCGAGCGGTTCAGGTAATTTCCCGCCAGTTGCTGATCGGGGCCGCCGAGAACGCCGTCGGTGTTGTCTGCGTTCACAAAATCGGTGTAGCGCGCGTCGAGGAAAGTCGCATTCACGCCCAGCTCCAGCGTCTGAAACGGTAGCGCGCTCACTTCAAATTCGCCGCCGCGGACCCTGGCCTGCGCATTGTTGATAATCACCGAGGGCAGCACTACTTCCTCAACCTGCAGATTTTTGTAGCCGTAGAGAAACGCTGCCGCGTTGAAACGCACGCGCCGCTGCAACCAGCTCGACTTGAGGCCGACTTCATAGGCTTTCACCTGCTCCGGCTTGAAGGTGTCGCCGCAGGCGGCCACGGAAAACCCCCCGCTCTTATAGCCGGTGGAGTACTGCGCGTAGCTTTTCACTTCCGCAGCCAGGTCGTACTGCAGGCCAATCCGGCTGGTGGCTGCGCTGTCGTCGAAGGGCGTCGTCAGGTCCTGACAGTTGGTCACGCCGACCTGCGGTGTAGCGCGCGGGAATATGCGACTGGTGAGGACTTGCGATTTACGATCCTTGAGATAGCGCAGACCGCCAAACACGCGCAGGTCTTTCAGGATCGAGTAGGTCGTGTCACCGAACACCGCCCAGCTGGTGGTTTTCTCGGCGCTGTAATTCTGGATGTCGAGCTTCTGGTTCTGGCCCGCAACGGCCAGCAGCTGTTCCAACAGATTCGGATCGAGACCGGGCAGCAGATTCGATAGCACCGTATTGGCGACGCCGCTGACTGCAAGGTCCACGTCAAAGTTCAACGTGATTTTCTCTTTCAGAAAAAAAGCGCCGAGCAACCACTGCCAGTCGCGCGATTCGAAATTCAGATTCAGCTCCTCGGTGAAGGTGCGCGAGGGATTGAAGCGGAAGGTGCGAAAGATGTCGTTGCTGGTGCCATCGCCGTCATAGCCTTCCGGAGAATCAAACTCGAACTTGACGTATCCAGTCTGGCTGCTCAGTGTCAGCTCATCGGCCAGATTCCAGATCGCCTTGAGCGATCCGCCGGTCAGATCCTTGCTCGAAACGCCTCGGGTGTTGACGCGGGTTCCATACGGCTGGTTCGAATAGGTGCCGGGCGGCGCCAGCACGGCGTTGGCCGGCGGCTTGTAGGCGGAGTAGAGCGGACCGGCGAAGTCTTGCTCGGCCAGAAAGGCGCGCAGCTCCAACTTAAGCGCGTCGGCGGCCAGCCAGTCGCCCGCGAGCCGGAATCCGTCCTGATGCGACGACCCATAGTCCACGCCGGGAAATCGTTCGTTGATGAAATAGTCCCCGATGCGGTCGGTCACGCCGCTCACGCGCAGCCGCAACGCGCCGTCGGCGAAACTATCGCCCAGATGCAGGCTGTACTTGCGGCGCCCGATGTCGCCGGTCAGTGCGCCGCCGCCGGCCTCGAACTGCTCCGGCGGCTCCGGCGTACTCAGATTAACCACGCCGGCCGTCGCGTTGCGCCCGTACAAAGTGCCCTGGGGTCCGCGCAACACCTCGATGCGGGCGATGTCCTCCTGCAACATCGTGATCGAACCCGGCCGTGACAGAAACAAACCGTCGGAGTGCACCGCCACCGAGCCCTCGCCCGCGCCGGTGACCAGGGAGAATCCAACGCCGCGGATTGACGCCTGCCCGCCGCCGGCGATTTCGCCGAAATGAAATCCCGACAGCCGGTTCGAGAGGTCGGAGAGGGAAACGATCTGCGCCTGCTGAATGTCGTCGGCGCGGATAACGCTGGCGGCAATCGGAATATCCTGCAAGGTCTGCACGCGCTTTTGCGCGGTGACCACGATTTCCTCGATCAGAACCGATTCCGGCTCGCGGACGACGGCGTCCTCTTTCGGACCCGAGGCGCTCAACTCGACCGGGATTGTCGGCAGCGGCGCGGTTTGCTCGGCAGCGCCGCCAGACTGCACCGGATCCGGAACAGCCGCTTGCTCTGATCCGGCGACGGTATCCTGAGCGTGGAGCGTGTGGCTCATCGCGCAAGCCAGCAGGGCAAACGCCCCCGGCCAGCGACGGACTCCGCGCATCGCGCTCGTCGGTCTCATGCAATCTCCTCCAGCCCACCGCCCTTCTGCCGTCGCCGCACGCGGTGCGCGCGGCAGCCGAATCTCAGACGTTCACCGCGGTTGTCCGTGCATGAGCCCGTCGCGACAGGCTCAGAACTTGTCCCGGCACGGCGCCCTGACAGTTGTTATTGCGGAAAATCGCCTGACCATTGACCACGACCCAATCAATGCCGCGCACCGGCACCACGCGCCGCCACTCGTCACCGGGCACATCGTGCGCGACGAGGTAGCGGTTGCGCGTGTAGTCGAGCCGTTCGTAGTCGTAGATCATCAGATCAGCGGCCCAGCCCTCGCGCAACTCGCCGCGGCGGTCGAGCCCAAGGACACGCGCCGGCAGGCTGCTCAATTTCTGATGCATCGCTTCCAGTCCGATGCGCTTCTCCTCGCGCACCAGCCAAGTGAGTGCATCGGTCGAGAAATGGCCACCGCTGTAGAACTTGCCGTGCGCGCCGCCGTCGGAGGTGCCGATCAGCACACGCGGGTGCAACAGCATGGCGGCGACTTTGTCCGGGTCCTGGCTGGTGGCGATACTGGTGCGAAAATCAGCCAGCATGCCGCTGGCGATGCCGATGTCGAAGATCAGATCCGTCACCGCGACGCCGAGTTGCGCGGCAATCTCGCCGAGCAACTGCCCCTCGAACTTTTCGTAAGCCGGCGCAGCCTTGGCGTCGTGCAGGTAGAAACTTTCAAAGGGTCCGCCAGCAATGACCATCATCGCCGGCTGGTACTGGCTGCGCAGTCGCGCGCGCCAATCCGCGTCGCCCGCCTTCTTCAATTTATCCGCGACGCTCAGGCCGCAATTGGAGAACTCGGCCAGCACCGGCACTTGATCCCAGGCGTTGTATTCGAGCAGCCGGAACTCGGTCCACACACGCGTGGACAGCGCCTGGCTGTAGATGTCGAGGCCGCGTGCGACGCAGCTATCCAGCCACTGCATCACGCCGGTGTGAAAATCCGGCATCAGGTCGAGCACGGCGATGACGTTGTGAATCACCGGCCGGCCTGAGCGCCGCGCCAGTTCCTCGACTACCTGGCGATTGGGCATTCCCGGCAATTCGCACAAGGCCTGGATGCAGCCTTCGCCGCGCTCCCGCAGCACATCGGCGAGGTTGTAGGCCTCCTCCACCGCCATCGTGTCGGTCGGCATCGGCGAGCCGTCGAAGTCCTTGTGACTGTTCATTTGCCCCAGATGCGAGAACCCGAAACCGATGGCACCACAGTCCATCGCTTCGTGCAGCAGTGCACGCATGCGCGCGCGTTCGGCGGCCGTCGCCGCGCGCGTTTTCGCGGCGTCGGCGCCCATTACAAACATCATCAGCGAATTCAGCGGCAGGTAGCTGCCGATGTTGATGCCCTTGGTTTTCTGCTTGAGGCGCGCCATCCATTCGGGATAGGTCACCCAGTTCCAGGGCAGCGTAGCGCGCATCGCGTTATAGGCGATCTGCTCGGTGTTCACCATCATCTGCATGTAGCGCTCGCGCAGCTCCGGCGGGCAGGGTGCGAAACCGAAACCGCAATTGCCGACCACCACGCTGGTGGTGCCGTGCCACGACGACGTCGTGCAGTACGGGTCCCAGTGGATCTGCGCGTCGTAGTGCGTGTGCAGATCAATCACGCCCGGCGCGACGATCAGCCCCGTGGCGTCAATAGATTCATCCGCCTCGCTGGAAGGGATGGCTCCCGTCGGCGCGATCCGCGCGATGCGCCCGGCGGCGATGCCAAGGTCGGCGACATAGCGCGCCGCGCCGCTGCCGTCCACGATCTGTCCATTGCGAATGACCAGGCTGTACTTGTTCATACGCGCTCCTGACGCTGACGGGTCGTTACGGCCCTGTTGCTACCGCCATGCAATGTAGAGCTTATTGGACCGATTTGTCAACTATGCGATGTAATATGCATACAATTGCGTCGCAAATATAGGTTTAACCCAAAAATACTCAGGACGCTCTATTGCGCAGGAGGGCCGGAGCAATGCACACTTTCAACATGCCCGTGCGTCGCTGCGACGAAATCGACCGGCGCCTGATCAGGCTGCTGGTCAAGGACGTGCGCGCGACCAATCGGCAACTGGCGCGTGAAACCGGCCTGTCCGAGTGGTCAATCGCCAATCGGCTGCGGCGCCTGCGCGACGACAATCTCGTGGCGGCATCGCTGGTCGTGGATTGGCGGCTTGCCGCCTATCATGTCTCGGCGTTCGCACTGATCCGGCTGGAGGGTGCACAGAGCGCAGCGGTCGCCAAGGTGCTCGGCGCCCGCAGCAACGTGCAGTCGGTAAGTCATACGCTGGGTTCGGTGGATCTGATCGCGCACGTGCTTGGAGAGGACCTGCCCAAGCTGCGCGCCATGGCCGACGAAATCGGCGGCATCGCAGGCGTCGCTTCGGTCGAATTCCTGCCGATCGTCGAATATCACCGCTACGTCTTCGATCGCACGCCGCTGCCGCAAGCGCGCTGGAGTCCCAGGGAATTTGCCGTTACGACGATTCCACTGGACGAACTTGATCACCGGCTGATGAACTGCCTGATCAACGACGCGCATCAATCCAATCGCGAGATCGCGCGGCAGTTGAAAGTCAGCGAGAACACGATCCGCACGCGGTTGCGTCAACTCGAGGACAGCGGCATGGTGCGCGTGATCGCGATGTTTGATCCTTTCGCGCTCGGTGAAGCCGTGATCTCCTACTTCGCCTTGCGCGCGCCGGGAAAATCTCGCCGCAGAATCGTCGAATATTTATCCAGTCGCGCAGAAATCCCTGCGCTCGTGACCTGCCTGGGACACTACGACGTCGTCGGCATCGCACTCTGCGATTCACTGGGCGCTGTAGCGCGTTTCCTCGAAGCGCTGCGCGGGCGGCAAGGCGTCGAGTCCCTGGTGCACTTTCCGATCACCGGCGCGCCCTTGCACCGGTTTCATCTTGCGCGGCTGCTGTAACGCAGCGCGAGCTCGATTCCCCCGGACTCCCGGATGATGAACCGGCAACGGCGCGCGGCGATAAGCTGTTCGGAACATCACTTCGCCGCCGCAACGACAGGGATATGCGCAGCCTGCTGCGCAACGGAAGCGTGATCGAGGGAAGCTGGAAGTGAAATGAGGCGCGCGGCGGGGCCTCTCAGGAACCCGCATTGCGCGCCGCCCCTTGCGGGACGTGCTACGGCCGAGAGAATTTCACCGTGTCGCGCGCGCCAGTACATAGTATAGGCCAGCCCGGCGCCGCTCGCCGCGCGGAAATCCGGCCTTCGGCCATTCGGGTCGGCAAAAGCGTAAGGCCCAAGGTTGATCTGGGCGGAGCTATGCTTGGCAGCAGTCGCTGGGGTCGTGAGCGCGGTTGGGTACCGTGGCTGATTGAACCGCGCGAACGGGATCGGTAGCGCCGAAGCCGCTACGCTTTCCAGGGCCCCCCGGCTACTTATTCTGTTGTCGCCCGCGCAGGGTCTATGACTTCTTGAATTCGAAAGCGGCGAGCTGCTTCGGCACCGGCGAGTTTTTCAGGATCGCGTAACGCGGCAGGCCCTTGGTGAAGGGCGGGTAGTCCTCACCGGCAATCAAGGGCGCCAGATAGCGGCGGCATTTCTCGGTGATGTGAAAGCCGTCTTCCGTGATGTAGTCGCGCGGCATCTTCTTCTCGACGTTGGCGACCTGGGTCAGCGGCGCCTCGCCGATCTCCCAGACGTAAGGATCGTCGGATTTGCGCACAATAGACACCATCACGCCGCTCTTGCCGGCGACGGCGAACTCGACCGCGGCGCGGCCGGTGGCATAGGCCTGATCCAGATCGGTCTTGCTGGCGATATGCCGTGCCGCGCGCATCAAGTAGTCGGCGACGGCCCAGTGATACTTGTGGCCCAGCTTGTCCTTGATGATCTTCGCCAGCAGCGGCGCCAGGCCGCCAAGCTGGGCGTGACCGAAGGCGTCCTTGCTGCCGGTTTCCGACAGGAATTCGCCGGAGGGCGCGTGCAGCCCCTCGCTGGCGACGATGGTGCACCAGCCGACTTTCTTGACCGTTGCATCCACTTTGCCGAGGAACTTTGCTTCGTCGAACACGATTTCCGGGAACAGAATCACCTGCGGGCCTTCGCCCTCGCTTTCGGCCGCGAGACCGCCCGCGGCGGCAGTCCAGCCGGCGTGGCGGCCCATCACTTCCAGGATGAACACCTTGGTCGAGGTTTTGGCCATGCTGGCGAGGTCGAAGCTCGCTTCACGAATGCTTACCGCGGTGTACTTGGCGACCGAGCCAAAGCCGGGACAGGTGTCCGTCAGCGGCAGGTCGTTGTCCATGGTCTTGGGCACATGAATCGCCTGAATCGGATAACCGAGTTTCTCGCCCAGCTGGCTGACCTTGAGACAGGTGTCGGCGGAGTCGCCGCCGCCGTTGTAGAAGAAATAACCGATGTCATGCGCCTTGAACACTGCGATCAGACGCTCATACTCAGCCTGGTTCTTGTCGAAACCCTTGAGCTTGTAGCGGCAGGAGCCGAAGGCGCCGGCTGGCGTGTGGCGCAGGGCCGCGATCAAGTCCTCCGGTTCCTGGCTGGTATCAATCAGGTCTTCGGTGAGCGCGCCGATGATGCCGTTGCGCCCGGCGTAAACCTTGCCGATTTTCTGCGGATATTTGCGCGCGGCTTCAATCAAACCCGCCGCGGACGCATTGATCACGGCGGTAACGCCGCCGCTTTGTGCGTAAAAGGCGTTCCGAGCAGCCATATGGGGAGTCAGGGCAGCGATGAAGGCCGCTAAGGATAATGGAAAAGCGGCCAACTGCGCAGCGATACAAATTGACGCGGCGCGGCTGTTCGCGGTACGGTAAAATTCATTTTTTGGGCCGCCCAGGCGCTCGGCGGCCCTTGTCATTTATATACTTCCCGGGGAGGAAGAGGAACCGATGAGACTGGTATTTCTGGGCGCTCCGGGTTCGGGCAAAGGCACCCAAGCCAAGAAGCTGGAAAAGCATCTCGGCGTGCCGCAGATTTCCACCGGCGACTTGCTGCGCGCCGCGGTCAAGACCGGCTCCGAACTGGGCAAACAGGCCAAGGCGAAAATGGATGCCGGCGAGCTGGTGCCGGATTCGCTGGTGCTGGGCCTGCTCAAGGAGCGCCTTGGTCAGGGTGACACCAAGAAAGGCTTCATCCTCGACGGTTTTCCGCGCAATCTGGCGCAGGCCAAGGCCTTGGACGAATTGCTCAAGGGACTCGGCCAGCCGCTGAATACGGCGCTGCTGATTGATGTGGATCTGGAAGTGATCATGAAGCGGATCACCGGCCGGCTTACCTGTGCCGACTGCGGCCAGATGTTCAACACCTATTTTTCGCCGCCGGCCAAGGCTAATATCTGTGACGTCTGCGGGGGGCACAATCTCACGCGTCGCGCCGATGACAACGAAGACACCGTGCGCAAGCGTCTGCAGGTCTATCAGAGTGAAACCAAGCCGCTGGTCGAGTACTACATGGATCACGGCCTGCTGACCAGCGTGAAGGGTGACTCCGGCAGTATTGACGATATCTTTCACCGCATTACCGGCGCGATGGAAAAACTCTGACTCTCCCGGCTAGCCGTAGCCCGGATGGAGCCCTTCGACCTGGCTCAGGACAGGCTAAGCGGAATCCGGGTTGAGCGCTTAACCCCGGATTCCGGCGCGTCGCGCCTTCATCCAGGCTACTGGATGGCTCAGGACGACTTCACCAAAGTTTCCAGTCGCAGCTCGCCATTTGCGATTCGGAATCCCACTTGCCCTTCCAGCGCCGCCAGCAAAGTCTGCCCGGCAAGTTCTCCGCGCCAGCCTTGCAGTAGTGCAAGGTCACGCTGACCCAGCACCAGACGATCAATTTCATCCCGCGTCGCTAGCAGCGCCGGGCTGATGCGCTGGGCGCTTGCGAGCTGACGCAAGGCACTCATCAACAAATCCGCCAGCGGTGCCTGTTCCGGACTCAGCCGCTGCGGCGGCGCGACCACGGGTGTCGCCGCCTCGCTTAATCCTTGCCGCACGCATTCAAGCCAGGCATCGGCATGTTGCGCCAGCGTGCGTTCCGGCATATCACGCAAGCGCTGGAGTTCCTCCAAGTTGCGCGGCGCGCGTTGCGCGATGTCGGTCAAAACCTCGTCCGCCAATATCCATTTGCGCGGACGATTCAGCCGCATGGCGGTCGTTTCCCGCCACGCGGCGAGTCGCGCCGCAATATGCTGAGCGCCTGGCGCAAGCCGATGCAGGCCGCGCAGCCGCTGCCACTGATCCTGTGGATCGGGTTGATAGTTGACGGGATCCGCCAGCGCCGCGGTTTCCTGCCTTAGCCAGTCCTTGCGCCCGGTGCTCTGTAGCTCGTCGTTCAACTGTGCGTAAAGCGGACCGAGATAACGCACATCGTCGGCCGCGTAGGTCAATTCGTCCGCATCGAGCGGCCGCCGGCTCCAGTCGGCGCGCGTATGCGCTTTGTGCAATTCCTTACCCAGCAGCGCCTTGACCAGTGCGGCGTAGCCGATTTGCTCGCCATGCCCCAGCAGGGCGGCGGCGAGCTGGGTATCGAACAGCGGCGCCAGCGCCGGCGCGCCGGCCTGGTACAGCACTTCCAGATCCTGCCCGGCGGCGTGCAGCACTTTTACGCAGGCGGGATTGGCCAGCAGTTCGAACACCGGCTTGAGATCGGGCAGCGCGAGCGGATCAATCACCGCCACCGCGTCAATGCTGGCGATTTGAATCAGGCAGAGCCTGGGGTAATAGGTCTTCTCGCGCATGAACTCGGTGTCGAGCGCCAGCCAGCCGGCGCTGCCCAGGCGGGTGCAGAGTTCCGTGAGCGCCTGCGGCTGATCCACATACTGCGCGTCGGGCATGGAGGGAAAAATATGAGCGCCGCAAAGAGTCCGGTATTATGCGCGCGTCACGCATCCGCCACCCAAACTCCTGCCCAGTGCTGCTGCAAACCCTGCGGGTTACTGTCCAGATTCTGCTGCTGCGCGCCGGTCCACAGGACCTGCCGTCCTCCTGGCGTTTGCTGAGCGGCTTGGTTGCGGCGTACGTGTTGCTGAACGCGCTGGTGCTGCGCCTTGGCATGAGCGAGGCCCAGGCGGTGCTGCATGCGGTGGCGGTAAGCGCGATGCTGGCGCTGTACACGCGCTGGCTGCTGCGGCGCACCGGCAAGGATGTGCGCTTCGCGCAAACTTTTACCGCCTTGCTCATGATCGGCATCGCGCTGGGTCTGGCGGCGCTGCCGTGCATGATCGAGCTGCAGCCCTTTCTCGAACAATTGCGCGTACTGAAAGACGGCCAGGAGCCGCCGCCGGCGCCGGTTCTGGCGCTACTCGGTTATATGACGATAAGCCTCTGGCACCTGCTGGCGATGGCGCAGGTTTACCGGCACGCGCTCGAGGTCACGCTGGGCCGCGGCGCGATGCTGGCGCTGCTCTATGAACTGCTGCTGCTGGTGATGATACGCGTCGTCGCCGGGCTGACGGGAAGTTAACGCGCGTGCACCTGCATATCCTGGGCATTTGCGGCACCTTCATGGGCGGCGTTGCGGCGCTCGCTCGCGCCGCCGGTCACAAGGTCACGGGTTCCGACCAGAACGTCTATCCGCCGATGAGTACCCAGCTCGCACAGTTGGGAATCGGTTTGATGGAAGGCTACCAACCCGAACACCTGCAACCGGCGCCGGATGTGGTCCTGGTCGGCAACGTGATCTCGCGCGGCAACGCCGCCATGGAATATGTGCTCGACCAGGGTCTGCCTTATACCTCGGGCCCGCAATGGCTGGCCGAACATGTGCTGCAAGACCGGCACGTGATCGCGGTCGCCGGCACGCACGGCAAGACCACTAGCAGCAGCATGCTGGCCTGGATACTGGAGCACGCCGGGTTAAAACCCGGCTTTCTCATCGGCGGCATTCCGGAAAATTTCGGCATGTCCGCGCGTCTGGGGGAAGGCCGCCACTTCGTGGTGGAAGCGGACGAATACGACACCGCCTTCTTCGACAAGCGCTCAAAGTTCGTGCATTACCGTCCGCTGACTGCGGTGCTTAATAACCTCGAATACGACCACGCCGACATTTTTCCGGATCTCGCCAGCATCGAGCGGCAGTTCCATCATCTGGTGCGCACGGTGCCGGGGCGCGGCCTGATCGTCAGCAATGCCGCGGACGTGAGCCTCACACGCGTTTTACAAATGGGTTGCTGGACCACTGTCGAAGGTTTTGGGGTCGAAGGCGTTGGTGCGGATGGTGACTGGCAAGCGCGGTTGCTCGCGGCCGACGGCAGCCGGTTCGAAGTGCGGTTCAAACAGCAAACACAGGGCCGCGTTGAGTGGGAATTACTGGGCCAGCACAACGTCGCCAACGCTCTGGCTGCCATCGCCGCGGCGCGTCATGCCGGCGTCGCTCCGGCCGCGGCCTGCGTGGCATTGAGCCGGTTCAAGAATGTAAAACGCCGGCTGGAGTTGCGCGGCGAAGTCAACGGCATCGCCGTCTACGACGACTTCGCCCATCACCCGACGGCGATCACCACCACGCTCGCCGGCCTGCGGGCGCGCTTCCCCAAGCAGCGCATTCTCGCCGTGCTGGAACCGCGCTCGAACACGATGCGCATGGGCCTGCATCAACGTGAGCTGGCCGAATCGCTCAAGGGCGCCGACCTGGCGTTCCTGTATCAGGGGCCGGAACTTAAGTGGGATCTCGCCGCTGCAGTAAAGCCGCTCGGCGCACGAGCGCAGGTGATTGGCGATCTGGACGGTTTGGTTCAGACGGTGGGCCAGGCGGCCAAACCCGGTGATCGGGTGGTCGTGATGTCCAACGGCAGCTTTGGCGGCATCCACGCTAAGTTGCTGAAACGGCTTGCAGAACACCCTATACAGTGAGCTAGACTAAATCAGCGCGTCCTGGATGCCTGGGAACGGCGTACTAAGGAAACACGCTGACTCGGTAAGTTTGTTGCCGCATTCGGCGCTACATATCAAGGAGCAGACATGTTTACTATTGCCCGTGGCGGGTTACGCAGCTTGGTCGTGGTGTTAGCGGTGCTATCGATGAATAGCTGCAGCAACGATGACGACGATGACGTTTTTCAGTTCGGTGATTTGTTCGCAGTAACCACCTCGAACCGGCTGATTTCATTCAACTCCGATCTTCCGCAGCAACCGCGGCGCATACTCGCGATCTCCGGCCTGCAGGCGGGTGAGAATATCCTCGGCATCGATTTCCGGCCGTCCACCGGCGTGCTCTACGGCCTGAGCAGCAACGGCCGGCTGTATCAGCTCAATACTTTCAACGGCGCGGCCAGTCTGGCCTCGACGCTGGCCGCGGATCCGACCGATGCCTCATCGCCTTTCGCCGGCCTGAGCGGCACCGACTTTGGCGTGGACTTCAATCCCACCGAACTGGTGGCTTTACGCATCGTCGGCAACAGCGGCCAGAACCTGCGGGTGGCGAATCCGGACGCCGGCAACACCTTTACCGATGACAATCTGAATCCCGGCACGCCCAACGTCGTGGCTGCGGCCTATACCAACAGCGTCCCCGGCGCGAGCGCTACCACCTTGTACGTGATTGATGCCGTTGGTGCCGCCGGCGACACGCTGCATATCCAGAATCCACCGAACAACGGTACGCTGATCCCCGTCGGTGCGCTCGGGGTGAATACCCCCGGCGTTACCGGTTTCGAAATCGATGGCCGCAATGGCCGCGCGCTGGCCGCGCTCAATGTCGGCGCCAATTCGCAGCTTTACAGCATCAATCTTGCGACCGGTTTGGCAACGATTATCGGCACGATTGGCGGCGGCGAAATCATTCGTGGACTCACGCTGGCGCCGCCGGAGATCACGGTATTCGGCGTCACGGACACCAATACGCTGGTGCGTTTCGCACCCGGCACGCCGCAAACCGTGACCACGGTCGGCGCGATCAGCGGTCTGCAAGCCGCAGAAAACATCCACGGGCTCGATTTCCGACCGTCCAATGGTTTGCTTTACGCGCTGGGCAGCAGCGGCCGCGTCTATCAGCTCAACACCTTGACCGGCGCGGCGACACTGGCTTCGGTCCTCTCCGCCGACATTATGGATGCCACAACGCCCTTCACCACGCTGAGCGGCACGGCCTTCGGTCTGGATTTCAATCCGACCGGTCCGGTCGCTTTACGTGTCGTCAGCGATGCCGAACAGAATCTGCGGGTGGTCAATCCGGACGCCGGCAACACCTTTACCGACGCCAACCTGACCCCTGCCGGCAACGTCGTGGCGGCGGCCTATACCAACAACTTTGCCGGCGCCACCACGACGGAACTGTTCGTAATCGATTCGGGCGATGACATGCTCAAGCTGCAAAACCCGCCCAATAACGGAACCTTGACGCCGACTGGGGCGCTGGGCATTGCGGTGGAAAATTCCCCGCTCAACAGCTTCGATATCGCCGGCGGCCAGAACGGCTTGGCGCTGGCGGCGCTGCGGGTGGGTGGAGCGTCGAATCTTTACAGCATCAATATTACGACTGGCGCAGCGACGCAAGTCGGCACCATGCCCATCGGCGGCGGCACGCCGTTGAACATCCGCGGGATCGCCATCCGCACGCAGTAGTATCTTGTGAATAGGGCCGGGCTAAGAACCCGGCCCTATTTTTTTAGTAGCCGCGCTCCACGCAGCGGAAGCGCCAGCGCAAGCGGATTTGACCGTCGGGCATGGTTTCGGGCGGGTCTTCCGCTATCCCTTCGTATTTGCCCTTTTCGCGCCGGCAGGCGGTTTCCGCCTCGGCGCGCGCGGCCTTGCGTGCTTCCTTCAGGTCTTTGCCCAAGGTCACGACTTTGTAACTCGAATCGGCTTGCGGTAACAGCGTTGCGGTGCGGGCGCAGCTCGTGCTGACAACGAGCAGGCAGATGCAGAGAAGATATTTCAAGCGGTGCATGCCGCTTTATACATTATGCGAAGGCGCGGCCACAACGCGTTGGGTAAATCAGCCGCCTTATTATTCGCCCAGATCACGCCGCGATCGGCAGCGGCAAAGCCTCCAGCTTGCGGTTGAATTTGTCGAGTTCCGCAAGAAAAGCGCGGTTATCGTAATCCCAGGGGTGAAAATCCCGCCGGAAATAACCCAGCCATGGCGCAGCCAATCGCCGCAGCGCGCCGGGTGAGCCGAACAAATAACTGCTTAGCCCCGCCCAGCCGCTCCAGCCGCGGGCCTGCGGATCGGCCTTGACCAACTGCCGCTGGTAGCGGGCGATCAAGGTAAAGAAGATCAGGCTGGCGCCGCACAATCCCAGGCAGCGCAGCGCATAGGCTTTGGTGTCGCGACCCACTGCACGTTCGTAAACGTCGAAGGCGACGGATTTGTGCTCGGTTTCCTCCAACGCGTGCCAGCGCCATAGTGTCGCCAAGTGCGGTTCGCCGCCGCCGACAATACTGGGTTCCTTGAGCAGCAGATCAGCGAAAATCGCAGTCACATGCTCCAGTGCGATGGTGACGGAAAGCTGTGCCGCCGGCGGCAAGCGTCGCTTGAAAGTTTCGAGCAAGCCTGCGACCTGTGCCTCCAGGCGTTCCACTGGCAGTCCGGCTTCAAGCAGAGCGCGGTTGTATCGCTCATGTTCGCGGCCGTGCAGGGCCTCCTGGCCGATAAACGCGGTAACAGCTTGCTGCAGCTCAGCGTCGCCAATTCGGTCGCGGTAGTGCCGCACGCTATGAATGAAGAAACGCTCGCCTACAGGAAAGAAAATGGACAGGGCGTTGAGCAGGTGACTCACCTGCGGCCCCATCGGGTGCCAGGCTTTGATCCTGTCAGGTGGCGGGCGAAAGCGAAAATTGCGGCGCAGGGGAAGCATTTGTCGGGCTTCCTTCAGCCGCGCTGAGCGGCAGACCATTGCTGGCGTAGCGCCGGCCGGCGCGGATGCTTGGTATAAACCAAGCACCGAGTTTGCGAGTGGCAGCGCTTCAGTATGCAGACGGGTTGCGGGTGGAGCGTTTGATCGTCCCGATGCGGGCGGTGTTTGAGTGTCAGTACGGGCAAATTCTCATGATGATTCATTAGCGGTCTCCGCTCCGGCCTATTCGTTGTACGCGGCAGGAATGGGTGCGAATACGGCGCCAGCGTCCTGATCTTTCCATTCGCCGGCCAGCCGGCCGATAAGGCCGACGATCAGATTGAGGGCGAACAAACCCAGGAAAAGAAAAAACAGCAGCTTGGCCACGCTCGAAAGCGCGTTCAAATACCAGAAGATGCCGGCGGTTCCTGCCACCAGCAAATCAATCAGCGATGCGAAGAAAATATTTGGCATGGGCACACTCCTTATGCGTGTTGCGGAAATTGAGCGAACCGATTGCGCTTCCCCAGTCTCTAACAGGTGTGAAACACCGGCCGGGGCTGCGGTTGACTACGATCGAATGGCTCGAATGGTTGGCTCAGCCGATCCAAGGATTCGGGCGCAGGACTGCGTTCTGCTCCGGAATCGGTCGGGCCGAGATCGGGCGGCAATTCTTGCGGCCTGTCCAAATCGCAGCCGACCAACATAGCTATCGAAAATATAGCTGCGACGAATAGCGGTGCTGCTGGGTGATGCATGCGCTCTCCTGATAAAAAACCCCGGACGGCCTAGCGGGAGGGGGAGGAGCAGACCGTCCGGGGGTCACGATCACAGACTCGCGTTACGAAAACTAGGGCAAGCTGCATGCCAATCTAAAAAAATCCTTAAAAAACAGACTCGTGTGCACAGATGACCGGAGGCGTTTCGGTCGGTAGCAGGAAACAGCCGTGAAAACCCGCAAAACTGTCGTGAATTGCCGACAGTTGGCGCTGCAGCAAAGCGTGAAATCGCTGTTTTATGGGGATTTGCTGGAAAGCAGGCCGTCGCTTTTTGGCGACAGGAGTTAGTGAGGAGCCTTCTAGTGCTTTTGTTTGAAGTCGGCCGGACTTACGTGATGACGCGCCAGCAACTTATAGAACTCCGTGCGATTGCGTTCGGCCAGTTTCGCCGCCTGGCTGACGTTGGCGCCGGTAATCTGCAAGAGCTGGATCAGATAATTCCGGGTGAATTCGTCGCGCGCCTGCGCGAACGAGGGTAATTTTCCGCCCCCGCCGAGGGCTTTTTCGACCAGCGCGGCGCTGATGACCGGCGTCGGCGATAGCGCCACGTTCTGCTCCACCATGTTGTAGAGCTGGCGCACATTCCCGGGCCACTCCGCCATGACCAGCATCTCCATCGCCTCGGGCGAATAGACTTTCCTTTGACCGTCCTGGCGGGCCGCGAGAAATTTGAGGAAGTGCGCCACCAGCAGCGGGATATCCCCGGTACGCCGCGCGAGCGGCGGCAGCGCCAGCGACACCACTTTAAGGCGGTAGTAGAGGTCTTCGCGGAAGCGGCCTTCAGCCATCGTGTTCAGCAAATCGCGATGGGTGGCCGAGATCACCCGCACATCCACCGGTATCGTGCGGGTGCTGCCGATCGGCCGGATAGCGCGCTCCTGCAATACGCGCAGCAGTTTCACCTGCAGCGGCAGCGGCATGTCGCCGATCTCATCGAGAAAAACGGTGCCACCCGCGGCCGCGCGAAACAGTCCGGCGTGATCGCGCGTCGCGCCGGTGAAGGCGCCTTTCTCGTGCCCGAACAGCTCCGATTCCAGCAGATTCTCAGGCATGGCGCCGCAGTTGATGGCGACGAACTCGTGGCCGCGGCGCGGGCTGGCCTTGTGAATCGCGCGTGCCAGCAGCTCCTTGCCGGTGCCGCTGTCGCCGGTGATGATTACGCTCACATCCGAGCCCGCGACCAGACGCGCGTCGGCCAGCAGCTCCAGCATGACCTGACTGCCGGTGACGATATCGGCGTGCCAGTCGTCGTCCGGCATAGCGGCGCCGGACAGCCGCAGCGCGTCGCCGACCCGCCGCAGCAGCAAATCCTTGTCGACCGGTTTGGTCAGAAAATCGAAGGCGCCGTGCTGGGTAGCCTGGACCGCATCCGGGATGGTGCCGTGCGCGGTGATGATCAGCACCGGCAGGCCGGGCCGCAGGCGCTGCAGCTCGCGCAACAATTGCATGCCGTCCATCTGTTCCATGCGCAAATCGGTGATCACCAGATCCGGCTGGAAGCTCGGGATTACGTTCAGCGCTTGCGCCGCGCCATCGGCAGTTTCGACCGCGTGACCCGACGCGCGCAGCCGGATGCTGAGCAGACGCCGCAGGTCCGGATCGTCGTCTACCAGCAGTAATTTGCCGCAGGGTTCACTCATCGTTGAATAATGTCCTGCTCGCGGGCGGGTCGCTCCAGTTTCTGTTCGATCGTGGTCAGCGCATCGATTTTGGCCGCCGCATCGTCCAAGGCTTTGCTCAGTATGGCGACTCGGTCCGTCAGCGCGCGTCGATGCTGCAACACGTGGAGCTGCAGATTGACCAGCGCTCCCAGGTCCCGCGGCAGCGGCGTTGCGGCGAGCGCTTTGAACAACTTGTGCGCCTGCTCCGAGTCGCCGTAGGGACTGTCGAGCACGCTCAAGGTCAGCGCGTAGCGCAGCTGGTTATGCGGCGTGGGATTGCGCCGGTAGGCTGAAACGGCTTGCTGATAGACTTTTTTCTGTTGTGCCGGACGCGCCGCCGTCAGCAGCCGCGTATAGGCCAGATACTGCTCCAATGACAGCATGCCGGTGCTGGCGGGCGGCGGCTCCGGAGCAACGACCTCCTGCAAGGTCTCGCAGCCGCTACTGAGCAGGCCCGCAGCCGCTAGCGCGAGCGCCGTCGCCAGGCTGGCGCTAGCGCGCAGCAGGCGGCGACGGCAGCTGAATTCTAAGATGGGCACCTGGGTACTCTCCTTCAATAACTTGAATCGTGCCGCGGTGCGCATGAATGCAATCGCGCACGACGGATAGGCCGATGCCGGTTCCGCGCAAATAACCGCCGCCGGCAGATTTACCTTGGTAAAACGGGTCGAACACTCGCGACCGTTCTTCGGCGGGAATGCCGGGTCCGGTGTCAGCGATGTCAATCGTAATCAGATCCCGTTCGCCGGAATTGGGCCGCTTGCGGGCCTTGATATACACGGTACCGCCCGCTGGCGCGAACTTCACCGCGTTGGAGATCAGATTGTCCAGCGTCATGCGGATGCGCTCGCGGTCGGCCTGCAGGCTGAAATCCTCAACGGCCGTCTCGATCAGCAAACCCTTGCTGGCGATGGGCAGTTGATGCCGCCGGATGGTGGATTCGAGCAGGGGACGCAATGGAAAGTCGGAAATTTCGAGCTCCGCGGACTTTTCGCGCCACTGCTCATAGTCCAGCAGATTCTCAATCAGGAATTGCAACTCAAGGCTGTTGTTGCGCAGGATATCGGCGATTTCCCGCTGGGTGTCGCTCAGTCCGCCGACCGTACCATCCAGCAGCAACTCGGCGCCCTCGCGGATGCTCGACAGGGGCGTTTTAAGCTCGTGCGACATATGCCGCAGGAAACGGTTGTTCTCCGCCTCGAGCGTCGTCAGCCTTCGGCGCAACCAGTCGAGCCGGCTGCCGAGTGCGGCGATCTCATGCGGGCCGCCGACCACGATCGGTTCGGTGAACGCGCCCTTGCCCAGGCCCATAATGGCCTGCTCAAGCTGATTGATAGGCCGGGTGATGAGTACGGTGAACCACAATGAGAGCACAATCACCGCCGGAATCAGCGTAATGGCCATCAGCAACAACAGGCGGCGCGCGTCGCTCGCTGTGGCCTGCAATAGCTCCGACTTGGCGCTGATGAATTGATAGCCCTGGGTGCGGATCGATGCGGCCAGCTCGCGCAGCCGGCTGAAGCGTTCCAGCTCGCCCGCCAGTTGCGCCGATTGTGGCGGATGGTCCCGCAGCGCTCGCAGAATCGCCAGACAGGCGCTTCTAATCTCGTCCAGATGCCAATCACTCGCCGCATGACCGCGCGATTGTTCCAAGCTGCTTAACACCGCTTCCAGTTCCCGGTAACGCTCCGTGGTCAGGTCAATCAGCGCGTAATCGCCCAGTACCTGGTACTGGCGCACGTTGCGCTCCATCGCGATGATTTTTTCTTCCAGTTCCTTGCTCTGGCGCGCCAGCCGCACGCCTTGAACGATAAGCTGCTCGCTTTGCTCGGCCAGCGTTTCGACGTAGATATTGGCCGCGGCCAGCACCGCAATCAGCGGCAGCACCACCAGCGCAAAGCCGGCCAGCGCCAGGCCAGTAAGAGATTTCAGACGCAACTTCACGGTCGCGCCCGAGGCTTGCAGATCAAATCGCGCTGTCGTGGCAACATCGCCAGTTTCCCCTTCCGCTACTGCGCGCCGGCCTGTGGCAGACTGCGCGCTCTATGACTTCTCCGATCGCGAATTCGGCAGCAAGTTCTATGCTGGGGGAAGAATTGCCCGCGGCAAACACGCTTGCGCCGGTGCTCGAACGTGCCCTGAATCTCGCCAAAGCGCAAGGCGCCAGCGCGGCCGAAGCGGCGCTCGGCGTCAGCCGCGCCTTGACGGTCAACGTGCGCAAAGGCGAGCCGGAGACAATTGAATTCCAAGCCGACCGGGATTTAAGCGTGAGCGTGTACTTCGGCCAGCGGCGCGGGTCGGCCACCACCGCCGATCTTGCGCCTGCGGCGGTAGCCGAAGCGGTCGAAACCGCCTGCGCCATCGCACGCCACACCGGCGCCGATCCTTATGCCGGCCTTGCGCCTGCCGAACGCATGGCCAGGACCTTTCCCGAACTGGCGCTTGATCACCCCTGGCCGCTGTCGGTCGAGCAGGCGATCGAGCTGGCGCGTAACTGCGAAGCGGCGGGTCTGGCAGCCGACGCGCGCATCGCCAATAGCGAAGGCGCGGGCCTCGACACACGCCGCGGGATGTCCCTCTATGCCAATAGTCATGGCTTCCTGGGCAGCAGCCGCGGCAGCGAGCACAGCTTGAGCTGCGCACTGATCGCGCAGCAGGGCGAAGCCATGCAGCGCGACTACTGGTATACCGCAGCACGCCGCGCGGGCGTGCTGGAGTCCGCAGCCGAAGTGGGACGCATCGCTGCCCGCCGCGCTTGCGCGCGGCTTGATCCGCGTCCGCTGGCGACCTGTACCGCGCCGGTGCTGTTTCCAGCTGAGCTGGCGCGCGGACTGTTCCGCAGCTTTGTCGGCGCGATTAGCGGCGGTGCGCTGTATCGCAAGGCCAGTTTCTTGCTGGACCAGCTCGGCAAACCGGTGTTTGCTGCGCAGGTCCAGCTCAGCCAGCGGCCGCTGCTGCCGGAAGCGATTGGCAGCGCCGCCTTCGACCACGAGGGCGTAGCTACCGTGGACCGCGAGCTGATCAAGGATGGCGTGTTGCAGGGCTGGGTATTGGACAGCTACTCGGCGCGGCGCCTGGGCCTGGAGACCACCGGCAACTCCGGCGGCGTATTCAACCTCGTGATCGAGCCGGGCCGGCAGAGTTTTGATGGACTTGTGCGCGAGATGGGGCGTGGGCTGGTGGTTAACGAGCTGATGGGCTCGGGCGCGAATCTCATCACCGGCGACTACTCCCGCGGCGCCTCCGGTTTCTGGGTGGAAAACGGCGCGATTGCCTATCCGGTCGAGAACATCACCATCGCCGGCAATTTGCGCGAGATGTACAAAAAGATCGCTCTGCTAGGCAATGATGTCGATGTACGCGGCAATATTCGGTCGCCGTCGATATTGATTGATGGGATGACGATTGCGGGACAGTAGGTTTGTGTATCACGCCAGTCGAAGGACAGCGTCATGACGATGCTGACTTAGCGAGTCGCGCGCGCGACGAGATCCGCCAACCCCGCTGCGCGCGACATTTTGCTTTGATAACCCAGTTCGCGACGCGCTTTGGCGTCGTTTACCGTGACTTCCTGGCCGATAAGATTGACCACGACGCGGGTGATCGGCGGCGGACTTTTGACGCGGAAAAGATTCCAGATCGCTTCGGAAATCACGGCCAGCGTCCAGGCCAGAGCCCGTGGCAGGCTCTTATTGCCCGGGGCCACGCCCTGGGTCGCGAGCAACTGCGTAAGGAACTCGCGGAACTCCACCGGTACTCCGTCGGTGAGGAAATAAATTCCGGCCGGCCGGCCCTTTTCCGCTGCCAGCAGACAGCCTTCCACGACGTTATCAATATGGCAGGTGGACGACAGATAACGCCCGCCGTCGATCCACATGAACTTGCCCTGCCTCACGGCCGCCAGAATTTGCGGCAATAACGAAGTGTCGTCCCGGCCCCAGATGAAACGCGGTCGTACCACTACCGTGTGCATGCCGCCGCCATTCGCCTTGAGCACTGCGGCTTCGGCCAGGCCCTTGCTCTGCGGATAGCGCGGCAGGGCGTCGTCGGGCCGCGGACGCGTCTCATCCACATTGTGCAAAGGCATGCCGTTGGCCAGCACTGCTTCCGTGCTGATATGCACTACGCGTTTCACACCGGCGGCGCGGGCTGCGGTCAATACGTTTTCCGTGCCGCGCACATTGATGTCGTGGTAAAGCTGCGGATCGCCCCAGTCGGTGACCTGGGCCGCGGCATGGAACACCACAGTGCAGCCTTTCATGCCGGTTTGCATCGCCGCTAAATCATGCAAGTCGCCACGGATGCCTTGAGCACCCAGCGCTGCCACCGCCTGCAGCGCGGCGTCCGAACGCGCCAGCGCGTGCACTCGATCACCGCGCGCAACGAGCGCGCGAATAATATTGCGGCCCACAAAGCCGGAGCCGCCAGTGACAAATACCTGCATCCCAAACCCTCAAAGAACCCGTCACACCGGCCCCCTTCGACAAGCTCAGGACAGGCTTCGGCTGCGCTCAGAGCCTGCCCCGGACTCGATCCGGGGATAAACTCCAGCCGGAGTCCAGGCTTTGAAAATACTGGATTCCGACTTACGCCGGAATGACAGAATATAAGTGGAAAAGTGCTACTGCGGCTTAGATGGCGGGCTGCTCCTCGTATCCTGCTCCGGCTTGTAGTCGCCGATGATGGATTTGACCGGACAGACGTTGAACATGAAGCACTTCTTGCAGCCGACCGCTAAAGCGATGGGGCATAAGGTCATGATTCCTCTCCGTGGCGCCGGCTCTGTGGCCGGTCTGTCCGAGTATAGCGCCGCCGCGGTGACGCTAGGAAAGCAAGCCGCGGCTGCGTGCGTATTCAATAAAACAGTCGCGGCTGGATTTGCGCGGCGTATAGCCGAATTCGCGTTTAAGCTTATCGTTGGCCAGCACCGGCCGATAACGCAGAAAACGCACTTGTTCCGGACCGTAGGCCGACAAGCCCAAGGGTTTGAGCAACGCGAGGGCTGCGCCAAGCAATCCCGCCGGCAGCGGCAGGTAGGGTTTACGCAGTAGTGCCGCGATTTCACGCAGGCTGATGGCGCCGTCGCCCGCCAGGTTGTAAATGCCCTCGGCCTCTTTCAACACACCCTGGACAATACAGTCCGCGACATCCTCGTCCCGGATGATTACGAAGGGCGAGTCGGCGCCGGAAATACCCACGATGATCCGGCGCTCAAATAGAGCGGAGATTGGGTTGTTTACACCCACGCCCAGCACCGTGCCGGGCCGAAAAATGAGCTGTTTGAGCCGCGGATGGCGCCGACGATAGGCGGCCAGCAGTTCCTCGGCCTGGCGCTTGTGGTCGGCATAGGCGAATTCGGGATTGCCACGCAGCGCGCAGTCTTCGGTCAGCGGCAGTGGGTTGTCGGCGTGATAGCCATAGGCCGCGCCGCTGGACGTCACAATGACCTGGCCCACGCCGGCTGCGACGCAGGCCTCCAGCAGATTGCGCGTGCCCTCGACTTCAATCGCGTGTAGTAACGCGCGCGACATGTCCGGCGGCGGATTGACCACAGCCGCCAGGTGGATCACCGATTGCACCTGCAAACGCGCCATCACCTCGCGCAACTCAGCGGCGCGCACGTCGAGCGACAGGAATTGCAACTGTGCCGCCAGCTCTGCGGGCAAGGGACGGATATCGGTCGCGACAATTTTTATTGCGGGCGCACGCATCAGCAAAGTACGCAGCACCCGCTGGCCGATGAAACCGGCGGCGCCGGTGATCAACACAGTAGTGGGTGCGGGCATGCTTCGTTGTATGCGGGCTTGCTGTACCCTAACGGCTCCTGCTTACCCGTGCCAGCCGTAGCTCGTCAGCGAATGCCCGCGCCAATCATCGAAGCCGTTACCGCCATGCTGATCTGCGACGGCGAAGTGCTGCTTACCCGGCGTCAGCCGCAGATGCCGGTGTTTCCGGGCTATTGGGCTTTTCCTGGCGGAAAAATTGACAAGACGGATAGCAGCGAGGCGCTGGCACATCCGTTGCTGCAGCCGCAGGACCCGCGCCTGCTGCGCGCGCTATGCCGTGAACTGCAGGAAGAGTTGGGCTTTGATCTAGCCGGCGCCTGCGCCGACGACGAGGTGACATACCTGAGCGAGTTTGGCCGCGCACTGACTCCCCCTTTCATGCCGGTGCGCTTCGACACCCGTTCTTATCTGATCGAACTGAGGAAAAAACCCGCATTCACACTCGATCCGCGCGAAATCGCGGAGATCGAGTGGCACCCGCCGGCGGAGTTTTATGCACGCTATGAGCGCGGCCGCCTGCTGGCGGCGCCGCCGACGGTCACCACGTTGCGCGCGTTAGCAGCAGATCCTGCTACACGTTGCATCCCCGTACTCAACTACGAATTCGATGCAGAGCGCTACGTGCCCTGCGTTGAAATGATCAGGGGTGTGCGTCAGCTCGCGGTGCGTTCCAATACGCTTCCTCCGGCCGACCGGACCAATGCTTTTCTTATTGGCGATACGGCGGAAACGCGCTTTCTGGTGGATCCTGCGCCCAAGAATCAGGCAGAACTGGAGCGGCTGCTGAACACCGCCACGCCGATTGGCTTCAGCGCGGTTTTTTTGACCCATCATCACAAGGATCATCGTGAATACGCGGATGAGATCGCGCGCCGGCTGAAGCTGCCGATTCATTTGAGCGCCGACACCCAGGAACGGATTCAGCGCAAGACCCGCGGGCGTTTCTTCAAAGACGTCGAGATAAAAGTTCGCGGGGAAGGCGAGGTGCTGACGCAGTGGCTCGGCGAGCCGGTGCATATTTACGCGGTGCCCGGTCACGACGCGGGCCAGCTCGCGCTGATGCCGGAAAGCCGCAGTTGGTGCATCGTCAGCGACCTGATCCAGGGCATCGGCACGGTGGTGATCTCCAAGCCGGAAGGCAATATGAGTCTGTATTTCGAGTCGCTCAGACGTGTGATCGAGCTCAATCCGGCGGTGATTTTTCCCTCGCATGGCGCCGCGCTGGGCACCACTTACCGGTTACAGGCGACACTCGCGCACCGCATCGAACGCGAGAGCCAGGTGCTCGAACTGCACAAGAAGGGCTATTCGTCCTTGCGCATGCTGCCAAGCATTTACAAGGGGATAGACCCGCGGCTCTATCCGCTGGCGCTGCGCAATATCCAAAGCCATTTGGACAAACTGCGGGCGGAAAGCCGTATCTGAAGGTCCATGTCACCCCCCGAAGCAAAGCAGCCGCATCACACCGCGAAAGGTTTTCGCAATAACTACCCGCATGAGCGGCGGGGGCTGAAGGACTTTGTCGGTTTTCTCGATGCCTGGGACTGGTCCGGGCCGGCGCGGGTGCACTTTCCGCTGGCGCAGAACGACCCGGTATTTCTGAAGGAGAATCGCCAGGAGCCGACCCTGACCTGGATCGGCCACGATACTTTTCTGATTCAACTGGCCGGCAAGAACATCCTCACTGACCCGCATTTTTCCGCGCGCGCGTTTCCGGTGCAATTCGCCGGCCCCAAGCGCTGGGCGCCACCGGGGCTCGCGCTCAAGCAGTTGCCGGCGATTGATCTGGTGTTCATCTCGCACAACCACTACGACCATCTCGACGAAAAAAGTGTGAAATGGATAGCGAAGCGGAACCCACAGGCGCGTTTCTTCGTGCCGCTGGGTTTGCAGCGCTGGTTCCGGCGCCGCGGCATTAAAGAGGTGATCGAGTTGGACTGGGGGCAGCAAGCGGAACATCAGGGCGTCATCGGGCACGCCGTGCCGGTGCAGCATTTTTCCGGCCGCTCGGCCACCGACCGCAACAAGACGCTATGGTGCGGCTGGCTGATAGAGCTGGCGGGCCAGCGCATCTTTTTTGCTGGCGACAGCGGTTACTCGAAGGATTTCAAGGACATCGGCGCACGCTTCCCGGGCATAGATTTGGCGCTGATCCCCATCGGCGCCTACGAGCCGCGCTGGTTTATGCAGGCCATGCATGTCAACCCGGAAGAGGCGGTCAAAATCCATCAGGATGTAAAGACACGCTATTCGGTGGCGATGCACTGGGGTAGCTTCCGCTTGACCCTGGAGCCGATGGATGAGCCGCCGCGCCGGCTGGCAGCGGCTCTACAGGCTGCCGCTATTCCCGGGGATAGGTTCTGGGTCATGCAGCACGGCGAGACGCGCAAGCTGGATTTTCTTGGCTGAACCGGCCCTAGAGTTGAACCCGCACACTGGTACTCGGTCTTAAGCTGCGGTAGGCTGAACCGGCGCTGGCGCGCATGTTCCCAGGCGCCAAGCGACTTCATGAGCTCAGGGGCTCAACTCGAACTCTTCTAAACTCTTCTGACAAGTAATGGTGCGAACATGACCCAAACCCGATTTCTTCGCGCCCGCGCGCTGGTCTGCGTCGGGGCGCTGTTGCTATCCGCCACGCCGGTTCTCGCCAAAGTGCCGCAGGCCGAAGCGGACAAGCTCAAGAACGGCCCGCTCACCCCGATGGGTGCTGAGACCGGTGCAAATGCCGATGGCGGCATCCCCAAATGGGATGGCGGCTTGAAATCGCCTCCGGCGGGTGCCGGCGGACGCTTTGCCAATCCTTATCCCGATGACAAGCCCAAGTTCACCATCTCGGCTGAGAACCTGGCGCAGTACAAGGACAAGCTGGCCATCGGCCAGCAGGCGCTGTTCGCCAAATACCCGACTTACAAGATGCCGGTGTATGAGTCGCGCCGCAGCGCGGCCTTTCCCGATTTCGTCTATGAGTGGAATCATAAGAACGCGCTCAACGCCGAGCTGACCAATAACGGCAATAATTTCACGGGCGCGGCGGTCGGCGTGCCTTTCCCGATTCCGCAATCCGGCGTGGAGCCGATCTGGAACCACAAAGGGCGTTACCGCGGCGAATCCATCCGCCGCTGGAATGTGCAGGCGCCGGTGACGGTGGCGGGCGATTTCAACCCCTCCATCATCCAGGAAGATGCGCTGCTCTGGTACAGCAAGCAGGATATGACGCCGGACAAAGTTAATAACGTCCTGTCTTACTTCATGCAGATCCGCCACGCGCCGGCCATCATCCGCGGCGAGGTCTTGCTGGTGAAGGAAACCCTGGACCAGATCAAAGAGGCGCGCGACGCCAATCTCTACAACCCCGGCCAGCGCCGCGTGCGCAAGGCCCCCAACGTCGGCCATGACAACCCCGGCACCGCCTCGGATGGGCTGCGCACCAACGACCAGCTCGACGTGTTCAACGGCTCCATGGAGCGCTACGACTGGAAGCTGGTCGGCAAGCAGGAGATTTATATTCCGTATAACGCCGGCGAGCTTCACCAAGCCAAGCACAAGTACAAAGACCTGATCAAGAAGGCTCACCTCAATCAGGATCTGACCCGCTATGAGCTGCACCGGGTCTGGGTGGTCGATTCCACGCTCAAGGCCGGCACCTCCCATGTCTATGGCCGCCGCACCTTCTACGTCGACGAAGACTCCTGGCAAATCGTGCTGGTGGATGTGTACGACAAGCGCAACCAGATGTGGCGCGTACAGGAAGCACACACCCTGCCGGGCGCACTGGGCGGCAAGCCCAGCCTGCAACCGGCCGCCGAGACGGTGTATGACCTGCAAAGCACCCGCTACCTGCTGATGGCCGTGAACAACGAGCATGACGAAACCAAGGACATGCCCTTTGCGCTGGACTACTTCACCACCAGCAATATGAAGGCGGTGGCGCCAAAGTAGGAGCGTGCCCGCACGCGACACCAGGCATCGCGAGCAAGGCTCGCTCCTGCAACACTACCAAGGCCCCGCCAGACGGGGCCTTGTTCTGCCTGCTTGGCCGGCCGACTGGCCGCCAGCCCCGGGTCTTGCTACTCTTCGTGCAACCGAACGGGGTGCGCAGACGTATTGTCTAAGCGATGGGCTTGCCCCGGCGCGGTTACACACATTGCGGCAACATAACGGTAACCGCGGCGGGCAAACCGTCGTTCACTGAACAGGTGCGGAGATGGAGAAGATGAACAGCAAATTGTGGGTGCGTGCTGCGGCCTATAGCCTCACGGCCGCTTTCGCGCTGGCGGCGTCGGCAAGCTATGCCAAGGCGCCGCCGGAAGAAGCCGACAAACTCAAGAACGGCACGCTCACCCCGAGCGGCGCCGATCCCAATGCCAATGCCGACAACAGCATCCCGAAGTGGGAAGGCGGCCTACGCACCCCGCCGGCCGGCTATAAGGGTCCGCCGGAGCGTTTTCCGAACGTGTTCCCGGACGACAAGCCCCTGTTCACCATCACCAAGGAGAACATGGAGCAATACAAGGACAAGCTCAGCGTCGCGCACATCGCGTTGTTCAACAAGTATCCCAAGACTTACAAGATGAATGTGTACGAGAGCAAGCGCACCTTTGCCAATCCAGACTTCGTCTATGAGTGGAACCATAAGAACGCGCTCAATGCGGAGCTGACCAACGAGGGCAATGGCTTCCAGGGCGCGGCGATCGGCATTCCCTTCCCGATCCCGAAGGAGGGCGTGGACCCGGTCTGGAATCACAAATCACGCTACCGCGGCGAGAGCGGGCGGCGCTGGAACATCCAGACACCGGTCACCGTCGGCGGCGATTACAACCCCTCGGTGCTGCAAGAGGATTTCTGGTTCTGGTACAACCAGAAGGACATGACGCCGGACAGGGTCGGCAATTTGCTGGTGTACTTCATGCAGGTGCGGCATGCGCCGGCCATCATCCGCGGCGAAGTGCTGCTGGTGCACGAAATGCTCGACCAGATTGCCGAGCCGCGCAAAGCCTGGCTGTATAACCCCGGCCAGCGCCGCGTGCGTCTGGCCCCGAACGTCGGCCACGACAATCCCGGCACGGGCGCTGACGGCCTGCGCACCAACGACCAGACCGATACCTTTAACGGCTCACTGGAACGCTATACCTGGAAGCTGGTGGGCAAGAAGGAAGTGTATATTCCCTACAACGCCGGCGAGATCCATCAGGCAAAATACAAATACAAGGATTTGGTGCGCAAGGGCCACCTGAACCAGGACCCGGCGCGCTATGAGTTGCATCGCGTCTGGGTGGTGGACTCCGAAGTGCGTCCCGGCACCTCGCACATCTACGGCCGGCGTACTTTCTACATTGACGAGGATAGCTGGCAGATGGCGGTGGTGGACGTCTACGACAAGCGCGGCCAGCTCTGGCGCGCGCAGGAAGCGCATTCCCTGCAGAGCATCAATCCCCAGTCGCCGGACATCAATATGGGTACCGGCTCCATCCTGGAGTCGATTTATGACCTGCAGAGCAGCCGTTATCTGCTGCAGGCCATGAACAACGAACACGACGAAACCGTGGCCATCAGTTTCGACAAAGCCTATTTCACTACCGGCAATATGAAGTCGCTGGCGCCGAAATAGGAGCGCGCCCGCGCGCGCCCGGCTCTCAAAGCGCGGATTTGTAGGAGCGACTTCAGTCGCGACTCCTTCGCGGCTAAAGCCGCTCCTACTAGCCCGCCGCGTCGTACAACTTCAGCGCCATCGCGCCATGCGCCGCAGCCGCCCCGGCGCGCAAAGCCGCGGCGATGAAAATCGCTTCTGACACCTCTTCCTTGCTGGCGCCGGCCTTTTTCGCGTTTTTTACGTGGTTATCGATGCAATAAGGGCACTGGGTGACGTGCGCGCAGGCAATCGCGATCAGCTCGCGGTATTTCTGTGGAATCAGGCCATCCTGCCGGCCGATGATCATCTCCAGACCCACCCAGGCCTTGAACTCGGTGGGCGCGAGGGTTTTGAAATCGCGTAGATGTTTTAGATCTTCACTGTCGTGATACGCGCTCATGGTGGACTCCGTACAGGTGTTGAGGTTCTTGGATTCAAGAAGTAAGTGCAACGTTTCCTCCCGAGAAAGAGGTGATCTGGAAGACTAGCAATCCTTCCGCCAAGAAGAGACTGCCATTAATGTACCGCCAGATCACCTCCAGTGAGAGATATA